>JBBQWO010000021.1:0-76120 GCA_038210535.1 Fimbriimonadales bacterium | reverse complement strand
CGTTCCCATACCGAACACGGCAGTCAAGCTCCTCAGCGGCGGAAGTAGTTGGAGAGCGATCTCCCGCAAGATAAGCGCGTTGCCCGGGATTAATTTAAACAAAACAGCCTCACTTCGAAAGAAGTGGGGCTTTTTGATTTGCGGTTGCTCTGCTGTCGCTGTGCGTTGCTTTGCTGTGGCTCGGCTTGCATGGCATCGCTTAAGCGACACACACTACGCAAAGCAATCGCCAAGCCATCGCAAAAGCAATGCAAAGCAAAGCCCCCGCAAACGTTAACATACTGAGCACTTTTCGTAGGGCCCTTGCTAACGCTTAATGGCCAGAAAGCCACTCTTACGGCCCGAGAACAAGGCGTCGCCTACGACATCTCCCTTTGCATTAATTCCGTTAGCGGTTCCTAGCGTGGTGTCGACCAAAACACTCTCCGCACTGATATCGCGGCAGACGCCGCCGATCCAAGACACTGGCCTTAGCGCAGTTCTCTGGTTCCACTTACCGCTCCAGACATTGCCTGCAATGTCGCCATTGTCACCCACGGAAACCGCCTCGGCATGAGGATAGGAAGGGAACGCCTCTAGCATTTGCCGCAGACCGAATGCTGGCCATGCCATTGCCACGCTCTTTACAGAAATCCGCGCGGTTCCACAAACTAGCCCGGTGTTATTCACTCCCGTGGCCCGGAAATACGAACCGCCGCCGGGCAGCGTTTGCATTCCGCCTGTCGGTGTCCAAATCCATCCGATTGACTTCGTGGGCGGATTGTAGTTGTCGTACGCGTGACCCACGATGAAGCCGCCGTTGTTGATGGCAGCGCTGTACGCGTAAGGGTAGTCCACGAATGCCGGCATTTCAGTGGTTTTCCCAGCCTTCCAGTAGAACGCGCGGTGCCCAAAATCTTTGGCAATCATTGAGCCAGCTACCGCGTTTGAGGCATTGACCCCAATTCCCTCGGCCCGATAATAGTCAGGCAGACCCTCTAGAAACTGGCCGCTGCCACTGGGTCCCCAAAGCATCGGCCTCGCGCTAGGCCCGCCAACAGGACCATCCATCAGCACGAGGCCCGTAAAGCTGCCTTTGCCGTTCGTCCCACGCGCATAGCCATCTTGGCCACCCACAAACTCCGGCGTCCATCCCGTGGAAGCCAGCCAACGCACCGGCCGGTAGGCACCGACACTCATTTGAACCTGACCGTATACGTTGCGGAGGTGATCGACGCTGCTCGGACGAGCATAAAACGCTCCCTCAGGCAGTTTCAGCTCAACGATCTTCCATGGCGATTGCGCACTGGCAACCATCGCAGCCAAAGTCAAACTCGTCGTTATTGCGCTCCGTACTAGTAAGCGGGCACGAACTTCAGGATCAGGCATGCTGCATTATAAACCGATGTTGCAATGCTGTGATATGGGTGGGCCGGAATAGTGCAAAGGGCCCCCATCATAAGACCATCGATCTCGCGGCTTGAGCCCGCGCCCTTACTCGATCGGGCCCCAGAACGGCCATGAGTTCAAACAAACCCGGCCCGTACGTCTTGCCGGTCATCGCCACTCTCGTTGGGTGCACGATGGGTCCAAGCTTTTCGATTCCTTTTTCCTCCTGAAAGTCTCTCAAGACGCCTTCCCAGTAGGCTATAGGATCCGCCGTGACGTGGTTCGAGGCCATCACCAGGCGATCTAACAGGTCACCTACATGCTCCTGCTTAAACCACTTAGCAACCGCTTTCTCATCCATATTCGGTTGCTCAACTAGAAAGAACTCCAGAGCCTCGCCGAAATCGGCTAAGGTCGATACTCTCTCCCGCTCGAGATCAAGAGCCTTGAGAAGGTAGGTGCGGTCCTCAGTAGCCGCTTGCTCGATTCTCCCTAACCGTGGCACAAGCCGCTTACCATCAATGGCAGCTTTTCCAGGTTGGTGAATCTCCTCTTCCTGGCTCGCCCAGTATTCCGAAGTGTAAGGATTCGCAACGTAGGCAATAAGCTGAGCTAGAAGTTCTTCCGGAGAGAGGGCTCGAATGTGCGCTCCATTCAGCCACGTAAGTTTCTCGATATCAAACCGGCCAGGAGACGCTTGCATTCCACTCAGAGAGAATGAATCTATAAGCTCCTGCTCGGAGAGGACCTCTCGGTCGTCACCGGGATTCCATCCTATCAGCGCGATGAAATTCTTCAACGCACTCGGCAAAAAGCCCTGAGCCGCGTAGTCCAGGACTCTGGTCGCTCCATGGCGTTTCGAGAGCTTCTTGCCATCGCTTCCAACGATGACAGGGCAGTGAACGAATACGGGCCTCTCCCAGCCAAGTTGGTCGAAGAGGACGGCATGTTTTGCAGCGGACCCGATCCATTCCTCGCCGCGCATGATATGCGTGATCTCCATCAGGTGATCATCGACCATAGATGCCAAGTGGTAAGTCGGCATACCATCGGCCTTGATTAAGACTGGATCGTCGATGTTGTTGCTGTCCCACTCGATGCGGCCGCGGATGGCATCTTCGATCGCGATCGTGATGTCTCTGGGGATGCGTTGCCGGATCACGAAGGGCCTGCCGGCGGCTTCGGCCCCTGCTACTTTTTCAGGGGTGGCATCGCGCCACTCGCCTCCAAAGTAGCCCGTGTTTTGCTTGCTGGCAGTCTGCTCATCTCGCATGCGCTCCAATTCTTCAGGCGTATCGAATGCCTTGTAAGCGTGGCCCTGCTCGAGCAGTAACTGAATCCAAGGGGCGTATAGCCCGGCGTCTTTGCGCTCGCTTTGCCGATAGGGCCCGAACGGGCCCCCGACGTGAGGCCCCTCATCGAATTCGATTCCGACCCATTTCAGCGTCTCGATGAACTCAGCCTCGGACTCAGGGTTATAGCGCGCTCGGTCGGTGTCTTCGATGCGAAGGATGTTCGTCCCCCCGGGACTCCGCGAGAACAGGAACTTGAACAGCGCATCCCGAAGCGCCCCCACATGAAGCATGCCGGTTGGGCTCGGAGCAAAGCGGACTCGGACGGACATCGCGCAAGCGTACCGTCGCCAAGGTAGATCGCATGTTTACTTGACACTGCAACTATTTCAGGCGTAGAATGTCATACAGTGGAAAAACAGCTCTCGGCAGATCACAAGCGGGCGTGGATAGCTTTGATGGTCGGACACGCGGTGCTCACGCGTCAAATCGACCGAGAGCTAGCTTCCCAGGGGCTGCCAACTCTTGATATCTATGACGTGCTCTTGGCGCTTGAAGCATCTCCCGAGCGGCGCCTCATGATGTCGCAGCTTGCCGATCGGGTTTTGCTAAGCCGCAGCGGTATCACGCGACTTGTGGATCGCTTAGAGAAAGAGGGCCTGCTCGAGCGCGTGGCCTGCCCCAATGATCGTCGTGCGCTCTATGCTCGCCTTACCGACAAGGGTCTGGATGTCCGTAAAAGCGCTTGGCCGGCTTATCAGAGCGTCGTCTGCGAAATCTTTGCGGAGAAGATCACGGAAGAGGAGGCCCGCGCAATCAGCGGTGCCTTGCTCAAGACGCTCGACGACCAGCCGGAATGCATCTTTCATGGAATGCCCTCCTGCAGCGAATGATTCCTAACTTTTTCTACAGCCCAGCGATCCTTGGCTACGATTTTGGGCCCCAACACCCGCTTCGGCCCGAGCGGCTACGCCGCACGATTCAGCTTCTAGAGCGGTACGGGCTGCAATGGATCGATCCTGGACCCGGCGGCCCCGAAGACCCGCTTCGTGTTCACGACGCTGAGTACGTTGAAGCTGTCCAACTGCTCGATCCAAGGATCAGTACGCGTCCAGTGCAGCGAGATTTTGGATTTGGAAGGGGAGACAATCCGCCCTTTGCGGGCATGTACGAGGCATCTCTCGCCTACACTTCGGCCACGGCGAGAGCTGCCGAAGCCGTGCGGGACGGGGCCATGCTGGCGTTTGGCCTAGGTGGGGGACTTCACCATGCTCACAAGAATCGCGCAAGTGGCTTCTGCATCTTCGACGACCCCGCGGTGGCGTGCCACATATTGCGCGAGCGATTCGGCAAGGTTGCCTATATCGATATCGATGTGCACCATGGCGACGGCGTTCAATGGCTGTTCTATAACGATCCTACAGTGCTGACTTGCTCGATTCACGAAGACGGGCGCACCCTCTTTCCGGGTACCGGATCGGTAGATGAAACGGGAGTTGAACACTCTAGCCTGAACGTGCCGATGCAAGCTCATACGACCGGAGATGTTTGGCTAGACGCCTTCGAGCGAACGATCCTGCCCGCGCTGGAGCATTTCGGTGCGGAAGCGATCGTGCTCCAAATGGGCACGGACGCGCATCTTCTAGACCCCCTGGGCCACCTACGGTGTACCCAGCAAGACTGGCTTGGAGCGGTGAAACGAATCCAGGAGCTTGGCTTGCCTCTGGTTGCCCTAGGGGGCGGAGGATATAAATTGGCGACCGTGCCGCGGATGTGGGCCTCGGCCGTGTTGACGCTGTCGAGTCAAGGGTACGACAACGAGCTGCCCCTCGACTTGGCCCAGCAGTGGGATATGCCCACCTTCAGCGACCCAAAAGAATCGCAGCCTCGCGGGGCTGGCCGAGAACATGCTGAAGCGGTTATTACCTGGCTCACCCAGCACCACTTGCCGGGAATAGGCTAGTCGATTCGATCACGGTAGGTATGAATGGGCGCACCAGATGCGAATGGAGTCAAAGACTCTGGAGAGCAGGTTCACATATGAATTCGTTTAAAGCATATATGTTGGAGCTAGGGGCACTTTTAAGTTTGTGCCTGGTGTTGTCAATCTTTATCGGGGTGCCAGCGCTATGGTCTCTCTTGGGAACGGTGATTCTTTTCGACTTAGGTGCCATTCTCTTTCTGGTGAGACGACCGGCGGAGCCAGGAAAGCCTTTCAGAGTTCGGGTCTGCTGGTACGCTGACTAGCCATGACGGTCGGGATTGCGGGCTTGGGTCTGATCGGCGGTTCGATCGGACTCGCGCTAAGAAAGCCGGGCAATCGTATTCTCGGCTACGATCCGTCGCCACAAGCATGCGCCACCGCCATCGAGCGCCAGTGCATCGACCACAGCGTTCAGCTGAAAGAGCTGTGTGAAGCGGAGGCCATATTCATCGCCTCGACTCCTAGCACCGTAGTTGCGGTGCTAGAAGACCTGCTCCCCGCCTGCGGCGAGAACGTCGTTATTTCTGATTGTGCGAGCGTCAAGAGCGACATTGTGGCCTGGACAAAAGCCCACAAGGAGACGAGATTCGTGCCGGGACATCCCATGGCGGGCCATGAGAAGACGGGCGCGGCATTCTCTTCCGCTTGGCTATTTAAGCATTCGCGCTGGATATTGACGCCGCTGCCGTTCACGGACAAGCCATCGCTCCACAAGATCGAGGCGCTGGTCAAGGAGATGGGTTCGCAACCAATGCGCATGAACGCGGCCACCCACGACCGGCAGGTCGCGATTCTCAGCCATCTGCCTCACGCGTTCGCCGCTGTGCTGGTGAGCATGGGCGAGGAACTCGAGAGCGCAGAGATTGCAGGCGGGTCTTGGCGCGATCTGACGCGGGTCGGGGGCGTTGACCCTGAGCTTTGGACACAGATATTTCTAGGCAACCGCACAGAACTCCTTCGGGTGCTCAACGATGCAGAGGGCCGCTTGTCGGAGTTGAAATCCGCGATCGAATCTGAGAACTTCGACGCTGTAAAGAGTCTTATGGCTCAGGCGGCCAGCGCAAAACTTAAGCATGAGCCTAAGGCGGCGAAGCAACCTACCGGAGCCAAACGGACCATTTCCAAGAGGCGCGGTTGAGGCTCACCGTCGTCCCTGCGGCAAGCCTGCAAGGTGAATTGCGGCCTCCCAGCGACAAGTCGCTTACTCATCGCTCCTATATGTTTGCTGCACTCGCTGAGGGTGAATCAACCGTACGAATGCCCCTTCGAGGCGAGGATTGTGAGGCTACTTTGAAGTGTTTGAACCAGCTTGGGCTGAGACATGAATGGCTGAACCAAACCGAAGTTCGATTCATACCGACTGGAGAGTGGCAACAGCCCAAAGGCTTGCTTGATTGCGGCAATAGCGGCACCACGATACGGCTGCTGGCTGGCTTGCTCGCGTCTCGGCCATTGGACTGTTTCCTCGCCGGTGACGAGTCGCTTTCGCGCCGGCCGATGAATCGGATCGCGGTGCCTCTCCGCCAAATGGGGGCCGAAGTCGACGGGGAAAAGCCTCCGCTGCGAATCCGAGGGGGTCAGCTTCGGCCCATCACGTACGACTCTCCAGTGCCCAGTGCACAGGTCAAGAGCTGCGTCCTGTTAGCCGGGCTAGGGACCGAGGGCACGACGACCGTGCGTGAACCTACTCGCAGTAGGGATCACACCGAGCGGATGCTGACCGCGATGGGTGTCCAATTTAAGTATCCGATCGATAGTGAAGGATACGCGGTGTCTCTGGAGGGCGGGCAGCGGCCATCCGCGTTCGAGTTCACGGTTCCCGCCGACATCAGCAGTGCCGCATTCTTCTTGGTTGCGGCGATTCTTATGCCGAAAGGACAACTGCTGGTTCGCGACCTCTTGATGAATCCCAGCCGCACAGGCATCCTGGATGTGTTCCGCCAGTGCGGGGTGCCTTTTGCCATGAGCGAAGACAGAAGCGAACTTGGCGAACCCGTCGCAGATTTGGAGATTCGCGCGCCCGATTATCTGAAGCCCTTTCAGATCGATGCTCCCATGGTCCCTCGACTCATCGACGAGATTCCGGTGCTTGCGGTGCTTGCGACGCAATGCAATGGAGTGAGCGAGATTCGAGGCGCGAAGGAGCTTCGCGTCAAAGAAAGCGACAGGATTGAGACCATGGCCGAAGGGCTGCGAAGAATGGGTGCGCAAGTGGAGACCTACGAAGACGGACTGAGCATCAGCGGCCCAACGCCCCTAACGGCTGCCACTCTGAACGCAAAAGGGGATCACCGAATAGCGATGTCCTACGCGATAGCCGGCCTGATCGCTCGAGGGGAAACGGTAATCGAAGGGGCAGAGGCGATCGCCACCAGCTACCCCGACTTCGAGAAGGACCTGCTGCGGCTTTGCATTGTTTGAGGCTAAGACGGACCGAGCAAAATTGCATTCAGCAGGAGCTTATAGAGCCCGGGCCACATGGCCCGCGCAGTTGGATCTTCGGTGAAGAGGATCACGTGGCCCGAACCGAACGGCACGTCCTGCAACCACATGGTATTCGTGAGGGCTTTTTCCGTCTCCTTCTCAAATTCCCAGCCCGTCAGCAGTTTCCTTACTTTCTCGTCCCCGGAGAGACTAACGACGCTTCCTCCAGCCCGGCGTATCTGATAAAACGTGTCACCCGAGATCGGCACCGCAATCTCGATCTTGCCCTTTTCTGGAGCAGGGAAGCCGTAGCTGAGGAAGCTTCGGGGGTCCAACTCTGCTCTAAATAGCGAACCTGGGAGGTGCTGGAATTCTCCTTTCACCTTCTCAAGTTCGATAAAGTTGGCCGCTCCAAGTGTCCAGATGATCTGATCAAAAACCACCAGGCTCCCGCCCGATCCGACCCATTCCTTGAGCTTCGGAGTTGCGGTTGCGCCGACGAATCCGGGGACGACGATGCTGGTGAACTTGCTGAGGTCGCCATTCAGCGCGGACGTCGTGATGGGCGTAAACGGCAGCTTGAACTGCTGCTCCATGAGATACCAGAGGCTGCCCACACTGCCGAGGCTGCCGGGGTTTCCGAAGACCACGGCAATGTTTGGTTTGCGGAGCGGTTTAGTATTGCCGCTACCGGGCCCAAATCGTTCTTTCGATGGATATTGGGTTGTGAGTGGCACGAGCTCGGCACCTCGCTTGAGGGCTATTTCAGCCACTTTCGCTTCGAACCCGGGTTCGTTCCTTTCCCGTAGGAGCACGAATGTGGCGCGAGGTAATGACTGGCCCTCTAGATGCATCTGCGAGGGCGAGACGACCACTCGAATGCCCGCAGTTGCCATCTCTGCAGCCGCCAAAAGATCGTCCTGATCCCGGTATACCATGGCCCACCCGATCTGAGAAGGCGGGAGCGCAGATAAACCGACGTTAGCTAGCCGATGGCTAGGTACGGGCTGCCAACTCGGCACGGGCGGCCTTGATTCACACCACCACGCTTTGAGATTGTGGGCATAGGGAAGGGCCCAGCCCGTCCAATCGTAGAATTCGTGGCCCTCCGGCCCGGGATAAGTCTCACCTGCAGGCGCGGTGCTTTTCTTCTCTTGCTGCGCCTTCAGAAACTCTGGTTCGAAGTCGGATTGTGGCTCCAAGAGCGCCTTGGCGAGCGGTGCATTGGGCTGGGCCATATCGATGACCAGAGAACCTGCGGGAAAAGCGACTCTCCCCCTCGAACCGGTCCAGTAGTCGTTCGCGTCCACCTGAGCGAAAGCTCCGCTCCAAGAAGTTCTTACACCGGCATAGCCCAGTTGTTCTGCGAGACGCTCCAAGGGCCGTCGATCTTCACTGGACACGACCACCCGCTGGAACTTGCCGGCAAAATCGCCTGAAATGGCTCGTTTCTTGAAATCGGAGTAGCTCTCCACCAGTTCCTTACGGTTCCTAGCGGCAGAGCGTATGACCGCCATAGCGGCCACGAAATGCTTTTCGGCACCGCGCCGGAGCGTGACCACGGAGCCGTCCGATCGCTCTTTGGCGATCGTCTTTCCGCCGTCCGTCTCATGGGTCATGCCGATCGCCCCGGTGAGGCTCGTGTGCGAATCGAGATAGCCAGGGTAGTACAGATCGAATTGGTCTTTTACGTAGTAGGAGTAGCCGTATTGGTCGAACGCCGACGCCGTCTCGCGGCCAAAGACCTCTGTCCAGCGGTTAAACCGACTCCGCTCCACGTTCGCGTTGATCGACATTGGGTTCGGAGGGAAGAAATAGGTTTCGACCTGTCCATGCTGATCGACGTAAACCTGCGGGTGCCACCGCTCAAACTCTTTGACATCCGCACGGGTCTCGATCTGAGAGAAAGAAATGCGGTCCCGGTTCATGTCAAAGCGATAATGGTTCGTGCGCCCCGCGATGACGCTAGGCTCTGTCATTTCGTAGGCGAGGCGGTCGCTGGATCCGGTCGCGATGGAGTTGTAGAACACCGCAAACCGCTCGTGGCCGTCCGGGTTGTAAACGGGATTGACGATCACCAACACGTCTTTTAGCATGTCAGTCACGCTCTGGCTCTGAGAGGCTGCCAAGTTGTAAATCAGCGCCATCGCACTCTCAAAAGAAGCCGTCTCATTACCGTGGATCGTCTCGTTGATCCAAACGATGGGCACTGTCGATCGGGCGTCCGAGTAACCATTAGCGAGGGCTTCGTGCTCCATGCGGATCGCCTCAAGGCGGGCAATGTTCTCCGGGCTTGAGATAAATGCCAGGCGCAGAGGCCGGCCCTCGATGGTCTCGGCGTGAGTGACGATCTTTATCCGGGTGGGAGCCGATTCGGCAATCGCATCCAGCGAGCGGCTTTGCTCACGATAAGTTGTGATCCTCGAACCCAGGCGATAACCCAATAGAGCCTCGGGTGTCGGGACGGCTTGGTTGTACGGTCCGAACGACTCAAAAGGGCTCACCGGAGTCTGGAAAGTGAGAAGCGCGAGGGCTGCGACCGCCTGCGAAAACATGCAGCGATTGTATACGAGGATCGCAAGCCTAAGCTGTGCTCAACGACCTCGTGCGGCTTCGTGCTGTGTGTTTAAATGCGAGTCAGACACAAAAGGGCACCCTTCAGTCTTCGTGGTCTTCTAGCCCAGGCTCTTGTGCACCCATCATTCCATCCTCGCTGGCCATCATCATCGTCGGTACCGCGCCTCGGTCGCTGAGCGATGGCTTTGGATCGAGGGCGGCACAAGGGGTGCCGAACTGGGGCATCGCGAAAGGAAGGTGCGTGTTGCCGCGGGCCAAGATGTGGTTTTGATTTCCACCGTCCCACGTGGTGAAGCTTCTAGCGTTGCAATAGTGGCTGACCAGGCTTCGCCGCATCCGGTTTTCCGTTCGGTTCATGTAAGACCTGTGCAACACGTGGCCCGCGAAAAACACTACGTCACCCGGCTGCACCGGGGCCGGCACCGCCTCGTACTTCGCGGCGATTGGATTCAGAGTGTTCAGCGGATCTTCGTCGATGTTGCAGTGGCCACCCACGTTGCTCACCTCCTCGATCCCCTCCAAGCCCCAGTCACCATATCCATAACCACTCTTTGGAGGGTAGATGGGCTCGGTCTGGCTTCCTCGTGCGATCCAGAGGCAGCCGTTTTCCGTGTCAGCCGCGTCGATCGCGATCCACGCTCCGATGAGGGTGTCTGGAAAGGTGGGAATGTAGTAGGTGTCCTGGTGATACCCCTGGCCGAGCGCTCCTGGTCCCTTGATAAAGAGCATCGTCTGCATCGCCAAAACGTCCGGACCATGGAGGGCCTGCACCGCGTCGAGCACCCGCGGATAGAGCATGTACTGTTCCCAGATCTCCACGTGCCGATGCATCATGTGAATCCGTAGGAGCCGCGTCTCCAGCTCTTTGAGTGATGCATCCGGTGCAGGTGCCTCGATGCCGGGAAGGTCGACGCGGCCGTGGAGTATCTCCTCCGTATGGGCGCGAAGCTCGGCCACATGTTGAGGCAGCACCAGCCCGCGAATGACCAAGTAACCCTCGCGCCGAAAGAACTTGTAGTCCTCTACGGGAAGCTTGTACGGCTCGACACTTAGCCACGGATGCGCTGCAACGGTGCTCACTTTCCATGCTTACCCAATTTGCGAAGCTGGTGTTCGCTTGAGCACCGCTGCCCGGGACTGCTGAACCCTGCGACACGAGCCGAGTCCAACTCCCATGAGCGAACAGAAGAACGAAAACGTGGGCCACCTTTCCGGGCTCTCGCCCTCGGGCAATGGCGAAACCCTCGAAGAGCTGCAGGGAAGTATCAAAGCCTTCAGCCGCCCACCTGGCGATGAGCCGATCCCGCATCGTGAAGGGGATAGCGATTCCGATCTACAAGGCGCGACGCCTGAAACCGTGGGCAAAGAGGGATTCGTTTCAGCGGATCAGCACCCGGTCTACGACGCCATCAGAGAAAACCCCCCGAAGATTGCTCACGAAGACGCCGAGGTCCTGGAGCGGCAACGGGTGGATCAGGACGACGAAATTGTTGCCGTGTACGACCCGTCGACCGACTCTGAAAAAGCGGAGCTGCGACCGAGGGCAACGAAGAAGGGCGCTGAGAGCGAAGGGTTATAGGAGGAGAAAATGCCAAATAAGAATAAGAATGTCTACGGAGAAAATCACGCAGTTGACGGTGTTAGCGAGGGAGATCACACGGTGGAGCAGGATACTGCCGAAGGCACCGGCGAGGAGCTTGACAACGTGAGAGAACGTGTGGCGGAAGAGCAGCCCACGCAAGGTGGTATGGGCCGTGCTGAAACTCCCAAAGGATTCCGCCAGAAACTGAACTTCGAGCTCGCCGGGGAGCCCGAACCTCCGAGGGACTAGGGGGTTGTCTCTCTGCCCTTCGGGTTCTAGTTTCATGGGTTCGCCTTCTTAGCTTGATGGGCAGGAGAAGAGGCAATTACAAAAGAGTCACGGGCGGGTAACGTTCAGTAGACGTGACCAAGCATCTGCGAATAGTCGCCCTTCTCCTGCTTCCCATCCTCGCTGCTCTCAGCGCCGCCCAAGTCGATCCACAGCTCTTTAGTGGGATGAAGTGGCGCTCGATCGGGCCCTACCGCGGTGGGCGATCCATAAGCATTGCCGGGTCGATACAGCGCCCCAAGGAGTATTACTTCGGCGCAACCGGCGGGGGCGTGTGGAAAACGACCGATGGTGGCGAAAGCTGGAGTCCGGTTTCGGATGGGTTCCTAAAGACCTCGTCTGTCGGTGCCGTAGCCATCTCAGCATCGAATCCTGACATCGTCGTCGTGGGGATGGGGGAGCGTGACATTCGCGGAAATATCTCCGAAGGCGACGGTGTCTATAAGACTGTCGACGCTGGGAAGACTTGGACGCATTTGGGCCTTGCCGATACGAAAACGATCTCTAAGATCGTAATCCATCCTGACAACCCGGAGATAATTTACGTCGCTGCGCTTGGACCCGTCTATGCACATCCGGGAGTGGCAGATTCTAATGCCCGCGGTGTCTACAAGTCCATGGACGGGGGCAAGAACTGGAACCAGGTGCTCCCCGGTTTCGCTCGATCCGGAGCCATCGACTTAAAACTAGACCCAAGCAACCCTGACGTGCTGCTCGCGGCTACCTGGGAAGCGTGGCGAGCGCCTTGGACGCTCAACAGTGGAGGAGAAGGCAGCAGAATATTCAAGTCGACCGATGCGGGCCGGTCGTGGGTCGATCTAAGTCGACGGCCGGGGCTCCCACCAGGCGTTCTTGGCAAGATCGGAGTAGCCATTTCGCCTGTGGATCCTAATCGGTATTGGGCCATGGTCGAGGCGTTGGAAGGCGGCCTATACATGAGCGACGACGCCGGGGGAACTTGGAAGCTTGTGAATGACAGCCGCAACTGGCGTCAGCGTGCCTGGTACTACACTCATGTCGTCGCGGATCCTAAAGCAAAGGACACCGTCTACGTGCTCAACGTCGGAATGGGCCGCTCGACGGATGCGGGAAAGACCTTCACGGGTATGCAAAGCCCGCATAGCGACAACCACGAGCTATGGATCGCGCCGAACAATCCGGCGAGAATGGCACTTTCCAACGACGGCGGGGGCACCGTCTCGATAAACGGCGGTCAAGTGTGGACCGAACAGACCTACCCAACGTCGCAGATCTACCATGTCAGCACGGACAATGCCTTTCCCTATCGCGTTCTAGGTGCCCAACAGGACAACAGCACGATCAGAATTCCCAGCCGAACCCAGGGAGCCGGCATCAGCCGAACCGACTGGACCGGCACGGCGGGAGGCGAAAGCGGATACGTAGTGGCGAAGCCTAACGACCCCGACGTTGTGTTCGGCGGCAGCTATGGCGGCGACTTGTCCTGGCTTAATCATCGCACCAATCAGGGTCGGTCCGTCGATCCTTGGCCCGAGAATCCCATGGGACACGGGGCGGCCAATCTCGTGCATCGATTCCAGTGGACGTTCCCGATTGTGTTTTCGCCTCACAATCCAAACAAGCTGTACACCAGTTCTCAATTTGTGTTAGCAACTGTGAACGGAGGGCAGACATGGAAGCGAATCAGCCCGGACTTAACCCGAAACGATCCGGCAACCATGGCATCCAGTGGTGGGCCGATCACGAAAGACAATACGAGCGTCGAGTATTACGGCACGGTCTTCGCCTTTGCGGAATCACCAAAGAGGGCCGGAGTATTGTGGGCCGGTTCCGATGATGGGCTTGTTCACGTTTCGCAGAACGGCGGCACGACATGGACCAACGTTACGCCCCGAGGACTTCCCAAATGGGGCCTCGTGAGCAGTGTTGAGCCGTCGCCCCACGATGCCGCCGTGTGCTTTATCGCAGTAGACAATCACGAAAACAACGATTACGCACCCTACGCCTATCGCACAACCGACTACGGGAAGACTTGGGTTCCCATCAACGGGATGGCGAAGGACGCACCTGTCAGGGTCATTCGAGAAGATCGCCGACGAAAGGGACTGCTTTATGCGGGCACGGAGACGGGTGTATGGATCAGCTTCAATGGTGGAGCGAACTGGCAAAGTCTGCAACTGAACCTGCCGGTCACCCCCGTGCACGATCTCGCATGGAAGGACGACGACCTGGTCGCGGCCACTCATGGCCGCG
Source organism: Fimbriimonadales bacterium (assembly GCA_038210535.1). Lineage (GTDB taxonomy): Bacteria > Armatimonadota > Fimbriimonadia > Fimbriimonadales > Fimbriimonadaceae > Fimbriimonas. The sequence goes on along the minus strand of JBBQWO010000021.1, from coordinate 62,373 downwards.
CCTTTTGGATCCTCGACGACCTCTCGCCCCTCCATCAAATCGGGGCAATGACCCCCGCGAAACCCACCCTGTTTGCTCCTCGAGACAGCTATCGCGTTCGATGGGGCAGCAGTCCTCGGGGCGAAGGCGCTAATCCGATGAGCGGAGTCGTCGTGTCTTACTTCCTCCCTACCGATGCCAGCGACGTAAAGCTCGAGTTCAGGGACAGCGAAGGCAAGGTATTCCAGACCCTCGCAAACCCTCCTAAGACCAAGGGTTTCCAGCGCACCTCTGCCTTTCTTCAATACCCCTCCTATCGACCTACTCCCGGAATGATCTTCTGGGCAGCGGGCCCCCGCCCCTTTACGGCTCCTCCAGGAACGTACACGGTCACGCTCAACGTAGACGGAGTTAAACAGGATCAGACATTCCGCTGGCTAAAAGATCCCCGCTCTGACTCATCGGATAGGGACGCGGTTGAACAATTTCGCTTCCTTCGCGAGATATCTGTGAAGGTGGAGGAGGCCAACGACGCGGTTGTTCGTATTCGAACTTTGCGGACTGCGTTAGACAAGTCATCGACTGATATCGAGGGTAAGCCGAACGCAGCCCTTGCGAGAACTCAGATCGTGGCTCTTAAGGCTGCGTTGACGACTGTTGAAGAGGCGATTTACCAGACGCAGAACCGCAGCGGCCAAGACCCCCTCAATTATCCGATCAGGCTGAACAATAAAATTGCCGCCTTGATCGGCGTGGTGGGATCGGGTGATTACCGTCCGACGGATCAGTCGCGCGAAGTGTTTGCTCGCCTTTCGAGGGAGTTCGCTGTAGAAGCGGCCAAGCTCGATCGGTTGGTCAAAGTCGATCTCGCGGCAGTCAACGAAGAACTGCGAAAAGCCGGATTAGCGCCGATACCCTAGCCAGTTCCTTCCTTCACTTTTTGCAAGAGGAGGAACCCGGAGACTAGATCAAAGGACGAACCGAAAGTTGCGATTCTTCTTGGCTTTCGCATGCCCTAAGTAGGCGGCGGCGCCAAGGATACAAACGACGCCAAGGACCACGGCCGCACGCAAGCGGTCAAGTGCCTCAGGCTCTCGCGAAGACGGTTGAGGTTTCGCGGCGAGCGGTCGGTACTGCTGCGCGAAGTCTCGCAGCCACTGCTCTTGCTCCGGGGTTTCGAATGCTCTGGAGCGCTGGGGAGAAGGCAATGCTTTGAGAAGCTCGTCGATCGGGACGCCCTCCATAGCCATCACCGCACCCACGATAAGGCCGCAACGCCCCTCGCTTCCTGCGCAATGAATGAGGATGGACCGCCCACTTTGAAGTTGCTTGCTGATGGCTTTCAAGAAGCCGTCGAGGCCACGGTCCACCGTGGGGACGCCGTGATCCTGGATTCCAAAACGTTTAAACTTGAGCCCGAGGCGACGGGCGGTTTCAGCTTCTTTATGAAGCGCCAACGTCTCGACTTCATCTGCCGTTAACAGACTCACGATCTCTTGGGCACCTGCATCCCCATAGGCTTGCAGGTCCGCTTCGAGGGAGGAGCCGGTGGGGCAGGCGGCAATTCCTAAACGCCCAGGACCCGCCCGTTCAACCCACCAGATTTTTGCCATCCTTTGCATGTCAATTTAGCATTCCACTAGAGTTCCCGGGAGAGGGCCAACTTCGCGTCGATGACGGCGCTTGCCTGCCATAGGTCGCGCAGAGTTCGCCAACCGACGACGGCGAAGAGGCCGACAAACCAAAGCGCCATTCCAAATAGAGTCACCCCGATGTTCGCGAGCATAAGAATCGGCCACAGATCCATCGGGGTGAAAAAGTAAGCAAGACCCAGCACGGCAGGCACGGCAAGATATTGCCACCAGTGTGGATCAGGGCGGTAGTCCACCCAATCCAGAATGTCCATTGTTCGTTCTTTTAGTCTGTCCCTGACTGCTTCCATAGCTTGCTCTCCGAGGGTTTAGACCCCCCTTCACAAATAAATGTGCCAGCCGCTGGGCCAGTTGGGAGACGCTAGTCCAAGTCGAACAGCTCGTCGGTAGACAGATCGCCATCGGTATCGATTTCTCCGAGGTGGTGGGGGCGGAAGTCCTTTGCATCGAATCCCCATCCAAACGGACCGGATCGAAACACCGGTTTTCGTGTCGTCACATGTCCGTCTACCCAGAGCACGTTGCCCGATCCGCTGTGTCTGCCCTGAAAGCTAGGATTCTGCTGGCTGGGCGGATCGAGATACGTGTTGCCTTCCAGCGTCGGCGTTGTGTAAATCCAGTTGTTGATGCGAGCTGCAGTTGCAAAGGAAACGGTTGCAGAAGGATCACTGATCTGTCCTTCTAGGACCGGTATGGCTCTCTCCTGCCACGTTGGAGGTTCGAAAGTCGATGGGCTGAGATAGAAATAGTTGTAGCCATAGCCAGTGAAGCCAAGCGCCGTTCTAAGGTTCGGCATAAACGATGGATCGATCTGGATTCCGGCGCTCTTCGTGTAAGGATAGAGCAGCCCTTCTTCCGGACGGAGAAGCGCTCCATCCCAACTCCCCCACCAGTAGTGGGTCCTTTCGCCAGATGTGGCGACCCGCATGAGAGTGCCGTCGTAGTCGGCACCATACATCACCCACGCAACGGCGATCTGACGAAGATTGGAACTCGACTGGGTCCTTTTCGCGGCTTCCTTAGCTTGAGCGAAGACAGGGAAGAGGATGGCGGCCAGGACGGCGATGATGGCGATAACGGTGAGAAGCTCGATGAGCGTAAATGCGCGTTTGTTCATAACCTCACTAAGCGCGTGCCCGCGCGCTGTCGGGTGAGGCCGGCGAATAGAGCAAAGAGAGGAAAGCGGGTGCCTTCCAGTCACCTATGCTCGTAGGCGACGGCTGTCACAGACTTGCAAGGAAGGCATTCGGGCTCGTCTCGATCTGAGACATACCGTTGCGGCACAGCGCCGGACTTTAACCGGACTTCCCCTGCCTTGCAAGTGGATTCAGTATACGGCGTTCAGCGGACCTCGTTTTCGACGGCCTCGATAATTGCGTGGAAAGCCAGCATGTGCAGCTCTTGGATTCGGTCCGAGCCTTGTCCGGGAGGCATCAGTACAAAGTCGCAAAGAGGCAACAGCGCGCCGCCTCCGCGTCCCAACGCTCCTATCACCGTGGAGCCGTTCGTACGCGCGGCCTCTGCCGCTCTTACAAGGTTGGAGGAATCCCCGGAGGTGCTCAGAATGAGCAGAACGTCTCCGGACTTTAAAAGTGCTTCTACCTGCCTTGAGAACACGTGCTCAAATCCGTAATCGTTGGCAACGCAGCTCATGTGCGCGGGATCGCTGAGCGCGATGGCTGGATAAGGGCGGCGATCCATGCGGAAGCGGCCGCTAAATTCCTCTGCGACATGCATCGCATCGGCCATACTTCCGCCGTTTCCGCATGTAAGCAATTTGTGGCCGCCTCGAAAGGTGTTTACCAGGCACTCCGCGATTGCGCTCATGGCCACCAAGGTGGCGGGGTCGCTACGGAACTCGGAGAGCAAGGTCCCTGCCTCATCCAGAGCTGCGGCGAGAGAGCGGTGCATAGCCTTACAGGTTCTTGCCCACGACACCGAAGGCGGATCGCCCCGCGTAAACCGCGGTCTCTCCCAACATCTCTTCGATACGAAGCAGTTGGTTGTACTTAGCCACCCGATCAGTTCGGTTGGGTGCGCCCGCCTTGATCTGGCCGCAGTTGGTTGCAACCGCGAGATCGGCGATCGTGACATCTTCGGTCTCGCCAGAGCGGTGGCTCATAACAGCCGTGTATCCCGCGCTCTTCGCCATGTCAACGGCGGCCAAGGTCTCCGAGAGGGTGCCAATCTGGTTTACCTTGATGAGAATCGAATTGGCAGTGTCGTTCTCGATGCCTCGGAGCAGCCGCTCGACATTGGTCACGAAGAGATCGTCTCCGACGAGCTGGACTCGCTTACCGAGCGCAGCAGTGACTTCTTTCCAGCCGTCCCAGTCGTCTTCCGAACAGCCATCCTCTACCGATAGAAGCGGGTATTGGTCGCAAAGAGACACAAGATATTCCACTTGCTGATCGGGGCTGCGCTCCTTCATGGCTCCGGCTTTGTAGTGATACTTTCCGCCTTCAAAAAACTCTGTGGCCGCAGCGTCGATGCCGAGGAAGACGTCCTTCCCGGCCGTATAGCCGGCCTTGTTGATGGCCTCGAGGATGTAGTCGAACGCCAGTTCTTGCGATTCAAGATTCGGGGCGAAACCGCCCTCATCTCCAACGGCCGTGTTCAGGCCCTTGGATTTCAAGACTGCCTTGAGCTGGTGGAAGACGTCTACGCCCATCTCCATGGCTTCGCGGAACGAGCCTGCTCCTACCGGCAGCACCATAAACTCCTGGAAATCAACGTTGGAATCCGCATGCGCACCTCCGTTCAGGATGTTGAGCATTGGGACCGGAAGCACCCGGGCCGTAACGCCGCCCACGTACTTGTAAAGCGGGAGGCGGCTGTAGACGGCGGCGGCTTTGGCTACTGCGAGCGAAACGCCGAGGATGGCGTTTGCGCCGAGAATGGCTTTGTTGGGCGTCCCGTCCATCGCGATCATCTCAGCGTCGATGGAGGTCTGATCGGTGGCATCGCGATCCAGAAGAGCCGGAGCGATCATTTCGTTGACGTTCTGGACGGCCTTAGTAACGCCCTTGCCGTTGAAGCGGGACTTGTCGCCGTCGCGCAGTTCCACCGCCTCAAACTTGCCGGTGCTTGCGCCACTTGGGACCGCTGCCCTTCCGGTCGCGCCGCTGTCTAGGAAAACGTCGACCTCAAGCGTCGGGTTGCCGCGGCTATCGAAGATCTCTCGTGCAGTGATATCAGAGATAAAGGGCATGGTGCGGCCTGATTATGACTGACAGAGCAAGGTAACTTCCCACGAATGATCCGCTCAACCACGGTCGTGGGAGTTCGAAGAGATGGCAAGACGGCGATTGCCGCCGATGGCCAGGTGACGCTTGGCGAAGCGACGATTCTCAAGCACAAGGCGCGCAAGGTTCGGCGACTGGCCGGAGGAAAAATTATCTGCGGTTTTGCTGGTTCGGTGGCGGATGCGCAGGCCCTGCAGGAGAAATTTGAAACGAAGCTGGAGGCATATAACGGCAACCTGCGTCGAGCGGCGATCGAGTTTGCCAAAGAGTGGCGGACGGACAAGATCCTGCGTCAGCTCAACGCCTTGATGCTGGTTGCCGATTCGGAGAGCTTGCTTCTCGTGGCCGGGGATGGAAACGTAATCGAGCCGGATGATGGAGTAGCAGGTATTGGATCGGGCGGGCCCTTCGCCTTGGCCGCAGCCCGTGCTCTGATTCAGCACACCAGTATGGATGCAGAAGCGATCGCGCGCGAGTCGATGCATATCGCCGCGGATATTTGCGTGTTTACCAATGACCAGTTGATGGTCGAGGTGGTCTGAAATTTTCCTCATTTTGTGCCCGTGAATCTTGTTATGTCGTGGAACATTCACTTCTGATGGCACCTGCAAGGAACATGACCAGCAGAGGGATCGGGGATGTTTACAGAGTTGAGCTAGGGCCGGGCTTCTATGGTTATGCGCATCACGTAGCCACGGATACCGCGTGCCGATATGCACAAGGCGATCTTGTCAGCGTGTTCAACTTTCAGGGTGACGCAGAGGCTGATTTGCACCGGCTGCCGCAAGCTGGATATAAGTTTGGCCCGGTCTATATGAGCTTGGCCGATGGGGAGCGGTCAGGGAAGTGGGTGCATGTCGGCAGCATCCCAGTGAGCGACTTTAGGTACCCGCTGTTCCGACACCTCTTCTTGCCTCAGAAAGGCTTGAATGCAAGGTGGCACCTATGGGATGGCTGTCAACTCAAGCCCGTAGGAAACCTTTCCCCTTCCATGCGCCATCTCGAGATTCTCATCGTCAACCCGCCGAGCGGCAACGAGGAGCGGATGCGAAGCGGGACCAGCATCGGCGACAACTTCTGGTAGGCCATTTTCAGAACCCTCCCGGGACCAGGGCAAAATTGCATCGCCTAGTCCAGGGAGGGCCGGAACTACTTTTCAGCTCCTTTTTTCTCTACCAGGCGTAGTCTTCGGGAGCCGTTTTGTGGCCTGGGAAGATGGCGTCGATTTTGCTTAGCGTCTCCGAGTTTAGTTTGATTTCCAGAGCCTTCAAGCTGCCGTTAAGTTGATCCATGGTTCTTGGGCCAATGATTGGAGCCGTCACGATGGGCTGGTGGAGGAGCCACGCAAGGGCGACGTCGGCAGGGGCTTCGCCTAGTTCCGCGCAGAGGGACTCCCACTTGTCGAGCACTTCCCGGTCCTTCTCGATGGCTTCTGCGGTCCAGCCTTCCGTTCTTCGTCCGCCTTCGCCAGTCGGCTTTCCGGCCAGAGCGCCGCCCGCCAAGGGCGACCAGGGGATAAGCCCAAGGCCGTAATCTTCGCAAACCGGGATGACTTCGAGTTCGGGCTTTCGAACGCGCAGATTATAGTGCGACTGCTCGCTCACCAATCCCATGAAGTGACGCTCCTTCGCTGCACCCTGAGCCTTGGCGATATGCCAGCCGGCAAAATTGGAAGACCCGACATAGAGCACTTTGCCCTGCTGAACCAGGATCTCCATCGCCTGCCAAATCTCTTCCCAAGGCGTGTTGCGATCCACGTGGTGCATCTGATAGAGGTCGATGTAGTCGGTTTGGAGCCGTTGCAGCGATTCGTCGCAGGCCTTCCGAATATGCAGCGCGGACAGCTTGCTCTGGTTGGGCCAATCGCCCATGTCCCCATAAACCTTCGTGGCAAGGACGACCTTGTCACGACGCCCGCCCTGTGCGAAGTAGCGGCCCATGATCCTCTCGGTTACGCCTTCGCCTTTGGTCCAGCCATACACATCGGCCGTGTCCCAAAAGTTGATCCCAAGCTCTAGGGCTCGATCCATGATTGCGTAGCTGTCCGGTTCGGTGGTCTTCGGCCCAAAGTTCATCGTCCCTAGGCAGAGGCGGCTGACCATCAGGCCCGTTCGGCCGAGCTTTACATATTCCATTCGGCTAGTTTGGCAGGATAATGAACAAAGACAATGAAGTCCTTTCCAGTTTTGGCCCTTCTCGCCTCCATCAGCTTGGCGCAAGCGCAGTCCCCCTGCGTGCCACCTGAACCCGTTTCGATCGTGGCGCTCCCGGCTGGCACGGTCATCGAGGGAGTGGGGTCGAGCGATCTTCCGATTACTAGTAAAAGCGAGAGAGCCAAGCTTCTCGTCCGCCAAGGCTACGCGCTCATCCACTGCTTTTGGTTTAACGAGGCAGTCCGGACTTTTCGCGACGCCACGAAGGAGGACCCCGCGTGTGGGGCGGCTTGGCTGGGATTGAATGTCGCGCTGAGCCTGCCGTGGCACTCCCCCGGCAATCACAAAGCGGAAGCCGCGTATGCGATCAAGCGGGCGGTCGAAGTGTGTGGCGATGAGAGCGATCTTGTACAGGGTCTGATCGCTGCGTTTCGCTTGCGATCTGCTTCTCGTGATGACCGGGAAAGTGATTTCGAGAAGGCGATGGCGAGCCTCATCGATTCCCACCCGACAGTGGCGGAACCTAGGCTGCTTATCTCCGCGATCAGAGTTCAACTTTGCCTCGGCGATGGCTACGACAAAGCCGGAAATCTCCGCGAAGAGATGAAGAAGGTGATGGCGTGGATCGGACCCGTGCTGAAGAAGGACCCCAAGAACGCTGCCGCTCTCCACTATCACATTCACGCGGTGGAAGGTTTTAAGCCCGCCGAAGCGCTCAAGAATGCCCGGCAACTCACGCTCAGCGCCCCCGGCTCCAGCCACATGGTTCACATGCCTGGGCATATTTTTAATCGCATTGGCCTTTACGAAGAGGCGCAGAAGTCCTTCCGGGATTCCCAGGCGGTCGATGAACTTTACATCGCCAAAATGCCGGGTGCGACTACGAGCGCTAACTGGAACTATGGGCACAACATGGATTACATGGCCGCCAACCTGATTGAGATGGGCCGGCTCAAAGAGGCCCATGCGACTGGCCAGGGCCGAGACGACCTCGCCTGGCGTGCCGCCAGATGGTCGCAGCTCGCGGCCAAGGGAGCCTATTTCGCCGGAATGGCAGCGGTAGCTGCCGGAGACCTTGCCGGGGCCGAAACCGAAGTAGCCCGGCTGGAGAAAGCTCTTGGAACAGGGGTCGCGAATCCGACGATGTCTTGGGCCCTGACCCGGCGACGTATTTCTGAAGCCCAGGCGCACGAACTGAAAGGTTCGTTGCTCATGGCCCAGGGGAAGCAAACCGAAGCTTTGGAAACGTTGCGCAAGTCAGTGGCCGTGTTCCGCACGATCGCGTACGACGAGCCCCCAACCTATTTGCGATTGCCGCACGAGACGCTAGGGGATGCGCTGGTCCGGGCCAAGCTTTTCGACGAGGCCCTCTCGATCTACAAAGATGCGCTTTTCTACCGGCCCAACAGCGGTTGGCTCCTTTTCGGAGTCGCCAAGGCTCAGGAGGCTGCGGGCAGGAAAGCGGAAGCGGCTGCTGCCTACAAGCTGTTCTTGACCGCATGGAAAACCGCCGACGGCGACCTTCCACAAGTCGTCCACGCTAAAGCCTATGCTGGCTAAGGGGCTACTCCTCTAAGCCGTAGATGCTGTAGGCGTTCCAATCGGGATCGGATGCGAGCCGGATGGCGCACATCTGCCCGACATGATATTGATCGTGCCCGACGATGATACCGTTGAGTCGCCACAGGCTTTGATCGTCACCCTTTGTCAAGGCTGCCTCGGCGGCGCGGCCACGAATTTGAAACAGCTCGCTTTGAATCTCACTCCAGGTTGTTCCAGAAGGCGCGAATGTGCCCCACTTGTACTCCTCGCCGCGAACTCTCGTCTCGAGCATAAGGTAGCACTCGCATAAGTGCAGCGCCGTCTCGCGCGGGGTCATCAGATTGGCATTTTTCGCATCTGCGGTCTCTTCTGTGACACCTTCAAACACCTGGGTGAGCATAAACCCGGATTCTTCCACCTGCTTTTTAAGCAATTCTGCTGCTGTCATGGCATGGTTTTACCTCTCAGGACGCACAGTGCCCTCAAGAAAAGTCTTTACGTCCTGCTTGAGCTTGCCTAGGCACTTTGCGTCGATGTACATCATGTGTCCGGCCTCGTAGTAGGCCGTGCTGATGTTCTTGCGCAAGGAGGGGTCCAGACCCAGATGCGCGAGCGTGTATTCGGTTGCGAAGTAAGGGGTGGCAAGGTCGTAGTAGCCGGATGCGACGAAGACCTTCATGTAAGGGTTTTTGGAAATGGCGGAGCGCAGAGCTTCGCTTGTGTCGGGGAAACCCTTGCCGGCATCGCCATAGCTCCAACTCTTGTAGAGCTCTTCGGGGTTAAACACGTAGTAAGGAACGTCGGTCTCATAGCCGAGGCCGCGCCTCAGATAGTCGTTGATCATGCTTGTGTAGGGAGCCATGATCAGCGTCATCGATGGATCGTGCTCTGGGTTTTCGGTTGAGGCTGTCTCGTCGATCCCCTTGAAGCGGCTGTCGAGCCGTCCGACGGTTCTTCGTTCGGCACGCAGCAACTCTTTGCAAAACCGGTGGATATTGATGCGCAAGTCTGTCGATTCGAGATATTCAGTGGACAGACCCGTAAGCTCCGCGAGCTTCTGCGCCGTATCTTCGCGTTCATTACCCGTGAGCCTGTCTCCCTTGGAGAGGGCCAGAGTGTATTCATTCGCGGCGAAGTCCTCAGATTCCTTGAGGGCGTCTTTCAGCGAAGCGTGCTGAAGCTTCTTGTGGAACCAGGCGGTGGCCGTGTAGGTGGGCAAGAAGAGGATGTTCGGAAGATCGTTGCCCTTCGTAAAGCGGGTCGTCTGGAAGTTGAGGATGCTCGACACGAGCACGATCCCTTTGAATGCAATACCTTGTCCGATCAGGCTCCCCGATATGCCAGCGGCCCGGGTGGTGCCGTAGCTTTCGCCCACGAGGTAGAGCGGAGACGCCCAGCGGCGGTATCGAGACAGATAGAGTCGGATAAACTCGCCAAACGACTTCACGTCGCCCTCCAAGCTCCAATAGGCTTTGCCGCCATCCTTCTTTGCGGGCCGACTGTACCCCGTTCCCACCGGATCGATGAAGACCAAATCTGCGTGCTCTAGCCAGCTTTCCGGATTGTCGATCAGCTCAAAGGGTGGCTCCGGCATGTCGCCATCTGCCAGCATCTTAACCCGCTTGGGACCGACTGCGCCGAGATGAAGCCACACCGAGGAAGAGCCTGGGCCACCGTTGAAGCTGAACATCAACGGCCTCTCGGCAGGATCATCCACCTTGTCTTTGGTGTACGCCATGAAGAAAATGCCCGCCTCAGTCTCTCCAAACTCGTTCTTCAACGGCAACATGCCGGCGGTGGCGGTGTATTCCAGCTTTCCCAGGCGATGCTTGGTAACCGAAGGCTCACGCTCGGTGTCGAGCGGATACTTCTCTTCCTTGGGGGCGTCCTCTGTCTTTTCGGGCATTCCTCAGTATAAGCGCAAGGGTGAAGGGGTGAAGGGAGGTTCATCCTACATCTTGTGGTGAGGTATCCATCGACAATCTCCGCCGCCTTATGGTTATGTAGTTCTCAAAACCACTTTCCGTCAACCATTTGCGGAATTTTGTCAAACCTTTCTCCCAACTAAGAACAAAATGTACGAGCGCTTCGAATAGAAGATATTTACATTCCACGTGAAAAGTGAGTCTGGTTTTCTGCCCCGCCTCTATCGGCCACGTTCAATCTCCGCTACAATCCATTCATTCCGCGCGGGGTTCAGGCTCCCGTGAATCGAGACACTATGAAAGGTCCAGCACTTCTCTTTGTTTTATCAATCTCAGCGCTTGCGCTCTCACAGTTCGACAGCGGCGGAAGAATGTCCGACAGAATGCTGCCGAGCGAAGGTCCCCTCGCCAACATTCTTGCTCCCCTCACGGCACGCTCCATCGGCCCAGTCAACATGGGCGGGCGGGTTATGAACATCGCTGTTTATGAGAAGGCCCCCCGCACTTACTTTGTCGCAACCGCGTCGAGTGGTCTCTTCAGGACTGACAACGCTGGGCTGACCTTCACCTCTATTTTTGACCGGGAAAACACGGTTTCGATGGGCTCCGTGGCGGTCAACCAGAACAATCCCGACGACATCTGGGTTGGCACAGGTGAGCAGAGCAGCCGTAATTCGGTTGCCTGGGGCGACGGTGTTTACCACACTACCGACGGCGGCAAGACCTGGCAGAACATGGGTCTGCGTGAGACGCATCACATTAGTGAGGTGATGATCGATCCTCGCGATCCCAACAACATTCTCGTCGGGGCTCTCGGCCGTCTCTGGGGTCCCAATCCTGAACGCGGTATGTATCGCAGCACGGACGGAGGCAAGACGTGGAAGAACGTTCTCTTTATCGATCAGGACACGGGCATCATCGACATTCAACGCGATCCTAAAAATCCGAATAATCTTCTTGCCGCAGCCTGGAGCCGACGTCGCGCGGCGTACGACTTCATCAGCGGCGGGCCCGGTAGTGGGATGTACAAGTCCACGAACGGCGGCGCGACCTGGCGGAAGATCACGAAAGGTATTCCAGGTGTGAGGCTCGGACGGATCGGAATTAGCTATTTCAGAGCCAATCCTAGAATCGTCGTCGCGACCATCGAGCACGGTCAACTGCCCGGTGAAACCGTCTCGGCGGAGCAGGGCGCCATTCGAAGCCGTGCTGGCGGCGTTTACCGCAGCACAGATGGCGGCGAAAGCTGGACCCGCACCTACAACCGTAATCCTCGACCCTTCTACTTCTCGCGACCGGAGCAAGATCCCGTCGATGAAAACCGCATGTACTTGCTAGAAGTGAGTCTCAGCGTCAGCACCGATGGTGGCAAGACCTTCACCCAACAAAACAATCGAGTGCATTCGGATATGCATGCTGCTTGGATCAATCCCAACGATCCCTTCCAGATGATCCTTGGCACTGACGGCGGAGTCTACGAAACCAGAGATCAAGGCAAAAGCTGGGAGATGCATAACAAGATGGCCCTGGGCCAGTTTTATGCCGTGTCCTTCGATATGCGTAAACCCTATTGGGTTTACGGGGGGCTTCAGGACAATGGAAGTTGGGGCCATCCGACCCAAACGACGCGTGGAGGGGTGGCTTTCTACGACACGTTGAGCCTGATCGGCGGCGACGGTTTTCACGTACAGGCTGATCCCGAGGACTGGTCAACCGTCTATGCAGAGAGCCAAGGCGGGGCGGTGGTCAGGATCGATTTGAAGGCAGGCGGCACACGGTCGATTCGGCCAGCGCTACCCGGCCAGCCTTTGCGCTTCAATTGGAGCACCCCTTTCATCCTGAGTCCGCACAACTCAAAGACGCTCTACGTTGGAGCCAACCGATTGTTCCGCTCGAACAATCGCGGCAATTCATATGACGTGATTTCGCCCGACCTCTCGACCATGAATCCGCAGAAGCAGCAAGCCGGCCGACTCAGCGTTACCCCTGAGAATACGGGTGCCGAAGTCCATTGCACGATCATCACGATTAGCGAGTCGCCGCGAAAGCCGGGGCTTATCACGGTCGGAACCGACGACGGGCTTGTATGGCTCACCCAAGACGGTGGAAAGACGTGGACCGAGCTGACGCCGAACATCAAGGGCGTTCCCGCAAATACTTGGGTCTCGCGGGTGCTGGCGTCCAAGTGGTCGGATACTCGCCTCTACGCCACCTTCGACGGGCACCGAAGCAACGACTTCAAACCGTACGTTTTCGTCAGCGACGATCTTGGCAAAACTTGGGCCAGCCTCGCAGGCGGACTTCCCGACTTCGACTCCGTGTATGTCATCACCGAAGGTGAAAAGAATCCGGACCTCTTGTTCCTGGGTTCAGAAATGTCCCTTCGAGTGTCACTCGACCGGGGTCAGAGTTGGACACGGCTGAGAAGCAACTTCCCGACTGTGGCCGTCCATGACTTGAAAGTTCACCCGCGTGAGTTGGATCTGATCATCGGCACCCACGGGCGTTCGATCTGGACAATGGACATTAACGGCCTTGAGGGCCTCACAACGGCGCAGATGGCAAGCGATGCGGCGGCTTTGAAGCCTCAGAACGTGTATCTCATGGGCCGGGTTGGTAGTCCCTGGTTTGGCGGGGACAGCTTGTTCATGACCCCGAACTCTCAGCCGGGAACCAAGTTGTTCTACTACTTGAAGCAGCCGGCAACTGGCACCGTGACGGTGAAAGTGTCTAGCGCAGACGAGAGCTTTACCGAGACCTTCACAGGGACGAACAACGCCGGAATGAACGTTGTGAGTTGGAATGGCCGCCTGAGTGGTCGGGTAGCGCCCGCGGGGGATTACCGCGTGGTCGTCACCGCAAGCGGAAAGGACTACGTCACCTCCGTTCGAGTCGAAGACCTCAGTCTGAATCGGAACGAGTAGATAAATCAGTTGACTCCTTCCGGCAACCGTCGGAAGGAGCGCTAAGCTTGCAAGCTGCGGTATCCGGCGATCGCAACCTTTGCCGCAGCGAAGCCATCTTGGCCCGTAACCAGCGGCTCTCGATTCTCGGCAATCGCCTTGAGGAACTCTTCAACCATTAGAAGATCGAGATTTGGGCCGTAAGGAGCCACGGTGTGCGTCACGTCTCCGGCGTGATAGTGCTGGACCTCCTGGCCAAACATGTCCAGCTCGATCACGCCGAGGTCGCCGACGACGTTCATCGTAACATCGCCCCACGTGCGGTAGGTGCTGGGCCTGGACCAGCTTGAGTCCAGCGTCGCGAACACGCCGCTGGGATACTCCAGCGTGAGCATCGCCGTATCCTCCCACTCCTGGCCATACATGTTCCTGCCCACTTGGGCCCGCACTGCACGGGGTTCTTCGCCGAGTAGATCACGGAGGAGGTCCGCAACATGCACCACATGATCGATCATTGCTCCCCCACCAGAGAGCTCGCTATTCACAAACCAGCCGAATGGACAGGTGCCTCGGTTCGTCGCGCAAATGGCTCGTACGCTGCCAATTTCGCCGGCGGCCACCCGGGCCTTCAGCGATTGATAAGCAGGGGAAAATCGGCAGGGAAAGGCGGTCATGAGCCGCACTCCCGCTTGGCTTACCGCCTGCAAGAAGGCTTCCCCCTCTTCTTCACGCGTCACCAGAGGCTTCTCGCAAATGATGTGTTTGCCGGCGTTGGCAGCCTGGATGCCGTAGGTTGCATGAAGATTGTTCTCGCTGCCGATGGCCACGGCATCGCACTGTTCTAGCAGGGTCTCATAGGTTGGAAGGAAGGGAATTCCTTGCTTGAGGGCGAAAGCTTGGCCGCGCTCTTGGTCGTGGTCCCAGATCCCGATCACGTCGGCATCCGACCGCGTCTTGAGGCACTGAATGTAGCTGAGGACGTGCAGGTGCGCACAGGTAACGAGCCCAACTCGGAGCGGCATTGCCAATTATAGAGCTTGGCCCGCATCCATGCCCGCCTTACATCTTTTCTTGATCGTCGACAGCGAGCCTCTCTTGCCTAATAATCAACGGCGCATGACGAAACCGCTGTCAACCAGGTTGTCGCGAGCCGGTAGAACGGTTGTATGAGCGAAGGCACCATTCCACAAAGCTTTGAAACACTAGCGCTGCATGCCGGTCAGGAAGTCGATCCGACCACGAAGGCGAGAGCGGTTCCGATCTATCAAACGACCAGCTTCGTGTTCGACGACACGTCCCACGCGGCGCGATTGTTCGGACTCGAGGAATTTGGCAACATCTACACCCGCATCATGAATCCGACCACTGCGGTGTTCGAAACGCGGGTCGCCCAGCTCGAAGGAGGCACTCACGCGGTGGCCACGGCAAGCGGACAAGCGGCCACCACCCTAGCGATCACGAGCATTGCGGAAGCGGGAGACGAGATCGTGGCAAGTACCTCGCTTTACGGCGGCACTTACAATCTCTTCCACTACACGCTTCCGAAAATGGGCATCCAGGTCAGGTTTGTTGATCCCAGCGATCCGGCCAGCTTTCGCTCGGTCATCACGGACAAAACGAAGCTAATTTTTGGCGAGTCGGTAGGTAACCCTCGCCTGGACACCTTCCCATTCTCCGAGGTCTCGTCGATCGCTCGAGAGGCCGGCGTGCCGCTCGTGATCGACAACACGCTGCCCACGCCCTACTTGTTGAAGCCTTTTGAACTAGGTGCGAACGTGGTGGTCCACAGCGCGACCAAGTTTATCGGCGGCCACGGCACGTCCATCGGCGGCATTCTCGTCGACGGAGGAAACTTTGACTGGGGAGGGCCCAGGTTTGCAAATTTCACGGAGCCTGATCCCAGCTATCACGGACTCAAGTTTTGGGAAGTGTTCGGAAACTTTCCAGGGTTGGGGAACGTGGCGTTTGGGCTAAAAGCCAGAGTCCAGGGGCTGCGCGACACGGGTGCCGCCCTCTCCCCGTTTAACGCCTTTCTGTTCTTGCAGGGATTGGAGACCCTGCACTTGAGGATGGAGCGGCATTCAAGCAACGCCTCGCGAGTGGCTGAGTTTCTCGAGCAGCATCCAAAGGTGAAATGGGTCAGCTACCCAGGGCTGCCTTCGCACCCGACGCACGAGAGAGCTCGGCAGACGCATTACCGGGGACTGTTTGGCGCGATTGTAGGTTTCGGTATCGAGGGAGGCAGCGAGGCCGCGGTTCAGTTCATCGACCGGCTTCAGATCTTCTCTCTGCTCGCGAACGTGGGCGATGCAAAGTCGCTCGTCATTCACCCCGCAAGTACGACGCATCAGCAGTTGACCGCGGAGGAGCAGGCGAGCGCCGGAGTCACGCCCGATTTCATTCGCTTGAGCGTGGGATTGGAGAACGTGGACGATCTGATCCGAGACTTGGAGCAGGCCCTGGGCTGATTTCTGGCCCTGCATGGACCCACGGCAGGGAACCCGCTCCCGCTGCTCGCAGTCGCCCCCTATGGCTATTCGCTAAAGGAGCAAAAAAAAGGAATGATGAGCAAAGTGGAGCGTTGGACGCGCTCAAAAGGTTTGATGTTGTGTGCCTCGCTAGTTATGGTCGCCCCGATGGTGATCGGCTGCGGCTCAGGCGGGGGTACTGACAGCTCCACGGTGGGTGCCAATCAGCCGCCGGTCGATGATTACAGGGGTCAGCGGGCTCAAACGTTGCCTACCCAGCAGCAACCGGAGAAGAAGGGCATGTCAACCGGCACAAAGGTGGCAATCCTCGCCGGAGCCGCCGCGCTGTACTACATGTACAAGAAGAACAAGGAAAAGCGGGCTCAAAACGTGAGTAGCGAGCCGCAGTATTACCTTTCAAAGAATGGACGCGTTTACTATCGCGACAACACGGGTCGAGCCCACTGGGTCACTCCGCCCAAGGAAGGCATCCAGGTTCCCTGGGCTGAAGCGCAACAATACCAACAGTATCAGGGCTACAACTGGAATAAGTCTGGCCGCGATCTGGTTGGCCTGGGGAACGACTAATGGATCTCGAGAGCTTGCTTCGGAAGGTGAAGGACGCGATCTTCAAGGATCCGTCCACGCCTCATCAGGAGGGGAATGATCCTAGCGGCCTTATCGGTCAGATCGAGGGCCTTTTCGGGGGCATGATGGGTGGCGGCCAGCAGCAACAGCAGCAAAGACAGGTGTTGCCTGCGAGCCAGGATCCCCTTGGCGATCCCGCCGATTTGCAGCCGAGCGAGGGTTACGGAACTCAGCAGGCGGACTATGGCTCGCAAAGCCATCAGCAGCAGTTCCCAAACATGCGGCCCGCCTCGGAAGATCCCTTGGGCGATCCGGCCGACTCGGAACAGTTCCCCAATGTTCGCCCCGCTTCCGAGGATCCTCTCGGAGATCCTGCCGATCAGGAACCTCAACCAAGAGGCTGGTAACGAAAAGAGAGCGTCAGGGGCGACCTGACGCTCTCTTTATAGACTTTTGGGTGCGGCAGAGAGGACTCGAACCTCCACACCTTTTGGGCACACGGACCTGAACCGTGCGCGTCTACCAATTCCGCCACTGCCGCACTTGATGGAAGCATGTTTGTACCTGAACGGACGCGGCCACCGCAATCGTCAGAACCACCAACGTAGTGCCGACTATGCGAGACTCCCTGCGGAGGGAAAAACCCAAAGAGCACTCATGAGCACGAAGGCTTAACGCCAACCCCGTCTGCGAGTGAAGATGTTAAGCAAGGTCGCTTCAATCCATTCACAATAGGACGTGACCGCTCCTGTCGCTACACGCACGATCCGCGTCGGCATTTTGGGTTTTGGGACGGTGGGCTCTGGGGCTTACCGAATGCTTCGTGACAATCACGAGGCCATCAGGCGCAAGATAGGCTTGCCTCTAGAGGTCGTCATGATCGGCATCAAAGACATGGCGAAGCCGCGAATGCTTCCCGGAGAAATGTTCACAAACGACCTCGATTCGATCGTGAATGATCCCACGATCGACGTCATCCTCGAACTTATCGGAGGGGTGGATCCAGCGTCCAGGCTGGTTGAGAGAGCCCTTGAAAACGGCAAACACGTCGTCACCGCGAACAAAGAGCTAATCGCTAAAGCCGGTTCGCGCCTCGTGCACATGGCGCGCGACCGCAAGCTCGATCTCCACTTCGAAGCCGCCGTCGGTGGAGGCATTCCGCTGGTTCAGCCCCTCAAGCATCAGCTCGCGGGAAACGATGTGATTCGAATGATGGGCATCCTGAACGGCACCACCAACTACATCCTCACGCGAATGGAAGAGGATGGCGCCGATTTCGAGGACGCCCTGACGGAAGCGCAGACCAAGGGATACGCCGAAGCTGATCCTACGAACGACGTGGATGGCTTCGATACGGCCTATAAAATCGCGATCCTGGGCAGCATCGCCTTCGGGAAGCAGGTGCCGATGGAAGGCGTTTATCGCGAAGGCATCAGAAAGGTGAGCCTTGAAGACATGCAGTATGCAGACATTCTAGGCTTTAGGATCAAGCTGCTCGGGATCATCGATGCAGTGGGCGACGATCGCATTCTTCCTCGAGTGCATCCGACCTTCATCCGGAAGACACACCCCATGGCATCGGTGTGTGACGTTTACAACGCAGTGTGGCTGCACGGCGACTTCGTGGGAGACGTCATGTTCACGGGGCGAGGAGCTGGCTCCGATCCCACGGCGAGCGCGGTAGTGGGCGATCTGATCGACGTGGGACGAAACATCGCCGCAGGAGGCGGAGGAAGCGCTATCCCTTACGACGAGGGAATGCAAACCGCGCCAATCGACGAACTGGTCACGTCTTACTATCTCCGGCTCATCGTCCAGGACCGCCCGCGCGTGCTGGGCATCATTGCCACCGACCTCGGCAACTACGATGTTAGCCTCGCCGCGATGGAAATGAAAACACTGGGCGAGGGAAGGGGAGAGATCGCCTTTTTGACCCACCAGTGCCGTGAATCTAGCTTCCGGGCAGCCCTTACCTCCCTGGCCGCCCAAGAAGCCGTTGAAGAAGTGTGCAGCTGGTATCGCGTCGAAAACGACCCGGGGAGGTAGCCGGACAGTGCATGATTAAAGCATGCCCGCGATTTCTTTCGACCGTTACTACCGTTACGACGAGCTAACCCAGCTCTTGAGAAGCTTCGCTAGCGAGTTTCCCGAGTTGATCCAACTTGGCAGCATCGGCAAAAGCCACGAGGGACGCGACATCTGGCTCGTGACGGTTACGGATCATCAGGTAGGTCAGCATTCCGATAAGCCCGCCTTTTGGGCGGATGGCAACATTCACGCAACCGAGGTCAGTGCTTCAACCGCCGTCCTGTTCCTGCTGAACAAGCTGGTGACAGGCGACGGGGAAATGCTTAAGACCCATACCTTTTATTTGGTTCCGCGGCTCAATCCTGATGGCGCCGAGTGGGCGCTGGAATCGCCTCCGCGCCTCATCCGCTCTTCGACCCGGCCCTACCCTTACGACGAAGAGGATCCGGAAGGGCTAGAGCAGCAAGACATCGACGGAGACGGCCGTATCCTCCAGATGCGCATCCTGGACGCGAATGGCGCATGGAAAGTGAGCGAAGAAGAGCCTCGCCTGATGAAGCGCCGGGAACCTGGCGAGAGGGGCGGCACCTACTATCGGCTCCTCTCCGAAGGGCTGTTTCACAATTTCGATGGTCTCACGATGCGCGCGAGAGGAAAGAAGGAAGCTCTCGATTTCAACCGAAATTTTCCTTCTGGCTGGAGGCCAGAGCAGGAGCAACGAGGCGCCGGGCCCTTTCCAACCAGCGAGCCCGAGATTCGAGCGGCCGTTGAGGCAATCGTAACGAGGCCAAATATTTGCGGAGCCGTTACGTTTCACACTTTTAGCGGCGTCCATCTCAGGCCACCCAGCAGCAAGCCCGACGATCAGATTCCTAGCGAAGACCTGTGGGCCTACACCACGATCGGCGACAAAGGGCTGGAAATGACCGGCTATCCTGCCATTTCGGTGTATCACGATTTCCGCTATCACCCGAAGGAAGTCATTACCGGCGTCTTCGACGATTGGATGTATGAACATCGCGGAGTGTTTGCCTGGACAACTGAAATCTGGTCGCCCCAGCGACAAGCCGGCATCACCGACTACAAATACATCGAGTGGTTTCGCGAGCATCCCCACGCAGATGATCTGGCTTTACTCAAATGGAACGATGAAAAGCTCGGTGGCAACGGCCATGTGGCATGGAAAGCATTCGTGCATCCCCAACTCGGCGAGGTCGAGATCGGCGGGTGGGATTACATGTACGCATTCCGCAATCCGCCACTCGACCACCTAGAAAGGGAAGTCGCCCCTCTTGCCGATTGGGTCGTCTGGCAAGCCGCTCTTGCCCCTCGATTAGAGTTGCTCAAAACCGAGATCGAAGATCTGGGAGGAGACGCGAAGCGCATCCGAGTCGCGGTTCAAAACACCGGGTGGCTCCCCACCAATGTCACAAAGGTGGCCGCCGAAAAGAACCTGGTGCGGGGCATTATCGGCGAGATAACTCGGGAAGGGGAGCCGGCAAGCTTGGCCGGCAGCTCCGCGCCTGGCTGGCTGGCAAGTGGCAAGCTGCGGCAGCAGACAGGGCAACTGGCGGGCTGGAGTCACATCACCGCGGGCGGCGGACTTTTTGGAGGCATGGACGCGACGGACGACTTGGCGGTGTTCGAGTGGGTAGTGCGGGGCCAAGGCGCCTATAAGATCGAGATCAAGCACGAGCGGGCAGGCAGAGTACTGGTAGTCGTTCCCTTATAAATTGGTAAAGGTCTTGGCTGTTTTAGAATAGCGGGCGAGTAGCGAGATCTCCCTTCGTCCGCTTCGATCTCACTTTCTGATCACGGCCGCGCGGTTCGGCCTCGTCGAAGGCGAGTTCTGCTTGCTGCTGCAAATGGAGTATGTAGCTTTCGGCGATCAGCTTTGGTGGATAATTGATGCATCAATGGCAGCACGTGTCAGGCGAAATATCATCGGGGTTACCGCAGCCGCACCAGGTCGTGGGCGTTTTCACGACTGGTTCGCCCGGGCAGTCTGGCAGGGACTTGCGAACGCAGCAGAAGAGTTTGGGCAGGATATCCTCTACTTGGGGCGTGCGTGTCCTGGCCGGATGCTCACAGACGGCTCTGAGCTAATCAACCTCGACGTCGATGGGCTCGTTTTTATTGCTCCCCAAAGAGACGCCCCCGCGCTCCAGTTGCTGCAGGACAATGACGTTCCTTTTGTGACGGTGTCGGGCGAGACGCAACTGCAATATGCGACCTTTGGGTCCGATAACGCTGCGGGAGTGAGGCAGGCAATGGGTTTCTTGCGGCAACTCGGCCATACCCGCATCGCACACATTGCGGGTCCTCAGACTCTGGTGGACGGGGTAGTGCGTGAGCGGGTTTACAGAGAATTCATGCTGGAGAAGGGCATGGAGGTCCAGGACAACTACGTCCAGAAGGGAGGGTTTGTCTTCCAAGGAGGCTATGCTGCGGCACAAAGCTTGCTACGGATGCCTTATCGGCCCACCGCGATCTTCGCGGCTAACGATGTGATGGCCTACGGCGTGATTGCGGCAGCGCACGATCTGGGCATTCACGTTCCTCGAGAGCTGAGCGTGATCGGGTTCGACGATGAGGACAGCTCCGCCGTATTCCGGCCCCCGTTGACAACTATTCGACAGCCAGTCAGCGAGGCAGCACGCGAGGCGCTAAAGGCGTTGGTGGACATCGTCGGCGGAGGTGCCCCCTCGGCGGGAAGACTCCTTCCTACAGAACTGATCGTCCGAGAGTCCACGGCCCCCGTATCGGTCTCATAGAAAGAAGGAGCGATCAATCTTGATCGCTCCCTCTTTATGACCTCTCCGCCCGGGTGGGGTTGTCAGAGCTCGCCGGCGACGTCTCGACCTGGATCATAGTCGGGCCGGAAGATAAACGCGTGGCAGCGGTCAGCCTCGCCCGTCATCCATGGCTTCGTTGGGACTCCGTCTTGCGAGGTTGAGTATCGAGCGAACGGATCGACCTTAGGATCAGTCAGTCCCCCGCTCTTCGTCCCATTGCGGCGGAACTTAGCGGACGTGTCGTTGTAGACGTAGTTTTGACCTTGGGAGAAGAGCTGCATGGAAGCAGTGTTGGAGCCATCCTTAGTCAAAGCGACGAAGCTCCAGTCTCCATTGACGGCACTCGAACAGCCTGCGTGAGACGGTATGAAGCTGCACGGCTGAGCGGGATTCGTGCAGAAGAGCGACGGATTCGAGAATGCATATCCTGGAGTCAACCGTTTGCCGCGTCCTGCCCAGAAGAGGGGAACCGCTGATACGGACTGGATGCCCGTGGAGGGATAGGAACTCAAGAGTCCGTTGAACGTATACGTGGTCTTCACGATATTCGTGGTCGGCTGAACTGCACCGCCTCCGCCAACACCCGTATAGGGCATGTCGCTTCCGGCCGGAGAGGCCAGAACCTGCGTGCTTTTCATGTACGGTTGCATGGAGTTGAAAACGAAGACCCGGTTGGACTCTTTTTCAGCTTCGGAATCGGCAGCGTTCCAGTCGGCAGGAACTTTGTGGCCTTTGCCCCACTTCCATTCAGTGCCATTGTTTCCTTGGGCGAGCGGCAGAACGTCATCTGTGTCGGCGATGTACAGCTGTGCCGACGTTCCGATCTGCTTCAGGTTGTTAAGGTCGGCCGTCTTCTTTGCAGCTTCTTTAGCTTGCGCGAAGACGGGGAATAGGATCGCCGCCAGAATAGCGATGATCGCGATCACGACGAGGAGTTCGATGAGAGTAAAAGCTTTATATAACTTCACGGGAGCCTCTTTTAAAAAACAGTGGCGCATGTCAGGACGCCCTCAGCCACGGAACTTATATTACACATAAAAGTCAAAAGTGCCTAATCTGTCAAAATTGCTGGCGGCCGATACACTATCAAGCGCCGTCCTGGGCATTCCCAGCATTCGGGAACTGACCTTGATGCGATATTGTCTCACTATATAGTTGCGATCCTGCAGCGATGTGTCAAGGATTCCAGCGCCCTTGGGGAGGGGTGGTCACATGTCAAACGAAACAACCAAACTTACGCCAAGCGAGCAGATCACGTTTAATCAACTCATGGAGGAGACCTATAAAAAGGTCTATAACATGGCCTTTCGGCTCGCGGGCAATCGCTCTGATGCAGAGGATTTGACTCAAGAAGCCTTCTTCCGGGCCTATCGATCTTTCCGTGACTATGAGGGCGATCGCCCCTTTGAAAACTGGATTTTTAGGATTGTCACGCGCCTTTTTCTTGACCTCCTTCGAACCCGGCGCAGAAGGGTCAGAGCAGTGTCGTACGACACGCCTCTGCAGACAGGCGGAAACGACGAAAATCTCTACTTTGAGATGCCGGACAAATCGGCGAGCCCCGAGGATGTCATGTTGGAGGGCACTTTTAGCGAAGACCTGCAGAAAGCGCTCAATAGCCTCTCACCTGAGCAGCGACTCCTCGTCACCTTGGCGGACATTGAAGGTGTACCGTACAAGGATATAGCGGACATGTTAGGCAAGCCAGTAGGCACAATCCGCTCGCGCCTGCATCGGACGCACAAGCTCATTCGAGCCCGGCTCGAGCAGATTCGGCGGGAAAATCAAGGGGCGCCGGCCCCAAAAAGAAGCATGAATCTCGCAACATCGCACTAGATGAGCGGGACTTTGTGCCTAGCGCGTTTAAGGGGAGACGCTCAGCGCCCTCCCCTTAAATTATTTATAGCCCGGCAAGAACGCAGCCTCCGCTTCAAAGAGGCGAGAAGTCAATTCGACCAACTCTGCCGGAGAGCACACGGCTGAACTGAGAGGATCGAGCATCAGGGCCCAAGCCGCCAATTGCTTCGACTTCTGCACCGCCGCGTCTGCGGCCAGATCGAACATGCGCATGTTGCTGTCGCACACCGCCGCCATTTGCTTGGGCAGGCGTCCAGCCTTCGTTGGATGTATGCCGCTGTGATTCACCAGGCAGGCCACTTCCACGCATCCATCCGCTGGCAGATTAGCGATCAGTCCGTCATTGGGAGCAATATTGCCGTGAATCTGAATCGGCACATTCTTTTCAATCGACTCAATGATCCAGGCACCGTATTCGTAAGAGCGCTCCAGCTTAATTGGATCCTCGCCGCTAATCTGCGCCGCACGGCTCTTGTCCTGTCCTGCCCGCCACGTGGGCCAGTTGTTAGCGTAAAAGCTCTCTTCGCCCCGGTAGCCCGTGTCGGTGTAGGTTTCCAACAAATCCTTGCGCTTACGATAGTAGGGAAGATATTCACTTAGATGGCCACTTGACTCTGTGATGAATGCGCCAAAGTGCAGCATCATATCCGTTCGAACCGGCTCCGCCTTTGCAAAGTCGCTCGACCGATCCGCAGCTTTCTCCATGAGAGTTGGATAAAGGCTCTGCCCGTCGGCGCCGTTGAACTCAGTGAACCACGCCAGGTGATTGATTCCGGAGCACTTCCACTGGATTTGCTCATACGGCACGTCGGCATATCCGGCCAACATCCTCGAAGTGCCCTGAACGGAGTGGCACAGACCGACGACTTTCATCTCCGGCACGGCCCGTGCAGCGGCCAAAACCATCATATTCATCGGGTTGGTGTAATTGAGAACGACGGCTTTCGGGCACAGCTCGCGCGCATCGCGGAGGATGTCCAGCCACACGGGGACCGTTCGAAGGCCCTTCATCAAACCGCCCGGTCCGATCGTGTCCCCAATGTTTTGGCTGATGCCGTACTCCAGCGGGATATCGTTGTCAAACCTCACGCAGTCCGTCCCACTGACCTCGATCGAATTGACGATATAATCGGTCCCTGGAAGCAAGTCTCTCCGGTCCGTGCTGGCCCGAACGGTCCACTTTGCCGCGGAACCAATTTCTTCGACAATCCGGTTCATGAGTTGCTCGGCGAGAGCGAGTCTCCGTTCATCGATGTCGATAAGGCGAAACTCGCCGCCCACGCCGCCGGGGATCAAAGCAACGTCCTTGAGGATCGAGTTTGTGAAGAAGCTTCCCGCGCCGATCATCGTGACGACGATCTTTCGGGGCATTTGACCGGGAAGGCCGGTCTGTTCGTGTGCTTGCGTATGATCCGCGTGAGAGGTGGCAACTGGCATAGAAAGGAAAGTATGACCGAGAATATAAGCCGTTCTGGCCAACTTCGACGTGTCTGATTTGGTAGACAATGCAAAGAACTTGAGCGACAAGCGTAACGCTTGGAGATTTCATTCGTTGAGAATCCTAAGTGCCGGTCAGTTCCAGCATTTTTACCAGGTTGTGAAGACTCTCAAAAGGAGTCCAATGTGGTGGACCGATCCTTTTTGAGGAATACTCAGGAAAGCGGTTTCAGGGAGAGTAAGTTATATCAATGCCTAGCGGTCACGAGAGCAAATTAATTCTGCTGATCGAAGACAACATCGATGATGAGCGGCTGACGCTTCGTGCGTTGCGTCGCAACAACATCATGAATGAGGTTGTCGTCGCCTGCGACGGACAAGAAGCCATCGACTATCTGTTCGGCATCGGTTCCTTTGCTGGGCGAGACCTTTCGGTTATGCCAGCAGTGGTCGTGCTAGACCTCAAGCTTCCGCGTCTAAGCGGCCTCGAGGTTCTCGAGCGCATCAGGACGGACGAGCACACGAAGCGCATCCCCGTGGTCGTTTTGACATCCAGCGAAGATGAGAGCCAGGTCGAGAAGGCATATGAATTGGGCGCAAACTCGTTCATTCAAAAGCCAACCGATCCTTCGGAATATTCAGAGATGGTGCTCCAGTGCGCGATGTACTGGCTGCTGTTGAACCGCACGATGCCTGAGCGCATGCTTGCCTAACCTCTAAGCAAAAAAGCGGGGCTCCCTTTCAGGAACCCCGGAGAGGAGATACTGCGTCTTCGTTTGCTGGCCGCTTTGCTGAGCGACTCTTGATAGGGAGTACAACAGCAATGGCATTTCGCCAGTTCCCGACGAAGACTGATGGCCACAAGGCTGCAGCCCGAAATTGGGCTAAGGCTGGACTATCCACGCGCGATCATGAAGGGCCCGTCGATCAATACCGGCGTGACTTGGCCGCGATCCTCGACGGCACGTTTTAGAGTGTGGTAACAAACGCCCCGTCCCAGTCGTCCACCTATCATGATCGCGATCGTTGCAGCAATGGCCCTTGCGGGGCAGTGGCCCGAGAAAGAATGGGCCTTCAAGCCAGTGGAGGCAGGTGGCACCTCGCCGATGCAGGAAAAGGGTGCCTTCATCCTTCGAACCGAGCAGGAGTTTAGGGATTACAACGTCAAGCGTGGATCACCGAGAAGACCGCTGCCGACCATCAATTGGAAGATCAACCAAGTGATCGCCGTCCATATTGGACAAATGCCTACGGCGTCCTACGGCGTGGAGGTCAAGCGAGTCACAAAGCAGTCCTACGGTGCCGATGTCGAGGTGGTCATCACCAAGCCCTCGCCTGACATGATGGTTGCCCAGGTGATTACCTATCCCTTTGCCGTTGTCCGGAGCGAACGATTTATGGGTCGAGCCGAGCTTAAAGTTTTGGAAGAGTAACGAGGTTCAGTTTGTGGATCGGTCCACTTAGTACAACAGATATTGGGTAAAGAAGCAGGTCCAAACGTGGCAAAAAGGGTCCCTCGGACGCCATAATAGGAGGTTGCGTCGATTTCCGACGCCGCGAGGAGTGCCTTGGCTAAACCCACCGCTATTAAGCCTGAAGAACAGTTTGCACGATCTTACGTAGATCGACTCATCCTAGAGAAGTTGACGGACCTGGAAGCCGTCGTTAAGCTAGGTGACCTGGCCGAGCAGCTATCTGACTCCGGCATCGGTCTGGCAGTGGTGCGCTCCCTGCTGGCATCGAATCCCGAGCGCTTCGCTTACCATGAGCGTCGTTGGATTCCTGCGGCGCGTCTAGAAGGACAGGGCCGCCCGTTCGCCGAAGCGATTAAGCTTTTGCTGGACAAATTCGGCGGACCGATGTCGCTGCACAACTTGGCGAGCGAAGTCGCACGAATCCGGCAACTGCCGATCGAAACGATCGAGCCGATGGTTCGCCGCATCATCACCACCGATCCGAAGTTTACGTTTAGCGTGCCGCAGCAGCTCGTCGCCCTCACTTCATGGTCGTTTGATGCGATCGACGAGACGTATGAGCGTGCTCTCGACCTGAATGGAGTTGCCGCCGAAGAGGTGGAACTCTACGCCGGCAAGCTCAAGGGCATTAACTGGCTCGATGCAAATGCCGTCGAACAGGCACTCACGAAGGTAGCCCCCGTAAAGCTCAAGGTGCTGGGAGCGATCGCTTACAAGACGCTGGATCCGTTCAACCCACAGGGTCGCCTCATTTACGATCCTCGCGAGTTCCTTGCTCAAGCGCTTGCCGTGCCAGGCTACATCTTTGCTCCCGATGGCACGTTGCATCCCGAAGCCGACGCCAAAAAGTGGATTTCGACGGCGATACGGCTGGCCGACAAGCTCGCGCCAAGCGTCGAGTTCGAAGATGCTGCCCCGATCGAGATTAAGCCCGAAGATACCGGTCGCCTGATCAAGAAGGTGCTCAGCAACGAGCAGACCACGACGGCCACGCGGCTTCTGGAAGAGTTCTACGAGATCACGCCGGTCAATAAGACCTTCCCCGACGACATGGCTAATATCATGGCGGCGCTGAGAGGCGACAAGCAGATTCAGTGGGTCGGCGGAGATCGTTTCCGACGTAGTGGAGACTTTCCCGACTACATCGTGGAAGTTCCAGAGCCCTTCCAATTCGTTTACACGGACAACATGAACGAAGAGGGAGAGCCGATTGACATCGAACTCACCGACGAAGGCCTTAGCTCCTCGCTCAGAAAGCTGCTCCAGCACCCGCTGGCTCAAGACGTACTGGACGAAGAGATTCCTCCAACGCCCAAGCAGATGCCCGAGAGCATTCGCATGGTTTTGAAGTCCATCCATCGCGAGCTCGGCACGTTCCCAATGTGCCAGTTGCCGACCGGATGGCTCGACTTGGATCCGTCAACTCAGGAACTGATCCTCATCGACCCGCAGGGCAGAGAGGCGCAAATCTGGATTAGCCACGAGGCTCGTCTGATGTTCGGCTTCCTTGACTGGTGGTACGAGCAGCCGGTCGAGAGTGGCGCGGTCTTTACAGTGACCAAGACTCCCAGGTCCAACGTGCTGGAGTTTGAGTGGCTAGATCAGCCAGATCCGGTTGTTTACATTTCCGCTGCCCGCATGGAAGACCTGCGGCGCATCGGAGCCGAGGGCGAAGGCAAGAGCACCCTCGATGTCCTGATCGAGACAATGGCTCATTGGCCCAAGGGTGCGGATTACCTAACCATTCACGCCGAGCTGAACGTCGCAAGGCGAACAACCCGCAGAATGGTAGCGTCGCTCCTCAGCAGCTATCAGTGCTTCTATCAGCGCTCCGGCTCGCCGGTCTGGCACTTCGACGCTAAGAAGATCGATCTTGGCTTCGACAAGACCAAGCGCAAGTTCGTCCGCAAGTAAAGACCTCTCTTCTCGGGAATGGGGCCGCTGATCTCTTTCAGCGGCCCCATTTTCAGTATTTGCAAAGCTACCAAGACCTTGACAGGAAAAAGCCCCCTTCACCATTAGAAGGGGGCTTGCTAGAGATTGAGTTTGAGTTTGCTTAGCGATCCATGATCACGATCATGCCAGTTGCGCGCTGATCGACACTGTAGCCGGAGGTGGTGATTGCCGCAGTTGCGGCCTCTCGGGCATCGGTCTGCGTGAAGTCCCAAGAAACGGCCTTGCTGGAATTCTGGATCTCAAGAACGACCGGGACGCGGTAGAAGCCGGCCAACGCCGCTGCAAGCTTCTTGATGTCGCCAGAGCCGCTCTTCTCGTTGCTCCTAACGGTTCCTGGCACAGCAACGGTCGTCGTCGGCTGCTCGCCCTCGACCTGCACATCGAAGAGCGACGTCTCGGAAAGGTTGTTCTCGAGCGGACTCTCCAAACTTGAGCCATTAAGAGGGAATCGCTCCATTTCCTTGCCTGTCACGCCGGAAGAGACTACGACCGTCTTGGCACTCGTTGGCTTGTACTGCAGAACTACTTTGCCGTCGATAAGCTTGAAGTTCAGGTGGTCTGCGTTGACGGTGCTTCCGCCCACCAGGCTGGCCGTCGCAACGGGGCCCTCCACATTCATGTTCTGTACAGCAATGAATGCGAATCCAATGGCAGCCGTTGCCGCTGTTCCAAGTGCAAGGCCTCTCAGCCAGTTGGCCCATGCCGGTGCGAATCCTCGACTCTTCTCCGCAACTTGCTCGACTCGGGTGGCGATGCGATCGCTGAGGTACTGAGGAACCTCGATCTCTTCGTAGCGCATGGCATCAAGTTCGTTCATCGTTTCGACGAAAGCGGCGTAGTCGGACATCAGCTCGGAGTCGGTTCGAAGCTTCTGCTCGAATGACTGCTGCAGACCCAGGTCGAGCGTGCCCTCGTAGTAGGTTGAAAAGAAGTCTCGTGCTTTATCGTTTGTCATCTCAGTTTCTCTAGCTTGACTGCGTCTAATCGCAACCACACTACGTATGACTAGAACCGCTCAGACTCGGGCCTCTCTCCTGTTGCGCTGTATGGCGCAACTTTTCCACCATCAAAGCTGGAACAACTCGCGATCTTTGCTGAGCAACTCCCTGAGGGTCATTCGTGCGCGGTTAAGACGGCTCTTGACCGTTCCCACCGGCAAATCGAGTGCGGCCGCTATTTCGTCGTAGCTCATCTGCTCCGCGTGGTACATCACCACCAGCGCCCGCTGATACTCAGGAAGTCGATGCACCGCGCGCTGCATGCGTCTCTCCCGCTCTGCTCGCTCGATATCTTCCTGGGGAGATGAAGATGTGTCTTCCAATTGCCGCTGTACTTCATTCTCCTCCGTCTGAAGGCTCGCATCAAGCGACAAGTTGTACTTTCCCTTGTCCTTTTTCTTCATATCGAGGAAGCAGTTGGTGAGGATGCGGTAAAGCCAGGTGGTGAAGGTGCTCTGGCCCTTGAACTTCGGCAGTGCATTGAAGACTCGGACAAATGCCTCTGCAACCACGTCCGAGGCTTCTTCTGGATCTCTGGTAAGCCGAAACGCGAACTTATACGCCCGCTGCTCGTGTTTGCGAACGAGTGCGTTATAGGCGGAGGGGTCGCCCATTCGCGCCCTCGACACCAACATCTCGTCCTCTTGGTAGCTCATTCTTCGTTACCTATTGCGAAACAATCGTTTTCGGGCCGTCAGCGCGTGCTTCTCGTATCGCACGTTGCTCCTCCTGCGAGAGATTGCGTTCTGAACGGCCATTCAACAGCTGCTTACAATAAAGACGGTTATCGGCTCGTCCTACGATGCCGTTTAGGATCGCCCCATCCCCGTTGTCATCATAGAGAGCCATCGCAAAGCTTTGATTGCCACTCACATCCTCAAACGCGTCGTAGCGCACGAGCCCAACGTGCCGTTTGCTGACCGCTAATTCTCGCTCGAGTGAGCCTATGCGGTCACGGAGCCGCGAAAGCTCTTTATCGATTTGGCTTCGCTCCACCAAATGCCTCTCCAGAAGATCTTCCAGGGATTCTCCTGACGAGCCGCGAAGCCATTGCTGCCATCGAGCGGCAAAACTGGCATGACGCTTCGACTGCATCACCTGCGCAATCGCAAGAACAACAATCAAAGCGCACAGAATCAGCAGTGCATGCCCGCTGTATTGCGCTAAGCTCCTAAAAAGAATTTCCATACCTGCGAGCGCCGCTCAGTTCCGAGTATAGCGAACATCGAGGATGGTGCCGAGGTTAATAGCTTGGTTGGTGACGATGAGGAAAGGGAAGAAAAGAGCAATAACTGGCTTCGGGCTACTACTATCGGTCGTTTTGGTGATTGCGATCTTCATCTATCTCAACTTTAAAACCGTCCAGGTGTCGGGCATTTCCATGCTCCCGACCCTAAAGGATCGGCAACGGGTGCTGGTGAGCAAGGCTTACTGGCTGGTCGGTTCGATTCAGAAGAAAGACGTGATCGTGATCCGAGACAAGACGCCGACGGGCTTCATGATCAAGCGTATTCAATTTATGCCAGGCGAGAAAGTCGATTGGAAGTGGGTGCCAGATAATTACAAGCTCGCTGACGGGCCCTACATGGTTCCCGAAGGAAAGGTCTACGTCATGGGCGACAACCGGCCCCACTCTGAAGACAGCCGCCGGATCGGGCCCGTGCCCATCGCAGAGATCCTCGGCAAGGTGGTTGTTTGGCCCTAAGACGCTTTCCTTGCGGCCAATACGGCCGTCAGCGTCTGCAGTTCTTTCCAGCGCCATTCCGGGCCCCGCTGCGGGCCTTCGCGGGCCTGGCGTTTCCATGGATAGGCGATCGAGTTTTACTTGCCAACATCGAGAATCGCGGCTGGTGTATTCCTTCCGGGCGTCTTGAACCGAATGAGACCTCCTTCGAGGCGATTCGCCGCGAAGCCGTCGAAGAGGCCGGAGCAGTGCTGAACGAAATTCAATACATCGGCTGCTATCAGGTGACCGAGCGAAGCGAAGTTCGCTGGGCCGACTGCTATGCCGCTTGCGTCGCAAGTCTGGAAGAGATCGGGATGAAGGAAGAAAGCAGTGGGCGGCGTCTGGCAACGCTCGAGGAGCTTCCCGAAATCTATCACAACTGGAATCCTCTCACCCAACTCGTCTTTGAGTATTCAAAGGAAGTCTTGGAAAGGCATATCCGCCAGCGTTGCATCGAGCCTGCGGGACAACAGCTTGAGGGGGTAGATTCTTTGTTTGACAGCCCGAGCCCAATCAGGTAGGATGCGTACGTTCGGGAGCAAGGGAGTTTAGGAAAAATATGGCGGCAAAGATCTTGGTCTGTGACGACGAGCGGCACATCGTGCGCCTCATTCAAGTGAATCTAGAGAGGCAGGGTTACCAGGTTGTTACGGCATTCGACGGCAAAGAGGGGCTTGAGAAAGTCAGGGCCGAGAAGCCGAACCTTTTGGTGCTCGACGTGATGATGCCTTACATGGACGGCTTCGAGGTCCTGAAAAACCTGCGGCGGGAGCCCGAGACCGAGGATCTGCCGGTCATCATGCTTACCGCCAAAGCGCAAGACAAGGACGTGTTCGAGGGTTATCACTACGGTGCCGACATGTACCTGACGAAGCCTTTCAACCCAATGGAGCTTGTCACATTCGTGAAACGCATCCTAGGCGGCAAGGACGACAAGGACGGCGGCCGCAAAGTCCACGAGATCTAGATATCTAAAACAGAGATTTGTGAAAGGCACCACCTGATGTCAGGTGGTGCCTTTTTGCTCAAAAATCGGCCTCCCGGCAAGGGTAATCGGAATTTCTGCTACTGCGTTACACTTGCTCCTGATGTCTTCGTCGGCCGAGAGTCGGGTTTATGCTTTGGATGTGCTCCGGGGATTTGCCATTTTGGGCATTCTTTTGGCAAACATCGTGTCATTTGCTGCACCCACGATGACGAGTCAGTTTGAACCGGTGATTCCCAGTCGCTCCGTCGCTGAAAATCTGTTCGACAGCGTGAGCATGGCTTTCGTGAATGGCAAGTTCCGCTCGATCCTGGCGATCTTGTTCGGGGTGGGGCTCTGGATGCAGTATGAAAGGCGGAAGTTGACGGGTGAGTGGCCCAAGGGCTATCTGAAGCGCCTCGGCTGGCTTTTGTTGATCGGCTTGCTGCATGGCTATCTCATTTGGTATGGAGACATCCTCTCGGTCTACGCGGTGGTCGCGGCGCTGACGATCATCTTCGTCAAGAGCGAAGACAAGACGCTCTGGTGGCTGATCGGTGTTCTGGCGGCAAATGCCCTCCTGACTGCCGCCGTGCTGATCCCCGTCTTGATCATGTTTTCGGGTAGCGGAGGTGCTAAAGAGTTCGAATTGGGTGCGGTGTGGCCGATGTTCAGCATGGCGGGCGAAACGGCAGCTTTCCAGACCGGTTCGTGGCTGCAACAGCTAGGCTATCGAGCTGTCTACTACAGCTTCATGCTCTTGAACGGCTTGGTCTTTGGGCTCGTTTTGTTGCCCCTCTTCCTTTTCGGCATTCTGCTCGCTCGCCACAAAGTGCTCGCGGCCCCGAGCCAACACCCTGGCTACCTCAAGTGGAGCCTGATCATCGGGTTCGGGTTGGGACTTCCGCTTAGCCTGACGGCCTTCATTCCGATGGCTCCCAAGGTCATTGAGACGGTTCAAATCGGGTTCGAGGTCTTTGTCGGACCGGTACTGGCCCTGGGCTATCTCATGGCACTCGCCCTGGTGGTGGAGAAAGGATTTGCGGCCAAGTTCACGAAGGTGTTGGCCACAGTGGGGCGGGTTGCGCTGAGCGCGTATCTTCTCCAGTCGCTCGCCTGTACGTTCGTGTTCTACTCGTGGGGTCTGGGGCTCTTCGGAAAACTGCATCCCGGCGGGTGGCTCGCGGTCGTTGGGGCGGTCTGGGCACTCGACATCCTGTTCGCGTATCTCTGGCTGGCAAGGTTCAAGATGGGTCCCGTGGAATGGCTTTGGCGATCGCTTTCCGAAGGAAAGCGGCTGCCCAACCGGCGCACGGCTCACTTGACAGCTCAGGAAAGAGAGTGACGTTTCTCCGCTACATCGTGCAAGGGTCTAGCGTCTTTACTTGGCTCGGCGAGGAAGAATGGCGATGAAGCAACAGGAAGCCCGCTCACATATAGCTGCAAGTTTGCGCTTTCTGGTGCCTTTGGCCGCCTTCGTAATTGTCTACTCGCTGCTCGGAGGACTGGGGCACGAGAAAGCAATCATTGGCGCGATTTTCGCGATGACGGTTGCGCTTTGGATCACCGAGCTGCTTCCGCTGGCGGTAACCGCGCTGGTGAGCACTTCGCTCCTCGTGCTCATCGGCCAAATTCCGGAAAAGGATGCTTACGCCGCCTACGGCGATCCGATTATTCCGCTCTTTATCGGCTCGTTCCTCCTGGCAAAAGCGATGGACCTTACGGGACTGGGCCAGCGGTTTGCCTACTGGATTTTGAGCAAGCGGTGGGCGAACAAGTCCCCCGCGATGCTCATGTTGGCGTTGGGGTTGGTGAGCTGCATTCTTTCGTTGCTGGTGTCGAATACCGCAGTCACCGCTATGATGCTTCCGATCGGCCTGGCAGCTTTAGCCGCGCTTAAGCATCGTCAAGAAGGGTCTGCCTACGCCATCGGGATCATGCTGATGCTGACATGGTCCTCGAGCGTAGCGGTCGGCCTACCGGTCGGAACCCCTCCCAATCTCATCGGGATCGGCATGATCGAGTCCGCGACGGGCACACGCGTGAGCTTCGTGCAGTGGATGGCGTTCGCCATGCCCATCACGTTCGTCACGATGTTGATTTCTTGGGGGCTACTGTGGTTTATGTATCGGCGCGACGCGCCGGACACCGCCCCGGCGGGAGTTGCGGCCAGAGAGGAGCTTCTGCTCCTGGGCAAAATGAAGCCAAGCGAGCGGGTCGTGCTTCTCGCAGCGAGCTTGGCGATGGTGCTATGGATCCTCCCGGATTCCTTAGAGCTGATACTTGGCAAAAAGCACGAAATAACAGCTTGGATGCAGTCGCACTTGACTGCCGCGGTCGCGGCGATTGCGGCGGCGGCGCTCCTCTTTTTGCTGCCCGCCAAGGATCGTGAGTCCAACCGTGCCCTCACTTGGCGAGAGGGAACGCGGATCGACTGGGGAACCATCTTGCTTTTCGGAGGAGGCATCGCGTTGGGCCAGGCAATGTTCAAGTCCGGGCTTGCTAAGGAGCTGGGCTTGCTGGCAGCTTCGGCGTCCGGAGCAAATACCCTCTGGACGATCACCGCCTTAAGCATCGTTGCCGCCATTGTGCTGAGCGAACTGGCGAGCAACACCGCTGCCGCGACGACGCTCATTCCGGTGGCGATCGGTTTGGCTCAGGGGGCCGACGTAAGCCCCATCGCGCCCGCGCTCGGAGCCGCAATTGGAGCTTCTTTCGGATTCATGCTGCCAGTGAGCACCGCTCCGAACGCGATTGTTTATTCGAGCGGCCTAGTGCCGGCGAAAGAAATGTTGCGGGCAGGAATTCTGCTGGACATTCTGGGTGCGATCGTCATCTGGTGCTGCCTCAGGCTCATCCTCCCGCTCATGGGACTCGTCTAGGAAAAAGTTGTTACACTGGCGTATCTGATTTCATAATGCAAAGACTTAACTCTACAGGTGTTAGCCTATGATTCGGGAGTTAGGTGGGTGTGGTGGGTAAGGGAGTGAGGATGCGGGATTTACTTAGAGATGACGTGTTCACCCACCTTATCCCCCTTAGAGCCTCCAGATGGGATAAGGTTAGGAACATGACTTTCCTAGCTATCGCTGCGGCTTGCATCGCTTGCGCTCCACGAACCGCGACCACGCCCGTTCAGAGTCCGCCTGCCGGTGCTCAAAAGGGGGCGTGGGTATGGATTGAAGCCGAAAGCTCCACTTCAACCAACTTCCCCCCTGCCGAGCAGAATCCGTTTGGCCCTGCCGACGCGAAGCAGGCGGAACAGCTTTCCGGGGGCAAATGGATTGGAGTGGAAGGCAAGCGCGCATCCGGCGTCTTCGCGGAATACAAGGTGGCGGTGCCCGCCGACGGGACATACCAGCTCTACGCTCGCAAGTTCTGGAAGCACGGGCCTTATCGCTGGCGATTCGACGAAGGCGCTTGGCAGAACGTCGGCAGTGACGTGGCTCTAATGGACGACGCGACCTTGCGGCAGCATGTGGGTACGAACTGGACTCACGGCGGAGAAGTCGCTCTAAAAAGCGGTACGCGCACCTTGAGGGTCGAACTCACCTCGAATGACGGCGCCGCCGCGTTCGACGCGTTCATTCTTACGAAGGATCCGTTCGTGGCGCGAGGCAAGCTGAAGCCCGGCGAGAAATACGGGCGTAGCGACGATGGCTTTTTTCCTTTCGAGCCCGATCCTGATCCGTTCAAACCCTCAGCGATCGACCTTCGCTACCTGAACGAGAAATTTGCCGGAGAAGGCGGATTTATCGGGGTCAAGGGTGAGGAGTTCGTCCACAAAAACACCGGCAAGTCAGAGCGGTTCTGGGCGATCAACACCGGAGGGGACACCCTCAAGCTGGACCGCGCCACGATCCGCAATATGGCTCGGGGCTGGGCGAAGAGCGGCGTCAATCTCGTACGGGTCCACGGCGGTCCTTGGGGCGAGGACTTTCGAAGGGCCGACCCGGGGCATGTGCAGCGGCTGTTCTTCTTCGTCGAGGCATTGAAGAACGAAGGCATCTATACGTGTCTGTCCATCTACTTCCCGTTGTGGCTCAGACTCGACGACAAAAGCGGATTTACTGGCTACAAGAGTGGCCAGCACCCATTCGCCATTCTCTTCTTCAACAAGGAGTTTCAAGCCATCTATCGCGGCTGGTGGCGCGATCTTTTGACCGTAAAGAGCCCGTTTTCAGGCAAGACGCTTGCCCAAGAGCCGGCGGTTGCGATGCTAGAGATGGTGAACGAGGATTCAAACCTCTTCTGGACCTTTACACCCTACGAAAACATTCCTGCGTCTCAGATGGCGATCCTTGAAAAGCAGTTTGGGGATTGGTCGACTCGGCGATACGGTTCTTTGGACAAGGCTTTCCAAACCTGGGGAGGCAGCCCCGTGAAAGGCGACGACAAGTCGGCGGGCCGCGTGGGGATTCTTGCGCTCTGGCAAATGTTTTCGGCAAAGGAGCAGCGCGGGCAGGACACCGCGCAATTTCTTACCGAGACGCAGCGCAACTTCTTCCGAGAAACGTACAGCATGTTTCGCGATGACTTCGGCTACGGCGGCACAATCTCCGCCTCCAACTGGATCACAGCGGAGGCCCGCATCCTTGGGCCCTTAGACAAGTGGTCTAACACGGTCGGCGACTTCATGGATCGCCACGGTTACTTCGATGTGGGGCACACGGGCGAGAGGGCGAGCTATTCGCTCAGCGCGGGAGACAAATATGAGGATCGCAGCGCCCTGCAATTCCTACCCGGCAAAGTAGGCGAGGGTCCGAACTTCAGCCTTCCTATCTTTGACATTCGCTACAACGGCAAGCCCTCTACGGTTTCGGAGATCAACTGGACTCCTCCAAACGCCCTGCGGGCGGATTTCCCCGTCGTAGCGGCGGCCTACGGCTCGCTGCAGGGCACCGACTCGATCATGTTCTTCGCGACGGGTGCTCCGTGGTGGGAAGAGACCCTGGCAAAGTTCTCCATCCGCACACCGGTGACCTTTGGCCAGTTCCCGGCCACGGCATACATCTACCGACGTGGGCTTATCAAAGCGGCACCGAAAGTCGTGGAAGCCAACTTGCAGCTGAGCGATTTGTTTGCCCTGAAGGGGGCGCCTTTAAGCACACCGGCAAGCTTGGATCAGCTTCGCCAGAAGGATATCCCTGCCGGGACAGCGGTCGAGCTTGCGTCCATCGATGCGATCGATCCGCTGGCGTTTCTGGTAGGCAAGGTCGACTTCAATATCAGGGACAAGCCCGTGCCTTCCAAGATGATGGACCTCTCCAAGTACATCAACCACCAGGCGAAGATCGTGAAGAGCGCAACCGGAGAGCTGACTTGGAACTATGGCACCGGTCTTGTGATCGTGAACGCGCCAATGACGCAAGGAATCACCGGCTACCTGGCCCGTGCGGGAGCGGTGGACCTCGGGGCCGTTCGCATCTCGAGCGACTTGGAGTACGGCTCCATTCTCGCGGTGGCATTGGATGAGCGCCCGCTCGCCACCTCCTCGAAAATTCTTCTGCAAGTGATGTCTCGCGAGCAAAACTATGGCTGGCGTTCAACTCCCGGCGCTCAAAAGACGATCGAAAGCCTGGGCGCAGCTCCGATGACCGTGCAGCATCTACACGGCCATGTGGCGCTCAAGCGCGCCGACGCCGCCAGCCTCACGGTCACCGCCCTTGACTTCAATGGCTACCCTGTGCAAAAGCTGGGATCGGCAAAGGCGTTTGACCTGAAGCCCAACGTTCTCTATTACTTGATCGAAAAGGGCTAGCTTTAGGGGGCGACGGCCAGCCACTCATCCCAAGTGGTGTTCGTCGCCCATTGCATGCGCTGGTAGGCAGTCACCTTTTCGGCGAACTGCGTCGAGTTGGATAGGTCCACGGCCAGCCCTCGGCTCTTGGGCGACTGAGCATTGTGGCCCTCCCAAATGATGGCCGCCTGGAGAGCCGTCTTCAATCCCTGGCAAGCGTTCTTGACGTCTTGAGCCGCAACTCGTGCGGACAACTCGTCGGCGAAACCCATCATGTCGTAGTACTGCCTCGAGGAGGCTGAGGAAGAGCTGTACGGCTGAGCCGCAGAGCGAGCGGCGCGTATCTCCGCTCCCAACTCGGGGTGGGCGATCAACGTCGTTGCAAGGGTCGAAGCCGCCGTGGCAACAGCTTGCAACCGTGAAGATTCCAACACACTCTGCGTAATTTTGCGACTTGCGTAAGGCGGATTTGTGATCATTGCGTCCACAAAGGATTTGCTGAGGGTAGCGGTGCTTGCGCTAGGGTTGTCGCGCCAGGATTGGAACACCAAATCGTACGGATAGCCTTCACCGGGAGGGCTTTCTTCACTGCCGACAATGTAGGGCACATTCGCGCGCATCTCATAGGCGACCTCGACCATCTGCATCAGGCTGGCGTCGAAAGCGAGCAGGTCCATATTGAGGCCCTGGGTTGCCTGAGACAGCTCCCAAGTTTGGATAGCATTGCCTGTCTGATCGTCATAGCTGACGCCCCTTGTCATCTCATCCGCGAGAGGTGCGCGTGACCAACCGTTGCCGTGGTTCCAGATGATGAGGGCGTATCGGTCGGAAGGGTACGCAGCTTTCGCCCACGTCACGAAGTCGCGCAAAGTTGAAACCTTGCCCATGTCAACGCCGGTGCCCATCTCCTGGACGACCGTGCTGACGATCGCATCGGATGAATCAGGCTTCACGAGGTAGCGGCGCGTGCCGTTAAAGCGCGTTGGAAACGTGAGATCGGTCGATTGCTTCCATTGCACCACGAAACGCAGGTCGGGGTTGCCCGCGACACGCTCCATTTGGTTCATGTTGAGCGGAGAGAACGTCGACAAGTCGTTCGCGGCGTTCATAAACACCAACACCGTCCACTTTGAGCGGCCGGGCTGAGGTCCTGGCCCTGGATCGCTGCCACCGCCTCCACCACAAGCTGAACCGAGCAACGCTAATCCAAGAAGAACGAAACGAGAAAGTCGCACTGCCTAATAATACGCCTTTCCTCGTCAATCGAAGCCTCCGCTGGGACGTGAAGGGTCAAGATCGGGTACTTACTCTTCAGTGAACAGCGGTCTAACGGTTGCCATTGTCGGGGCGACGGGTGCGGTGGGTGGCGAATTCTTGAGGCTCTTTGAGGAGAGGAACTTTCCGGTAGGTGAGCTTCGCCTCTTGGCAAGCGAACGCTCCATCGGCAAGCATCTTTCGTTCCGAGGCGCGGATGTTTCGATCGCTCTTGCGGATTCACAGGCTTTCGCTGGGGTCGACGTCGCTTTCTTTAGCGCCGGAGCCACCCGTTCCCGGGAGTTGATTCCCGCTGCTCTTGAGGCTGGTGCCTTGGTAGTCGACAATTCGAGCGCCTTTCGCATGGATGCACGGGTTCCCCTCTGCGTCCCCGAGGTCAATGGCGAAAGCCTCGAAAGAAGCCAGCGACTTATCGC
This sequence comes from Fimbriimonadales bacterium, assembly GCA_038210535.1. Classification (GTDB taxonomy): domain Bacteria; phylum Armatimonadota; class Fimbriimonadia; order Fimbriimonadales; family Fimbriimonadaceae; genus Fimbriimonas. The sequence continues at coordinate 23,251 of JBBQWO010000021.1, read as the reverse complement.
CGTCCCCAACTGCACCGCGATTATTCTCTCGATGGCCGTTCACCCGCTCCAGGAGCTTGGCCAAATTCAGAGGCTGATCGTAAGCACCTATCAAAGCGCGAGCGGAGGCGGCGCGGGCATGATGCGTCTGCTGGAGGAGGAGACGCGAACCCTGATGCAGGGCCACGAGCCGGAACCTAGCAATCTACCGACTCGCTACGCCTTCAATCTCTTTAGCCACAACACCCCCATCGACGAGAACGGTTGCAACGAGGAGGAAGCCAAGGTGGCCGCAGAAACGCGGAAAATCCTCGCAATGCCCGATCTGGGGGTGAACGTAACGTGTGTGCGCGTTCCGATCCTGCGCGCTCATTCTGAGTCCGTGACCGTTGAGTTTTCAGGGTCAGCGCCGTCGAGGGAACAGGTGACCGCCGTGTTAGCCAAAGCACCCGGCATCAGGCTGATCGACGATCGGGAGAACAACTGCTTTCCTACGCCACTTTCGGCGAGCGGTCAAGGGGACGTGTTGGTTGGACGGATCCGCCAGGACTTGAGCAATCCGAACGCGATCTGCATGTTTATTGCGGGCGACCAGCTCCTGAAGGGGGCAGCTTTGAACGCCGTTCAGATCGCGGAATTGGCCCTCACGCTTTAACTTTGACCGGCTGCCAGCATCGCGGCTCCAAAGACCCCCGCGCTGTCGCCAAGAGTCGGCCGAACCACCTTCGTGCGCACACTGTCGTTGAAGACCCAGGACTTGAGGGCGGCAACAGCGCCGTCCATGAGTGCGGCAACATTGCCTACCCCGCCGCCGAGGACGAGCACATCCGGGTCCAGGATGTTGATGATGACTGCTGCCGCGCGGCCAAATTCCGAGATGAGGCGTGCGATGGTGGCCTCGGCTGCGGAGTCGTCGTTGGCGATCTCCACGATCTCGAAAAGGCTCTTTCGCGTACCGGTGAGACGCTCATAAAATCGCTCGAGGGCGGGACCGGACAGCACTGTTTCGACGCATCCTCTCTTTCCGCAATAACACTGTTCGCCCTCTGGATCGAGCACGTTATGCCCCCACTCGCCCGCGATCCCTTGTGCGCCATCGATCACTTGGCCGCGGACGACCAAACCTCCGCCTACGCCGGTGCCCATGATGATCCCGAACACGACTCCCTCGCCTCTCGCCGCTCCCATCTTGGCTTCGGCAAGTGCGAAGCAATTTGCGTCGTTGGCAATCCGAAGCTGCACACCCAAAAGCCTTTCAAGATCCTTTGGGAATGGGCGGCCGTTGAGGGCCGTGGTGTTGCAGTTCTTCATCAGCCCCGTGGAAGGGTCGACCGTACCGGGGGTGCCGATTCCAACGATCTCGGGGCGACTGCTCAGCGTCTCTTGCTCCATCAGCGCGACGAGCTTCTCGACCTGGCTCAAAATCTGCTCATATCCCAGGTGAGCCTCCGTCGGAAGTCGCACGCGGGCAACGGCAGGCTCGACGCCTCCTTCGATCACGACCCCTTCTATCTTCGTTCCCCCGAGATCAATCCCCCAAAGTTGCGTCATCTGTCTCCCTCCGACGATTATAGAAGGCGACTAGGTCCTGCAACTCCGTGAATGGGCTTGCGCGTCAAAGTAATACATGCGCCCGCTAAGTTTCCTGATCCTCACTTGCCTTGCTCCAATTGCCTTGGCTGAGGTCACCGTTGAAAAAATCGACTACAAAGGTTGGGCGGGAAGTTTTCGTCTCACCAATGGGACGGTCGATCTGGTGGTCGTGCCACAAGTGGGGCGCGTCATGCGGTACGGCTACGTCGGAGCCCCCAACGTGCTTTGGGAGAACGAGACGCTCTTAGGAAAGACTTTCCCCGCGGACAGCAAGACCTACCGCAACTATGGGGGTGACAAGACGTGGGTTGCGCCTCAGAGTCTTTGGAACTGGCCACCCGATCCAAATCTCGATGGCAAGGCGTGGACGGTCGAGCCTATCGCCAACGGGGTTCGCATGACCAGTCCCCTTGGCAACCTCCAGAAAGTGCAGTTTCGGAGGGACATCACTTTATCGTCGGTGGGCACCGAGGTCAGCTTGCGGAACAGCATGGAGAATAGGGGGTCGCGAATGGAGTTGGCGATCTGGCAAGTCACCCAACTGGACAATCCCGACATGGTGAGTCTGCCCATCGAGATCACTTCCGCCCAGCCGAAGGGTTGGTATGGCTACGGAAACGAATCCCTTAACGCCAAGTTTCAAACTCACTCAGGCGGCAGTTTGGTGATCAAGCGTGATCCTGCGATGGGCCGCAAGTTCGGCGCTCGTTCCCTAAAAGGCAACCTGTCCGCCGTTTTTGGAGCGACCAAGTTCATTTCCGAATCTCCCGCCTATGCCCGAGTGCCCTATCCGGACAAAAACTCAGCCCAACAAGTCTACGCCTCGCCGGACCCGTACAAGTATGTTGAACTTGAGCACGCGGGGCCGCTCACTCGAATGGATCGAGGTGAGATGGTGCTTCAGTCGGTCAAATGGCGATTGGAACGCGGCTAGAAAGTCGTGGCCTCGGACTTCTGCAAGATTTCTTGGATTGCCGCCTCCGACGAGTCTCTGAATGCTTCGGGCGAGCCGTGAAAAATGAGCTTGCCCCCGTGCAGAAAGGCAACCTGCTGTGCGGTTCGAAACACCGAGGTCACGTCATGGCTGACGACCAGCGAGGTCATGTTCAGTTCCTTGCATAAATGGACCATGAGCGCATCGATCGTGTAGGTCGTAATTGGGTCCAGACCCGTCGTCGGCTCGTCGTACAGCATTACCTGCGGCTTGAGAGCGATTGCTCGGGCAATGCCCACGCGCTTGCGCATGCCACCGCTCAGCTCTGCGGGCATCAGCTTTTCGTTGCCGATCAGGCCCACCCGCTCTAAAGCATTCTTCACCGTAGTGGCTTCCTCGGAGCGAGCGACTTTTTGCTGGCGACGAACGCCGAAGAGTATGTTGTCCTCCACGTTCATAAAGTCGAATAGCGCCGCAGACTGAAACACCATGCCCATATGATGTCTCGCCTCTTCTGGCTCCTGAATGACATCCACATCGTCGACTATCACGTCGCCGGCGTTCGGCACGATCAGGCCGCTGATGCAGCGAAGGAGCGTTGTCTTTCCGCCGCCTGAGCTGCCCATGATTGCGAGTATTTGGCCCTTTGGCACCTCGAGGGTGATGTCGTCAAGCACGACGCGGCCGTCGAAGCTCTTTGTAACACCGCGGACGCTTACCATATTCAGAAGGGAGGTTAGCCTATTCGGCGCTGCGTCGCAAGTGGGTGGGACTCACCGTGAATCTGTTTGCAAATGCACGGCTGAAATGCGAGAGACCCGCAAATCCAACCGCTCGTGCCACTTCCGAAACGGAAAGGTCCCCTTGCACAAGCATCTGGTGGGCCTTTTCGAGCCGCAGGGCAACCAAATACTTATGAAACGGTTGGCCGGTAGCCTCTTTAAAGAGATAGCGGAAATGCGATGTGCTCAACCCGAGCTGGTCGGCTACGGCGGCATCGTTCAAATCGCGAGCATAGTTTCGATCGACCCAAGCTAGAGCCCGATCCACGAGGTAGGAGGAAGGGCTTAGCTGCTCCTTGAAGCTGCTCGTGCTGATGTCCTCGACTCTTCGACGAGCGGCGACTGCCAACTCGGCGGGAGAAGCGATTTGATCAAATTCTCTGGCGGCCTGAAGCTGCTCTCGGTGCATTCCCCGGCTCCCCCCCATCTCCAAGGTTGCTGCGGTCACCATCGCTAAGAACGTAAGCGCCTCCCCCCGTGCCTCGTCCATCTCCTGCGTCGTAAGGAGCGACCGCTCGAGTTGATCAAGCACTTTGGCAAACTTGACGCGGTCTCCAAGACGAACGATGCTAGGAATCTCCGCGAGAGCAATGCCGCCCCCCTTCGCACCAAACGGACACCCGCTCGCGGGAATGTGCTCGACAAAAACGTCGAAAATCAAAAAGGAAGCGGGACTTCCGAGATCCTTTATTCGGAGCAGGCGTGGGGAGATTCCGGCGGGCACGTCGATGCTCAAGAGATCGACGCGAGCCTCCTCAGATTCCCCAACCGTTAGGAGGGAGGTGCCGTCACCGTTGGATCGATCCAATTTCCTCAGATCACGTGCATCCGAGTAGTGTCGTCCATTGAGCAGGTCGACTCGGAAAACGGGTTCCCGGTCTTCAAGAATCTGAACGCTTGCCCCCAGAGTGCCCGCTGCTTCTTCGCTCCTACCTGCGAACAGGGCAAAGACCCCCAATAAATGAAGGCTCTGGACTTCGCCAAGGATCGTCGTGAGATCGACTTCCAATGTGAAGGGAAGGGACCGTCCCGGATGCCCGCGAGACGAACCGCCGTTGCTTTGCCATGCGACTCCGCCCGAAGCCTCGAATCCCTTGGGCAACTCCCCCGTAAAGCTGGGATTCGTCAACGGCCTACGAAATGCGGCAGCCACGAGTTCGGTGCGAGACGTGCGTGGCATGAACCTATTATGGAACGTGGGATAATTGCCCCATGCGCGTCGGCATCCTCGGCACCGGACATATGGGCAATACCCATGCCAGGCAATATCGAAAAATGTCGGATGTCCAGGTCGGCTACCACGACCGACAGCCTGACCGGGCCGACAGCTTTCGAGAACGATGGGAGGCTGAATGCTGCAAGTCCGCCGACGAGCTGATTCAGTGGGCAGACGTCATTGACATCTGCCTGCCCACCGACCTCCACCTCGACTTCGCACTAAAAGCAATCGCCTCCGGCAAAGCCGTCTTCTTGGAGAAGCCGATAGCCTTCACCCTAGCGGACGGCGCGCGCATCGTCGCAGCCGCAGAGGAGGCGAACGTGCCCCTCATGGTGGGCCAAGTGTTACGCTTTTTTCCGGAATACGCGGCGGCACGTCGAATCGTGCATGCAGGCGGGATAGGAAAGCCTGCGGCTGCCCGGATGCGGCGAGGGGGTCCTACGCCCAAAGGTCAAAACGAATGGTTCCTGGACATCGAGCGAAGCGGCGGAGTCTTGCTCGATCTCGTGATCCATGACTTTGATTGGCTTCGTTGGACTCTGGGCGAGGTCAAGCATTTGTATTCAAAATCGGTGGCGGTCGAGAAGGGAAACGGACCGGATTACGCCTTGACCATCTGCACATTCGACAGCGGGGCAGTAGCTCACGTTGAAGGCACTTGGATGGATCCGGCGGGATTCCGCACAACCTTCGAGGTGGCCGGCAGCGAGGGTCTCATCGAGTTCGACAGCCTAACCCGATCGGTTCTGAAAGTAAACAAGGCTGGTCAGACCATCACAGACCCATCCCATGCTCCTGAGCAAGATCCGTATTACTTGGAGCTTAGGAATTTTGTGGATGCCGTAAAAGAGGGCACCCCTCCTGCGATTTCTGGAGTAGAGGGCCTACGTGCGCTGGCGATTTCGCTTGCGGCTCTGGAGAGTGCCAAAACAGGAAATCTCGTCTCGCCCGCTCGGTTCTAGCCCATTGTACAAATGTGTGCGAAGTGCAGCCGCACCTCCTCTGTAGATGAATCCAGGTGTCGCTAGGAACCTAGTAAATTTGCTGGGGTCTGATCAGTTGTTAGGCGCGAATAGGCGAGAAAAGTTGCCCCGGAAGGGCTAGCAATCTTTATACCTCTCCCACACTCGCACCAAGGGGCGGGGCCTTCGGGCTCCGCTTCCTTTATGTTTCCCTAGCGAAAAATATCCAGCGAGAAGGGCAGTCCCAAAAACGAATGTCCGTTGGAGTCCATGATCGACTGCCGCCAAGCGGTCAGGGCTCGTGGCTGGAGCTTAAGCACATCCTCTTTTCGAGCGTCCGCTGGAGGAGCCGAGAGTTTTGCCAGCGCCTGCCACACAAGCTCGCGGTCAGAAGCCAGGGTGCGTGAGAGCAGATGCCATAAGGAAAGGGCATCTTCCTTTCGGCACACCTTGAGACAATCGCTCAGAGCGGGGCCGTTTGCGTGCAGGTCAAATCGAGTCAATGCCGCCCGGACGGCAGCCGGTGCACTCCCGCAAACGGGCGTTCCGACACCCTGCTTCTTTCTGGTGATACAAGACCAGCCGGAAGGTACGAGTCCATCCGCCCCCTCCCGTTCGAGAGCGACCCATCCTGCAGTCACCTTGAGCACGGTGTCCCCTTGCGCGTCGATCTTGAGCGTATAGGCACAGCCGAGGTCCACCGCTTCGCCGGCCGCCGTTTCGATGATCAGCAATCTAGGGGGAGCGACCACCTTTGCAGATATCTGCCCCTTCGTGAGCCTCAGTCGATGCTCTTTCGCGCTCGAAGCGACCAGGGACAGTTCAGAATTCGGGCTGAGCTCGATGTTTCCAATGTCCGCGACCGCAACCTTCGTCTTCGCATCGGGCCCCGTGCAAACCGCCTGACCTTGCCGCACCCGAGAGCCCTCCGTGACGGCCTTCGATCCGACGGTGACGGACCCTTGCACATCGAACAGCTCAAACCCGGGGCCGGCTGCGACCAGTGCTGTGGGCTGGCTCAAAGGCTGAGTGCCGAACCAAAAAGCGACCGCGCCTATTGCCGCGGCGGCAGCGAGGGCGAAACGGCCGATCGGACGTTTTCGTCTCCGGTTGAGCTGCCCATTCACCTGGCTCCAAAGCGCGTCTCGGGATTGCAGAGACTTTACGGAGCCGAGCGCGCTGCAAACAGAGCGGATGTTATCCAGCTCTTGGCGGCACTCGCGGCAATCTCTTAAGTGGTGCTCCACCCGTTCGAGATCCGCACCGTGCAGTTCTCCATGCACGTAAGCCGTGAGAAGATCTTCTACGTGCTTAGACAAGGGCGTCCTCCTCATGCAAGTGCCGTAGATGCTGCGCGAGCATCTTATGGCCCCGGTTAAGGCGGGAGGCAACCGTGCCCGTAGAGCATCCGAGTGTTTGGGCGATCTCCTCGTAGGACATATCTTCGAAATATTTGAGGAGAACTGGCATTCGCAACTTTGGGCTCAGCTTCTCGATTGCGGCCCTCACCGATTCATCTACGCCGTTTAGTTCGTGTTGGTACGACTGTTCAGGAATGGATGCCCACGGCATCCATCTTCTTCGCCGCCGATGCTCGTCCATGCAGGCATTTGCAACGCTTCGGAAGAGCCAAGTCGAGAACTCGGAATCGCTCCTAAATTGGTGGATCGTCCTAAAGAGCTTCACAAAGACGGTCTGGACCACATCCTCCGCTGCGGTGGCATCGCCATTCAAATGGTAAAGCGCGATCGTGTACACCTTATCCCGGTAGCGATCAAACAAGCAGCGAAAGGCGTCACTGTCGCCAGCCTTGCAGGCGCAGATCAGACTTGCTTCGTTCTCCAGTGAGTGAGCCGCTGGGACGACAAGTGCCGTTATCGGTCCTCCATCGGCATTCGGACGCATCTGCGGTGCGATCTCTTCCCCCCGATTCTCTCCTGATTCATTCTGCCTCAACAGGGCATTGATGTCGGTAATTGATTCCACGGGCCCCCAAACCTCTTCGCCCGTGCTCTAGATAGCGCAAAAACGCCGCTTTGGGCAGCGTGCCCCTATCGTTGACACGTCCGCAGCTATAAGATTCAAAGGAAGGCAACAAATGAGCCAGACTCTCCAGCTACCCATCATCGGTCTAGACGAAGTTTTTCCAGACAAGCTCTTCGTCCTCCACCACCCATCATCCGATCGGTACGGATGTTTCTGCCATGACGGCGTACACGGGCTAGCCTGTTTCAGTTCTGAATCGGGCGCGGTTCGGTTCTCCGAGTGGATCGACCTCACCGGTATGACCACCCAGGAAGTCAGCTTCGACGAAGCCAGGGAAGTCGCCAAGCAGCGGCCGATGCCGGTCGTTGCGATTATGCTGCTCGACCGCATGGAAGATCCCCAGATTCATTTCGTCCGCTAAGGGTCTGCTGTCAGACGTTCGTTCGCGATCCCGGTGTATTCACGCGCCGGGATCGTTTTTGCATGGCTCCTTGCTCTAAAATAACTCATGGCAAACAGGCTCGCGAAAGCGACTTCCCCCTACCTTCTCCAGCATCAGGACAATCCGGTGGACTGGTTTCCGTGGAGCGACGAAGCCTTTGCGAAGGCTAAGGAAGAAAATAAGCCGATCTTTCTGAGCGTCGGTTATTCTTCCTGCCACTGGTGCCATGTCATGGAGCACGAGTCGTTCGAAGACGTGGGCATTGCGGGAATTCTTAACCGCGACTACGTGAGCATCAAAGTCGATCGCGAGGAGCGGCCGGACGTCGACGAGGCCTACATGGCTGCCGTTCAGATGACCAGCGGACGCGGCGGCTGGCCAATGAGCGTGTTCCTAACTCCCGACGGCAAACCCTTCTTTGCCGGCACCTACTTCCCGAAGGAAGATCGCGGGCAGCAGCCTGGATTCCCCACCGTGCTCGCTCAAGTTTCCGCGGCCTGGAAGACCCGCATGGAAGACGTGCAAAAGGCGGCCGATCAACTGGCAAAGGCGATCGGCGATACCATGTCCGCAAAGGCTCCGGGCACCTTTGCCAAGCTCGATATGCCGTTTGTTACCGAGTGTGTTCGAGCGGTGCTCTCGGAGTTCGACAACGAGAACGGTGGCTTCGGCGCCGCCCCCAAGTTTCCGCCCCACTCGGCGATCGAGATGCTGACCCTGTACGCGTTGCAGCCTGACGCACCCGAGGACCTCAGAGAGGCATCTCTGAGTGTCGCGGCATTTACGCTTGAGAAGATGATCTATGGAGGCATCCACGACCATGTGGGGGGCGGCTTCCACCGGTACGCGACGGACCAAAAGTGGATTCTCCCGCACTTCGAGAAGATGCTTTACGACAACGCTTTGATGCTCGGCAATCTTGCCCGGACAGCGGGCATCGTTCATCCAATCGATGAGCGTCTGGCGGGCCTCTACATCGCCGCCGCACAAACCCTCATCGACTGGCTGACGCGGGAGATGCTGGCACCTGAAGGCTTCTTCTACTCTGCCGTAGATGCGGACAGCGAAGGCGAGGAAGGCAAGTTTTATGTGTGGACCGTCGACGAGGTTCGGGAAGTATTGGGAGAGCAAGCGGACGCCTTTTTGGCAGCCTACAACTTCCGACCGGAAGGCAATTTCCACGACGAAGCCACTCAGCAACTCACGGGCGCGAACATTCCTCATTTGTCCGAAGACCACGGTGGAGCCTTCGACGAGGCGCTCGCGAAGTTAAGACTGGCGCGTGAGCACCGCGTACGCCCGGGGCTCGACGACAAAGCCCTTGTAAGCTGGAATGGGCTACTGATTGGATCGCTTGCTGAAGCAGGAATGGGTGAGCTTGCCCAAGGTGCCGCGCTTGCGATTCTAAAGGCCGAGCGCGAGCATGGAGAGCTTCCGCATCAAATTGCCAAGGGCGTGCCGAGTGGCGCCGCGTACCTCGACGATTACGCCTGTCTGGCCGATGGGCTGTTGAAGCTCGGCGCATTCGCTCATTTGCTCGAAGAACGAGGAGAAAAACGCGAGATCCCGGCCGCCCGATTTATTGAAGAAGCGTTACGCCTAAAGGATGAAATGGTCGCTCGTTTCTGGGATGCAGAGAATGGGGGCTTCTTCTCCGTTTCCGATCAACACGAAGTCTTGTTCGGGCGAACGAAGCCCATTTTCGACCAACCGGTTCCGAGCGGCAATGCCATCGCGCTTCGAGTGCTGGTCGCCTTGGGCGACGAACCGAGGGCCCGTATGTCAGCCGAAGCCATGCTTGGTTGGGTGCAGAAGGCACCGCAGGCAACAGAAGCATTCCTTGCAGCAGCGCTGCCGCTCGTGAAGGAACCGGAGGCTCTTCCGGCCGAACCGCCTCAACCCGAGGTGGACACGCCTTTGGAGGCTCCGGCGGCACAAGCCGAGGTAAAGGTGACCATGGATCAGCGCGAGCTTCGGGCGGGTGGCGATGGCTCCGCAGAGACGTTCATACGGATCGAGATTCCGGCTGGCTATCACCTAAACTCTCCCGAGCCGCCCGCAAGATGGCTCACTCCTACTAAAGTCGAAGTGCGGCCCTTGAAGGCGGAAATCACCTATCCGGATGCGGCGGCAGACCAGTACACGGGCAGCTTGCAAATCCCGGTAAAGGTCAATCTCGATAGCGGCAAAAACGAAGGCGAGTTCGAAGTCATTGTCAGCTATCAGGCTTGCACGGATACCGAGTGCCAGTTGGCGGTAGAGAAGCGGTTTGACTGTGTGATTTATCGATAGTTGGTTGTGTGTTTGTTAAGGTCGGTTGAGTCGCTGGGGGTACCCTTCGGGCGGTGAAAGCAATTGCGAAGACCCGCCCTGAGCCTGGGGTTGAGATCGTCGATGTGGACGAGCCGAGGGCCGGTCCTGGCCAGGTCAAGATAAAGCTTGAAGCCGCTTCTGTATGCGGGACCGATCTGCACATCTACTCGTGGGATGGCTGGTCTTCCTCTCGTATCAAGCCGCCCGTCATCATCGGGCATGAATTCTGCGGGACGATCGTCGAACTGGGTGCTGGCGTCATCGAAAGAGCTGTCGGAGACTTTGTTGCCAGCGAATCGCACATTGTTTGCGGCCATTGCAAGCAATGCCGTGCCGGGCAGGCGCACGTTTGCGTCAACACGGTCATCCTCGGGGTAGATGTCGACGGCGGCTTCGCCGAATACGCGGTGATCCCCTGGCAGAACGCCCGTCCTACAGATCGCAGCATCCCAAAAGAGGTCGCCGCCTTTCAGGACGCGCTGGGTAATGCCGTCCATACCGCCATGGCGGGTCCCCTTGCCGGCCAGACTATTCTCATCACGGGCATGGGGCCCATCGGGCTGTTCGCGGTAGGAATCTGCAAAGCGCAAGGTGCGGCGAAGGTGATCGCCACCGAAATTAGTGATTACCGCATCGGCCTGGCGCGAAAAATGGGAGCCGACGTGATTCTCTCGCCAAAAGATGGCCCCCTTTGCCCGAGGATTGCCGCAGAGGCACCCGACGGCGTGGATGCCACTCTGGAAATGTCAGGGCATCCCTCATCTCTGCAACTCGCTATCGAGTGCACGCGGCCGGGGGGGCGAATCAGCTTGCTGGGGCTCTATGGCGACTGTATGCAGCAAGTCGACGTGAACGCCCTCATCTTTAAAGGCATTGAGATGCAAGGAATCGTGGGACGGAAACTCTGGAAGACCTGGGATGAAATGGGGGAGATCCTCCAGAGCGGAAAGCTCGATTTAAGCCCGGTGATCACCCACGTCATGCACTACACCGAGTTCCAAAAGGCGATGGAGCTGATGAAAGCGGGTCAAGCGGGCAAAGTCGTCTTCACCTTTGAGTGATCGCGAGCCTGCTCATCGCTGTTTCACCATCCGTACCCCCGCAGCCTCGGCGATGAGAGGCATCGGGGGCAGTGGCTTCTCCACTGAAACCGAAACTTCTGTAATAAATCGAAATTCTTCCAACAGGGAGTCCGCGATCATCGCTGCTAATCGTTCGATCGTGTGGCACTGCTCATCGCGGACGACGGCCTCGATCAGCTTTGCGGCTGCACTGTAGTCGACTGAGTCAGAAACCTTGTCGGTGGAGTCCGCCCGGCCCTCGACTTCCATCTCGACATCGATCACGTAGCGGTGCCCGAGGACGCGCTCTTCTGCCGGCACTCCATGGTAGGCATAGACTTCCAAGCTGCGGACGAACACGGTGTAGAGACTGGTTTTTGGCATTCTAACCGTGTTATACTTTCACTAACAAATTAAGAGCGACCCCCGACAGGTGGCTTAGGCCGCCTTTTTTTGTAACCGGGGTTCCTCTGGAGAGGAAAAACAAGCGATGGATATTCTGCAGCAGCTCAATCAAATCGCTCAGGAACGAGACCTGCCGCTGGAAGACCTCCAGCGAGAACTCGAAGACGCGCTAGCCGTAGCTTACAAGCGTTTTGTGAATGCCCAAGGCGAAGTGTTCGTAAAGCTCGACCCCGTGAAGGGCTGGGCCGCAAGTGTCGAAAAGGAAGTGGTCGGCATCGTTGCCGACCCGAGCATCCAGCTCAGCCTCCTTGAAGCCAGGCGCAAGAAGCCCGATGCAGAAGTCGGGGATTACATCTCCGTCGAAGTGGACCCGAACCGGTTTGGCCGAATCGCGGCCCAAACAGCCAAGCAGGTGCTATCTCAGAAGCTTCGGGAAGCCGAGGTGCGCCGAATACAAGACGTCTTCCATGAGAAGCTTGGCGATCTTGTCACCGGAACCGTTACGCGAAAAGACGGCCAGAGCGTGTACATCCAAGTGAACCGCGTAGAGGCCGAACTGCCTCGAAGAGAGCAGGTTCCGACGGAGCCATACCGCCCTAATGATCGACTGAAGGTCTATGTTTACAAGGTCGACGACTCCCAACGCCGTCTGCGAGTGATCGTGAGCCGGACTCACCCGAACCTCCTTCGCAAACTGTTCGAACTCGAGGTGCCGGAGATCGAACAGGAGATTGTCATCATCAAAAGCGTCGCCCGGGAACCAGGCCAGCGCAGCAAAGTAGCCGTCTACAGCAACGACGAGCGAGTCGATCCAATCGGTGCCTGCATCGGTCCCCGCGGCGCGCGCGTCCAAGCCATCGTAGACGAGCTTTACGGTGAAAAGATCGACGTGGTGCCTTATCACGAGGATCCCAAGACCTTCATCACCGACGCACTTTCCCCGGCGAAAGTCAACAGCCTCAAGCTAAACGAGGCCGAACACAGCGCCTACGCCGTCGTTCCCGATAACCAGCTTTCGCTGGCGATCGGAAAAGGTGGCCAAAACGTTCGCCTCGCGGCCCGGTTGACCGAATGGAAGATCGACATCCGCAGCGAAAGTCAGGCCGCCGCAGAAGGCAAAAAGTAAACGGCCGCTCCCATCCCTGAAGGCATTTCTTCAGGGATGGGAGCCAAGCCTCAAGGCTTGACGGTTAGATATTTTGCGTCAACCGTGAAGCCCCAATCCTGAAGCTGCTTCGCCCACATGCCGAGGTTGTCTTTCGACACCCGCACAAGCTCCATCTTGTTAATTACCGGCACGTCCTGCTTCAGCACGACCTTGTCGACGATAAAGCCAACTGATTTGTAGCCCCACTCAAACACTGGTTGAGCGAGCAAGACGGGCACGACGCCTTTCTCCACATAGGCAAGTTCTTCGGGCAGGGCGTCAACGGACACGATCTTTACCCGGCTAGGGTCGAGATTCATGAGCGCCGAGCTGAAAAGGGGCCAGCCACCGACCATCGCCCAGGCATCGATCGACGGATTGGCGTTCATCGTCCTGGTCACCTCAGCAGCCGCATCCTGAGGGGTCTCGGTGTGATAGGAGGTGCCGGCAATCTTAATGCCAGGAAACTTCTTCGCTTCTTCCTCGACGCCCTTCTTCCGGTTCTGAAGGTTAGGTGCGTCTTGATTCCCGGCAAGAATCTGCACGGTCCCCTTGCCGCCCGTGATCTTTGCCAACTCCGCCATGACCTGCTTCCCGCACTCGATATCGTCCGTGCCATAGAACGCGAAACGCTTTGAATCTGGAGCGTCGCTGTCGAAGGTCATGACCGGAACATTCTTGGCCACGGCGTCGTTGATCGCACCGGTTACCTTGGCGGCGTTCGAGCATGAAATCAGAATGACGTCGGTGCCGTCATTCACGGCTTGCGCAATACGGCGCGCTTGCTCTTCTCCGTCTTCAGTTGGAGGCGTTCGCCAGTCAATCGAGATTTCCATCTCGTTCTGCTTGCCGAGCTCCTTGGCGGCAGCTTCGGCCCCTGTTTTCGCCGCTTGGAAAACCGGGTTGTTATCGCTCTTGGCGATCATCGTGATGCGAAGCTTCTTCGTCGGTCCCGAGGCAGTTGGTGTAGAGCCGGTAGTCGAGGCCGTCGAGCTCGACGAGCCGGAATTGCAACCGGTGAGAACTGCGAGCGCGGCGATGCCGCAAAGAAACGTCTTCAGCTTCATTGTCACGCGGATAATACAATGATTCCACTCGCGTAGTGCAAGGAGCGAACAGGCAAGATCAGTATTCGCCTAAGGAATCACCACGCGACTCGAATCACCAAGCACAAGCTGAATCGAAGAGGGAAGACGCTCGGTCCGATTGATCACGGCCCCCCGTCCAATGAGGGAGCTCTCGACTCGCATCGGCACGTCGATGATCTCGCAGTCCGCCATGACGATCGAGTTCTCAATCTCCGTCTTGGTCACAACCGTGTTCGAGTCGATCGCCGTAAAAGGCCCCACATAGCTATTCTCGATCCGACAATTCTCACCAATAACCACCGGTCCTCGAATCAGCGAATTGACGATCACGCTCCCTCGTCCGATCTTCACGCGACCCTCCAAGCGGGTGTCCTGATCCACGGCCCCCTCATTCGACGGCTGCAAATCCTCCAGAATCAACCGGTTCGCCTCGAGCATCGCCTCAACGGTGCCAGTGTCCTTCCACCAGCCCTCCACAATGTGCGAAATCACGGGGTGGCCCTCGTCGATCAGCCCCTGAATAGCGTCCGTGATCTCGTACTCGCCGCGTGCGCTCGGCTTTAATCGATTGATGGAGTCCTGAATGCGTCGGTCAAACAAATAGACGCCGACCAGAGCGAGATTCGAGCGCGGCACCTTCGGCTTCTCCTCCAGCCGCACCACCGTTTCCCCATCCAGTTCAGCCACGCCAAAAGAAGAAGGGTTAGGCACAGGCGTGAGCAGAATGCTCGCAGCGGGGCGCTGGGCTTCGAACTCCCGAACCAGGCCGCTCACGCTCGACTTGATCAGGTTGTCGCCCAGGTACATGATGAAGTCGTCGTCACCGAGGAACGGCTGCGCCGTCTTCACCGCGTGTGCCAGCCCAAGAGGTGCAGGCTGGGGAATATACGTGATCTCGATCCCCCATCGGCTTCCGTCCCCAACCGCCTTCTCTACCGCCGCCGCCGTATCGCCAACGATAATTCCAAACTCCTTTATTCCGGCTTCGGCAATCGACTCGATGCCAAATTCGATCACCGGCTTGTTCGCCACCGGCACGAGCTGCTTGGCCATCGAGTACGTAATGGGGCGGAGGCGTGAGCCGGTGCCTCCGGCAAGGATGAGGGCTTTCATAGGTCGTCTCCGAGGCTGGGCCCGTAGAAGCGGGCAATGAAGGTCTTGTAGTCGTCGGTGGCGACCAGAGGTCGCCACCAGTCTTCCCGCTCCTTATACCAGCGCACCGTTTCACGCATGCCCTGTTCAAACGGCACTTTCGGGGACCATCCGAGCGCCTGGATCTTGTCGGTCGTCATCGAGTAGCGCTTGTCATGTGCGCCTTTGCGGGGGTCGGGGATCTTCTTGACGAGGTCCCAGTCCTTCCCGAGCTCGTCTAAGAGGACTTGCACCACCGCGCGGTTCTCGCGCTCGTTTTTGTCGCCCACATTGTAAATCTCGCCGTCTTTCCCGTGCTCCAGGATGTGCAGAATTCCGCCTGCGTGATCGTCGACATGGATCCATTCGCGAATCTGGTTGCCCTCGCCGTAGAGCGGAACCTTCTTGTTGTCGATCAGGCGTGTGATGAAGAAGGGAATAAGCTTCTCGGGGAACTGGTAGGGGCCGTAGGTGTTTCCGCCGCGGGTGACGACGGCGGGAGTATTGAACGCTTTGACATGCGAACGGACCTGCATCTCGCCGCCAGCCTTGCTGGCGCTGTAGGGGGTGTTGGGCTGGAGCGCGCTGTCTTCGGTGAAGTGACCTTCGTCGATGCTGCCATACACCTCGTCAGTGCTCACGTGCAGGATTCTTGTGACCTTGTATTTGCGGGCGGCTTCGAGGAGCACGTAGACGCCGAGGACGTCGGTATGGATGAAGCTGCCAGCTTCAAGCAGCGAGCGGTCGTTATGGCTCTCGGCGGCAAAATTCACGATGTGAGTGATCCGTTCGGCCTGAAGGATGCCCTCCACGACCGTCGGATCTTGGATTTTTCCGGGATAAAAGACAATGCTCGCGTCTTCCAGCTCTTGCTTGATGGTGCTGAGGTTGCCGGCGTACGTGAGTGCGTCGAGGATAGCAATCCGAAACTCCCCTCCCCCTTCCGAGGGGGAGAGGGTCCGGAGCTGCCTCACAAAACTCGACCCAATAAACCCGGCCGCACCTGTCACGAGAATTCTCATTTATTTTCAATCACGTTAGCGTCGCCAGAGTTTAACGAGTTTCCCACCACAGAAACTTCGCTGGAAGGTACATGGTGATTCGGAGGAATCTACAGCCTAAATCTGGAATTCGGATCCGCCTCATGGCGGATCTCGTCAACTTCCTCACTTCGATTCCAGCCACCGTAAAGTTTGTCGGGCACATTGATCACAAACGCATCCCGGTCTCCGACGTTCCGGTAGCCATGCACCACCCCCGGCGGAACGGTCACGAACATGGGATTGGCCTCACCGACCTCATGCACTTCATAAGCTTCAGGCAAGCCCGGCCGGTTCTCCCAAAGATGAAGCTCATACGAGCCGTCGAAGAAGATAAACCCGTCCGTTTGGGCAGCATGCTCGTGAGGGCCCCGGGCAACTCCTGGGTGAGTCATCGAGAAGTAGCCCATCGTCGGATTGAAGCCATCGGGAAGGGTGTCGTCGCGGTAGAGCTCGACAAGCCAACCTCGAGAGTCTTCGTGCCTCTTCAGAGGCTTAAGAAGGACGCCTGAAATAGCCAATATGCTCTGATTCTACACGCGTAGGCTGGCTAACAAAGAAGACCTGCCGAGCACACGCTCGGCAGGTCTTCCAGCAGTCATATGGTTAGAGCTAAGCCTTCTTGAAGACGATCGATCCGCTATTTGCGCCAGATGGGCCGGGAATTGTGAGGGTGAGGGTCTTTCCGTCTGCGCTCAGAATGAAGTCTTGCGGCTTGTTCGCCCCGTTAGGGGTCTTCTTACCGGAACTCATCGTGATCGTCTTGCCCTTCTGCTTCCAAGTGCCCTTATCGTCCTGATTGCCCGCACCGGCGGGTGCGCCAGTGGTGGTGACGGTGTAGGTCTGATCCTTTTTCATGGTCAGGTTGATAACCATCTTTTGGACAGCAGCAAGCTGTTGCTGTACCATCGCCTTGGAGCTTGGAGGCATATTAGCTGGCAAGGTAGGCATCTTCATGTTGATCTTGCCCTTCCACGATCCGACCGGACTCTGGGCAATGGCACTGGTGGTTAAGAGGCACAGCGCCGCCACAGCGACCAGCCCCATTCTGATTGTCTTCACTTTAACTGTATACCGTTGAAAGGGAGCGGTTGGTTGCGCAATGCGTCGCAATGAGCACTTATAGTGGTTTCGGCTAGCTTCGCAACGAAAAAGCCGACCCCCTTTCGGGAGCCGGCTGTGTTCCGCACCAAGGTACGAAGCCTCTAATTAGCTGTCGTCACGCTTGAACTCAGGGCCTGCCATCTCCTTGAGTTTCATGCGCTGCGCTTCGGTCAGAATTTTCTCGATTTCAGCGTCGAGCACCTTGTTGTTGCCTTCTCGCTTAGCCTGAGCTTCTTCGCGGTCCAGCTCCTGACTGCGAACCTTCTCCATAATGGCCTGATTGGCTTCGCGCTGTTTTGTCATCAGGTCGGCGATTCTCTTGGTCTGAGCTTCGCTGACGCCAAGTTCCTTTGCGATCTCCGGATTGGTGGCTGCTCGAGGGCCAGCAAGCTGGATGCCGATCTGGCGAATGCGCTTGTTCTGTTCGGCAGTGAGAATGGTATTGACCTCTTTCGTGGTCTCCTCATTCATCTTCTCCAAAGTCTTGCGCTGTTCGTCGCTGAGTTGGAAGCCTCGGCCACCACCGCCTCCGTTTGCAGCGCCGCCGCCGGCTGTGAAGGCCTCGCGCAACTTCTCCATGCTCTTGGTTCGGAGTGCGTCGAGTTTGTCCTTCTGCTCGCTGGTGAGCTTCAGGTCGGTCTGAACGTCATCTCTCTGAAGCAGGAACGTTGCTGGCATGACGCCGCCGCCACCGCCCATCATCCCCATCATTCCCATCATGCGACCGCCGCCCTGACGACCCTGGCCCCGTCCGCCGCCACCCTGGGCGAAGGCGCTAATGGTGAGAGCACTCACTGCTAAGATTGCAATTGCCTGTGTAAATTTCATGTTATGAATCTATCCTCCGTTCGTCTTGCCACCGGTGTTGGTCTTAGGAGGCTCCACTTTGTCGCCACCTGAAACAGTCCCGGTCTTTCTTGCGCCTTCCAAAGCCTTTTTAGTCTCGGGGCTCATTCCCTTTTCCCCGTCTTCTCTCAACTTCCGGGCTTCGTTCGGATCACGAACGACTCGCGGACTCAAGAACACCAGCAGTTCCGTCTTCACGTTCTGCTTCGATGTCGATCTGAAGAGGTTGCCCAAGATGGGCAAGTCTCCGAGGATCGGCAGCTTTCGAACGGTCGAGTTGACCGTGTTTCGAATGATGCCGCCCAGTATGATCGTCTCCCCATCCTTGACAGACACCGTAGTGTCCGCTTGGCGCTGATTGACGATCGGCGCGTTAAAGCTTGTAAACCCTTGCAGTTCGTTCGCGGTCTGCGTCACTTCCATCGTCACGTAGCCGTTGTTGGTGATCCGCGGGGTGACCGTCAGAATAATGCCGACATCCTCAAACGTGTAGTTGTAAGTGAACGCGCCGTTCGCGTCTTGTCGGCTGCTCAGGATGTAGGGGACCGACTGGCTAATGTTAATCTGTGCCTGAACGTTGTTCGAGGTAAAGATTCGAGGCGTGGACAGGACCTGGAATTTCTGGTCCGTCTTGAGCGCCTGGATAAAGCCGGAAAGGTCTCCGCCTGAGAGCGTGTATTTAAAGCCTTGACGATCAAGGCCCGTAGCACCGGCGAGGCCGAAGTCGGTGCCTGCCACGCCTGTGTTGCCAGGCTTGAAGACGTTGTTCTGGATCAGGTTCCACTCGACGCCGAGCTTGTCGCTCGAATCGAGCGTGGCTTCGACGATAATCGTCTCGATCATCACCTGCTCGGGAATCTTGTCAAGCTGATCCAAGATGTTGCGGATAACTTCCGCATTCTCGGGGGAGGCTACAACGATGATCGAGTTGGTATTAGGGTCGGGAATCGCGCTGATCTGGCCCTGAAGCTCTCGAACGTTGATGATTCGTCCGTTTGCGTCTCGCGCCGTCTGCTGGGTCCTGTTCTGCTGACCGCCGCCGAACTGGAATCCTTGTGCGACGGCGACGTTCGTCTGAAGTGCGCCTTCTTCCGTGAGGTCAAGGCCCAGTTCCTTATCGGGGTCAATAATCTCGCCTCCGAAGCCGCCGCCACGGTTGCCGCCTTGGTTGCGCTGGTTATTGCGCTGGTTGTTCTGCTGTCCCCGATTTCCGGTGTTAAAATTGCCGCCACGGAAGTTTTGGCCCTGCACTTGACGCTGACCGAAGGCTTGAGTGATAAGACCCGCCACGTCGGCCGCCTTTGCATTCGAGAGAGGGAAGACGAAGGTCGTGTTCTCGAACTCCACTTCGGTGTCGAGCTGTTTAACGACTTTTTCGACCAGCGCGATATTCTCTGGCGTGGCGGTGACGATGAGGGAGTTCGTTCGCGTGTCGGCGACCACTTGGCCAAAAGCTGCCTGCGCTCCACCAAGGCGCATCGCCTGCTGGAATCGCTGCATCGGATCGATGTTGGTCGTAGTTGCGCCGCCTTTACCACGAGGCGCATTCGAAACCAGAACGTTTTGAACGACCGGAGCGATGTCCGTCGCGTTCGCAAACTCTAGCTTGATGACCTGCGAAATTTGGGGCTCTTCGGTCAACTTGTCGATCTGCTTGATCAATGCCTCAACTTCGCGCTGCTGCTTCTCGGGAGCGTTGACGATCACCGAGTTCGAAAAGTCGTCGGCTGATGCGCGAACGGTTGGCGACTGTTGCCCAGGCCGCTGGAACATCGTGGCTGGATTAAAACGGTTGTTGTTGTTGTTTCCGCCCCGGTTAAACTGGCCGCCCATCATCGCGGCGAATGGGTTTTGGGCTGCTTGCGCGCCGGAGAAAACTTCGTTCACCACCCGAGAGACCTGCGTGGCGTTCGCGTACTTGATGATGTAAACCTTCAGCTTCGGTTCTTCCTGCTGGCCCCCGCGCATCAGATCCATCAACTGGGAAGGATTCATCCCCCCCATCAGGTTCTGACCCTGATCGCGTTGAGTGCGTTTGCGGATCAAAATGAGGTTCCCCTCTTTAGCCAGATCGAAGCCCTTGAGTCCCACCGTAGCGGAAAGGATCGAGAAGGCTTCTTTCAGACTGACCGCCTTGGCGCTTGTCACGGTCAAATTGCCCACCAGGGTGGGGTCTTTGACGATCGTGATGCCGCTCAATCGCTGGTACAGGCTGATGATCGAGTCGATGTTGGCGTTCTTAAACTCCAGCTTGACCGTTGTCTTGGGATTCAGGGTGAACTGCTCCCAAGCGGGCTTTGCAGGAGGCCCACCCATATCGAACATCTGTGCCGACGCGATTGCGGGCAGCAGCAGCAAAATGCTTAAGTAGGCTCTCTTTTTCACTCTTCCATTCCTTGTGTGTCTCGATTTCGTCTCGGTCTGCGCCAGAGCCGATCATTCTGATCATTCCCTTGCACGGGTTGTACACCAACGCCGATCTGCCCTGTGGGTCCAGGCCCAACCGTGACGGGCCCGACGGCAGTAGGTGCAGTGACGCTTTCCGAACGCTCTGGTTCACTAGCGCCCGCAATCAATGTAAATGTGGCCCCCTGGGGACCCTGAAGCGCGATCGACTCGGATCCAATCTCCAGGATCGTCGAAAACTTCCAACGTTGCCCACGAAAAACAAATTCCGAATCACCCGTCGTGCGATTCTCAAGAAGGCCCTGAGGTACGCCGTTCACGATCACCCGTCCACTGTAAACCCAGTCTCCTCCGCCGGTGAAGGGCAGGGGCAGACTGCCTGGAAGAGACGTCGTCATCTTCGTCGTATCCTGGCGCACCACCAGCGGCTTAAACGTGTTCTTCACCGGCGCCACGTAGGTGGCGAAGCGCAGCGAATAGTCTTCGGGCTTAAAGGCCCGCGCTTTCGACGAGGTCGTCGTTTTCTTCCTGGCTACCGTCGCCTTGGTCGGCTCCTCCGCTGGGAAAAGCGCCGCGAATACGAGATACGTCGCTGCGGCCCCCATTCCGACAATCATAATCGGACTCATAGTCCGGCCAAATATCTTAGGCATTGGTTTTCTCCTTAGCGGGAACGGGCGGCGGTGGTGTCGGATCGATAAACGCGACCAGACCGATACTGGCGGTGACGCGATCACTCGATGCGTCGGTGGAAGACACCATAACGGAGCTTACGACGAGTCGACTGCCCTTAGTTTCCAAATCGCGCGCAAATTGCAGGACGGAGGGATACGTGCCTTCCAGCGTAGCGAGGAAGGGAAGTTGGATGGGCAAATTGTTGTCAGCCGCCCGCTGGGGCCGGAACGACAAAAGGTTGAGGCCTCGTTGCCTCGCGCTTTGCGTGACCCTTGCCAGAGCCGTCGGGCTGATCTCCTCGATATTGCCCGACCAGGTGTTGGTTGCGACAAAGGCATTTGCCTGGCTGGCTCGCGCCTTGGCCGCGTCGGTGGCTCGCACGGCCGTGGCGATACGCGCGTTCTGTTTGCGAATCGCTTCCGCAGCGTTGGGCTTAGGAGCGAGGAACATGAACGCTACTGAACTGAGCAGCAGGACGATCCCCGCTGCGGTTACGATTGTAGCGGTCGGATCTTCTCGATAACGAAGGACGATCATTTCTTGACTGCCACCTTTTTCTGGTTGGGATCGACAAGGGGCAGGTTGCCGACCGGAAATGCCGAGATGCTGAATTGCAGGATCGGCACATCGTCGATCTTGCCCGTGTTCGAGAACGCCAAACGCACGTCGCGGAACCTCGGAGCCACCGTAACGTCTTTGTCCCCCGTTACGCTGGCGCTCATGAGATTAAGACGCCTTAGGTATTCGGTCACGTCGTCATTGGTTCGCGCGCTCCCTCGGAGAAGCAACTGTTTGCCCCGCTCCAGCGTGATGCCAGTGAGCCACACGCCTTCGGGAGCAGCGTTGGCGGCTGCTGAAACGATGTCTGACTGGTTCTGGCCGGGTTCAAAAGCGAGTTGGATCGCGGATTGCATTGCCATGCTTTGCGCCTCCACTTGCTCGGCTTCCTTTCGATTGGTCTCTGCGCGTCGCACAGTCGCTGCGCCCTTTGCTTCTACATCTTGAACAACCTTCACGGCGTCCGCATAATCGAAGTACGCGAAGACCGCCAGCGCGATGCCCGCAAGCAGCATGAACGCGGCCATCCGACGGCGGCTCGCCGTCGCCTTTTGAGCTCGAAGTTGCACGGTTTCCGGCAACTCCAAAGTCGGAACCCGCGTCGGCCAGAGTCCTGCTAAGGCTTCTAACGGGGCGATGGTGCTGATCCTATCGGCTTCATCCACCACCACCCCTTCGGTTGCCAAAATGTCTCCGCAAGGGATACCGGCAACGGTATAGGTTCTGCAAACTTCGGCGGACGCGTTACCGGTCGATCCGGCTACACGGCTATATCTCAAAACTCCATTTGAGACGATGTCGATGCCGAGCCCAGCTTCTTCTCTGCTGACTACTGCGGTGTCCTTAAGGCCAAGCGAATCTGCAAGTGCCAGCGACCCATAGGCCACCGGAACCACTCTCTGCACGCGGACGCCTGCCGCCTTCATCTCCTCGTGCAGCCGTCGAAGGTCAACCGCGGGCATCGCCACGACAACGGCCAACCGGCCCTCCGGCGTAATTTCGTCGGTCAGATCGACGCTATAAGCAAGCTCGTGAGCGGGAAGGGGAAAGAGGTCACCGAGCTTCATCTGAACGATCAGCTCGATCTCGGAGCGAGCGGCGTTCGGGACAAACAAAGTCCGAACAAAAACGGAACGTCTCGAAACGGCGACCAGCGCGGATTTAGAGGAGGTGCCCGCAACGGCTTCCGCTACGGAGTCGAACGCGCGCGTTGACTTATGGCCCGGCTCAAAGGCCACGATCCCTCGCGGGGACCATTCCAGCACGAGGCTGACGTCAGGCGCTGTCTTGCTCACTGAGGCTCCTTGAGCGTGGTCTTGCTGCTTTCATCATTCCAAAGCCATCGTTCGATATAGTCATTGTACGGTGGCTCTTGCATCTGCACGATCTTGGGTGTTCCTTCTTGAATATCGACAATTGCCTCCAAAGCAACCCGCGCCTCTCCTGAGGAGCCGATTACTCGAATTAAAAACGTTTGTGAGCTCGCCGAAAACAGGTCGACCTGCTGCAGCGCTTCTCCGGTGATGCCAGGGATGGCGGTGATCTCTCCGAGCGAAGCAAACCCCTCGGTCTGCCGCTGG
>JBBQWO010000020.1:0-78388 GCA_038210535.1 Fimbriimonadales bacterium | reverse complement strand
AGACGTGTTCACGATCACCGGTCGTGGAACGGTTGCAACGGGTCGTGTCGAGCGCGGTCAGCTCAAGTCGATGGAAGAAGTCGAAATCGTGGGTCTTTCCGAAGCTCCTCGAAAGACGGTCTGCACCGGCGTCGAGATGTTCCGAAAGACTCTTGACTACTGCGAAGCAGGCGACAACGTTGGCCTTCTTCTCCGCGGCGTGGAGCGAACTTCGATCGAGCGAGGCCAGGTTATTGCCAAGCCAGGTTCGATCAAGCCTCACCGCAAGTTCCAGGCAGAGGTTTACGTTCTGTCGAAGGATGAAGGCGGTCGCCACACCCCGTTCGTTACGGGATACCGACCTCAGTTCTTCTTCCGAACGACTGACGTGACCGGTACGCTCAACCTCCCAGAGGGTGTTGAGATGGTGATGCCTGGCGACAACATCACTATGACCATCGAGCTGATTCAGCCCGTCGCAATGGAGCAGGGCTCCAAGTTCGCTATCCGAGAGGGTGGCCGAACTGTCGGCGCGGGAACGATCACCGAGATCATCCAGTAAGAAGAAGCGAGTCGCAACTAGAAGCCTCCAGACATTGAGTCTGGGGGCTTCTTTGTATCATGAGCTAATGGAGAAATGCTATTTGCTTCAGGATGTTGAGGAGTGGTCAACGGGCAATCCGGAAACGGTGGCGATTCCAAGCCGGGAGATGCGCGAGAGGCTCCTTCCCGGCGATCTGGTCAAGTTGCACTTCCTGATCCCCTCAGACACCCGTACGGGGGAACGTATGTGGGTCCAAATCAAAGAAGTGACCGATCACTCCTACATCGCGGTTCTTGACAACGATCCAGTGAGGTATTTCATTGGCCTGATGGCGGCGAATGACGTTGTTGAATTTGAAGCGCGCCATGTTGCCTCGATCTGGATCGAATCTGACCATAATTGGGAGAAACGGCTAGCAAATGTCCGCCACCCGTTCACAAGTAATTAAGTTTTACGGGTTCGCCTATAATGTGCGCATGTCACGCTGGCTACTTGTTTTCCTTCTCGCTGCGGTTTCGTTCCTTGCTCTTGCGGCAGATAGACCAGGAGACGCGATTATCGCGGAAATCGAAGCGATGAAGTGGCCTCACTGGGATGCGACTAAGGAGAAGGACAAAGTCTATAGGGCAACGTATATGAAAGCCGCCAGCGAGCATACGAAGAAAAAGAATGCTCTCATCCTCAATCTGTACCAGGTCGATCCCGCTCATCCCCGCGTGCCGGAGCTGATGATCCTTCGTTGGGACCAGTTCGAAAGCGGCACCATTGTCGATGGAGCCAACTATGAGAAGCGCGTTCTGGCGGACATCGATTCGATTTTGTCCAAGAATCCTGCACCCAAGATCGTCGAAGCCGGAGAATATGCCCGCGCGGTCAAGCGGCTGGACAGAATGCAAAACTTTCACGAAGACCCTTCGGAAATTGCCTTGAAGTTCGCGGCGTCGTATCCGAGGGGTCAGTACACCTAAGAACTGCTCTTGGTTGCAGGCTTTCAGGCACCCACTCCAGAATCAAAGCTCAAGCTCCTTAACCGGCTCATTGAACTCTTTCCGGCGGGCAAGAGAACTCCGATTGCGAAGGGCGCAAAACGTCAGATTGAGTCCGTCGGAAAGCCCTTCGACCTCAAGTTCAAGGACGTGACTTCCGGAAAGCAAGTGGATGTCGCGCAACTACGTGGGAAAGTAATTGTCCTCGACTTTTGGGCTACCTGGTGCGGCCCGTGCATCGACAAAATGCCGGAGTTGCAAGCCCTGTACAAGGAGCTCAATCCGAAGGGGTTCGAAGTGATCGGGGTTAGCCTCGACCAGGCCGAGAAAAAGGGCGGGCTGAGAGATCTGAAGGCATTTATCGAGAAGAACAAGGTGCCTTGGCCGAACTACTACATGGGCAATGGTTGGGATAGTGAGTTCTCTTCAAACTGGGGCATCATGTTTATTCCGACCGTCTTTCTCATCGACAAGGCGGGGATTTTGCGTTCCGTGAACGTCCGAGACCTCGCTACTGAAGTTAAGAAGCTGATGTCCGAGCCTTAGGCTTCCTCTGGGCTGCAGGCTACGTTGCAGGTTTTGATCTCCGACGCTGCTCTTTTTGCGTGTGCAAAAGCTGACGAAGCCTCACGAGGAACTCGGCTTGAGCGCAGTTGATTTTAAGTGCGGCTGTTTCCAGGTCGAACCAGCGGCACTCGTCGATCTCGGGAACTGTCAGCCAGCGACCGGAGTTTGGGGGCCAAATCACTTTCATCAAGTTTGAATTCAGATCGTTAGGATCGAATTCGCCTTCACACGCCCAGGCGTGAACGACCTTGCCCGCGCGTTGCGTGACCGTCCCGAGCGGGAAGTATGGACCCTCGGGATGCATGCCTATTTCCTCTCCAAACTCTCGTTTGGCCGCTTCGATAGGCTCTTCGTCGGCCTCGATCGCGCCCTTGGGCAGCGTCCAAGCTCCCATGTCGCGATTGCTCCAGAAGGGCCCTCCAGGATGAGCTAAGAGGACTTGAACGCCATTGGGTCTTCGACGGAAGAGGAGGATGCCTGCACTAACAAGCAGTTGACCGTCTCCAGGCGGTGAGTTGATGAGCCATAGCTACAGTGTACGGCCTAACACGAAGAAACCCCTCCCCGGTTGCACCAGGGAGGGGTTCTTTGCGACTTATCGGGCTCTTACGAACTGATAGTATCGCTGGCCGTTCTGGGTGACGAGGCGGCGATCGTAGCGGACGCCGTCACGGATGAAGTGGTCATTGTCGAAGTAACGAGAGGTCGCTCGGTTGACCGAGTTTTGGCTCTTTCGATCCTGCTCGTAGCGCATGAGCGAATAGAGGGCTCCGGCTGCTCCACCGAACACGAGGCGGTTATCCTTCTGGAGCAGGCCCAGGAGGGCTACCGCACCAGCGCCGTAGGCGATGTTGCGCCACTCGTTCTTGGTCTGCTGGCGATGGTCGGTCTGGTTTTGATAGCTGCCGTTGTTGTAGCGGCTATCGTTGTTGTTCCAGCGATCGTTGCTGCCGTTAGTTTCACGCCAACTGCCGTCGTTTCGGTTGTCATAGCGGCTGTCGTTGCGACCATCCCATCGTCGGTCGTCATCTCGGCGGCTGCTTTGGTAGTAGCGGCTGTCCTGTTTGCTGTCCTTGAACTTGCCGTTCTTTTCCCATCCTTTGCGCTTGCCGTTTTGCATCCCCTGCTTCGACTGAGCCAGGCCAGTGGCGGAAACCGATAGGGCGGCTACGACGGTAGCGATCGCGAGTAAAGTTTTGTTCATCTATCTCTCCTTTACGTACAACTCGCCGGCTTGTGAGCGGTGTGCTGTGAGGATCGAACGTTCAGGATGGGGTGGAGTTTTGGCTTCGAGCGCGAATTGTCTAATATTAGTTGCGCGGTGAACAATCGCCCTCGCGCTTCGTTTAAGGTCAATTGCGAACTTGAACGGATGGAGGAGCGACGCCCTCGATGGTCGTGCTGCCCATCATGTTCAGCAGCCGATCAATACGGTCTTTGGTTGGCGGGTGGGTGCTGAACGCGGCAATCATGTCATCCCCGGAAAGATGCATTGGATTGATGATGTACATGTGCTGGGTCGCGCGGTTGGCTGCCTCGAGGGGCTCCCGATCCGTAGCAATCTTTTGCAGGGCGCGCGCAAGTCCCTCAGGATAACGAGTCATCTCGGCAGCAGTCGCATCTGCCAGATACTCGCGCTGGCGGCTAACGGCCATTTCGAGCAACTTGGCGAAAATGGGAGCGAGAATTGCGAGCACAAGGCCGATAATGGCAAAGATGCTCGCCAGGCCGCTGTCCTTATCTCGGTCACGGCGTCCGCCGCCCCAGAACTGCATGCGAACGAACATATCCGCGAGAAGCGGGATGAGGCCCGCGATCATCGCAATCGTGGTCATGAATCGGATGTCAAAGTTCCGAATGTGCGCCATCTCGTGCGCCATGACCCCTTGCAACTCGTCACGATCTAGCTTATTCATAAGGCCAGTGGTGATGGCCACGATCGCGTGGTCGGGATCCGAGCCTGTTGCAAAGGCGTTCGGAGCGCTATCGTCGATCACGTAGATTTTCGGCTTTGGAATACCGCCCGCAATAGCCATTTCTTCAACGACGTTGTTCAGCATTCGGTCCTCAGCTTCCGTGGCCTCGCGGGCTCCAGAAATGGAGAGGATGATGCTAGAGCCGGCGAAGCGGGCGACCATCGCCATAATGACACCAAGCATCGTCGCACCAATGGTGCCCCAATACCACTCGCGTGGATAGTAGGCACCCACCATCGCCGTCCCGAGTCCGGCAAGCAGCAGGATCAGGAAAAAGGAATAGATGACGCTGGCGCGCTTGTTCGCCGCAATCTGCTCATGGAGCGTTCGCTTCATATTACGCAACACTTGTTACCACGTATCGACCGAGAAAGTTGCGTCAAGTCGCCTGAACAATCCTGAAGAGGGGCCCTCAAGAATCAACTCCCATCAGATGCAAGAGGCGGCGCCGCGCGTCCAAAGACCTCTTTGCACTCAAGCGCCAAACGACAAACCGTCATAATTAATCCAATATCGAGGTTAAGCAATGGCGCAAGACACGTTTCCAATTCGACGCATCGACCATATCCGACACTACGTCAACAACGCCCGTCAGTCGGCGTTCTACTATCAGCACGTTTTCGGCTTCAGCATCACGGGCTTTCGGGGCCTTGAGACGGGCAGCAAGAATCAGTGCGACTACCTGATCGAGCAGAACGACGTGCGAATTGTGATGAGCTCGCCGCTGCGTCCCGGTCACCCGATGGCTGAGAAAATCAGCTTCCATGGGGACTTCGTCCAGGATATCTGCTTTGAGGTCGATGATGTGGACTGGTCGTACAATGCGGCTGTTTCCAGAGGTGCCGATTCGGCCTACGCGCCGATGACTCTGGAAGACCAGCACGGCACGATCAGGATCGCGGGGATCAAGCTCTACGGCGACTGCATTCACTCTCTGATCAATCGGGACAAGTATCACGGGCACTTCCTTCCCGAGTTCAGGGCCGAGAATCAGCCAGGCGATCCGATTGGCATCATGGAAGTCGACCACTGCGTCGGCAACGTGGAACTCGGCAAGATGAACCACTGGGTCAAGTGGTATGAGGACGTTCTTGGCTTCAGCAACCTCATTTCATTCGACGACAACGATATTTCGACTGACTTTACGGCGTTGATGTCCAAGGTGATGGCCAGTGGAAATGGACGCGTCAAGTTTCCCATCAACGAGCCCGCCGAAGGCAAGAAGAAGAGCCAAATCGATGAATATCTAGAGTTTCACGGCGGCCCAGGCGTTCAGCACGTTGCTCTTCGGACGGACGACATTATTCATACGGTGAGCCGCCTGCAGGCGAGGGGCCTTGAATTCTTGAAGGTTCCCAAGGCGTACTACGACATGCTCCCTTCTCGCGTCGGGGAGATCGAAGAGAACGTCGAAGAGCTGGCTGAGCTTGGGATTCTCGTGGACCGGGACGATGAGGGCTACCTGCTCCAAATCTTCAGCAAGCCGACTACGGATCGCCCGACGCTGTTTTACGAAATCATCCATCGCAAGGGAGCAAAGAGCTTTGGCAAGGGGAACTTCAAAGCCCTTTTCGAAGCAATTGAACGGGAACAAGCCTTGCGCGGCACGCTTTAGCTTCACTAGAGCCATGGTGCGACTCGCGTCATGGCTCTATTAGCATCAGAAGGTAGGGATGCTTTGGCGGCTACCACTAGGTGGGATCCAAAACATTTCGAGGCGAGAGGCTCCGCCGGCCTCAAAAAAGCAGAGCTCGAAGGGGTAGGTGCCGGGCTGGAGGTCGATGGTGACCGTGCGCTCGATGTAGCCGTGGGGGCCATCGTTATCAATTACTCTCTGTCCGTCGATGTACAGAACCGATCCGTCGTCGCTGCCGATGCCGAGGGTGTAGCGGCCAGCCTTCTCAACTTTGATGCCGCCGGTGTAGAGGAGTGCGTAGGGTTCGGCAGGGACTTTGGTGAGCGCGATGGTCTCCTCTAGGGTCTGGGATATTCCCCTGAAGGCTTCAGGCTTTGGTGCGGTGTGTTGCTTCCAAGGAATCGAAAAGCGCAAGAGACGCGGCTGCTGGCTGATCGTGCGGAGGTTTACGACGCGAGCAATAGCGGGGTCTCCGCGACGGCCCCCGGGGAGTTGGTAAAACACCTTCGTGTCCCTCTTGGCCTGAAAGTTCTCACCCGCAATGACTGTGCCGTCTTCAAGGACGACCTTCGCTCCGCCGATCTCCGGTTTGATGACCTTCCAGGTCTTGGCAGCTGCGAGGTTCAGAACGTCCGGCTCGAGCTTAGGCGAGCCGACGCGGAAGGCGATCTTCATCTGATCCAGGCGCGGGTAGTAGGCGTTGAGACGGCTCGCAAAGCCGGTCCAAGACTTTCGGTCAGGGTTGGTCCAAAGCGTCTCGGCAAGCGCGAGGGCCCGCGGGTACGTCATAGACTCGACTTCGGCGGGGGTTGAAAGCCACTCGGTCCAAAGGTTCGCCTGTCCGCCGAGAACCCTTTTCCGTTGTTCGCCTTCCAACGCTGCCGGAATCACTTCGTACGAGTAGACCAAAGAAGTGGGAATCGCTTCGTAGCTATAGTCGAAATAGCAGTGGCTCGTAGGAGACATCACCACGTCGTGGCCCGCTTTCGCTGCTGCGATCCCACCGCTGATGCCTCGCCACGACATGACGGCTGCTCCAGGGGCAAGGCCACCTTCGAGGATCTCGTCCCAGCCGATTAAGCGGCGGCCCTTTGAGGTGAGATAGCTATCCATTTGGCGAACGAACCAGCTTTGCAGTTCGTGCTCGTCTTTCAGGTTGTGCGCCTTCATTCGGGCTTGACAGCGCGAACATTGAGCCCACAGCGTCTTATCGACCTCGTCTGCGCCGATGTGGATGAATTTGGAGGGGAAGACATCCATCGTCTCATCGAGCACTCGCTTGCAGAATTCGAGGGTGGAGTCCTTGCCGGGGCACATCATCGCAGGTGCCTGACTCCGAGTGCCCTTGAGATAGGCAGCCAGCACGTCTGCGGGCGGATCGCACATGAGTTCCGGTTTCGAGCTGACCACGGCGCTGCTGTGGCCAGGCATCTCTATCTCCGGGACGATGTTGATGTGGCGCGCCTTTGCGTAGCTCACCATCGACTTTAGCTCGGCTTGAGTGTAGAAGCCGCCATATAGCTTTTCAGAACTACTTGGTCCGGGAAACCAGAGATTGCCGTAGTCCCACTCGACCCCCTGCTCCTTCCTGAAAGCTCCTACTCTGGTCAGTTCCGGGTAGTTCTTCGATTCCATCCGCCAGCCACCGTCGTCGGTTAGGTGCCAGTGGAAAGTGTTCAGCTTATGAGCGGCCATGCCGTCCAGGTACTTGCGAACAAAGGCTCTGCCGAAGAAGTGGCGGCTCTCGTCAAGCATGAGGCCGCGCCAAGCAAACCGAGGCGCATCCACGATTTTGCACGCCTGGATCTTGCCATTCTGGTTGAGCTGCTTCAGGGTCTGGATTCCGTAGAAGATGCCCGCATCGTTCGAAGCTTTGAGGTGGATGGTGTTACTTCGAACATTCAGTTCGTATGCCTCAGGGGCCATACCTGGCACTTTGCTCAGGTGGATCTTCGATCCCACAAGGGCGGATTGCGAATTCAGAGTTAGCGCTTTCTCAAGAAAGTCGGCAGTGCCTGCTCCGACCCCATCCGTGATCAGCATCGTGTTTCGATCCACGGTGAACACGCCCGGTTGCCAAGTTATTTGTTGAGGAAGCGGGATCAGCGCGGGAGTAGAGGCGAGGAGCAAGAACATCGACAACGTTGTCACGACGCAAGTCTACGCGACGATGTCATGGATGATGTTGCCAAACACGTCCGTCAGGCGGAAATCTCGCCCAGCGTGACGGTAGGTCAGCTTGGTGTGGTCGAAGCCGAGGAGATGGAGGATGGTTGCGTGCAGATCGTGAACATGAACTGGCTTGTCCTCCGCCTTGAACCCAAACTCATCTGTTGAGCCGTAGACGGTGCCGCCTTTTACACCTCCACCGGCCATCCAGTAGGTAAAGCCGTAATGGTTATGGTCACGGCCGTTCATCTTGCCGGCGTTTGCGCCAGGCGTAGGCATCTCCACGGTGGGCGTCCTGCCAAACTCGCCACCCCAGATGACAAGCGTGTCATCGAGCATTCCTCGCTGCTTGAGGTCTGTGAGGAGTGCGCCAATGCCTTGATCTGATTCCTTGGCGAGGTTCCGGTGGGCGATGTCGATGTCGTCGTGGCTGTCCCATGGCTGGCCGGCTCCGTGGTAGAGCTGGATGAATCGCACGCCTCGCTCGGCTAGGCGGCGAGCGATCAGGCACTGCCGCGCGAAGTTGCCTGGGCCGTACATGTCTCGAGTTGCTTGCGACTCCTTGCCAGTGTCGAAGGCGTCGCTCGCCTCCGTCTGCATTCGATAAGCGAGCTCGAAGGATTGGATTCTCGCCTCCATCGCTGAGTCAGTCCCGCGCTTAGCGAGGTGCTTCTTGTTTAGGCGTTGGACGAGGTCGAGCTGGTCTCGCTGATCCTGGGGGAGCGTGTAGTTGTTTCGGATGTTCTCGACGATCTTGTCGATGTCCGTTTGGTTCGGATCGATGTAGGTACCTGCCAGCACTCCCGGCAGGAAGCCCGATTGCCAGTTCTGAGTCTCCTGAATCGGGAAACCGCCAGGGCACATGCTGATAAACCCTGGGAGGTTTTGGTTCTCGGTGCCCAAGCCATATAGCACCCACGAACCCATAGATGGCCTGATCTGCCGGGCGTCTCCGCAGTTCATGAGGAGCAGCGAAGGTTCGTGATTCGGAACGTCGGCGTACATCGAGCGAATGACGCACATGTCGTCGACATGCTTAGCCACATGCGGAAAAATCTCGCTGACCTCTATTCCTGACTGGCCGTGCTTTTTAAAGCTGTAGGGCGACGGGAGGGCTGCCCCCGTCTTACGCTCAGTCGGAAGATTGAGTGGGATAGCTTGGCCAGCGTATTTTTGGAGCGAAGGTTTAGGATCGAAGGTGTCAACCTGTGAGGGTCCACCATTCATAAAGAGGAAGATCACGCGCTTGGCTCTTGGCGTCAGCGGTGGCTTTCGAGGGGCCATCGGATTGCTCGATTGAGGGCTCGCGAGGGCAGAATCGCCGAGAAGCCCCATGAGGCCGAGGGCCGCGAAGCCGTTACCCATCCGCCCAATCAACTCTCGTCGGGTTAGGAAAAGATCGGCAAGAGAGCTTTGGTGATCGAATTCCGACATCGGCCCCTTAGTCTACGACGAGTTTCAGAGATGGAGTCAATTCCGGTAGGACGTTCAACAGAGCAAGGGTTCAAAGCGAACGTTATTGATGCGCGGGTCAGCCTTTTCCACTTCGATCTGATCATCCGGAAAGGATTGCAAGAATGGCATCAAGGCCTCGAGTGGCACATCCTCTTGAAGCCAAATATCGATGTCGGCCCGATGCAGTATGCACGGCATCCGGTCATGAAACTCCTGAAGCGTCTTATTAGGTTCGGTCGTGAGAATAGTGAATGACTCGAGAATGCGGTCATTTGCGTCCTGTGACCGCTCCCATAGGCCGGCCAGTGACATTGGATGGCCGTCCTTCTGCCTAAAGTGGTAGGGCTGTTTCTTGGTCTTGCCGTTGGGCGAAGGGTCGAGGCCCAGGTCTAGGGTGACCTCATCAGACTCTTCTCGCCATTCGTAGAAGCCGTCTGCCGGGATGATGCAACGGCGGCGACGAAATGCTTCTCGAAATGCCGGCTTCTCTCGTGCCGTCTCGGACCGCGCATTAATGAATTTCGCGCCGGCTGAGGCGGTCGTCGCCCAGCTAGGCACGAGTCCCCAGCGCAAGACCTTGATGTGCCGGTCACCGCTCTTTCCAACGATTACGGGCACTTCGAGAGTGGGGGCTACGTTGGCTCGGGCCGGAATATCGATTTCCACGTCAAGCCCCGCCTCAAAATAGCTCGCCAATTCGGTGAGGGGCGTGACCAGAGAGAAACGAGCGCACATGCTGACCTACTAAGCCGTCCACACAAATGGATCTGCGTCGGTAAGGATGCGTCCCTCTCGCTCCTTGGCCTCCAGAAGATAGTCCGGGAGAGTGAAACAGGCGTGATGGAAACGAGCGGTGTAGTATCGATTCTTGACCCCGCGAGCGGCGAATCGGGACGCGATCTCATCGGCCGTGAGCGCCATCGGATCGTGCTTCTTGCTTGCCAGAACGAACCCCCAGGGCTGGAAGAAGGTTGATACGATTCCGTAATAGCCGGCCACGTGCTCGAATTCACCCATAGATTCCAGAGTTTTGATGCATGACGCCATGCAAGCGGGATAGTTTTCGCTCGCACTGCCAGCTTGCATCGCAAAAACTCCGTCCTCGGAGAGGGCGTCCGCGCAAATTCTGAAGTATTCCTCCGTAAACAGGAATTGTCCGGGACCGTCTTCGTGCGGGTTTGGGAGATCGCTCAGGATCACATCAAACCCAGCGCCTTTGTGCTCTTCCATCCAGCCCCTTGCGTCGCAATGGAGAAGGGTTGTGCGCGGATCCTCGAAGGCACCTTGGTGCCATTCGGGCATATGGACTTTGACCATATCGACAAGCTCCTCGTCGATATCCACCATCGTCGCACTTTCGACGGTGTTGTGCTTCAGTGCCTCCCTGAGAGTCGCTCCTTCGCCGCCACCGCAAACCACTACTTTTTGAGGGTTCGGGTGTAGCGTCATCGCAGGCTGAGACATGCACTCGTGGAATACATACTCGTCGAGCAACGACGTTTGGATGTTGTAGTCGAGGAACAGCGATTTGCCGAAACGCGGCACGTCCGCGATTTGGTAGGTCTGATACTGTGTCTTGCCTTCGAGAAGCATCTTCTCGACCCGGTATTGCCAAATGGCGGCGGAGGTGTGGGTCTCGTTGATAAAGATCCCGGTTGCGTCGCTGGACATCTAGAGAGATTATGATTTGGGAGTACGCGAGCTTGCTCGTCGCTCTCCAAAATGAGACTAGCGCTTCGCGGGTAGTAAACTCAGGGAGCTATGGGCAACGCGGGATTTTTGGGCCTTCAGAACAGTATGGGCATCCTCCTCATCACGTTCGCCGCGTTCCTGCTCATCACGATGATCGTCGCCGGCGGACTCTTCATTCGCGCCAAAGAAGCATCCGACAAGCTGAAGCGAGCTGAGATGAAAAAGAACGTCGAACAGACTAGCGAGTAGCGAACACCCGCTCGAAGGCTTCTACCACCACAGGCTTCGACTCCTCGATACTGACCCGTTGCCCTAATTCCTGCGAGAGCGAAGTTACGCCGTAGCCCTGTATGCCGCATGGAACAATGAGATCGAACGCGGAGAGATTACTGTCACAGTTGAGTGCAATCCCATGCATGCTCACCCAACGACGCATTTTGATGCCGATGGCGGCGAGTTTCAGCTCGCTAACCCAAACCCCGGTATGGGGCGGAAACCGACGCCCCTCCAATCCAAACGCTGCCGCCACGAGGATCATCGTCTCCTCCAAATCTCGCAGCCACTTATGAAGATCCTTGCCGAGATCAGCCACATCAAAGATCGGATAGATCACGAGTTGGCCAGGCCCATGAAAAGTCACGTCGCCTCCGCGATCGGTTCTGACGACCTCGATGCCGCGAGATTCATATTCGTGGACCGGCAGAAGCAAGTTCGCCTCGTGGAAGCTGGCCCCAAGGGTCAGCACCGGCTCATGCTCGACAAGAAGCAAGGTATCCGGTGCGGATCCGCCCAACACTTCCGCTAGCACCTCACGCTGGATCTCTGCGCCCGCTTGGAAACCCACGCGCCCAAGATCGCGGACTTTGAAGGGCATGAATGATTATGGAGGCCCTTTGCAAAGTGGGTCCGTGGAAGCAAGAGGTAAGTTTCGTGCGATGGAGAAGTTGCTTGAATTCATTCGTGAACTCGAGACGAGAAACCTCCATTTTCGATTTAGGAGCGCACCGAGAGGAAGCGATCATGGTTAAAGTCGCGGTTCCGGGCGAGCATTGGGAGGTCGAGTTTTTTGCGAGTGGGGAAGTCGAGGTCGAAGTGTTCCGATCAGACGGGAATATCCAGAGTGAGGAAGCGCTTGCCAAGTTGCTTCGGGAGAACAGCGAGTAGTGCTCACTCGCGAGCCATAATCTTCGCGAGTCAAATATGAGGCTAACAGGAATACTTGACCTGCTGAGCGTGTTGTTTTCCCACAAACGCGTCCAGCCACGCGGCAGCCTTCTGCTGCCTCAACAGGAATTTGCGGTGATCGGCCTCGGCAGATTTGGGACGAGCGTCGCCTTGACTCTCGTCTCGCGTGGGCACACGGTTTTGGGCGTCGACGCTGATCAGCTGAGGGTTCAAGAGCTGTCAGATGACCTCACGCAGACGGTCAGGCTCGATGCGACCGACGAAGACGCATTGCGCGACATCGACATTGACTCCTATCCCACCGTCGTGGTCGCGATCGGATCGCAGTTTGAAGCAAATCTCATGACCACGGTGGCTCTCAAGGCCCTGGGCGTAAGAAGCGTCATTTGCAAGGCATCGACTGAGCGTCAGAAGTCGATCTTGCTAAGCGTGGGAGCGGATCGAGTGGTGTTGCCCGAGCACGACAGCGGCCAGCGCGTTGCCCAAGAACTCTCGATGCCGGGGATATTGGATCAGATCGCAGTCACTCAGACCACGAAAGTTATGGAGCTTCGGTGTCCAGCCAAATATGTGGGCAAAACACTCCGCCAACTTGCTTTCGACAGCCGCTATAGCGTGCATGTCGTAGCGTCAGCCAGAGCGGGCAAGATTACGGCCAATCCTGACGGCGACTACATGGTGACGGACGAAGATCTGCTGATCGTTATCGGTGAGGAGGTGGATATCGCACGCCTCATCTCGGTATGAATCCTGCTAAGCCGACCGGATTGCGGCCTGCTTTGCAGATTGTGATTGGATTGGCGATCATGGTCGCAGTCGGCACCCTGCTGCTGTTGCTGCCTTTTTCCGCTACCAGGAGTCTTTCGATCAGCGATGCCGCCTTCACGGCAGTTTCCGCGCTGAGCGTGACAGGGCTCAGCGTGATAACGCCTGCGCTCGACCTTACGGTCGCTGGCCAAGTGATTCTTCTGCTGTTAATCCAGGCAGGAGGCGTAGGGTACATGGTTTTGGCCGTCACCGCCTTTCGGATGCTCGGAAGGCACGTCAGTCTGGCCGATCGCCTTGCCCTTCAAGACTCGCTTGGTCTCTTGAGCCCAGGAGGCTTGATAGAGCTGATCAAGCATGTGCTGCGTACGGTGCTTTTCATCGAGGCGGTGGGCGCGATCCTCCTCTGGCTGCACTGGAGAACGATGATGCCCGATGGGAAGGCCCTGTGGTATGCGGTTTTTCACTCAGTGTCCGCGTTCTGCAATGCTGGATTCAATCTGTTCAGCGGCCATCCCGAGCACATGGACGGTTTCCCGATCGACAACGCGACCTTAGCTATCATTGGGCTCCTGATCTTTCTGGGAGGAGTCGGCATACCGGTTCTCTTCGACTTCGCTACGTATCGGAAGCGCCACGACTTCTCGCTTCACACAAGGATTACCGTTCCAGTTCTGCTGACATTGGTCGTCGTAGGCGCGATTGCCTTTTACCTTTCGGAGGGGCTAGGGACCGGTGTGATCTCAGACGCATCGCCCGGAAGAGCAGCGATTGTTTCGATTTTTCAATCTATATCCTGCCGGTCTGGCGGATTTGTAGGCGTCGAAAACTTCGATCAAATGCAACCTGCCACGCTGATTACTCTGGCCAGCCTGATGTTCATCGGTTCAGCTCCGGCTTCAATGGGAGGGGGTATCACGACTGGCACGTTTGCGGTGATGGTTCTCGCACTCGTGGCTTATGCCCGGGGACGCGACACTCCCATTTTTAAGGGACGTGCCATTCCGGGTGAATCGATACGTAAGGGAGCCGCCGTTTTGACGATTTCCATCTTTCTCGTGACGCTATGCACCTGGCTGATCGCTCTGACCCATGACCAGCCGCTAGATCGAATCGGATTTGAGGTGGTCTCGGCCTTCTCAACATGCGGCCTCAGCTTGGGTCTGACGAGCGAGCTCAACGAATTTGGGAGGGCAATCGTCATGTTCATGATGTTTTGGGGACGCCTCGGAGCCCTCACGATTCTCGTGGGATTGGCCAAGACGAATAAACCGCGGCTCGTCCACTATCCCGAGGAAAAAATCCTTATCGGCTAGGGCGGACGAGGTTCACGATCGGTGCCATATCGTGAGGGATGCATGTAAGCGGCAGTAGCGGAAGGCGCACCCTCTCTGAATCTAAGACTCCGATTTCTTTCAGTAGGCGTTTGTTTGCTGCAGGTTGAGCATGGTTCCTCAAAGCCTGAACCGCAGGAAGAACAAGCTCAAACTTTGCCTCAGCAGATTGTCTTCGGTCCGGCCACTCGGTCACGATTTGACTGAGCCACATCGGAAGCACATTGGCGGCCCCGCTGATAGTGCCAGTCCAGCCTGCGTGAAGCGTTTCGATCAAAAGGGTTTCGTCGCCGACATATAGCAGCTTCCCCGGAACAGCGTCCGCGTAGGCCGAAACATTCTCTTTTGAACCGCTACTGTCCTTCAGGCCGATCATCCGCTCGTGGGACGAGAGCCGATGCATGAGGTCAGCAGACAGGGTGATACCGGTCCTCTTCGGGAAGTTATAGATGAGAGCCTCGCTTGCCGAGCGGTTCAGCACTTCCATGAACCACGCCTCGATGCCGCGTTCGTCCGCCTCGCGAAAATAGCCCGGAGCCATCAGCAGAACGGCTGCACACCCTGCCTCTTTTGCCTGGCGAGAGAGCCAAACGGCTTCTTCTAGACTATTGCTGGCGATACCGAGAACGATCTCGAGCCCAAGGTCGTTTGCGATGGGCACTGCGCATCGGATCATTTCGCGCTTCTCCGGTGCGCTTAGGGAAGGGCCCTCGCCGTTGGTGCCCGCTAAGACGGCGCCCCGACACCCGTTCGAGGCGAACCACGCCAACAGCTTTGCAATGCCCGCCTGATCGACAGCGCCCTTCTCATCGAATGGCGTCACTGCGGCCGGGTATACGCCGGGACCCACTAAGCGCCGAAGACCTCGTTTGTCATCTCGCCAAACCCGATACAGTAACCCTCCCCACGACACTGGGCGGCGAAAATCACCTGGTCGCCATCTTCTAGGAACGTGCGAGTTTCGCCGGTTTCTTCGAGCGTGATCGGCTGGGTGCCTTTCCAAGAAAGCTCAAGTAAGGAGCCATACGAGCCCTCGTCGGGGCCGCTGATGGTCCCGCTGGCGTACAAGTCGCCGGGCTCGGTGGGAGTGCCGTTCGAGGTCTGATGGGCAAGCATCTGGGCGAAGCTCCAGTAAAGGTGCCTTGAGTTGCTACGGCAGACCACTTGCCGCTTCGTCATCTTGGGTGTTTTGATGGAAACTTCGAGTTCGATGTTGTAGTGGTGCTTGGCACTGCCTCGTAGGTGTTCAAGGGGTTCTGGCTCCTGTTGAGGGCCATCCACCTTAAAGGGTTCGAGAGCATCGAGCGTGACGATCCAAGGGCTTACGGAGGTGGCGAAGCTCTTGGCAAGGAACGGTCCGAGCGGTTGATACTCCCATCGCTGCACGTCACGGGCCGACCAGTCGTTGACCATCACGAGACCGATCATGTGGTCTTCAGCCTCATCTACCGCGATCTGCTCGCCAAATTCATTCCCTTCGCCGATGAAGAAACCTAGTTCAAGCTCAAAGTCGAGCTCACGGGTGGGGCCAAACACGGGTTTGTCGGAATCTGCAGGCTTGTACTGGCCCTTGGGGCGACGGATAGGAAAACCGGAGGGCACGATGCTCGAGGCACGGCCGTTGTAGCCAACGGGCAGGTGGCGGTAATTGGCCAGCAGCGGATCGCCATCGGGCCGGAACATCTTTCCGACGTTGCTTGCATGATTTATCCCCGCATAGAAGTCCACGAACTGTGGGACTTCCATGGGGACGAGCATTTCCACGTCTTGATACGGAAAGATGGCGGCCTGTCGCAGTTCCGCGTTATCTCGCAGGGCACCGTTGCTCTCCTCAAAAAGCTCGTAAATCAGCTTTCGCAATCGACGAAGATCCTCACGATCGAGGTCGATCATGCTGTGGAGGATCGGGAATTCCTCGGTCGGAATCAAACCTTCGGCTGCGAGTTCGCAAAGGTCGATGACATAGGCACCGATGCGCGTGACAA
Source organism: Fimbriimonadales bacterium (assembly GCA_038210535.1). Lineage (GTDB taxonomy): Bacteria > Armatimonadota > Fimbriimonadia > Fimbriimonadales > Fimbriimonadaceae > Fimbriimonas. The sequence goes on along the minus strand of JBBQWO010000020.1, from coordinate 62,115 downwards.
CCGCCTCTGACTCATCTGGCAATAAAGCTAGGCCGAATGGGATGTTTTGAATAGGGAAGTGGCAGTCGTCAACGATATCGAGCCAGGTCTTGGCACTTGGGGGAATCAGCGGCATCGGTTTCTCCTCTTGCTGTTGTCATTATTCATCCAGCAGTCCTTCTGACGCCAGTTCTGCCAGCGGCTCCTCTATCGAGCATGAGCCAAAACCAAAAAAGCGGTCTCGCACTTCCTCGATTTCTGTCAACCCGGCCTCGTGATGCCGCCATCGCAAGCCTTCGTTCGAGAACTCGAAGGAGAGGCGATCCTCATCGTCTAGTATTCGAGCCGCCATGGCCCTTGGCAAATCCTCGCTAAAGATGAGGGTGCTCGCCGTGAGGACGTTAAGGAACCCATGCATCTGAACCTTCATCTCGTCGCTTCGCGTGGGGAAGGCATGGTGCAAGCCCGCAGTCAGCTTGAAGTCGAGGTCCAAAGAGAGCGCACCGTGCAAAAAGCCAGCGAGCTGATCGCTCGACGGAAAAGCATCTGCTTGAGCGCCGCCTGTTCGGGCCTTTACTCCAAGCCATTCCGTATCGGCTAATGCGGAAAGGGCGTCATCCATTTGTGCCGCCCACGGTAACTCCACGAAGACGTCGATGCCTTCAAACGCCTTGAGGTCTCGGATGCACTGCGGCAAACCCCGATAGGCGGGAATCCGAATCTCGTAGGCTTCGATCTCGGCCTTGGGTAGGCGCTCGTGGAAGGCGTTCATGTCCTGAGCATCCTGCTCGAGCGCGGCGTCCCAACTTTTGCGATCTTGGCTTGGCCTGCCAATCCCGCATACGCTCAAAGGAGTGTCCTCACCCAATGCGTCGGCCAACTCAGCAAGCCTCGAAGTAGGGCACACGAAGCGATTGACGATCCATTCCTCCTCGCCCTGCTTGTGGCGCAGATAGTGCTCCAAAGACGAAGACATGTCGAGCTGGGCGGGCGGGAACAGACCGGCATAATCAATAACGCCGGACAAGAGCCGCTCTAGTGAGGCATTCATATCCTCAGTATGTCCGGCTAAGCCACTCAGCGAGTCCACTTGCCGTAGGCGATCTGAATTCTGTCCAGCGCTTCCTGCAGAGCTTCGGCTTCCAAGCTTTGACGCCAGCCGCCCGAGAACTCTGCGGAAATGAAGTTATCCTTTCGCACCAGGTCCAGCGTGTGCTCTCCGTTGCCCAAGGTGACCTTTCGGTCTTCAAGCACCGATTGAAGCTGATAGGTGCCGCATGGAAAACAGGTTTCGTCCTTTCCGTGCTCATCTTCAGACACGACGACGAGGTTGAGGGTTGTGTCGGGAAAAGCCCAAAGCTCGAACGCTCGTAGCGTGCCTCCGATGCTTCTTTCACAACTTGCGATAAATAACTCGCCGACCATAACCGCGCCTCGCCTTCCTAGCTTCCGTTCTTCTGATACGCCTCTACGAATAGGATCAACCAGAGTTCACTAGAAGCACAAGCGCTTTGGGTTGAAAGTCCCCCGCAATCAGGGACTTTGCGCCCACCATAGGATAGCACCTATGCTCCTTGTGGAATATGGCTATGGCATTTTTCTATAAATTGATCTTTCGAAGTGTGGAATAGACCTTGGGATGACGACGAAGCGGTTTTTTGCTCTCTGCTGCCTCTTTGTATTCGCACTCGGATGTGGGGAGACGAAGAGTGTGACGGTTGGTGAAGGTGCGAGTCAGGGCGCTTACAAGCGCACGATCGACTCCGCGGGAGATGTGGCCGGGAAGGCATCGGAAAGCGTTAAGACCGGCGAGCGGGACCTTAGCGGCGGCTGATCGCATCAACCAATTGCTGCCATTGCGCGAGGTTTAGCTCTTGGGGACGCGCTTTCTCGGTTAGGTCGATCTCAAGAAGATTCGCGAGGATTTGCTCGCGGGTAAGGCCCATTCCCATGAGGTTGTTGATGAGCGTTTTTCGGGGCTGGGTGAAGGCGACCCTAACGACCTTGAAGTAAAGCGCCTCATTATCGATCGCTTCCGTTTTAGGTGTCAGTTCCAGCACGACGCTGTCCACCCTCGGAGGAGGCATAAATGCGCCACCCGGAACGGATGCCACGCGCCTGATATGAAATTGAGACTGCAAGTAAACGGATAAGGAGCCTCGTGCGGAAGTTTTCTCCAGCGCCAGCACTCTTTCGCCGACTTCTTTCTGCATCATGAGCACCGCCTTGGACCAGTGTTGACGAGCCTCTGAAACTCGAGTCAGTAAGGGTCCGGTGATGTAGTAGGGAAGGTTTGAAACGATCCCCCTGGGTTCCGGCAATTCTTGGAGCAATTCGGAAAGGTCGACCTTCAGGGCATCCAGGCGTCGCACATCGACAGTAGGCGCGGATTCCTGCAGTGCAGCAATCATGCGCTCATCGACCTCGATCGCGATCATGCGAGAGGCTTGACGTGAAATCGGCCCGGTAAGCACGCCAGGCCCCGGACCGATCTCTAATATTCCCTCACAGCCTATAAGAGCTTGAGCTATTTTATCAACGACGGTTCCAGAAACAAGAAAATGTTGTCCGAGCCCCTTCGCTGCTGATATGTCGTGACGACCTAGAAACGCCTTAAGCGTGGCTGGATCGTAAAGATTCAACGTTTGCCGAACACATGGACTTTGACTTTCCTTCTTCCGAAGTTCAGTGCGGTCCCGCGGTCGTCATAACACAAGTCGATTCGGTTTCCCTTGATAGCGCCACCCGTATCTGAGGCGATCGCGAAACCGTAGCCTTCAACAAAAACCATAGAGCCGAGTGGAATAACCCTGGGATCTACGGCCACATGGCCATAGGTTGCCCATAAACCCATTCGCGTTCGACCCGTTGCTCCTGGGCCGATCGTCTGTGGGCTTGGATCATATGCCGATGCGTTCATAGTCATAACCTTCGATCGTCCATACGAACTCCGGCTTGCTCCATAACCGCCCCGTCCCATCATAAAGAGCGTTGGCTCTGCTTCCGTTCTCTCCTCTTTCAGGAGCTCCTTCTCAATGGGTTTGCCATTGCGATATGTAATTCGATAAGTCCTTTTTACAGACCCTGTTTGCCCTTCCTGGGCTTTTACGAGCCGACCGGGTCCTACCGATCGACTAAACTCATAGCGGATGACGGGTTTGATTACCATTTCCCGTGTCTCCACCCGAGTTTCGAGTTTTTCTAGCCCAGCGCCCGCGATTGCTGCGGAAACGCAAAGGGCTGAGATCATACTCACCCGTAGTGAGCAGTTGCGCATTTGGAACCTCCTCTTGCCTGGCTGCGACTCGGAGACTATACCGCTTATATCAACAAATAGCAACATTTCCTCGCAATTTTGCGAGCACTAAATGGAATGATGACACCGTCTTATCCTGTTCGCACCTTCAAAACCTCTGATGGCGACTCGTAGAATCCTGATCAACGGGACGGTCCAAGGCGTTGGTTTTCGCTGGTTCGTCTCTCGCCAAGCCGAGGCTTTTGGCATCACCGGAGAAGCATGGAACCGGCGCGACGGCTGGGTTGAGGTCATCGCCCATCATCTGGATCCAACGCGACTGGAGGCATTTAAGGCTTCGCTGTACCTTGGCCCAGGCGTAGTTGAGGAGATCGAAGCTTGCGACGTGCCAGATTGTGCCTTTGATGGCTTCAGGATCACGTCGGCGAAATAGTCGCTAGGACTCCGAAACCCATCATTCAGCCTCCTGGTACGCAGGTGCATCCTGGTTCGCCTGCTCCAAGGATTCTCCTTATGAACTCTCCGAAAGCGCTCGGGCGTTGGGTCGGACTGATTGCGAAAGGGTTTCCGCCCCAACAAGTGCCGCTCACTGACGCTTGGCGAACTCAAGGTCAATTCGCTTGGCGGTTCTCGACAGGATTTCGGACACGTTCGAGTTACGATCGGCGAGGACTGAGTCCATGGCCTTCGCGCCAAGGGTTTCGACAAGCTCATAACCCTCCACCCGCGAACCTGCCGGTGGGCGTGCAGTGGGAATGAGTTTTAGAAACTGTTGATCTACCGGATCCTTGGCGAGCTCGGCTGCCACATCCTTTCGCGCGCTCACGGCAATGCCGCTCTTATTGTAGGGAAGCTGGTGAGAGTAGCTGGTCCACCGATTGATGAGCTTCCAGGCAAGCTCTTTCTGCTTGCACCGACTCGTGATCCCATATCCCGCCGCGTACATCACCGTATTTGAGTGCGGGGTGTTATGTGGCAGTTCGACAACTCCGAGCTTAGTCCAATCGATGGCTGGCTTTCCATCCTTCTTCGGCGCGTTCTTATAGCCGATCATCGCCCAGTGCCCGCTCACCGTCATCGCAGCCTCGCCATTCGCAAAAGGGTCGACGCCCGTCGAAGCCACTTGGCTGAACGAAGGAGCGACGTTGTGCTTCAACACCAAGTCCCGTAAATACGTAATGGTTTCGACCGACTTGGGCGAATCCAGGTAGCCAGTTGCCTGCTTGCCGTCTTTTGAGAGCACGTCCGCGCCGTTGTTCCAGAGCCACATGACCCAGCCGGGCATCCAGTTCGAAAACACGAAGCCGTGCTGGTTCTTGCCCTGGTCGGTGAGTTTCGTGGCGGTCTCCTGGAAATCTTTGAAGTTCCACCCAGCCTTGGGATATGGCACCCCTGCAGCGTCGAAGAGCTCCTTGTTGTAATACATCACCATTGGAGTGAAGTCGCTCGGGATCGTGTAGAGGGCGTTGCCTCGCCGGCCGATGTTCAGGACGTTCGGGAAGTAGTCGCTGATGTCGAAGTCTGAGCCCTTATCGAGTTTTGTCAAGTCTGCGAGCACTCCGTTGTTGATGAACAACGCTGCGGAACTGGCGTCCACAATCATGATGTCGGGCTCGGCTCCGGCCACGAAGTTGAGCATCATCTTGTGCACGTACTCGCTTCCGCCGCCCGGGATCAGCTCCTGGCGAACCTTGACGCCAGGATTCTCTTTTTCGAAGTCGCGATAAAACTGCTTGACCAACTTGTCGAAGTCGCTATCGTCGCCCGCGCCTCCCCAACTCGAGACTCGCAACACTATCTGATTGGGGTCGCCGGAAGGCGTACAAGAAAGGCAGAGGCTCAAAGCGAGCAGCAGCGGAATACGGAGCTTCTTCACTTCATTGCACCGTTGATGCGGATGCAGCGAAAGCCTTCGGCTAAGCCTACGCCCGCCACCAAGCCGTCCGCCTCGGCCCGTCCCGCAACCATGTTCGAGACGCCCTCAAGCCGCTCAGCTTTGAACTGGCTTTCGTGAATGGCAAGCAGCCTCTTCTTTTCTTCCCAAACGTTCGTCACATCGACAAAGAAGTTTGGTGCGTTGGTGGAAAACATCATGTACCAGAGCGGCACCCCCGCTTTCTTCGCAGCGAGAAGAGACGCTTCGCCCGTTCTTCGGTGATCCTGATGACTCATACGCGGTGGGTAGTCGCCATCGAAGGCGAAGATATAGTCGGGCCGAAGCTGCACAATCTCGGTCGCGAGCTTATCGACTAATTCTTCCGAAACGCGCATTCTTCCGTCCGGATACTCTAAGAAGGTCAGGCTCTTGCCGTTCCATGCATCCTTTGCGGCGGTGGCCTCGATGCGGCGTACGCGCCGGTTTTCCTCCGCGTCGGTGAGAAACCAGTAATAACTTTTGTCGCCGTCCGTGCAGATGATCTGGTGAATCTCCGCAGTCTTGCTTAAGAGGTGGAGGGTTGCCCCGATGTAAAACTCGGAGTCATCCGGGTGAGCCGTGATCATAAGGATCTTCGTGCCCTTCTGGAAAAGCCTTTCTCGGTCGGGATTCACTCTGGGATGCGGAGGGCTGGGCTTCCGCTCGACCAGATCGAACGCCCAGGGCTGCCAAGACCAAAATCCCCACAAGAGAGCGATCAGTGTTCCGTAAACCGCGATCCTACGGCGAAGATGCTTCCTCTTTCGAGCAGCAAGCTGCTCGGTCGTCAGTGAACTTTTCGCTTTCAAGCGGAGCGCTCCGCAAGAATGCTCGCAAACAGCGCGTCGAAAACAATCGAAGCGCCCACATTGCCGACGATTCGTCGGTGTGCGTCGACGGCGGCTTGCGTCCATTCGGCAGGAGCGGCCGGTTCGCGGGCCAGGTAGGTTGCTAGAAGCTCCACAGCGAGGGCGTTCGCGGTGCGGACGCCGGACGAGGTTTGACTCGCCAGTAGTTCCGCAATCCCCCGAAACTCCTCCGAAGCCACGAGTGCGCCTCCCATTGGACGCGTGAAAAGAGAGCGGGCAAACCCTGTAATGCGATCATAAACCTGCGGGTTCGCGGCGGACCCGATCACCCTGCCCGGTGCACCTTCAGAGAGGCGCAGGAGATCGGCGGAGGCCCCGGGTGCAAGAGTCATCACGTCCTCAATAAGGGGAAGCTCGCAGGCCACAGAGAGGCATCGTGAAAGAATAGTGGGGAGAACGCTGCCGACCGAATCCGTCGTCAGGATGATCTTTCCGTGAGGGTGGGGTTCTTCCAGGGTCTTCAGCAGAGAATTGGCTGATCGGCTATTCATTCGGTGGGCATCCTCGATGACCGCTACTTTGTGTCTCGAAGCTATTGGCAAGGTGCGGAAGAAGCTGAGAAGCGGCGTGGGGTCCCCTTCACCCGGGCTGTTGTTGGAGAGCTGGTCGATGACGATCATGCGGCTTAAGCCTTGTGGGCTTATCTGCAAGTAATCCGCATTATTGCCGCGCTGATATGAAGTGCACGCCTTGCAAGTGCCGTCAGCACCTTCCAGATCAGGGTTCTGGCATAGCCAAGCTTGAGCTAGGAGGCGTGCGAGCTGTTGCTTGCCCGATCCAGACGCTCCGTACAAGAGGATCGCGTGCGTCCCAAGATCGCCTCGGGCCAGGCGAAGAACCAGGCGCTTGGCAGATCCGAGACCAATGAGCCGATCGAGTTCAGAAGCGGTGGAATTGCTCAACGTTTAATAGGAACATGACGGCTCCGCCTACCGGAACTTTGACAGGGCTGGGGATGAAGGCGCCGGGCGGGGCCGCTTCATAGGGCATGACGTTCACAAGCTGTTCGCGGCTTTGGCAGTTCTGATCGATCACTTTCTTGAGCGCCGCGATTTCATTCTCTTCGACGCCGATCAGGATCGTCGTATTCCCCTCGCGCAGAAACCCGCCGGTCGAGCCGATCACGGTGAACTTGAACCCAGACTTCACCATCTCGTCGGTAACGCGGCTTTTGTCTCGATTGTGAACAATGCAAACGGCGAGCTTCACACCAGCATTATATAGTGAACCGCTACAATTCCCCGCGAGCTTCTGCGGAAGCTTTTTCTCGTTCCAGCTCGCTAGTTCGCCCAGCCTTTCGCATTGCTTCTTCGTACCTCTGTTGCGAGAACTCTTCGCGGACCTGAGCCGAGTCGCTTGCCGCGACCCCCGAAGCACAACCAGCAAGCACCAGGCCAGCGGACAACAGCCAGATGAGCTTCATGATCTCTGAAAACCCCAGAGTGGATAGTCCAAGTTCGTGTCGATCTGCGTGAAGCCAAAATTGCCGGCGAAGTTGCTGCAATCGTTACCGAAGCTGTAGTTGCCGCCGTTGAAAATTTCCGCCTTTGTCGGCGTTTTGGCAAGAAATTCCTTGGCCCGCAAGAATTTGGCGCTGCCGTCTGCAAACCCTACGATAATGCCTCCCGCCGCGACTTTGCGCGGGTCGGGCTGGGTGCCGAGGGTGCCGTTCACACAGTTCTCAGCCGTGCCGTCCATCATCTTGTATCGCCAATATTCCCTGACCGCCAAAGGATAAGCAGTGAGTTCGCTAATTGGAGACTTCGTATCGTCCGTCATGGTCGCGACGACGCTGATGTTTCCAACCGTAGCCTCCATCAGCAAGCCTGCCTTCGATGGGTCGGGGATTCCTGAAGTGGTGCCACCCGTGAAGGAGATTCGCTGCCCGAACGCCTTAAAGGCATTCAAGCCTGCATTGGTGTCCGAGCCGCCGGTGATGCCGAGGTTGAGCGCATAGGAGCCAAAGATTTGCCCGTGCATTCTCCAGTTCGTGGGATCCTTTTCCCGCAGGGGGTGTTCGAAGAGAGGCACGCTCTTGACGTAAGGGATCAGATATTTTTGCCAAGAAAAGTGGTTCACCCGATAGTAAAACGGAAACTGGCAGCCTGCCCCGGATACCGAAAACGGGTTGGCGTTCAAGTCCGGATTGAGAGAGCTTTTCTCCGCGCAACTATCTTGGCGCGGGTAGCGGTCGTCGTTGCTCTCCATGTAGAGCATCATTGCCACCCCTATCTGCCTTTGAGCGCTGATCGCGGTGGTCTTCTTAGCAGCGGTTTTGGCCTGACTGAATGCGGGGAACAGGATCGCCGCCAAGATCGCGATGATCGTGATGACAACGAGCAATTCGATGAGCGTGAATCCTTTCTTCAACTATTCACCTTGCGAGCGGGAACACGAAAGCAAGTATTGCAGACTCGTACCAAGATTAGGAAGTGGCTTTCGCGGTAATCGACAAAGGCTCCAGCGAGAAGCTACTCAAAGGGATCGAAATCGTCGATCGCGGCCTTCGCTTCGGCCCTTTCGAACCGCTGCGGTGCCTTGCGACCTTTGCGGATTCGCGGTATCGGATCCTCGCCCGGCTTCATCGATCTCAGATCGGCGTATATTTCGAAGAGCGCACTATCCTCTTGCGAGACGGTGTCCAGCACGTCCTTGGCTTCATTGACCGACGCCTTGAGACGACCCACCTGGTGCAAGATCAACTCGCGCATGGGGGTTCCTCCTTGCCTCGGGAAGCGCTTCATGCCGTCGGAACCCTTCATGCAGGCAGGCCGTGGAAACCGAACGAAGATCGGTTGAGCGAAGTGGGGGTGCTTCAGAAGCACTTCTCCGGGCGAAAGCGCACCGAGTTTCTCCTTGATCGCAGGTGAGAAGTAGCTGTAGCCAGGCTGCGCGAGTTCCTCGGCCTCCACGTGCCCGAAGGCGTGGCTTGCGGCGTTGCCGACGATCTCCTTGTCTACACGACTGCGGAACTGCTGAGCACCGAAAAGTGTGAGTCCCAGGTAGCGCCCTCTCGCGGCGATCTCCTTGAGCGACTTGGTGACGTACGTTTCATTGCCTCCAGTGGGCGCGTACTTGTTTAGTTCGTCGACCATCACGACCAGGCGGCCGACGCCCAGGGTGCCTTCCTCCATGCGCTCCCGCAGCTTAGTAATCACTCCCGCGAAGACGAGGTCTTGCTCGTCGGAGGGCATTTGCGCCACGTCGATCACATAGACCGTGTTCGGCTCGAAGCTCGTGCCTTCCGAGAGCGGGCCCTCTGGCTGAGCATTGTCGGCGATGATTCCAGCGAATCGCTTGCTGAGATTGCCGATGCGATTGCGCATTTTTCTGACTGTGAGCGCGTGGTGCGTGTCAATCTGAGTGCTGCCAGTCTGCTCTGCATGCGTAAGTTGGTCAGCGATGATCTGCTCTAGTTCTGCGAGGGTTTTTGCTCGCCTTCTCTCGCCTTGCTTGCCAATCATATGGCCATCTCCCTCCACGAAACGCTCGTTCAGGTATTGCAGGTAAGCGTCTGCCTTCGAGTCGAGATCGTCCCGGTTCAACAGCACTTCCGCGTGTTTGATCGCCTCTCGTAGTCCAAAGGTAAAAGGCTGGGTGGGATTTCCCTGAGCATTAAGCTCATCATTCCAGCGCAGCGTGTTCAGGTTCTTCTTGTCTCTGGAATAGGGAGCGAAGTAGCGAACATTTTGAAAGGGGGTCGGATCGACTTTGCAACTTTGATAGAGCCTGCGATCATTGTCATCAAACTCGTCTTGGCAGGCATCTTGCTCAAGATAGAGTAGGTCGCCCCCCTTTGTGTTAAATAATAATGCCGACATTCCTCTGTCTCCATTCGCGTTCTCTTCATCCTTATAGTGCGTGAAGACAGACTTTAGAAGAAATAGTATGAAACTAGTCTTCGCGGCTAGTCCGCTCGTGCCGGTCATGTTCAAGTGTCCCGCCTCGGGCCCCAGGAGGAAGCTGCTGTGGAGGTGCACGGCCATCGGATTGTCTTTTGTGCCGTAGCAACCGGCAGGGATGCCGTGGGACTCGGCATAGGAGTTCGTTCGTAGGGCCATGCGAAGGTCTGCTTCGTCGGCAAGGTAGACGTCTCCGATCGGGACGGCGCTGATGGGTTCCTCTGGTTCCCGTCTCAGCACGTTGGCAAGATAGACGCGCATTTCGGGGCGCTCCGTGGGGGCCATTGCCGTTGCGTCTCCTCCAACCGACATAAACTCGTGCAGTGGACTTTCGAGGTCGTTGAAGCCATGAACTTCCACGATAGTGCCGTAGACAGTTGCCTCATCGGCTTTGACACGAACAACGGATCCTATGCCCAGTGGCACGTCCAGAGGCGTCCAGAAGCTGAACGTGTAGGCGGTGTTTGGCTTCTTTTCCGTTCCGATTACTTTGCCGATTGGTGTCATGTTTATAAACCGATAAGGCCGCGAATGGCGGATTGGCTGGGCTGGCGAGCTTTCAAATGCTCTTCTACGAGGTGAATAGGGTAAAGCAGCACATCGAATCGGCGATCCGGAAGGCTGAGAGGGCAGCGCTCATGCAATATCCAGCCCGCGATCTCGTCCGCCATTTCGAGATAACGACTTTCCTCAGGCATTTCGATTCTTGCTAATCCAAACATGGGCGGCGTGTATTCGCCATCTCTTAGTTTGATATAAAAGGAGTAGGCATTCTTCCCCTGTCTCTGAGTGCCCTTCCGGAGAAAAACGCTCGTGCGCTGTCCTGCCGTTATAGAAAGCATGGTTTGCAGACGTTCCCTACTCTTAAAGTATTGCTTTTGATGGGACTTGACCAGTCCGATCACGAACGCCCCATCGATGAGGAGAGGTAGAACTTCGCCGATACCCCCGTCTACCAGCAGACACCCGTCACCGAAACTTGCTGCAAGTTCCAGTTCATGCTCTTTGCGACGGTCCTCGATCTTCTTCTGAATCTTAAGCTGAATCGCTAGCGCGGATTCATCTTCCAGAGCCGCAACGTGGCGCACACCGAAGCCTGCCTCGCGCAGGAGGAACTGCAACTCAGGATCGCCGTCGGGCAGAAAGCACTCCAATGAGTCCCGATACGTGCTGTTAGTTGGAGCACTCAAAACCCTTTCTCTGCGCTCCAGCAAGGCGGCCGACGTGTGGGCGAGACGGATGGGAAGAACGCCGACGTAAGCTGCCCGCCAGTGACGCTGGGCGCCGTCTAAGAAGTGTGTGAAGCCTGACTGACCGGAGTCTTGAACGTCGTGTAGCCGGAAGCTGTCGCCTTCCACGACCTCGGCGTCTTCCGCCGGAACGAGATCGTCTTGCGAGATGCCGAAATCCGACTCGGGGCCACTTGCCGGAGGGCAGAGGCGCACGTTCGGGTGGTCCTTGAGGATGCTGCGTAGATTCAGGGCCACTATAGAATACAAGACGAGCGTCTACAGGTCAAGGGCGCACTGAGAAATCGCTTTTGAGCTAGATGAAGACCGATCAAAGCCTGAAAGTTAGATTGCCTTGAGTCTTAGGTTCAGTCTGCCCACTCAGAAACCTTCCCAAGGCGTCGGTCACGGCGACCCTGGCTCGCCCTGGGTTCGGCCGTAGCAACGTTTTGCCGAGTCCGATTGCACACTTGCCGCCTCCTGCGAGATTCACAATGGCGAGCGCCGCGCCGCTTGAAAGGTCGATCACCGCATCACGATACATAAGCTGATTACCTGACACTTGAAATCCCGCTTTTCTGCACAACTCGGCTAGTCTCGGGGTGGTATCCGGATGGCCAACAACGAACACGCCATTTAAGTCTTCAGGCAAGCTGTCGAGATTCGCTCGTCCAAGGTTGGCCAGCCAGTCTGGCCGTGCCGGATCGGTGTAGCGTTTGTACCTGCTGGTCGTGCGCTGAAGCTCTTCGGGAAACTCATTCGCATCAATGCTTCTTAGAGCCCGAAGCCAAGGATCGATAGAAATGAGCGCGGGCCTTTCGGAAGCCGCTATCGAGTAAGTTCCGTTCCCCGTCACATTGAGCGTTTCAAAGGTTCTTCGACCGTTGGGATACTCCAGCATCACTTCCAGCGGCATGCGGTAGGGTTGGCCTTGGAAACTGAGCGTGAAGCTGACTTTGCCGGTCTCATAACGAGCCTGGTTTGTAGAAATCTTGGCGAAGCCTGGTTTACGAAGCCAATCATCGAAGAAGCCATTGAGCTTTTCGTTCGGGTAGAGGCGGTAGGCAACGCGCTCAAAATCCGCCCAATCCACGGCTTTGCCCTGATCGACCTCCACCCAAGCCGCCATGAGCTTGATCATTCGATCGGTGCCGAGGATCTGCTCCAGCATTTGCAGCACTAGAGCCCCTTTCCCGTAACCCAGCGAGGACGCATTCGGACCAATGAATGCGCCGCCTCCTTGGATTGGGAAAGGCTCGAAGCCCTGTTCACCCTTGGCGACTTGGATAAATGCCTCGCGACGCTCAGCGATACTTCCGTGGGGCACGTTGCGGTGATAGAGCCCATCCGAAAATACGGCGAAGCTCTCGTTCCAGAACGAGCCAAGATACGTGTTGTTCAGAATTCCGCCCCACCAGGTGTGGGCAGGCTCGTGGGCATCTTCTTGAGGGAGACCACCGCCATAGGTTGCGTATGAATAGGCCTCGAGGGCCCCTCCTCCGTAAACTTCGCTATCGAGCGCTCCGTAACCGCTGAACGGAAACTTGCCAAAGCTCTTCTCATAAAACTCGACGATCGGCGCGTATAGGTCGGCTTGCAGGGCCATCCGATTTTCCGCCATTCGCATGCTTTTGAGCCAGTATCGCTTCCCATTGATCGTCTTTTGGGCGGTTCGGTAAGGTCCCGCAGACACGCTGTAGTAGACGACCGGCAGATCCATCTTGTAGTGCGTGACCTTGCCCGCTGCCGTTTCGTTGGTCGCGACAAGTTCTCCTTGTCCAACGCCCACCCAGTCCTTCTGGGTGTGAATAGCGATGTCGTAAGGGACCGGCTGGCGAGCGACCATGGGATACCAATAATCGTTGACCAAGCTTGCCTCTTTGGTGCTCACGCTCCCGGCATATTGCGGCAGGTCGACCACGCCGCCATACCGGATCGTGTAAGTCGCCTTACCGGCCGGGCGTGCAGCGAGCACGACTCCGGCGGCTTGGGTGAAGTCAACTTTGGAGGTTCCGTTTAGAATCGAAGATACTTTGTAAGCGGGTGAGAGGCGAAAGACGAAGGGACCACTACCGGACTGGCTCGTGAAGGTCATCTTGTCAATGAGGTCGGCTCGCTTTTCCGCGGTTTTGAACTTGACGTCGAAGCTGTGTCGGTGAATCTTGATGCCCATCGCGTCTGTTTCCGGGAGGTAGCGCAGCCCCGAGCCTTCGCGTTTCAGAAGGATGTCGCCTACATCCTGGCTCGTGAGCGCGGTGGTGATCACGACGAAATCCTTCCGCAAAGGCTCAACCGTCCATCCGAACCGGCCTGTGTCATAGGCTCCACGCGTTCGCAGGACATTAAAGGGGTTCGGCTGTTGCGCGGGCTGCGGTCCAATGAGGCGTGAAAGCGCGGCGACATCCTTGGATTTCACCAACTGCTCTAGTTGGGCGATCGATGGTCCGTCTTGAATCAACAGAAGCGCTAGCGCAATCATGACCTTAAGTATAGCGACCGACGTAGTCGCCCTTAAGTTTGACTCGGAGGCCGTTTGAGGCGCTCGAGAGCGCTTGTGTCGGAAAACCCAAAATTCTTGTAGTTCGCTTGAGCCTCCTCAAGCGAGACTTCGTTCGCGCCGCCGCGATAGCTCGGATCTGCAAATTGAGCGGCATCGTCCTCCCAAAAACAGATGGGGCAAATCTCAAAAGTGCCGGGCGGTTGATCGTGTAGCGTTCGCTGTCCACAGCAGGGGCAGGGATAGTCCATGGGAGGAGCTTAGCTCAATCTGGTGCGCACTAAAGCCGAGCCGCTAACCACATCAGAGCCCCACCGGCAAGAGCTATCAAGCCCGCGTTCAATCTCATCGTTGTCGCGAGGGCGGCTGCGATCGCAAGCACCACTGCTCCCCCGTTGACGAGGGCACTCGGCCCAACCTTGAGAGCTACTCCTAAGATGAGGGCAACTGCTGCGACGTTGACGCCGTCCAGGAATTTAGAGGCAAGGGCGTGCGATCGTACCCATCGCAACAACCGATGCAGCATCGGGACCAGCAAAAAGCAGGGAAGAAAGATCGCGAGAGTGGCCACGATGGCTCCGGGGCCTCCGGCAATGAGATAGCCGACAAAGGTGGCAGTCGAGAAGACGGGGCCCGGGGTGATTTGGCCGACCGTAATCGCGTCGAGAAGTTGCGCCTGAGTGAGCCACTGAAGGTTGTCTACAAGGCCGGACTGAAGATAGGAAGCAAGTACGAATCCCCCTCCGTAGATCGTTGCTCCCACTTGAAGAAAGAAAAGGAAAATGGCCGCGAGAGACGCACCCGAGACAGCGATTCCGCTGCCCGCAGCGAATGCTTTGGATGACAGTAGAAGGGAGGCCGCACCCGCTGCCTTGACGCCCTTCGTGCCAAAGACAGCCAGGAGCCCGCACCCGACGAGCACGAGCGCTTCATGGGCACCGAAAACGGTGGCAACAAGAGCCAATGCGCCGAGAGCCGCAAGCGTAAGGGACTTTGTTGCGGTCTGGGCAAGGAGCGCCGACGTGCCAACAAGAATGCCGATGACCGCTGCCTGCGTGCCTAGTAGAAATGGGGCGACTGCGGGCGACACGCCGTAGGCGATATAGGCTGCAGCCACGAGGGTGGCAATGAGCGCAGCAGGCAGGATAAAGCAAATGCCCGCAACGAACATGCCGGGGAGCCCTGCTCGCTGAAGCCCGATGGCGAAGGCGACTTCGGTCGAATTTGGTCCTGGCACTAGGTTGGCGGCACCAATCAGCTCGAGCAGCTCTTCGGAAGTGAGCCACTTTCGTTTCCGAACAACCTCTTGCTCAAACATCGCGAAATGTGCGGCTGGCCCGCCAAAACCAAAGGTGCCCAGGATGAGGAAAAGCACGGCCAGGTCCCTCAGTTCCCGCTGACGCCGCATGGTTGATTGTGCCATTCATGGTCCTCGGCTGGCTGTCGTGTTGGCGATCGAGGGTCCAGCGGGGTAAACCCAACCTATGCCCGTTCCTCAACCCACCGTGGAATACATGCTTACCGCCTTTGCTGGCCAACCCGCCATTGCCGCAGCCCTGTTGCGACAGATTGGCGATGACTCTGTTAAGTGGGACGCACGACCCGATTCGGAGCGGTTTTCTCTGCGAGAAGTGATGGCACATCTTGCGGACTGGGAAGAGGTCTGGCTGGATCGCGCACGTCGGATCAGCTCCGAAGCCCGTCCCTTTTTGCCGAGCGTAGATGAGGAGCTGCTTGTGATCCAGCATGGGTATGCCTCTCAGAACGGATCCGAATCGCTTGCTCGGTACGCCAGCGGCCGGGAGGCGTTGGTCGATTTTCTGAGATCGCGTTCTCCCGAAGACTGGGAGCGTACGGGGAACCGCGAATTTGTGGGCGAGCTAACTTTGTATCAGCAGGTAGCTATGGCGTTGAGCCACGACGGCTACCACATGCATCAAATTGTGGAATGGCTGCGGGCCTAGAGACTGGTTCGGGGCCGTTTCATATGGCCGCCGATAGCGACCTACTGCTGCGCGCGCAAGCAGGTCAAGCAAGCTGGCGTGTCTACACTTGGGACGGGCTTTGGGTGAGTTTGGGCAGAAATCAAGTGGCTTCCGAGGTACTCATCAACTCCGATACGCCTCATGTCGTGCGGCCCACAGGAGGTGCAGCGGTGCTCCACGGGCATGATGTCACGATAAGTATCGCGGTGCCGCTCCTTCGGCCGCGTGCAGACTCCTATCGTGTTGTTACGAGTCCGTTGATTCGAGCCCTCGCAGACATGGGCATCGAGCTTGTTCTGGCGGAAACGCTCAGTGGCGTCTATTCAGACCTAGCTGACTGCTTTGCGACGACGACGAAGAACGATCTTGTCGACGTTCGAACGCGTGAAAAAATCTGTGGCTGCGCCCTGAGACGTACGCGCGAAGCCGTGCTTTTGCAAGCGAGCATTCCTGGCGGGATTCCCCTTGCGCCGCCCGCATCCATCATCCGAGGTGGCGTGGAAACCGTTGCTACTCCACTGGATGCAAAGACGCTTTACCGAAATATCGGTAAAGCTTTGGCCGCAATGCAGTAAATTCCCTTTCTGATGCGAACCCGAATCTTCGTAGTCGATGCTTTCACTAAAGAAGCCTTCAAAGGCAACCCGGCGAGCGTCTGCCTGCTTCAAAAAGACGTGTCCGACACTTGGATGCAAGCACTCGCGGCAGAGATGAACCATGCAGAGACGGCGTTTGTGCGCTTCACTGGCCAAGGGCATGAGTTGCGCTGGTTTACGCCGACGGTCGAGGTGGACCTCTGTGGTCATGCGACTCTGGCCGCTGCACATGTGCTTTGGGAGCAGGATTTGCACAGCAAGTGGCAGCCCATTCGATTTCAAACCAAGAGTGGCATCTTGGGTGCAGTGATGCGAGGGACAGAGGCTGTCCTGGACTTTCCGGCTGAACCAGCGGAAGCGGCCCTTCCTCCAGGGCTGTTGGCTGAGATACTAAATTGCGAGCCTGTTTGGTTTGGGCGAAACCGGATGGATTGGCTCGTCGAGTTGCCGAGTGAAGACGCCGTGACGCGGCTCATCCCGAATTTTGCGCAAATAGCGGCCCTGGGGATGCGCGGCCTGATCGTCACAGCCCGGTCGTCTGAAGTTGATTTTGTGTCGCGGTTCTTCGCGCCACAGGCAGGGGTCCCGGAGGATCCGGTTACCGGGTCGGCTCACTGCTGCCTCGGTCCTTATTGGTCGGCGAAACTTGGCAAGCAGGAAGTCGTCGGCTACCAGGTTTCGGCTCGCGGCGGACAGGTGCGGGTCAACTGTTTGGGACCGCGAGTGGAGCTCATTGGCAACGCGGTGACGGTGCTGGAAGGATTTCTGCATTGCTGAGGTTGAGTGTTGCGACTGGAGATCAGCTCGACGAGGTTCGGGCGATGCTGGATGCTTATGAAGCTGAACTTGCGGTTGACCTCTGCTTTCAAAAATTTGAGGAAGAGCGGGCCGCGCTGCCTGGCCGATATGCACCTCCCACGGGGGTCCTTCTGGTTGTGATGGAGCGAGAGGTGATCGCGGGGTGCGGGGCTTTGCGCGACCTGGGGGACGGTATTTGTGAGATCAAACGCATGTATGTGCGGCCCGACTATCGGCGGCGAGGCATCGGGCGAATGATCTTAGACGAACTGATCAAGCGGGGAAGGGCTCTTGGCTATGCGGCCGCCCGACTCGACACCCTTGCTCGACTTGAGGCAGCCCTCACGCTCTATGAATCTCATGGATTCGAGCGGATCGAGCCATACAATTTCAACCCTGAAGCGGACATCGTTTACCTCGAAATGCGGCTTTAGCATTAAATGTTAAAGGGCTCCTCTTGCGAGGAGCCGCAGTTCAACAGGAGGTGTTGACTGGGGCAGCGCTGTGAACCGGTTTATTGGTTGACACTGCTTCTTTGCAGCCAGAGACCAGATCCCCGGCGCACAGACGCGCCCTTGAGGCTACAAAGGCAAGTTGTCTGAGCGCTGCCTGATCAGGACATCGTTGTCCCGCCTCTTCCTTCCCGCCGAAGCGAGACTTTGTGCGGCGCGCTGCCGACTCATGCACGTCTACGGGGTTAGCTGTCGGGTTCGGGTCAAGAGTTCCCCTTGCGGCCATAAATAGACCACTTTCACCCCTAAGTTACGGTTCCCCCGCTTCTCACCGAAGTGAGAACTCAACGATTGGCTTTGCAGCCACGGAATTAGTGTAACACGGTTTTTTGCAATCGTCGGAAACATTAAACGCTTTCGCATCGCCAAGCATCCTGGGAGATTTACATCTATGAAGATAATTTTGTGCTTACTTGGTGTCGTGGTGGCGATTGTCGTGGCCGGTTGCGGTGGCGGAGGCGACGATCCCTTTGGTAACAACAATCAATTCAGAGGCAGCTATGCAGGATCGATCGTTGCAGACAGCCAGTCTGCCGAGAACATCCGCATGAGTATTTCTGACAATGGTTCCATCACGGGATCGGAGTCGGTGGGCAACGACACTGCGGCTTTGAATGGCAACGTAGACGATAACGGGCGATTCGACATCACTTCTCGTCTCGCAGGCACCGAAGATGTGCGGTACATCGGCAACATGAGCTTTGACAGCCAGGGCCGCTTACGCGGAACCGGAACAGGCACCCAAGGCAGCCGCCGAGTGAACATCTCCTTCGTCATGAACGACCAGGGCTTCTAGGATAGAGCAGGAGAAAAGATGGGCGAATCGCAACGGCGGTTCGCCTTTTTTACTGTTCAAGCTCGCCAGTCAGGCCCCATCCGTGCGAGGCATGGATTTTCACTCGCGCGAGTCTGCCCGAGCGGCTGGGCGAACCCTGAAAGTTCACGAGCTTGAACTCCCGTGAATACCCTTGAAGGCGGTCTGGATTCTTTGGGGACACCCCTTCGATCAGCACTTCGACCGTGCGGCCGATGTACTCCGCGTTGGCTTCGCAGGTGATGCGATCCTGCATCTCCATGATTCGCGTGAGCCGCTGCTTCTTGGTCACTGCGTCGATCTGATCGTCTCGCTCTCCCGCAATCGTGTCGGGCCGAATCGAGTAGGCGAACATGAAGGCCGCGTCGAAGCGGATATCCTCCATGGTTCGAAGCGTGTTTTCGAACTCGTGATCAGTCTCGCCGGGGAATCCGACGATGACGTCGGTCGTGATGGCGATCCCTGGAACGGAAGCACGAAGGTCGGCGACCAGTTCTTTGAAAGAGTGAACCGTATAGACCCGCTTCATGTCCTGCAGGACCTTGTCATCTCCCGATTGCAGCGGCATGTGCACCTGCTCCATCACCTTGGGGCAGTCGCGGATCGTGTCGATTAGATCGCGCTTGAAATCGCGAGGATAGGGTGACATGTAGCGGATTCTCTCCAGCCCATCGATCTCGGAGAGCCGCCACAATAGCTCGCTAAAGGGAACCCGGCCCTCGAATAGGTTCTTGCCATACGAGTTGACGGTTTGCCCGAGGAGCGTTATCTCCTTGGTGCCTTGGTCCGCGAGCACCCTCACCTCCTCGAGAATGTCGACCGTGGGACGCGACCGCTCTCTGCCCCTCGTGGTAGGCACGATGCAATAGGTACAGAACTTGTCGCATCCGTACTGGATGGGAACGTAAGCCTTCAGCTTAGGTGGCCTGCCCAAGTGCCTCTGGGGGACATCGGTGACAACCGACCCCCGTCTCTCTGGCAATTCGACTCGGGATTGGAAGCGTCGAGTTTGAGCGGCTTCCTCGACTAAGCCAGGCAGCTTGCCGAGATCACCCGTTCCAAGCACGAAATCGACATGGGGGGCACGTTTCTTGATCTCGTCTGCCCTGGCTTGAGCCATGCAGCCGCACACACCGATAATAAGATCCTTTCGCTTCAGTTTCTGCTGGGCCAGTTCGCCGATCATCGAAAAGGCTTTGTCCTCAGGCTTTTTGCGCACGCTGCACGTGTTGAGAATGACGACTTGGGCTTCGAGGATGCTGCCGGCCCTTTCGAAGCCGATGTCCTGCAAATAGAGGGCCATTTGCTCGCTGTCCTCCTCGTTCATCTGACACCCCCATGTTTGGATGAAATAGGTGCCACGACGCGCCTTCGGGCGCTCAGCGAGCAGCATAGTTCCGGGCGAGAGAAGGGAAGCCATAGGCCTGTAGGAGTTTACTACGCCCACTCTGGCCGAACGGGAAGGTTAAATGAGCCATGCTCCGTCCAGTTCTCCAACGTCCCGGTGCCCTTTTGCGCGAGATGATGTCGCAGGGCACGGTTCTGATGCCTGGTGTGTTCAACGGCATCTCGGCCGTTTCGGCCCACAAGGCAGGTGCCCAGGCGCTGTATCTCAGCGGTGCGGGGATCACAAATGCGGCGCTCGGAATGCCCGATATCGCTTTGGCTACACTGACCGAGTTCGCCCAGCAAGCCGCCTACGTGACGCAGGTTGCTCCGGTTCCCGTCATTGCCGATGCCGATACCGGCTTCGGGGAGACTCTGAACGTGATGCGAACCGTGATCGAAATGGAACGCGCGGGTCTGGCCGGGATTCACCTGGAAGATCAGGTAAGCCCCAAGCGATGCGGCCATCTTGACGGAAAGAGCGTGATCGAACCTCAAGAGATGGCCCGAAAAGTGCGCGCGGCGGTGGACTGCAAGCGCGACGCTTCCTTCATGATTGTTGCCCGCACCGACGCGCGCAACGTTGAGGGCCTAGAGGCGGCGATCGATCGCGCCAAGCTTTATCAAGATAGCGGCGCTGACGCCATTTTTCCTGAGGGGCTCCTGAACGAGAAGGAATTTGAGGCTTTCCGTGCTGGAGTCACCATCCCTCTTCTGGCAAACATGACGGAGTTTGGAAAGACGCCCTTGATCCCCGTCGATCTGTTCAGCAAGATGGGCTATGAGATGGTGATCTTTCCCATGACCGGGTTTCGAGTCATGCTCAAGGCGCTCGACGAGTGCTATTCCGAACTTCTTGCCACCGGAACGCAAGAAGGTCTCCTGCCTCGCATGCGGACTCGCAAAGAACTCTACGAGCGGATCGACTACGTTGAGTACGAGTCCTCCGATGCGGCGTGGGCTAATCTGCAGGATCGCTAACGCCGCTCAGATCGCGGGCCGCCGAAATTCAAGGCAAACACAACCTTTTGTGTCGCATAGGTGTAATAGTTGGCCTAATGCGGACCTCTTCAATGCTTTTGGCTCTAAGCCTCTGCTCCTTGGCACGGGGCGAGGTCTCCACCATGAACATCGAATTCGGTGGCACCAAAAGTGGAGTCAACACTTACGACGTCAAGGCAGACGGGGCCTTTGTCTCCACCACCGACTTCGCAATTGGAACCATGAAGTTCCACAGCACGCTCACGGGACAGTTCGATAAAGGCAAGATCGTTCGCTATGTTGCGGAAACGGATGCCCCCGGCGACAAGGTGCGGGTCGAGTGGAACGGCCTGAACGTCAAAGTTACGCGCGCTGAAAAAACCAACGAAGTTCCTCTGAAGTTTGAAGGCGAAAGCTATTTCGGCAATCTTCACCCCCAGCTTAATGTGAACATGCTCCGAGCAGTTGACTTCAGCAAGAAGGAGTCTCAGAAAGTAAAGACTCTGCTGCTTGACTCGGGGGTCCTGTTCGAGCCGGCGATCATGCCCTTAAAGGAGAAGTCCAGCAAGGCGGGGGTCGCGAAGTTCTTCGAAGTCGGTCTTGGGCAAGTGGCAGCTCAGTACGCCACCGACAGCAGCGGCCGCGTCGTTGCCATGGACGTATCCGCGCAAAAGCTCAGGTTCGTGGCCGCAGGGTGGGAGTCGCTCTTTGTTGACCCACTTGCGAGCTACCCTGAACTCAGCCAACCCGTGCTGGCCGTGACGACAGAACGCAACGTCAAAATGAAAACGCGAGACGGCGTCGAACTCGCGATGGACATCATTCGACCCACTGCCCCGGGCAGATACCCGGTCATCCTCACCCGAACTCCCTATGGCCGTGGGGCCGCTACGGTTGATGGGTCATTCTTTGCAAGCCGGGGTTATGTTTATATAGCTCAAGATTGCCGCGGCCGCGGGGATAGCCGGGGTGCCTGGGACCCTTTTGTTAACGAGCGCAAGGACGGTTTTGATGCGATCGATTGGGCCTCCAAGCAGTCGTGGTCCGACGGAAAGGTGGGAATGATTGGAGCGAGCTACGGCGGCTTGGTGCAATGGGCAGCCGCGGTCGAAAAGCACCCGGCCCTGAAGGCAATCATACCGCAGGTTTCTCCACCGGACGCCATGCGCAACATCCCTTACGACATGGGCACCTTCTTCCTTTACGGCAATCTTTGGTGGGCCAAGATCGTCAGAGACCAAGCTGGGATTGACATGAGCAGCATGGCCAGCCCGCTGCCTCATCCGGACAAGTTTGCCACTCTGCCTCTTTCGAAAGTGGATGACGCGGTGCTCGGCTACAACGTTCCGATATTCGACAAGTGGCTGGAGCGCGAAGGTCTCTCGAAATGGGCAGGCTTCGATTGGAGCAGCCAGGTAGGTAAGACGGATGTGCCTGCGCTACATATCTCGGGTTGGTGGGATGGAGACTTGATCGGCACCCAAACCAACTGGGCATCTTTACGGGCGGCCAAGAGGCCGAACCAGTGGCTTATCTACGGTCCTTGGACGCATGCCTTCAACACCACTTCGAGCCTTGGCGATGTCGATTACGGACCTACCGCCATCTTGGAGCTTGATTCGCTTTATCTTCGTTGGTTCGACACCTGGCTCAAGGGTAAGTCGGTCGGCCTAGCGCAGGTGCCGAAGGTGCGAGCCTTCGTGACGGGAGCAAACAAGTGGCTCGTTTTGGACGACTGGCCCTCCACCAAGAGCGCGGAGAAGACGTTATATCTTTCCGCAGAGGCACCTGCAAACGGAAAGTACAGCCGGGGCGAGTTGCGAGACTCGCCGGCATTGAGCCAGGAGCCCAGTCGCTACACGTACAACCCAGCGAGAGCGAAGATTCCCAAGGAATTCATCGAAATGGACCCTGCGTCGGCCACGACGGTCTTTGAAGTGAAGGACGAAGACGAAGATTTGTTGGTGTTCCGGTCGGCTCCGTTCCCGCGCGCGACCGCGATCGGCGGACCGATTACGCTTGACCTCAAGTTCCAAACGTCCGCCCGCGATACCGACTTCTATGCTTTCATTGTGGACATCGACGAAAAGGGGTCCATGCGTTCCATCGGCCGTCCCGGGAAGATTCGGGCCGCATACTTAGGGGGTTTCGACAAGCCTCGGCCGCTCACTCCGGGCAAAACCTATTCGGCATCGATTGAGCTGTGGGATACCGCGCACGAGTTTAAAGCGGGACATCGGGTCGGCCTGATGATCATGAGCGGCATGTTCCCCATGTTCGCGCGCAATCTAGGCACGGCCGAGCCGATCAAGAACGCGACGAGGATGATCGTTCAATCAAACACTATCCTTCACGATAGGAAGAATCCGAGCACTCTTCGATTCCGAGTGCTCTACTAAGCCAAAGGGATCAAGCCTTACTTACTTGATGGATTTGAGCGTCACTTCAAAAATTTGGATCGTGGGACGGCTGGTTGGCTGACCCATTCCCGGGGGAAGAGTGATCGATCGCTTCTCCCCGATCTTCATTCCGACGATGCCATCCTCGAGCCCATTGGCAAGCAGTTCCTGTTTGCCAATGGTAAAGACGGCCGGTTTGCCTTGGGTCTTAGAAGAGTCGATCTCTTCTCCGTCGATGTTTTTCCCGTCGTAATCGATCGTGACAGTATCTCCCACCTTGGCCGCCCGCCCCGACCCTTCTTTGATGATCTTTACCGTGATGTCGTTGATCTCATCAGCCTTGATCATGTGGATAACCTCAAGTTCAAAAAAGAGGTCTGACATAGGGGGAATTTTTCCGGATCCGGCAGGTCCGTACCCAAGCGCAAACGGCACCGAGAGGTTGCGCTTGCCGCCCAGTTTGATTCCCACAAGCCCTTGGTCCCAACCCTTTATGACGCCACCTGCGCCGACTTGAACATGAAATGGCGGCTTGGATTGCTCTGCGTTGCTGTCGAAGACACTTCCATCAGCCAGCTTCCCGGTGTAGCGAACCCACACGTGATCGCCTTCGGCGACAGCGGCTCCCGTACCGACTTTGCTGTCCTTCGTCTCAAGCTTCTGCAGGCCGGGCTTTGTCGGAGCAGTCACTTGTTCCTTGCTTTTTGAACCGCATCCTGCAGCCATCAGAACGAACAAACCAAACCAAGCGACGTGAACACGCATACCAATGAATCTACCTTTCATCTCAACAGCCTGAGAGTACACTCGGTTCGCCCATGGCTAAGAAGCCTGACCCCAACAAACCGATCGGCCCCAAGCGCGTTGACAATCGCCGCGCTCGGTACGACTACAACATCCTCGACAGCGTCGAGGCTGGCCTGGTGTTGGTGGGTTCTGAGGTCAAGAGCCTTTTTCACGGTAAAGCCAACCTTACGGATGCCTATTGCCTGGTTCGTGAGCGTGAGATGTGGCTGATCAGCTTCGACATCGAGCCTTACGAGAAGGCATCCGTTTTTCAGCACGAACGCAGAAGGGATCGCAAGTTGCTCATGCACAGGGCACAAATCGAAACGTATGCCCGCAAAGCCCAAGAGAAAGGGCTCGCCCTCATTCCCCTCGCGGTGTACTTCAAGAACGGGCGGGCGAAGGTGGAAATTGGACTGGGCCGTGGAAAGGCCGAATACGACAAGCGCGACCAGATCGCGGCAAAAGAGGGTCGACGCGAGATGGATCGCATTCGCGCAGGCAAGCTGTAGATGCAACGTGAAAAGTGCGCGAGCGGTTATCCTAAGTTATGGATCAGCAGCCTCCACACCTTCCGCACTTTGAAATCGATCCGCGGAGCGTTCGCCGAGTCCTACGGGTCGGAACCCTCTTGTTCGGCCTCGTGCTCGTTGGCTCCTTTGTTCTTTCCGCGTTGCTGCCCTACACGGACTACCTTTGGTTTGTGCACGATGTGCGCTATCCGGAGGTCTTCACGACTGCCTATGGCGCTCGTGGAACCCTGTTTTTGGCTGCCTTTCTGGTCAGTTGGGCAGTTCTCTATGCGAGTCTTCGTCAGGCGCTGAACGTTAGCCTCATCTACGTCAATGCGCCCAGCGGTCTTGGTCGGACGGTTGTTTCGCAGACCATGAAGTGGGTGCAGGACCGTGGAAGAACGGTGCTCAAGTATGCCGCGCCAATGGTTGCGTTTTTCACCTCGGCCAGCTTTGCCAACGAGTGGATGACGTTGCTGATGGCTCGTAACGCGCAACTGTTCGGGACCAAGGATCCGATGTTTGGCCTCGACCTGGGTTTCTACGTCTTTACGCTGCCTTGGTATCGGGCGCTGGCGAATTATGGATTCGTGCTGCTGCTTCTGACCACGATCCTCACCGTGGGGCTCTACGTGGGAATGCAGGCGCTGGCGCTCTTTGCTCGCATCGAACTCAATCAACCTCGCTTTAGGCTCCACGTAAGTTTGCTCGTCGGAGGAACCCTGTTGACGCTGGCGGCCCAAACTTGGCTCAAGAGCTACGAGTACACCATCGCGGACGCGGCGCAGTTCACCGGTGCGGGCTACGTCGAAAGCCAGCAGATGATTATTCAAAGAGGCTTGGCGTTGATGCTGGCCCTTGTCGCTGCGGCCACTTTGCTACTCCCGAAGGGAGGCAAGCCCTATGCCATACCTATGGCCGGCGGCATTGCGGTTGCGGTGGTCTGGGGTCTGGGGATGCAGGCCTATCCGACCATCATTCGTCGAGTCGTGGTCGATCCAGACCGTTTGAATAAGGAAGGTCCTTTCGCTGAGCGGGCTATCAAGATGACCCGTTTTGCTTATGGGCTCGACCAAATCGAGGTCGAGGACACTCAGGTCCAGCGCCGCCCGAGCGTCGAGGCTGTTAAGGCGAGCGAGGCGACGCTAGGCAATATGCGTCTCTGGGACCCCGAGGTGCTCCGCACCGCTCTGGAGAGCCTTCAGGGAATGCGCCCGTATTACGAGTTTCAGGATGTCGATATCGATCGCTATATGATCGATGGAAAGCAGACGCCAGTGATGATTTCCCCGCGAGACATCCTGTTGACTGGTCTTGAACCCAATGCCCGTAACTGGACCAACTTGCGTTTGCGCTATACCCACGGCTACGGCGTCACGGTGAGCCGCGTGGATCGTGCAACGACCGATGGGCGCCCCGAATTCCTAGTAGACGGTATCCCCATTCAGAATCGCGGAGCCCTTCAAGTGGATCAGCCACGCATCTACTTTAGCGACTGGCGCACCGCTGGCGACCAGCCGACGAGCGAGTATGCGCTGGTCAATACCGGCGAGCCGGAACTGGATTATGAGACGGCCACCGGGGCGACCACGCACAATTGGAGCGGAGATCGAGGAATTCCTGTAAGCGGGTTTTTTACTCGGCTCGCTTTCAGCACGGTGCTTCGAGACGGCAACCTTCTTGTGTCCCCCAACGTTCGACCGGGTGCCAAGCTGCTGATGCGCCGAGGCGTTTTAGAAAGGGTCGAAAAGGTTTTCCCCTTCCTGAAGTTCGATAGTGACCCCTATCTCGTGGTGTTGGACAACAAACTGGTCTGGGTCCTCGACGGTTACTCGACGTCAGACATGCTTCCTTATAGCTCGAAGCTCTATGGGATCAACTACATCCGCAACTCGGTGAAGGCAACCGTCGATGCCTACACGGGTGAGGTCAAGGGATTCGCGATCGAGCCGGACGAGCCGTTGCTCAAAGCCTACAGATCGATCTATCCCGGTTTGATACGTGAAATTTCGGAGGCACCGGCAGGCTTGGTCGAGCACTTCCGCTATCCCGAGGACTTGCTCCGAATGCAGGCAGTGCAACTGCAGACCTATCACGTGACAAATCCGACGACCTTCTTGAGCAACTCAGATGCCTGGAACATCGGAACGGAACTCGATGTCAACGGGCAGCGCGCCGTTCTGCGACCGTTCTACGTGCAGATGCAGCTTCCCGATCAGGCCAATTCCGGGTTCATGCAGATCCTGCCATTTACTCCCAACCGCAAGCCGAACATGAGCGGATGGTTGGCTGCCCATTGCGATCCTGCGAGTTACGGAAAGCTCACGATGTACCGCTTTGTTGGCAATACTCCCGATGGGCCCGAATTGATGGAGAGCAACTTTAACAGCACTCCTGAGATTAGCGAGATCAATCGGCAGTTCAACAATGAGCAAAGCACCGTGCTGCCCGGCAATTTGCTGGTGATCCCCATCGGCCAAAGCGTGATGTACGTGGAGCCGCTATTCCTCCAAAGCAGCTCAGCGGGAATTCAAGCCGCGCCGCGCTTGTCTTGGGTCGTCCTGGCCTTTAGCGATAAGATCGTAGTGGGCACCTCTTATGAGGATGCGCTCCGCCGGTTGCTGGCTTCCTCGGGAAGCGTTCCCGCGGTTACGGCTCCTACTCAGCCCGACCAAACCTCGCCATCTCAGGGACCAACGGCTAAGCAGGCGCTGGAACTGCTGGAGCAGGCGGACACGGCCATGCGCCAGGGCGATTGGGCTAAGTATGGCGAGATTCAAAAGCGACTGCGAAGAACCCTCGAAGAGCTTGTGAAGTAGCAAATGCCTCGGATTTGGCTTTCAGGTACCTGGTAAATTTGCTAGAAATGCAGCCAAATCATTAGCCCCCTCGCGGCCATCTTGGGCCGCGTCAGTCGTGTACGAACCTTCGCTAATTGATGTGTGTTGCGAATTAGCTTTAGCTATACATGTATTTAAATAGAATTTAGCCCGGATTTTGCTAGACCGATATTCCCGGTGGCAGGTTCAAACCACCTGATTTTTGCTCCATTAGGTCGGGATCAGGGAATCAGACAGGATTGTGATTCTAAGCTAAACAATAGATTGCATATCCATTGCTCCCGTCCGGTGTGTACTACATGTACTCCTTACAGCTTAACCCGGCACCTAATTGAATACGTTCCAAATGGCGAATTCATTTGTTACAATGCCTTGAAAGCTATGGCCACTCCCATTTCATCTGCCATCCCCGCCGAGCAATTGCAGCGGTTGGAGTTCATGCTCGGGGAATCGAGCGGGTTAGAGACCCTCTACCCGCCCGAGGCACCCCCAGTGCAGTTCCAGGCGCACATCGTCGGGTCCTGGGAGCACTGCGAACGGTTCATCAAGATGGACTTCTACGCGGAGATCCCCGGGCTTGGCCCTGAGACCTTTCGAGCTTTGATTACCTACAGCTCTCAAATGGAGTGCTACCGCATGTGGGCGTTCACTTCATCGCAGGAAGAGCCGATGCATATGACGGGCGAATTTTCCGGTTTGGACCTGGTATTCGTGAGCGACCCCACGAAGATGATTTGGGGTCTTCAGCGTCTTCGGTACACCTTCTCCCCGCAGGGAGACGGATCCGTACAGATGCTTGGCGAGCGATGGGAGCCGGACGGCTACGCCAAGTATTGCAGCGTCGTCTATCGGCCATCCGACGTTTTCGTGTAAGCGCCGCATAATCTCAGCATGCTTCATCGGGAGATGCTGATCAATGGTTGCTTCATCGGAGGGCCCTGCGATCAGGGAGTGGGGAAGCAGGTCGTACGCTCGCCATGGGACGGAGCGATCGTGGGAACCGCCGCCGAGGGCGGATGGTCCGAGCTTCGAACCTGCGTCGATTCTGCTCACGAAGCATTTCAGACGTGGAGATATTCTCCGCGTCACGAACGTCAGACACTCCTTCGGCGCATTGCAGCGTTAGTCAGAGAGCGAGAAGAAGAGCTCGTCGAGGTGCTGACCCTGGAAGTAGGCAAGCCGATCGTCTGGAGCCGCGGAGAAGTGGCTCGTCTGGCCCTTACCTTCGATTTTGCCGCCGACCTTCTGAGCACCTGGGGCACTGCTCAGTTGCCGCTGGATTCGGACCCGCGCGGAGTGGGCTACCGATGTTTGACCGAGCGGTTTCCGATCGGAGTCATCTTCGCGATCGTTCCCTACAATTGGCCCTACAACCTGACCGCGCACAAGATCGCCCCAGCCTTGGCGACGGGCAACACGGTGATCCTGAAACCTTCTCCCTTGGCTCCTCTGTCCACCCTGAGCCTGGTAAGGCTCATCCATGAGGCGGGCTGCCCTCCGGGGGTTCTAAACGCCTGGAACGGCGCACCACAGCTCGCCCAAAAGGTCCTGTCCGCAGATCAGCGCATCAGGATGCTGAGCTTTACGGGGTCCGTGGCGGTTGGCTGGAAGCTTAAGGAGCTGCTCTGGGACCGAAAGGTCACGCTCGAGCTGGGCGGCAATGCCACGGCGATTGTCTGCGGGGATGCAGATCAGGATTGGGCTGTAGAACGAATCGTCGCCGGTGCTTACGGCTATGCGGGGCAGGTCTGCATTGCGGTTCAGCACGTGCTTGTCGCCTCGCGCATCTATGCCGACTTCACGGAGAAGCTAGCGAGGGCCACCGAGACTTGCCCCACGGGGAATCCGAGCGAGCAAGCCACTGTATGCGGTCCGCTCATCTCCGATGAAGCGGCGGATAGGGTGATGAAGCTGATCGAGGACTCAGGTGGACAGGTCTTGGCCGGCGGTCATCGTGAAGGCCGTCTCATCCAGCCCACCTTGCTCTCGGCTGTCTCGCCTGAAAGCGCCTTGGCCAAGGAGGAGGCGTTCGGCCCTGTGCTGACTCTGAGCCCTTACGAGAGCTTACAGGAAGCCTTCGCAACCGTCAACGCCTCGCAGTACGGCATCCACGCAGGCATTTTTACGCAGGATCTGCGCGTCGCGGACCAAGCCTTTCAGGCGCTTGAGGTGGGGGGCATGATTGTCAACGACTATCCAACGCTACGCTTTGACATGATGCCGTATGGGGGTGTGAAGCGCAGCGGCTTTGGGCGCGAGGGTCTGGCGTATGCGATGGACGACATGACCGAGCCTAAGGTGATGGTCAGCCGCATCGCCTAAGTGTCGGTGTAATGACTCCAGTCGCCGAGGTAGAGAACCTCTTCTTCAAGATCCACACCAAACTTCTCCCGAACGACCTTCCGAGCATGGGCCGCAAGTCGCCTGAGCTCCGTTGCCGTCGCGTTTCGAACGTTCAGCAGGAAGTTGGCGTGGCGAACTCCAAGCATGGCACCGCCCACGCGATGGCCCTTCAATCCTGCCGCTTCGATGAGATACCCGGCGGGAACAATTCCGGCCCGTTGTAGTGGCTCTGGTAGGGTGTCAAGGGCAAGGGCTAAGGCGGGATCGTTGACATTCTTGAAGAAGCTTCCCGCGCTTGGCGAGGGGGGCTGTTTCGAAATCCTCTGCCGCTGATAGTCGCGCGCCTCCTCATAGATGCGCTTCGGATCGCCTTGGGGGAGCTTCATCGACACCCGCAGCATGACGGCTTGGGGAGCATCGGCTCCCCTGAGAAGGCTGTCACGATAGGAAAAGACCATCCACTCAGGCGCGACCCATTGGCGTTTCCCCTCGACCACGATTTCGATGCCGGTGAGAAACTCAGAGACGCAGCTTCGATAGGCACCGGCATTGCTTACCAAGGCTCCTCCCAGCGTGCCCGGAATGCCCACCGCAAACTCTAGCCCCGCGAGACGGCTTTGCGCAGTCTTAAGGAAAAGCTCCTGGAATCCGCAGCCCGTGTCGGCGACGACTTCACCCGATTGCGCGACCTTGATCCGCTGCGCCAAGTTCAGGATGGTAAGACCGGGAACCCCCGCATCGGATGGAAGCACGTTGCTCCCCCACCCAAGCACACTTGCGTGCAGACTTTTTGCCTGCGCGAACACCGCAGCTTCGGCGAGTTCATCCGCATTGAGGGCCTCCACAAACATCTCGGCGCTCCCCCCGGCTCGTAGCGTGGTGTAAGCGCTGAGAGACACGTTCGTGCGAACGTTCATGCATCCCTCCGAAGGTATGGCTTTTTAGGGGTCGAGATGCTCGGCTGGATCAGATACTCCGGGATGAATGCCTCGGCGGTTGTTAGCTCAAGGGAAGCAGCCAGCGCCGCAAAATGCTTGGCGTGGGGAGGAGCAGGTTCGTCGAAGGCGGCGCCATATCCTCGAACGCCCGCAGGAAGCAACTCCGTTCGGTAGGGTTCGGAACCTGGGACACGTACGAAGTATTCCCCCTTCTTGCTAGGCAATGCCGCGGTGCTGTTTAGGGCGATCAGGTCGAAGGCGTTCGCGCCTGCGACCGGCTTATCATAAAGGTATGCGAAGGTTTTAGCTAGGATAACTCCCACTCGGACTCCGGTAAAACTGCCAGGCCCGGTGTCCGCAGCAAAGACCGAGGCATCCTCAAGCGAAAATGGCATCGCTTCGACGAGCTTCAAGCAGGCGGCTCCAGCGCGACGGGGGGCGTGTTCTTGACCCTCCCACAGCAGTTCGCCATCAGGCATGATGGCCGCCACGCTCGCCCATTCGCTGGACGTGCTGAAGGCAACAATCACGGCATCGGCTCTAGGGTTAGGAGGTCGATAAGTGCCTCCACGAGCTTGCGCTCCACACGATACAGCGCCATATCGGTCTGCTTGTAGCTCGTGAGGAAGTAGTATTCGCCCTCCGAGCCGGCCGCCTCATAGCTCGCCAGCTCTCCCTTTTCGGTCTTGCCTGTGCGCCAAACGCTTGAGATTGTTGCGCCCGCTTTGTTGACTGCAGCCGCCTTGTCTTCACGAGCGGTGACTTGCGTGAACAGGGCCAAGCTCGCCGTCGAGGTCTTGAAGAGCGCTCTTTGGGGGGGATCACTGTCGAGGGTGGTGTAAAGTTCGACTACTAATGGGTCGCGCACCTCCGGGTGCTTCAAGACAAGTTTGTTTCCTTCTGCCGGCTCGGCTGTCCAGCCCTCTGGATACAGCAGCTTCACCTTTCGAAGGGAAACGGTTGCTTCAGCGGTTTGCGTGGGTTTTACGGACTCGACGACTTTCTTGTCGCCGTCGATGACCTTCGCGGGAGGGGGCAAAGCGACCGGCTTTTTCGGTGCGGGATCAAGTTTGATGCCCGGGTCATCCGCAAGCGGAATTTTGCCATCGGTCGTTCGCAAGGTTTCCATCGCCTGATGAAATTCGTAAGACACCGCGTCGTAATCTGCTTCGCGAGACGTGAGTCGAACGAGCATCTTTAGGGAAGTCCGCGTGTTGAACAGGCCCGTCAGAACCGACTTCGAGACTCCCTTATCCTGAAAATTGATGCGGGTGAACAGCATGGGCACGCCAAGAATGTCTTGTTCCCACTGCCTAACGACCTGCCGTTTCATCTGTTCATTGATACGGAGCTGGACGGCCTGAAAAATGTCTTTGTCTGCGTGAAAATCGGTCCGGATCACCTGTAGCTCCGCCGGCTCAGTCGACCCTGACACGGGGATGCTGATAAAGGTTCGATCCTTTTCCTTCTTAGAGACCTTCCATCCCGCAGGGTGCGTGAACTGGAGGCCCAGAAATTGTTCAGTGAAGACGCTAGGCTCTTGCTGGGGGGCAAGAGTTAGCAAGGCGACGGCAGCAAGTGCAATGTTCATAAGCCGATCTTTCTATTATGGAAGACGTTTCAGATTTCCAAAAGTAGTGCCTCCATCCTCTTGGACCGTTTGGCAATGGCACCGTGGCGGGAAAACACTAGCCCTTCGCAGGGTTCTGATCGCGCACAACGGCTGGGTCTTTGGTGGAAAACTGCTTTACAATGCAACCAAACAGCCTCAGAGTTGCGTCTACGAATAACAGACTATGGATTTCGACGAAAACTCGTCTCGGCCGCAATTGAACGGATTTCTGTTGGCAATGGTGACGATCGGCAGCTTGGTGGCGATCGGCTACGCTGCTTCGCGTCCTCGCAAGCGTTCCAACAGACTCGTTAACCGCCTCGACAAGAAGCTCAACCGACTAGAAGAGCGCCTGAGTCTCGCCCGCTAAAATCGTCCCTGCTTTTACGGCATACGGCTCAAACAGCCCGGCTGACTCTAAAATCCGCGTCCATCCCGGCCTCCAGTGAACCCATGGTTGCTCCATCTCCGTTTACCCGGGCCGCTTCGATTGTGTAGCACAGAATCCCCTCTTCCAAGGAGCAATTCTCGGCTTCATCGAAGCCATCGGGCCGAGTGCTCGCGGCCACAATCCCATCCCAAGGATCTCCGGGAACAATCGGTCGGTCTGAGCTCATGCTGAGCTTGATTCCGGCATCCAGTACCGACCGCGTCCGCTTGAGACTCGCCGTCCGCTCCGGCCCCAACTGTCTCCGATACGAGTGCCCAAATCGCAACAAGAACTCCGGCTGGAAGGTTAAGAAGCAATCGAGTGCTTTGATTCGTTCGATCTGAGCATCACTCAGGATCATGCCGTGTTCAAGCCTATGCCGAGAAGCTTGGCCCGAGCTTTCGAACGCATCTAGAACCAGGTCCGTAGCATAGTCGCCGATCGCGTGAACCGCAACCTGATACCCTGCATCACTAGCCGTGCGAGTCATTTCCAGGAGCTTTTCGGGGGCATACATAAGCTGGCCAGAGACTTCCACCGAGGGATGCTCCGCCTGCTTCGCCCGCTTGGAAAGCACCGGCCCGGCCGGCGTGACGCCCGAGTAATGTCCGTAAATTGCGGCGGTAGCCGATCCAATCGCGCCATCCGCAAAAATCTTGATGCCCGCCGCCCGCACGCGTCCCCCTGACTCCCGTTCTAGCGAAGCAAGCTTTTCCTGAAGCTGCGACAACGGCTGAGCGCGGGGCCCGAAGACCTCGCGCCACTGAAGATAGAGCCGCATCTTAATCTCGCAACCTCGCTTAACCGCAAGGCCGTAGGCCTCCAACTCAAGCTCTAGGTTGTAGCGGCCCGTCATCATGTCGCTGGCGGCAGCGATCCCGAGCGCCGCCATCTTCGCTCCCGCAGCGACAATTGCGTCTGCCATCTCTGACGCCGATGGCGTGGGTGGCGCACTGCTGACGCGCTCGTGAGCCGCCTCGAACAGCGTCCCGTCCAGTTCACCCGCAGCGTTGCGGCCAAAGTGTCCTCCCGACGGGTTCGGCGAGTCAGCGGACACCTCCGCAGCCATCAAGGCAGCTGTGTTCGCAACACTCGCGTGGCCGTTCGAGTGCCGGAGCAAGATCGGTCGATCGGAAGAGATGCGATCCAAGTCATATCGGGACAAGTGGTTCCCGTCATATTTCGTCTGATCGTATTGCACCGCCAGCAGCCAACCTTCCGGCTGGTCGCGGTGACGATGGCTGACTAGGTCCAAAACATCCTGATGATTGCCTGCAGGCGTCAGATCCAGTTTTAGCAGATCGAGCCCGGTCGGAAGGATGTGGCAGTGTGAGTCGATAAAGCTCGGCAAGATGCTCTGGCCGTTCAGATCGGTTCCTCCGGCAGAGGGAGTTTCGGGGGCGCTGCGCCTCCAAACGACTTTGCCACCCTCGACAAGCATTTCTTGCGGCTCTCCAGTGAGCGCCCAGCGGAAGTTAGTGTAAAGCATTGAGTTCCTGAGCAATCCTTTCCGCGCTTTCGAGCGCTCCTTCAATAAACCCGAGCCATGGCGAGGCGTGCTCGCCGGCAAAATGAATCTTTCCTTCAGGAGTGGCGATGTGCCGCATGTGGTTTAGAACGTAGCCTGGCGGTGTGTTGCTGAAGCCCCCATTTGAGTAGGGGTCTGCATTCCAGTCGTGCAGTTGTCCACGGACGAACTGTTCCGCGGCAGCCGGAAAGAGGCTGGTGAGCTGTTCGATTCCCCAGCTAACGGGGTCTGGATGAGCGGTCCAGAGTTCACACGTTAAGCCGCAGACATAGGCGCTCAAGATCGGTTTTTCGCCTCGCGAGCCGTCCCAGACCTGCTGAATGGGCAGGTCGCACTGCATCGACCCGCCCCAGCCGCACTCCAGCCACCACTTTGATTCAAACTCAAAAGAGAGCTTGATCGTGCGACTCATCAAGCAAGCTTCGATTGCGCATCGCTTTTCGGCGGCAAGCGCCGGAACGTAGACGATCTGTTCGAGATTCCTCGGCGGAAGGGTGAGGACAGCGGCGTCAAATCTCTGCGGTTTGCCTTCAGTAAAGTGGAGAAGCACAGTCGAGCCGTCTTGTTCGATGCGTTGGAGCGTGTGATGTAACTGGGGGCTCGCGCTGATTTTGAGGCACATCCGCTGAACGAGAGCTTCTGCTCCACCAGCGATTCGGTAGGCGCTCATCTCATCTCCAGTGCGATCTAAATAGTTCTGATAGGCGGTGAGCCAGCCCAGAAGCCCGATCCGTTCCGGATCATCGCCTTCGTCGCTAAGGGCCACCGCCCTCAGATACCAGCGCCCCCGAGCCGTCGTGCTCAGCTTTTCGATGAAGTCTGCAAGCGTCATCTGATCCAGGTCTTTGGCGTGCCAGTTGTCCCAGGCAGGGCGGTGAAGATTGCGGCACAGTTCGCGGGCGGCCGCTTCGAGTCGTATTTCGTGCTCCAAGGCGTCTGGCCACAGATTGTCTGCCGTGCAGCGATGGCCTTCGTGAACATAGAGCCGCTGGAAGGAGTTCTCAGGCAGGGTTTCCAGACCGAGCTCGTTCAGCAAGGAGAGACATCGCTCATGGTCTGCGTCGATCCACTCTCCCCCTGCTTCGCTGCCGATCGAAGAAGTCTCTAGCCGGCCACCTATGCGATCTCGAGCTTCGAAGAGGCTGACTTGACAGCCGCTTCGTTCCAGCAGCATCGCCGCTCTTAGGCCGGCAATGCCGAGGCCCACGATGGCTACGTGCAGGCAAGCACCTCTTGCGAGTCCCTGACGCTCACGAGGGTAACGTCTCCCCCGCTCGGGGCGAGCACGCCCACTCTCCTCTGCCTGGCCAGAGGAGCTAGGGCCGAAACATCCTCGGGCCTCCGAATCAAAATCGCGTCGAAGGCGTCATGCAGGCTCCACATCGCAAGGGTGGCCGACGGATTGCCTTCGCTACAAAGTCCGATGAAGCGGATGTGGCCCTCTTGCTTGGCCATCTCTAACGTCTCAAAGACGCCCGAGAGGAGCGATTCGGACACCGCCCCCCGAAATCGCAAGAAGTAGAAGTCCCAATACTCGCGCCCGATACAGGAAAGTGTCTCGATCAAGTGGGCTTGCAGCAAGTTGCCAGCGTGGCCAGGATCGTTTGCTCTTTCAAAGTCGGACGTCGACACGCAACTCAGGATGGAGCTTGTGCCGCGCATCTTACCGCCCCAAAGGGCTGGCGACGTGCTCAGGTCCAGCGGCAGTTGGGATGCCAACGCAGTCTCTGCTAGGCGATCAATCTCGTCCCTAGGACTGGGGACCTCCAGGCGTAGCCATACTCGAGGGAGAGGCTGGTTGGTTCGTCCAAAGAGGGCGGGCACAGGCTGAGCGTACCGTGCGGTGGCTCGCACTCAGCCGGTGGCTCGTTCTAGACGGACTCCAACTCTTGAGCCGCTGCCGTCTTGTCGGCCGTGGTGCGGGTCTTCACGTGAAGGAGCAGCTTCTTTAACCATTCGTGTCGCGCGAGCGCAAGGTGTAACAAGTTGCTGTACGCCACATCAGCCGAGGCGTTCTTAAACTTGTTAATCTCGACATCCCGGCTGAGATCAGCGATAAAGTTCTTGCTCTCCTGCAACCATGTCTTCACGACACGCGCCTGCTCGGCAGGTTTAAGACGAGGAAGGAAGTAGCTTCGCGTACGTATCGGGTCAACCAAGAATGCAAATTCCAGGCGATCCGGTGGAAAGGTCAGCCAACTGTGGAGCAGAGCTTCGCCTTGCGGCGTGAGCGCATACTCCGTCCGTTCCCGGTTCGGAACCCCCACCTTTTGAAGTTCGATGAGTAGGTTGTCGCGCTCCATACGGCGCAGCACGCGGTAAACGGAGCCACTTTCAGAGCTCCATCTTCCCCCGCGCATTCGGGTCATCTCTTTCCGCATCGCGTACCCGGAGGTGCAACCTCCTCCGACCATTGCGAGGATTAAATATTCGAGTTCACTATAAGGCCCTGCGGTTCCCATTTTTTGGATTGGCGAAACAATAAATAAAGCTATGTCCAAAGTGGACAATAGATGTTTCTACTTTAACGGCAAACCGCCATTTGTGCAACAAAAAATTCTGTTAAGAACCCAAAGATTCTTCCCAGGGCCGTGAGGAGGCTGTCAACGCGCGGATACGGCAGCATCTATAATTTAGCGATGCGGCAGATCAGGGACAACATTTTCGAGGTCACCTACTCGGAGCTTGGCAAACCTTCGAAGCGCGGGGATGTCAAACTCGACGGCTTTGGCACCGTGATGATCGACATGGCAGATCTCGATTACGCCTCGAACATGGCCGAGATGGGCTATGAACCCACCTTTTTCCTCAGCAAGTCAGCCGCTCTTGGCAATCGCTTCGTCGTGGTGAGCCGGCAGCACAAGGCATAAATCTCATTGTCCAGCCTTCCTCTCCTCGCACGGCTCTTCCTTATGATGCTGCTCGAGTACGCGATCTGGGGCGCGTGGGCGGCGGTGGCGGGGAAGTACTTCACCGACCCTCAGCCGCGTGGTCTTGGCTTCCCAGGTTCCTTTAGCGGCCTCATCTTTAGCCTGATCCCGCTTGGATCGATCCTGGCCCCGGTCCTAATCGGCCCCCTGGCTGATAAATGGGTTAGAGCGGAGCGTCTCCTTGGCGTACTTTGCCTGATCGGCACGGCGCTGCTGTGCATGCTTGCGCAGGTGAAGGAGGAGATGCCGATGCTGTGGGTCATGCTCGCCTATGCCCTGCTTTTCGCCCCAACGACCACGCTGACGAATGCCATTGCCTTCGCCCACCTCAAGAACGCGCCCAGGGAATTCGGTTACGTTCGCGTGGGAGGAACAATCGGCTGGTTCATCGCGCTGGGCTGCCTCAGCCTCTGGCGCTCGCAAACGGGCGGGGCAACTCCCGGCGATCTCTTTCTCCTCAGCGCGGTCTTTTCTGGGGTGCTAGGCGTCTACGCACTGACGCTCCCCGCAACGCGCCCGCAGCACACGGGCAATACGCTGCCGCTCTTGGATGCGCTGGGTCTTTTCAAGGACTGGAATTTCAGGGTGTTTTCGGCCGCCGCGTTCATCCTCGGCATCTCGCTGGACTACTACTACATCTTCGGGAGCGCGTATATTGGCGTTCCAAAAGAACTCGGCGGGGTCGGGATTTCGGCGCAGGAGCTTCCGACGATCATGATGTTGCCCCAGGTTTCCGAAATCTTGATCACCGCCACGCTTGGCGCGAGCCTTCCGCGGCTTGGCGTAAAGCGGGCCCTGATTATCGGTTTCTGCTGCTGGGCTTTGCGCTACTTGTTGCTCACGGTATCGCCCTCCCTTGCCGCGACTTCGGTGGCGCTGTTCCTGCACGGATTCTGTTTCGCTTTTGTCTTCGCAGTGGCCTCGCTCTATGTGAACCAAATCGCTCCGGCGGCTATCCGTGCTTCAGCTCAGGCGCTTGTTACGGTAGGGCTCTTTGGCTTTGGACGATTCTTCGGCTCACACCTTAGCGGCTTCGCGCACGGGCTCGTGACCGATCCCGTAGCACCGCCATTGATCGTCGGCGGGATCGCCTACGATAAGGTGACGAACTGGAGCGCTTTCTATGCGATCCCCTTGGTCAGCACTCTCTTGGCAACCGCGGTGCTTGTTCTATTCTTTCGAGAAAGCAGCAAACGCACTGAGCCGTCAACCTAAATCCACCAGTTTTGCGTGGAATACTTGAGCGGTGGCAAATAGACGGGTTCTTATCACGGGCAGCTCGCGGGGCATTGGCCGAGCGATTGCGCTCAAATTAGCCGGCGATGGGTGGTCTGTCGCCCTTCACTACACCTCCAGCGAGCACCAAGCGCTGGAGCTAAAGGAAGAGCTTGGAGGCCGGTGCTCAGGAGTATATCGACAAGACCTCTCGAACCCCGGACGAGCTTCGCTGCTGATCGATCAAGCGCTGGCAGACGGGCCACTTTATGCGCTAGTGAACAACGCGGGTGTCTATTTGCCCATGGATCTTCTTGGCACCGGTGAAGCTTCCTTTGAGGCCAATCTCAGCAAGACTTTCGCCGTCAATTTCGATTCTCCGCTGCGATTGACCCGAGCCGTGTGCAAGCATTTTGAGGAGACCGGCAGCGGAAAAATTCTTAACGTCGCCAGCCGCGTCGGCTTTCGCGGAGAGCCTGGAGCATCGCTGTATGCAGCCTCGAAGGCCGCGCTCATCAATTTGACCCGAAGCTTAGCCGTCGAGCTCGCGCCCAAGAACATCGGCATCTTCGGCATCGCTCCCGGCTGGGTGGAGACGGCAATGGTCCGGGACGAGATGGACCAGCGCCTTGCGTCCATCCTCGCAACGATTCCCCTTGGGCGAATGGCTTCGGTCGAAGACTGCGCGGCAAGCGCGGTGTTTCTTCTTTCGGAGCAGGCCGCGTATCTCAGCGGCCAAGTCATCGACATAAATGGCGCAAGCTATTTCCACTAACGAGGTTTGAGCCAGCCGCTGTCTCCGAGCCAGTCAGCGAGCCTCGCGGGCCAAGCTTTGATGCTTTTCAATTCAGACCGGCTACCCATATTGAAAGCATGCTTGCCCTGCTGGTAAACGTGCGCCTCGAACGGCACCTTTGCGGCGCGATACTTTTGCATCAGGTCGAGCACGACCGGTGCCAGATAGTCGTCGTTCGCGACGACCAAGAAAGCAGGGGGCGCGTCGCTTGGAACTTGCACCGGCATCCCGAGTGGTCCGGGATAGACGTACATCACAAAGTCTGGACGGGCATTCAGCTTGTCGATCGGATCGGGCGCTGAGGGATTTTCTTTGGCGCCATACGCGCTCATTGCCACAACTTCGCCGCCCGCTGAGAATCCAAGCATCCCGACCCGACCTGGGTCGACGCCCCATTCTTTTGCACGCGAGCGCACTAGCCGAATCGCTCGCTGGCCGTCTTGCCGGGGATGCACTTCCACGTTGTACGGCGAGTTCGCCTCTCGGGGCAATCGGTACTTCAACGCAAACGCCGCAACCCCGATACTGGCCAAGTACTTGGCTGCCTCAACGCCCTCGGCATTAAAAACGACGTTCGTGAACCCTCCGCCCGGACAAATCACCACTGCTGCCCCGGTCGCGATCTCCTTTGGCGGCAAAAACGCCGTGATGCTGGGATTATGGATATTGCGAACCCACCAATCCTGAGCCTGCTCCGGCTCTAACCGCCTACTCTCAAACCCAGGTGCCCCCGTGGGCCACAACGGAATTTGCTGAGGAGCAGCCTGAGGCGATAACGCGGCGAGACAAGCAAAAAGAGTGGTCACCCCTACACTTTACATGCTGATGAAAGCGGCAAGAAGTAGTGCCTCCTTCCGATGCGGTTGGATTTCGTCCCTATCTTTGAAGGTGCTTTGCTAGCGGCTTCATCACTGCTTCGGCGAACGAAAACTTTTGCATGCTGCCGGCATTGCTCTCATGGAGATAGAAGGCGCCAGCGACCGTTTTTCCTGGAAGAAAGTTGCCCTGCGCATCCTGCTTGCCAAGCACGAAGATCATCGTCTCGCTGTCGGCTCCTTTAGTTTGGATCGCCAGCGTTCCTGTTTTGAGGGCGAGTTTGAGATCACCGAGCGTGCTTACGAAGCTCCGCATCGATCGCGCGGTGCCCTCTGTCGGCACACGTTGGAGAGGTCCCAGCAGGTGCTTTCGTCGCCAGGAAGCATCTCGCAGCGGATTTGGCAGATTGTCTGCCTTTTGAAGGGGGGCCTTTTGCAGAGTCGCGTACACACGCTTCCCAGTCACCATGCGCGACATCGACTGCGCCATCAGGACGTTGTTCCAGCCGTCGCCTCCGCCTAGCAGGAAGCTCACATAGTCCGTCCCAAATCCCTGCATGCTTGCCGCATCAATTGCCGATACGTACGGCATGAGGAGCCGAGAGTAGCCGAGGGCACCGCTCCTTATCGTCTTGTTCTTTCCGCGCGGAGTCAGGTCGGGGAACCAGCGGTCCATGCGCTCGGCCACCTCATCCGGTTCATATTCGCGCCGGACTCCCGTATCCACGGAGAAGGCGTCCTCGAGGCCGCGGAAAAGCAGCGTGCGGCGCATCACCTCAGTGCGCATAAGGGGATGGCTTTCTGGCCCCGTAAGGGGCACTTCGGGTAAGCGGTAGAGATCGAGTCCGTAGTCCCTTCCTTTGTAGTTGACCACGGTTTCCGAGCCCGCGCCAGTCAGCAGCTTGGATCTGGCCCCTTCAGAATGAGTGGCAAGCCCTAGGGCCCCGAGCACCAGTTCGGGCCAATCGTAAGAGTGGATCAGGAAATCGTCCATCGGCATCAAAGCTCGCTCGACTGGAAAGGTTCTCGATGGGAGCATTTCCACACCCGCGAGCTTTTCATGAAGATAGCCCTCTGCTGCCGGCTTGCCGGTGCCTCGAACGATGAGGTCTTCGAGAGCGATCTGTCCCCTAAGCTCCGCCGATAGCGCCGCGAAGACAATCGGCTTGATCGCTGAACCAACCACGTGAGGGACGAAGTTGTGATTGCCGAGGAGACGTTCATAGCGCCAGGGTTGGACCTTTTCACGCAGGGCTTCCAGGTCTTCGACGGTGGGATCGACACTAGGGAAGGAGGGCATCGCAAGGACTTCACCGGTAAACGGATCCATCACCGTGAGGGAAATGCTTGGCGCTTCCACTCGGTTGGGTCCAAAGCGGGGATTGTTGCGAGCCCATTTGAGAACGGCCTGTTGAAGCTCCTTTTGGAGGTCGCGGTCGATGCTTAGGCGAATGTCCTTTTCTTCAAGCGCCAGAGCGTCGCCAGCTTCGCCGATGCCGTGGGCAAGGGTAAACGCGTCGGCATCGTTGAAGATGCGCCGGTAGCTACCGTTCGACCATCTGACAAACGCGAGGGGGTCATCTTCGTTGCCCAGATAGAGCAAGTTGTACACGTTCTCGCGGCTGCCTCTAGGGTCCCGGATGACGACGATCTCATAGGGCGAGAGCTCGTATTCCTGGCCATAGTCGAGCTTTTCGCCGTCACGATAGACGCTCCACTTTCCAACCCCTCCCGGCTGTTTGACGAAGATGTAAATCTTGCCATCACGGGCGTAAACCTCGCCAAAACCGATGTCCGAACCGGGGCGGGTGAGGGTGAGCCCGGGAGCTCGGCCCGATCCAGTTTTGCGTCCCAGCGAAATCCTGGCGGGAGTGCCTTCCGACGAAACCCGCAGCGTTACCTGCTTCCCTAGGTAGATCAGCCTCGCGTAGTCCGTTTTGTCCTTGCGCGCCAGGAGCTTGCCTTTCCAGGATGGAAGTTCGGAAGACTTATAGGGTGAAGCTAGGCGAAAGCCATAATCGTTGAATCCCAGTCGGCCATCGTCTCTCACGTAGTAGAGGCCGCGCCGGGCGTCCTTCTTGTCGGTTCGAAGGTTGAATTCTTCTACGTAAGCGCGTTCCAGGGCGGACAACTGCTCAGGTCGGCTGGTCTTGAGCTGGCCGTCCTTTCCTAGTTCAACCGTGCCGTCCTTGATCCGCTTGCCTGCCTCAGCAATGAGCTTGGGGTCGAGGTCGTAGTCTTCCTGGTTTAGTTTCGGGACCGGAAGCGAGCGTCCGCCCATGTACGTTGCAGTAACGAGACCTAGAGAGATCAGCGGGAGCAGCCACACGAGAAGAGGCGCGGCCGGTGCCGACCTTGTCTCAAGCACCCTGAGGCCGCGCACGATACAGTAGCCAGCGAAAGAGAGCAGAAAGAGCGACTGGAGAACGTCTCCCTTTGAATACAGGCCAAGCAGGGGGACGTTCTGGCCCGTAAAGACCAGTTGCCCGACATTTGTCGCGGCCATGTAGCCCGCTTGCAAGCCATAGAAGCCACCGATCGCCACGAGCGGTGCGGCGTAGTGCCTCGCCTGAGCAGGCATTTTTCTTGCTGCAGCAATACAGATTCCGCAGATTCCCGCGTAAAGCAACACAAAGAGCACCGCCGACCAAAGACCATGCTCCCCCATTAGAAACACCGCGTAGAGCGTGTCGGTGAGCATGGTGCTGTAGGTCATGCCGATGTTCGCCAAGCGCAGATCGCCGTATCCATGCCCCGGCGCATGAACTCCTCGCGATGCATACAGAAGCATTTGCCATCGCTGTTGAGAGTTCTGTTTGAACAATCGAGCCTCAAGCTCTCGAGAGTCTCTTAGAACTGCGCCGTCTTGCCCATGCTGAGTGGCAAGGCGATAGTAGATCGTCGATCCCAAAGGCACCCGCTGCAGCATCTGCGGAACAAGCGCGCCAAAGTTTAGGATGAGCAGGAGGGTGGCGGCAAAGGCGGCTAGCCAGCCGCGTTTCAGCCAGGGGCTAGCGCGTTTCGCTCGCTTGGTAGTCGGTTCCCTCATCCGATAATAAGCCGTCGACATCCCAAATGCGAGAGGCATGATATAGAGCGCCGAGCCCATATCCTTGACAATGCCGAGCAAGCCGATGACACTGAATAGTCCGATGCCCCAGAGGGGCGTCCGGGAAAAAAGGAGTCCAACCGCCGCCGAAGCGATGGACGCTCCGACCAGGTAGGTCGATAACGGCAGCCCTAGCCAACTACAAAGCGTCGCGAGAATGCCGAATGCGAACGCGGCCGCGTAGCTTATGCGGGAGGCAATCGGATTTTCCTGGTCGCGCACCTCTTCGTCTGTCAGATTGGCACGCCGCCGCGTCTCTACTGCGAGAAGCACCACTATGACGCAGAAGCTGATGATGCTCGCCCGCAGTCCGAAAATCGCCTCGTCGGAGCGAGCGAAGAGGAACATGAGCAGTCCGGCTCCGACCAGTAGCAGGCGGTTGTGCCATGACTGAAGCGTTGCTTCAGTCCAACCGATCAGCACGAGGGAAACGTTCCGTATGAGCGCAGCCGGAGCCTCCAAACCTTTCGCCAATCCCAAACCGATCAGAGCGAAAG
Source organism: Fimbriimonadales bacterium (assembly GCA_038210535.1). Taxonomy (GTDB): domain Bacteria; phylum Armatimonadota; class Fimbriimonadia; order Fimbriimonadales; family Fimbriimonadaceae; genus Fimbriimonas. Next base: position 18,646 of record JBBQWO010000020.1, on the reverse strand, counting down.
CACTTGAAGTCCGGCCCGTGCGATCAGTCCGTTGCCCTGCCATGAGGAAGGGCAACGCCATTGCCAGAGGAATCAAGCCGAGCGCCCACAGAGCGAGCGGAAGCGTGGATCGGAAAATCGCTAGCTCGTTGAGGCCGGCATTAGAGGGCGGGAGCACGGCCACTCGAAAGGCGAGAATGAACCGGATGCAAAGAATAGTGAGCACCGCCGTCCACATCAGAACGAAAGCCAGTTCAGCAGAGCCCAAGTAGCGGCGCATCTTGAGCGCAGCGGCAAGCAGACTGGCATGAAGCAGCAAAAGTATGAGTGCCAGGGTGCCCGCAAAGGGGGGTTCAGCCTTTGCGACGGTCCAGTCGGCAATGACGCCCTGCCTTGAACCGCCCAAATAGATCGGTTGGCCAGCAACATACGGCTTTCCCTGCCCACCGTCTGCCACGTCGAGCTTCTGGAAGTTGTCTGTAAATGAAGCCTTCGCATGGAATGCGTGATCAGGCGGCACGGCCTCGAACACGTAGCCGTCCATCGGTAGCTGTTGACTAGATGCCGAAAGGAGAATTGGCTCGTCAGGCTTCGGCGGAAGGGGCCAAGAAGGGGGCCGCAGAAGTTCGATGCGGGCCAGTCTGCCTTTGTCGATTTCTGTCAGCAGGGGCGGAAGCCGCAGGGCCCAAGTTCTTCTGCCGCGGCCCACGCTTATCGTCTTCGACTCGCCAAGAGACACCGTACAAGAACCCTCTTTGACCGCTTTCACTTGCTCTCCGTCCAAGAGCACCGTGGCCGTAGAGGGCAGAGTGGGGTCTCGTAAAATCCCGAGCCGTCCCGATGCCTCTTCGCCTCTAGCCTGTGAGAACTCCCGGACAAGCAGAATGCCGCCGGCAATTCGGCCCATATCGAAGAAGGGGTGTGGCTGCGACAATTCAAAAGGGGTTTTGAACTGCTCGCTCCACTCTTTCGGAAGCGTCGGCCTGCGCGAGATCAGGTCATCGAAGCTCGCTGCATCTCCGATCGCGCGGCTGAACATCTCGATCTCGCCTTCGATTGTTGCCTTTTGGGATACGGGCTCCCAATCGCCTTGCGAGTAGATGAGGGTCGGATGCACGGACCAGAACCACGGCCAAGCCCGCTTGTCCTGTAGCTTGAGAGCCACAAATCGATGCTTGCTGCCCTTTACCCTCGGGGGAATCACAACCCTTAGAACTGAGCCATGGACCATGCCCTTGCCTGGAAACACAGCATTCAGTGCTTGCCGGTCTTGCCGCAGCGGTTCACTGACGTTTCTCGATTTCAGCCGATAGGAATTGATCCGGAGCCCGCCCGCGGCGATCTCTGGCTGAAGATCGATGCTTTGGCCGGACTGAAGCGCCGGGGCACGAAAGGCATCCCTCTCCTCGTCGTCCGACACAGGAGTTCCGACAAAGGAAATCCCTTTCTTCGCCTGATCGGGGGCAAAGTAGAAGCCTTGCTGCTGGACGCGAACACGTGCTGTTCGGGGAAGACGGGAACCTTCGCCAAAGCCCACATATTGGAACACGAGGTAGCTGAGCAAAACCGCAACGGCAATGACGATTCCAACAAGGGGGGTTGATGCTGATCGAGCCCGAGCTCTGGCCTCCGGGCGCAACAGCGCGAGCCCTCCAAAGGCGATCACCGCAACAATGAGCAGTAGGATCAGCGTCATGCCAAAGCCGTGTTGACGCTATACGGTCGCCCATGAGAATCGGTGGCGATGTAGAACGGGGAGAGCCTCAGGTTTCTCAAATCTAGGGCCTTCTGGAGGAGAGTCAGGTAGTCGGCTTGATCCGAATGCTTCTCAAGTGAAGGCTGCAATTCGGCCTTTGGCACCATCGGCTTTAAAAGTCCGCCAATCTGGGCAAAACCGTCTTCGAACGGAGCCAGGGCAACGCAAATCGTGGTCAGGTTATGAACCATTGCGGCCCTAAGATTGCCGTCTCCATTCAGCGTCGCACTCTGCAACGTGGCCAGTGAATAGTTGAGCAAGTACCCGACGATGGCAAAGACTTCGCGGTCAGCAAGAGCTGGCCGAACGCGGTGGAGCGCCTGTCCTATTTGCTGACCCAGATAGGCACCCGGCTGGAGTGCCTCCACTACCGCTGCATGTTTTTCAAGGCTCTTGGCCAACGCTTCAGAATCCCGGAAACGTTTTCCAAGCCGATCCACCGCCCCTTGCAGGGCTTCTTGGGAGTTTCTGCTCTGATCCGCTGATCGAGGGTCGGTCGCGAGGGCGATCTTACGCATGAACGCGTCCTGATCCCCGACCCGTTTCTTGAGCCCTTCGACTTCTTGCACGACGGCGACAGCGATTTCTTCGGTCGTATGTGCCTTGCCGATGCCGGTGTTTAGGGCAAGGTTCAGCCACTCCTGCCTGTAGTCTGCTTCCACCTTCTGCAGGCTGGCAATCCTCGCCTCGATGCCCCGTTGATCCGCTTCGGCCTCACCGGAGAGCGATATTTGGAGCTTGCTCAAAAACAGTTGGCCGATCTTCGAGGATCGGTCGATTTCAGCCACCTGCTGGGGTGCTCGGTCTCTAAGCCATCGAAGGGGCTCTACTTGCGGCCCCTGGGTTAATGTTCGCTGAAGCTTTTCTGCAGCTCGTGAATACTCGACTTCAGTCGGTGACTTGGTAGCCATCGTCGCGGCGGCAGGTTTTTTCCTCCGGATGGTCGAGAAGATCGGCTTATAGAACGCCGCAGCGGTAAAAAAGACACCGGCCACCAACCCGCCAGCGATTGCCGCGAGAGGCAGGGAAGTCTGTTCAGAATTCTCTTTTGTCGGTTCCGGCACCTTCTGCGTGAGACTTTTCGCTTTGGAAGCGATCCTGCCAGAGGCCGCCGGAATCGTAGCGAATGCGTCTGCAGGCAGACGCTCGATCCAGATGATCTCGCGCGACGGCGTGAGCACCGCGAGCGGAGCTTCCGCCACGCTTTGGCTCATGGCCGGCCATAGGCGAACACCCGTGAACTGCTGTAACCCAAGGCGTTGAGTGATCGCCGAGACGTTTCGGGCGCCCCCAAGGGCAGAGGTCACGCTGCCGATGCCCAGAGACTGTAACGCCTCACCCTGAAGAGTAACCGATCCTGACGCCGACAGCTTTCCAGGCGCAACGCCCATAAACCGCGCTCCTTCAGGCACCTGCTTGAAGAGAAGCTGCGCGGAGACCGGCACATCCCCTTTGCCCGCCGGAAGCTCCTTTGCCACGCTCAGAAGGTTCGACCAATCGCCGTCATATCCGTCTGCACTCAGCGCATCCTTCCACTGTCGCGCTTCCGCCTCTTCGAGGGTCGGTTCAATCCATTTCCCTTCGGAGGCTATTGCGCGGGCGGATAAATTTCCTGACCAGAGAAACAGCGTGCCCTCGTATCCGTGAAAGCGGAGGATTTTGTTCTGTGCGGAAGCGAAGGTTGCGGCAATCAACAGCAGCAGACAACAGAGGGTCCTGGTTGGCTGCACTGTCCGCACCCAGTTCACGATCCCTTTCCCGGGCGGCGCTGTTCGGGCCACACCTTTGGATAAATATCTCGGTCGACGCCACCGAAGCTGCCGGACGGGGCTTCCTTTCCATTCACGCGGAGCCGCCGCACTGAATCCCCTTCCTGTTGCTCGTATGTCACGGATAGTTTCACGGGTGCGTCATCTTCCGACGGTCTCGGGGCAAAGGTGCCCAGGATGCTGACCGTTGGGTCATTCAGGGTAAGTTTATCGTCCGTTCCGTGAAGCGTGCGAGTGGAGGCCACAAGAATCTTGCTGCCAGCGGCCGGGGCAAGCTGCTCCTGCAAAGGTCCCTCATTCAGCTTTTGGGTATTCAGCGGAATGCATACCGGCCAATCTTGCACCGGGGGACGGATGATAAAGGCATAGGTGCCGAAGAGGCTGTCTGCGTTCTTGAGGATAAACCCGGACCGCACCCACTCCACAGCACCCTGACAACAAGCGTTCTTTAGTTGTTCAGCAGAAATAAACTCGCACTCTCCGGGTTGAAAGAGGGTGTTAAGGCGCTTGCGAATGGGCGCGAACTGCGATGCTTGCCCGCCGATAACCGCATGAGTGATGCCGTCCTTCATGAGAATCTCCAGCGCGTCTTCCGCGTCCATATCCTGATCCCGCTCCGTTTCCGCCGAGATCATCATGCCCAGTTCCAGGATGAGCGTATCGGTGTTCTCCTGGACGTACTGAGCGATAGCCTTCCCCAACCGGTCGCGAAGATCGGCATCCTCGTCCCTCGCCTTTTCGGCTCGCAGCGGCTTTGTGTCGTCGCTGATCAGCCACCCCTTCATCAACTTTGCGATTAGGTATCTAATCTTAGCAATCGGCCCGTCCGCGCTTCGGGCAACATCCGCGACGACGCTTGCGAGGCTGTGACTTTTGAATGCGCCGCCTTCGGGTATTTGCACGCTCTCTTCAAGAATGGTTTTCACATTCTTGAGAAAGGCGTCCAAAGCCTTGTTCAGCATCGCCGCCGGGTCTCCCCCTACTTCAGCAAGGGCTACCGTCCCCTGCTGGTGCATGGGGTGCTGGATGGGCTGTTTGCCTGGCGTTTGCTCCGCATGCAGCATCTTTCGCCGAAAAAGCGGGGCGAGAACCGCCTCCAATTCCTCGACCAACCCCACGACAATTGCCGGAATCTGCTTCTTGGCCTCGTCGGGGACGATCAGCCGGTAATCCTGAGTAAAGCTGCGCTTGAGTAAATCGATGTAGCGCTCGAACGCCACCAGAGCTTGGCGAAACGCTTCCGAGGATTCCGGTCGATCCTCCGATGCGAAGGTGAACCCGAGCGGCATAGTCTCAAACCCTAGCTGGCCGAGATGCTTGGTGAACGCGTGCCTGATCCTCTCTTCGTAAAATTCCGCAAAGATGTAGGTTAAGGCTCCACCACCCGAGGTTCGGCCCGTCCTTGCGAGAACGTCGTGCATGACGGTGCCCGATGACCCGATGGTCTCGAACTGAATCAGGCTGACATCGGTCGTGCCCCTGCCAATGTCAAAGGTCAGGATGTTGACTCTTCGGCCAGGCGGCGCCTCTGTTTGCCGCGACCAATAGTAGTGAGCCAGCGCGTCGGACTCTGAAATGGCTGAGACGTGCTCCAGCCCGGTGAGGTCCGCGACACTGCTCCGCAAGCGCTCGACATGTTCCACGCTATACACATTGGGCACCGTCAGCGTGAGGTGCACGTTTTGTTTCGGTACGGCATGGAGCGCAGTGGAGCTTAAGATCAGGTTGTTGACGATGAGGGTTGTCAGGTGCGTGATCAGCAACTCCGCACTCAGGATCACCTCGGCGCGATCCTCGCGCGTGGACCGGGGCCTGGGGAGGACCTTGTCTGCCTTGTACTGAAACAGCACCTTGGGATTCGGCATGGCCAAGAAGTGCTCATGGCGGCCATTTTGAGGGGAAAACAGCTCGAAAATGCTCCGCTGCCATTGCTGACGGTTGAGCCGCGGCTCCCCCGACCAATCCTCGCCCGCCCAGTCGATGAACTGCATCCTGGCGTGTTCCCGGGGCAGGGAAGTCTCAGGCTGATTCTCTCGGAGGAAGATGACGCTCTTGAGCCGATTGCTGATGGTCCGGCCGTCCGATTCGTACAGCAGGTAGTCCTTCTTGCCGCTGACTCGCAGATACGGTTCGCCGTAGGCTAGGGGGGCGAATTCTTGGAGGGGGATCATCTCCGGCTCGTGCATCTGACGCGTGGCGTAACACGCAGCCATCGATTCCGAGCCCAGGTCGAGGGCTACAAAATGCGTGACGTGGTCAGGAAGCTTCATAGTGGCGCGATCCGGCACATCATTGTTACTGACGAGCGAGCGTCGCGTTTCATCAAAGCTTGTGTTGGATGGGTCCGGCGTCCCCTATTAGGCAGCCGGAATCTATTCACCGAGAGTGAGAGTCACAACTTCCTTTCCAAAGGCGAGTTGAACGGTCTTTTCTGTTATCGCAATCACTCGGAAGCCGCCAGGAAGCCGATCGCCCAGCGATGCCATTTGACTCTGGCCGTTTACCTCCAGCACCGCGAGAGGTCGATCGCCGAGGAGAACCCCTGTGAGTTTCGGATTCGGTGGGCGCACGGCGATCACGCCCGGCGTGGTCCCTGGGTTGACTGGCTTAGGGGGAGTCCCCGTGATCTGAGTAGGAGGTGCTAGCGGTTCATCGATTGGAGGAATAACGACGTTTGCGGGACCTCTTCTCGTCAGTACTGGCCGGAAAGGATCGGGATCGGCAACCCCTGGTCCGCTCGGTGGAACGATGCTCTCAAAAGCACCCGCGACAGGCAGTGCCGGATCGGAGGAGGGGACGCTCGGCACCGGGATCGTTATTGTGTTCTGAGGCGCGTTGAAATTCTGCACCTGAAGGATCAGCAACGTGACGATGACGAGAAGACCGACTCCTAGGATTGTGATCCTCTTAGTGTCGTTAGTGTTAGCGGCTGGTTTCATGCTCTGCCTACTTGGGTGTTCCGGATGCCGCTTTGATGTAGCGGGCAAGTGTCACGGACATTTCAGAACCCACGGCGGTTCGCTCCCAACGCAGACTCTTTATATTGCATAGACGATTGTGGGCCGTCACATCTTGCAAAAACCCTCTCAAGCCCAGATAGGGGCCCACGAGCGTCACGGTAGTTGCGACTTCCTGAACTCCATCGAGCATCTTCATATCTGCCGGAGATTGATCTGGCCGTTCGAGTTTTCCGATCAAGGAGGCCCCGATGGATGTGATTTCTAGTCCTCTGGCTTGGGCCTGCTTTCTCAGGTTGTCCATGAAGCGAAGGTCTTCGGCTGAGCTCGAATCAGAGGCCGCATAACGCAAGTCGCTTTGAGCCGCTTCGGCCGCTTTTCGCTTTTCCGCAGCCTTTGCGGCTTCTCCTTGCACCGTGGTTAGTTCTGCGCTCACTTGATCCATTCGGCGGTTTTGCAGAAAGAGCCCGGCAAAGGCAAGCAGGGCGCAAACGACCGGAGCGGCTAGACCTATATTGCGGGAAGTCATTGGAGGGGTGCTCCTGGCCCTGGCAGTCGAACTTGGTCCATGCCCACAAGGGTGCCGACAATCGTGAATGTGTAGCCATTCTTTTCCGTGTCGACCTTCATCGAATCGAGCCTCGGACCTTGGATCACCGGAACGGACTGGAGCGGCCTCAGAACGGCCATGACTCCGTCCTCGGTGACACTCTCTCCTGATATCCTCGTAAGCCGTCCTGCACCGATGGTCAAGCTCGTCAAGCCCGTCTGAGGCGGCAAGGAGTTGGTGAGGTAGTCAAGCAGCGGAACGACCGGTGAGCCTTCGCTACGCAAGAGCCGATACTGATCGATGTCACCCGCCCGCTCCTTCAGAGCTTCACTCGTGCTTAGCTGTATGACGGCGATCTGACCTCGGAGCGCGTCCACTATCCTGCGCTTGGCTGAAATGTCGCGCTCGTAGATCATCATGCCTACCGCGCCAACCAGCAGCACCAGGACGGCCATCCCGATAGAAATGGCCGTCCGTTGTTTCTGAACGCCTGCCTTGTTTACGGACCGTTCGGCGGCGAAAAGGTCGAGGGGAGGGGCTATCTCCGACGCAACGCGGTGTGATCGAAGAGCCAGGCCAATGGCGGCCGAGTAGCGCACCGCCTGGCTGGATTCCAGGCTGGAGCGAGCAGCGGGAGAAGCAACGATGGAATCGCCTGGGATGTGGAGGCGAACACCGCGTTCTACATATCCGCTGAGCATGTTGGCGAGACCCAGCATGGAGGGCTCGTTGGTTGCAAGGTGAAGCGTCGCATCCTTCGCATCTTCAGGATAGTTTCGTCCGAGATAATCAAGCGTTCTTCGAAGTTCCTTTGATAGTGCAAGCACCGCAGCCGGATCGAGCGGAGGATCTTCACTCGCCAAAGCGGTTGGTTCAGCAGGTCTGGTCTTCAATGCCAAAGCTGAGGCACCCGTCTCGAGCTGACGATAAGCCCATAGCTTGCCGCGCCTAAAGAATGTCAGGTTGGTAGTCGTCTGAGTGACGGTTATGACAATCGCGGTAGGTTCTGGACCTAAGGACGCCAGAGCCGTGCGGCAAAGCGCAAATTCGATGGGCTCCATCGCGACGATGTTTAGATCCGCCTTAGCGGCAACTTCCGCCAGGGAAGCAATCAGATTTGCCTCTGCTCCTGCGACCACCACTCCGACAAGCTCCATGTTGGACTTTGGAGGAGCATGGACGCGAAGAAAGGCGTGGGATCCCGTCTCGCTAACGATCGAGTAATGCTCGACTTCTCCGGCTACAATGCCCGCAAGCTCCTCCTTAGGAGCGGGCGGAACCTGCAAGTTTCGCACGACCGTCCCGCCTGCAGGAATGCCGATGACGGCATCCTTATAGTCCCCGAGTCCGTGAGTGACGATCAATCGCTTTAGGGCTACCGCAACCGAGCCCGTGTCTACAACGGTGCCTTGGCGCAAGGCTCCGTCGGGTAGCTTGCAGTGCCCTGCCGCATGGACTTGGGTTGATGTTTCCGATTCAGACACGACGGCCAAGCGCAGTTCGCCTTCGTGTATCTCAATTCCTAGAAGTGGCCGATCTTTTGGACGCATTTAAAAACGATTTGAACGTGCTGAACCGCGCTCCCACTTCATTTTAAACCCCAACTCTTGTTAGCTGCGGCTGAAAGACTTGGCTCTTATTGCGGCATTCAACTTGTGGTGTAATTTTTCTTCGGGCTGTTGCGCGTTCTGACGAGAGAGGACTGAACGATCGTGATGCCCTCGCGAGTGACCGAGGCCGTAATCTGGACCGCGAGGATGGACTTGAGGTCATTGCCGGTCACCGTGTCCACCCACACGAACGGCGTCGATCCCGAGGCCATCGTGTAGGTAAGGGTGGGGGTAAGCAGATACTTATAGCGCACGGTAACGGAGTCAGGCACAATCGCCACTTGGGTGGAACCGCGGGTGCGATAAAGGACCCCATTCGAATTGGTGAACGTCGCGGTCGACCCGGCTGCTCCGGTGTAGACGGATAACGAAGTGCTCGTCGCGCTGGCAAATGCGGAATCGATGTATCCCGAGCAGTTAGAAGACGCCGAGCAGAGGGGAGCACGGCGCACAAAGGCGGCCACGGCTCCGATCGCATCTTGAGCCTGGGCCTGGGCGGCGGGTTGTGCGGTGATCTGAGTTTGGGTTTTGACCAGCGTGATGATGATGCTCGTCAAAGTCCCAGCCGCTATGACAAGGAGGATGGCGTAAATGAGCAATTCGACCAGCGTAAACCCTCGCGAACGCCTCTTCACAAGCCGCCCCTAGTCAAGTGGAGCCCCATCGTTCGGATAGTTTCGTCTGGAGTCACACGCTTAATCGTGACCAGGATCGAGCGCAGAGAAGTGGGCGCCAGCGCATAGCCTGAACCGTCGGCAAGCCGCAAAACGTCTCGATCGACTCCCCGGCGTACGGATGAGAACACGCGGAGGTTAGTGGAGGCCCCTGCGGCAAGCTCAACTCCAGCGTCGTCGTAGTACCTGATTGCGTCCGTCCAGGTGCCTCGATACGGGCTTCCCGATCCGACGAGTGCGCCCTTAGGGAGGTTTACAAAGCCCTGAATCTTGGCCATCTCAAGCTCAGCTCGTCCGATTTGAGAAGCAATCGCCTCCTCACGGCCCTGGGCGTAGAGACTGAAGCACAGACGCCAAGCCTGGAACATGCCGAGCATAGCCATCGCGAAGATCACGCTTGCGATGACGAGCTCGACTAGCGCAATGCCGCGCTGTCTCCTAATCATCGTTGTAGCCACCGGCAAATCCCACTCCTGAGATAGGGTCCAGTGCACGGGTCATATTCTCGCCGGTGCCAATAATCTTGCACCGCTTCTTGAATCCAACTCGGTCCGCAATGAGGCTGCCCTTTATCGTTAGCCAACCGGAGTCGTCACCGTTTACGTCAATCTCCGTCCCATTTCCGCTTGCTTCAGGGGCGGTCACCGCGTAGACGATCAGGGAGGTCACCCACTCGGAGCCTGAGGGTGCGGATGCAGGATAGTAGAGGGATAACATGCCTCCTGGCTTGCCGTAATAGATGCGTAGCCCTGGAGAATCGCTTGGATCCGTTTGCTTAACCTGAATTTCGATCTTATCGGAGCCGGTCCCGGCAACAAAGAAGCGGACTGGTCGTCGCGAAGGATTCCCGCCGACAACGGTAAGTCCCGCGGTGTCGATGATAATCTCAGTGTCCACGTTGTCTCGTAGACCGATCTCTTCGAAGTAGTAGTCGCCAGGCTGAAAAATGAGGGTGCGCTTCGTCGAGCTTCCGGGGGCAAGATTGCGATTGTTCCACCTTGCAAGTCCGTCTGGAGTCAAGTTGTCCATATTGTAGGCACCGCCGCCGGTGGCGGGCCATCTTGCCGAAACGACGTTAGACGGACTGAGAGTGGCGCCCGCAGACAAGCCCGTCTTCCACATTTTGGCTCCGCCTACATTGTCGTTATTGGCTTTAAGATGTGCCCAAGCCTGTTGGTCTGTCATCCTCGACGCAGCAGGAATAGTTTGCTTAATGACGTCAACCACGGTGGGCAAAACGAGTTTGTCATTCCGCTCTGAGACATTGCCTCCAACGAATTGTTCGTGAGGACTGCTCGCATATGCGCCGGCATTGTAGTTGACTGCGGACGTGTAGGTGATGGTGCCGCTGCCTCCCTGCATCCTGCCGTTTGTGCCTGCGCCCCCAATAACCTGAACCTCGGCGTTGCCGGTCAGGCCAATATTTGGACGATTACTGGACGAAGCCGAATCCAGGCCGAAGAGTGCAAAGGTGCCGAACGGGCTTTGGAAGGGATTCGCGTTAGGCCCGCCGATTCTCGCGCGGCGCCAGGAGTTGTTCACAACCGCGTTGCTCGTGATGTAGAAGTCGGACGATCCATCCCAGGGAATCGTGCCATCGGGGTCGGAGCTTCCGTAAACCCAGTAGGTTCCTTCCGTGCCTTCGACCGTTCCCTTTCGGCCCGGATAGGGTTCGCTGGTCAACGTCGAGGGAGCGCTTGCTGCGATAAGGCCCCCAGCCGTGATGTTGGTTGAAATTCGGTTCAGCTCTTCGTTAATGCCTGCTTCCGCTAAGAGAAGGGCGGCTTCACTGTCCGATTTGACATACGTGCTCCGGTTATATGAGGAATTGAGCACCAACGCCACACCGAGAGACATCGCTGCAATGGCTGCGATAGCCACTGAACCTACAAGGACGCTTCCGCGCTGTGTGTGATTTCTGTTCATCGTAACCTCTAGGATCCCGTCAGAATAATTGTAGCAGGTGCAGTGGTACAGAGAGAAGTATTGCTGGGGCTGATGGTCCAGGTCGTGTTTCCTGTTCCCGACACCGTGATTGTCCAACCACCAGACGTGGCCTGCGCCGTGCTTGAAGCACACTCGTTAATTGGAATCATGTTGCTGAGCTGCTTAAGCACTCCAACGTCCGCCAAATTCAGTCCCGCATAGGAGCGTCCGCCCGTCTTCATTGACACGGCCTGCACCGCAATCGCGATGGACCGAGCGTTTGAATTCGACGAGCTCAGCCGAGCCGTTCGCACGGAATTGAAGTACGAGGGCATCGCAGCGGCCGCCAGAATGCCAATGATAGAAACGACGGTGAGTATCTCTACGAGGGTGAAGCCTCGTCCGGAATGTGTGCCTTGCATTAATGAATCTCTGTTGCCTGATTGTCTGGTTATCGCTGCCCATAAAGAGCATTTCGAGCGTTTGAGTTCTAATTGTATAGATTGTAGGCGTCTGCGCACGGGTCACGAGTCACCCTTTTACGGGACATGCCTGAAGTTGCTTATTTGTTCCCTTGAAGCGCGTTACTCAGATTGAAGATTGGCATATAGAGTGCCACCAGAACGAGCAGCACGACTCCTCCAACCACCACCGTAACCGCCGGCTCGATCATCTTTGTCAACGAATTCAGCGAGTAGTCCACGTCTCGTCGGTAGAAGCGGCTCACCTCTTCCAGCATCTCCTCAAGGTTTCCTGAAGCTTCTCCAGCCTCAATCATTTGAGTAACCAAGCTCGGAAACTCACCGGACTCCATCAATTTGTCGCTAATCTTCTGACCCTCACGCACACCCACCGCGGCTTCGAGCACCGCATCTGTGATCCGTGTGTTACCTCCCGTGCCTGCCGCAATCGCCAGCCCCCTGAGCAGGGGAACACCGCCGCGAAGAGCGTCGGAGAGTGTTTGCACAATACGCGCGATCGCGATTTTTCTGGCGAGGGGGCCGAGCAGAGGGGTCTTCAATATGAGCCGGTCGATGGCTCGACGTCCCAGCTCGGTGCTCTTATACGCGCGGAAAGCAAGCCAGAGACTGATCCCGACGCCTCCAATTAACCACCACCAAGTGGTGAACATCGTGTTGAGATTAACCAAAAACTGCGTAGCTCCGGGAAGGTCCGAGCCCATGCTGGAATACACCTGCTTAAAGCTGGGCACGACGAGCATCAGCATTGCGAACGTGGCAGAAGCGCAGGCGAAGACCACAAACTTCGGATAGAGGGTTGCCTGCTTCACCTGTCGTCGAAGATTGTCCTCGCGATCGATCTGCTCTGCTGAGAGTTCCATCGCGGCGTCCAGATTTCCCACAGCTTCGGCAGCCTCTACGAACGACACAACGAGCGTACTGAACACTCGCGGATGCCTCCGCATTCCGGCCGAAATCGTGCTGCCCTCCGTGACCGTCTCTCGAATGTCTTTAATCGCGACCTGAAGCGATGGCGAGACAGCCTGGTCTTCTACGAGTTGGAGCGACCTGACGACAGGGAGGCCGGATCGGAGCAAAGTAGCGAGCTGCCGCAACGCCACCACGATCTCCTGACTCTTCGGGGGCCTTCCCGCAAAAATGGATGTTCCGCCCGAGGCGGAGGCATTCCGGAAGTTAAAGGAAACCAGATAGAGGTCGTTGCTCCTAAGGATCTTCCGCAGTTCCCGAGGATCCTTGGCTTCAATTACTCCGGTGGATTGGTCTCCAGCTCGGTCACGAACGATGTACGTATAGTTAGGCATCAGTCTTCTTGTGCAAACACCCGAATCACTTCATCGGGTGGAACTTCTTTATTGAGGGCCTTTCGAACCGCCACCTGGCGGATGGGGGTCATCCCTTCCTCGACCGCGCAGTTGTAGAGCTCCTGCCCATCCCCGTTGCGAAGCATGAGTTTCCTCAGAGTGTCGGTTACCACCATAAGCTCGGTCGTAGCGGAACGTCCACGAGTGCCGCGCATGCCACAGCGTGGGCAGCCGATTCCCCGAGCGAGCTCGACGGGATGGGATGAGTCATAAGGGATGCCTGCGGTGCGATACACTTCTTCGCCAGGCACATAGTTTTCCAAGCAGAACTCACAGTTCTTGCGCAACAGCCTTTGGCTGAGCGAACCTATGAGAACGGAAGCGATGAGATAGGGCTCGATCCCCATGTTCAGGAGCCTCACGACCGCTCCGGGCGCATCATTGGTGTGCAATGTGCTGAGGACAAGGTGGCCTGTGAGCGCCGCTTGGACCGCCATTTCCGCAGTCTCTCTGTCCCGAATCTCGCCAATCAGAATGACGTCGGGATCCTGGCGCACAAGGGTCCTCAGCCCGGCCGCAAACGTGACGCCGATCTTTGCGTTCGCCTGTGTCTGGTTCACGCCTGGCAACTGATACTCAACCGGATCCTCGATGGTCGTAATATTCCTGGTTGAGTCGTTGATCTCTTGAAGCGCGGCATACAGCGTCGTGGTCTTTCCGCTTCCCGTAGGTCCCGTCACCAGCAGAAGTCCATGCGGCTTGCGGACAAGTCTGGCGAAGGCTTCCAACTGGTTCTGCTCAAGTCCTAAGCGGGAGAGGTGAAGGTGATCCGTGCTCTTTTCAAGGAGACGCAGGACAGCCTTCTCGCCATGGACGGTCGGCATGATGCTGACCCGAACGTCGATGTTGCCCTGCTGAACCGAAAAGGCAAAACGGCCATCCTGTGGACGTCTCGACTCGGCGATATTCAGCGACGCCATGATCTTGAGGCGCGACATAAAGGGTGCCAAATGGTGCCGAGGCATGGTTAGCTGCTCATAGAGCAAGCCGTCGATGCGGTATCGAACTCGGATCTGATCTTCGCGCGGCTCGATATGGACGTCCGATGCCCCTGTTGCCAAAGCGGCGCTCACGATCTGGTTTAGGAGCCTTACAACCGGCGCATCTTCAGAATCGTCGTCTTCTGCGAACAACTCGTCCTCGGAGCGCGCATTATCGTTCATTTCCCGCAGGAGAGAACGGGTTTGATGGCCGATGCCATAGGCACGTTTGATGGCTAGAAGCAGATCGTCTTCCAACGCCAGGTGAGGGGTGATGGGGTGGGCTAACTTGGTGCGCAGGATTTCGATTAGCTCGATGTCGAGCGGGTCGGCCATTGCCACGTGAATGCGCCCCGCTTCTTTTCGATAGGGAAGCACGCGAGTTGAGTTGGCGAAGCTCTCGCCAATGAGAGACGCAATTTCAGAGTCGACATGGGCGAAACCAATGTCGATGAAGGGAAAGCCGGTCGCAGACTCCAGATAGGGAGCAATCTTGGTCGGAGCGATAAAACCGAGCGCCACGAGTGTGCTGGCGATGAAGCCCCCCGCATGCGCTTGGTGCTCCACAGCTTGCTGCATCTGGGCACCGGTGACAAGACCATCCGCGAGCAGCCGCTCGCCGATGCGCATGCCCTCCTGTCTTTGCTCCAGAACTGTCATCTTCTACCCAGCAAATGTAATGGTGGTCTTGTTTCACCATTTGCCTGAGGTACTGGAGCTACTTTCGCGCAAAACGCGGCAATATCGGACAAGTTAGCTGCTCTCTGGCTGTGCCTCAGCGGATGCCCGTCTTCAAAACCAGCTCGCGGGTCCCGTGCTTCAGTCGAACCTCGCCTTCTGTGATGGACAGAACTTGCAGGCCATTGCTTAGTTTCTGCCCCACGCGCACGAACTGGCTTTCCTCTCCGAACTTGATCACGGCTACTGGATCTTCCCCAGCTACGACGCCTTCCAGCTTTGGATCGGGAATCTCCTCTAGTGGCTCCGGGACCGAGGGCACCGGCAAGATCGGCTGCTGGGCGAGCACGATCGGTGCCGAGAGAGCCGCCCCCGGCCATTGGGTCGGCGGCTGTGGGATAGCGGCGACAGGTGGTTTAGGAGCCTTTGGGAGCACTGTTCGAAAAGGATCGAGCCCTTTCACTGGCTCGGCCTTCGCGAACATCACGGGTGCTGATGGTTGAAAAACTCGAGGAGGTTCAACCTTGGTCGTTCGAAACACGATCAGATCTCGAGGGACGGTTTGAATTGTCAGGACCACCAGGCCCGGCGCAGCCAGGCCTATCCCAACGAAAAGGGGGACGCGCAACGCCCTCCAACTCACTTCTTGGCCTCGGTGCCATCCTTCACGATATGGGGTGTGATGGTCACGATCACCTCGGTTCGAAGCTTGGTGGTGCTGCGATTCTTGAACAGCTCTCCAATGATCGGAATCTTGGAGAGGAACGGAACCGCAGAGATTGTCTTGGAATACTCGTCCCGGATCAGGCCACCAATCACCATCGTCTCGCCATCTCGAACGATAACCGTGGTTTCCGCCTCTCTGGAGCTGGTCTGTGGAATGTTGTCGGCGCCAAGCGAAGTCACCGTGCTGACAACCGGGTTCACATGCATCGTGATATTGTCAGAGCCGTTTACCCTGGCGTGCATGAGCAAAAGGATTCCAATCGGGAACTCCTTGATTTCGATCGTCTGAGCCCCCAGCGCGCCAGCCTGAGCCACCCGAGCGCGCACCGTGTTGCCGATAAATATATTCGCGTCTTCGTTGTCGATAACCTGAACGCTAGGATTAGCAAGCACCTTGGCTTGCCCATTTTCGATCAAGGCGTTGAGGGTCGCTGAGAAAGATGCCGGGGCCTTGCTGAATTGTCCGAAGGCGATCGGAGCGGTATTGAACCGTTCAAGCGCAATGCCAGGATTAGTGACGAGGCTGCCGGGGGCGGATTCGAAGAACTTAAACGGAGTGAATCCGTATTGCAGACCAAGGTTCTCGCTGAACGTCTTAGACGTTTCCACGACACTGACTTCAACCCTAACCTGGGCCGGTTTCGTATCGACGCTGGCGATGAGGCGCATGGCGTCCTCGACCAGGCTGGCCGGTCCCTTTAGAACGATCACCTTGGACTTGGTCGGATCGCCTCCATGCTGATCTTCAGTGCGGCCCGAATTGCTGCCAAGGGCGCCGCCAAATCCCTGCTCAGTACCGTTCGCTCCTAGACCCCCGGTCAAGTTCGAGGAGCCTCCGCTTGTTCCGCTGGTGATCATCTGCCCGAGGGGGGTAAAGCGGGCGCGGGGAGGAGCGTAATTCTCAGGAGCGATGTAAGCTTCGATTCCCGTAACTGCCTTGGCGATGAACTCGCGGACGGTGCCTGCGTTGGCATATCGCAGCTCGACGAGTTTGTAAGTAGTGCGGCGATCGCCTTGTCCTGCAGAAGGAACGTCTAGTTGACGGATAAGCTCCAGAGCGCTCGTCACAAGTGCAACAGGTCCCGTCACGATCAGGGCCCCGTTCTTGCTATCTGCGGACTCGGTGCTGGTGACGACGACACCCGGATAGACGGCTGAAACCGCCTTGGCAATTTCAGCCGCAGATCCTTCGCGAACCGTCGTTGTCTGCGTGACGGGCTTCTGGCCCTCCTCATAGGCGGCTAGGTCCTGAATGAGCACGTGAGCCTCGGCCAGATCAAAGGGCAACGCTCGCACATGCAAGCGGTTGCCCACAACTCGTACGGTGGCGTAGGGAAGGGACTCTTGAACAGTCGGCAGGATCTTGGCGGCTACGCCAGACTGAAGCGCAAAATACTCAGACTGGGCATACGGAGACAAGGCCTGCTTCATATCCTGATTCGCGGCCACCACGTACACAGTTCCAATCTTCCGATACACAAGCCCGGCCGCCGAAGCTGCGCTGCGAACCGCGTCCTCGACTTGCGA
This sequence comes from Fimbriimonadales bacterium, assembly GCA_038210535.1. Lineage (GTDB taxonomy): Bacteria > Armatimonadota > Fimbriimonadia > Fimbriimonadales > Fimbriimonadaceae > Fimbriimonas. Next base: position 1,671 of record JBBQWO010000020.1, on the reverse strand, counting down.
AACCGTGACGTTCAGGGTCACAGGGTGCTTTTCTTTCCCGGAGTACACAATGCTCGCACCCGTTCGGATGCTGATCGCGCGAAGCACTTGCGCGATATCCGTATCCGAAAACACGATCTTAATCTCTTCGGGCCTCTTTTGTGCAACGGCAAAAGATGCGAGAAGCGTGAAGACTAGAGCAAGTCTGATGAGTTTCATTGTGATGAGGTTTGCGAGGCGGGTTCTACATAGCGAGTAAGGCTGAAGGTCAGCCGATTGGCGGCTGAGTCCCTCGTCCAGCGGATATCGCTAAATGTGTACAGCCGCTGAGATGATGAAATAGATTGGAGAAACTTGTAAAGGGAGGCGTACGATCCAACAGCAGAAAGATGGCTCGTGACACGAGTTAGGCCCACCAGGGCTTTGTGCTCGGGCATTTTCGCATCCTCCTTATACACTTCGGTCGTCGAGGACCATTTGAGGATGGCGGCACCTTGCAGCGCCGCATGTCTGCGCAAGCCGCTCAGAAACCGCGCTTCCTCGGCCGCCGACTCGGGCTCGCTCAGCACCGGCTTGGAATCACCAAGTCTGTCGAGCGCAAGATGGGCGTCCTGCGCGACCGTGAGTTCTTGTTGGGCACTCGCACGATTTTCCTGTGCCTTAGCAACTTGCGCCTGTCCGTCAAAGATTAGCCAGGCCGACACGCCGATGCAGGCAAGCGGAAGAAAGTATTTGGTGAGGAAAGCGGTCAACGAGGCCCACCCAATCGAACGTCGGCCATCGAAATGGCCTTGCCCGTAAGTGTAAAACGAACGCCTTTTTGTTTCAGGCTGTCTCGGCCATAGCCGGTCGGGCGCAAATCGCGTATCCCTTTCCCTGCTTGAACATTCGAGACGAACTGGAGCATCGCTTGCTCCGAAATGGCTTCACCTTCAATACGCACGTTTCGGCCTGCGCTGATCACGACGCTGGAAAGCCCGACCCCAGGCACAAGCGCCCGAGTGACTTCGTCCATTAACCCGGCAATCGGAACTCCGCGCGAGGCGAGAATCCCGTATCGCTGTAGGCTGTTGATCTGGGCTCCTGAAGTGAGCGTTGCCTCCTGCCGGATTCGGGTCGTTTCGGCAGACATCTCTTTGGTCTGAGTGTCCAATCGGTGGACTTCTTTCGAGTAATGCGCACTCATGACCAAGCCGGCTACGACGGCACCCAAGCACATCAAAAGCGATCCGGCATTGTTGTCGGGCAGGGTAGGACGCTGCTGCTTTTCAGCTAGCGCCAAATCTGCTTCTCTGCTAGCCAGATCTGCCTGGACCTGGGCCAGAGAATTGTCTGCCGCTTCCTCAGCAACAACAAGGTTCATAACACGTTCGTCGGCTTTCAACATTGACTCTGGATCAGAGACATTCTCGCATGATACGGGAACAAGCTTACTGCACCCCATCGCAGAGCGTGAGTCAAACTTTCTGTCCCCTCGCGAACTTGCGGTAGATAGCAAACTTTAGCAGACATTGAGCTAGTTGACCAGCCCGACTCCCACTTAGACGTAAGCTGGCTTAACGGTTGCCTTCGCCGCAGACGACTTCTCTGCAGCCTCGATAATGCTGATGATGCGTCGAGCTTCTTCGGGCTTAACGATCAATTCCTCGCCTCGCATTAAGTGGCCGCCCACATTTGAGTAGTAGGCCTCCG
>JBBQWO010000019.1:0-79950 GCA_038210535.1 Fimbriimonadales bacterium | reverse complement strand
CTAGGAGGAAGTTGAGCAACTCGTGTTTTTGAAAATGGCGCTGATTTTGACGGGTCAAAAAGATTGGCGAAGACCGTCAAGGCGGCCTCTATGGCGATCCTAGAGCCAAACTTTTCACCCGTGGAAATCTGCTCGGAGTTGCTCAACACCCTCCTAGGGGATCCGAAATCGCCGAGGGAATACACTCTTAAAGATGCAGTCTCATCTCTTGGATGTATTGGCCGAACGGGTGCTGATCTACGATGGCGCGATGGGGACGCAAATTCAGAATGCGGACCTAACTGTGGACGACTTCACCTTTGATGGTCGCTACCTCGAAGGATGCAACGAGCTTCTCAACCTGACCCGGCCCGATGTGATCGAGGCCATCCATTCTCGCTACCTGGCTGCGGGGGCGGATCTGATTGAGACGAATTCGTTTGGCACCACTTCGATCGTGCTGGCCGAGTTCGAGATTCAGGAGATGGTCTACGATCTCGCCCTGCGCTCAGCCCAGATCGCCCGGCGTGCGGTCGAGGCGGCGGGCCGTGGGTTCGTCGTCGGGGCGCTGGGGCCGGGGACGAAGCTGGTTTCGCTGGGGCAGACGTCATTTTCGGTGCTCGAGGAGACCTATTTCGATTCCTTCCGTGGCCTACTCGAGGGCGGGTCGGACGCTCTTTTGCTGGAGACTTGCCAGGACCTGTTGATGGTGAAGGCGACGATCGTCGGGGCTTTGCGGGCGATGGCAGAGACCTCCGTTCGGGTGCCACTTTTCGTGTCGGTGACGATGGAGCAGACCGGCACGATGCTCGTGGGCTCGGAGCTCGGGGCCGCACTGAACATGATCGAAGCGTTTCCAGAGGTGGTCGCGTTTGGCATCAACTGTGCAACGGGGCCGCAGGAGATGGCTTCGCATGTGCGCTACCTTGCCCAGAACTCAACTCGGCCTATTTCGGTTCTGCCAAATGCAGGTTTACCAGTGATGGAGGCGGGCTGCGCATGCTACAAGCTCACTCCTGCGGAGCTTGCGGAATTTCACTTGCGGTTTGTTCACGACTACGGCGCTGCGATGGTTGGAGGCTGCTGCGGAACGACTCCCAATCACATCGAGGCGGTCTCTGCCGTTTTGGGCGATGCCAAACACGGTGTGAATGGCGTCCCGACGGCGCACTGGCAGGCGGTACGGCACCTGTTTTCTGGATTCGACTTTGCGGTCCGTAACGATGAACAGGCATCTGCGCTGAAACTCGTCGGGTGCAGCAGTCTCTATCAGTTCCAGCCCTACAAGCAGGATGCCTCGTTCCTAATCGTCGGCGAGAAGACGAATGCCAACGGCTCCCGTGCGTTTCGGGATATGTTGGCGAACGAGAATTGGGACGGGCTCATCGAACTGGCGCGGGAGCTCGAGGGTGAGGGGTCGCATGTGCTGGACGTTTGTGCAGCCTATGTTGGGCGGGACGAGGAGCGGGATATGCGGACGCTGCTTTCGCACTACAACCGGCATATCACGGTCCCTCTAATGATCGACTCGACGGAAGTGAATGTTGTTGAGGCTTCCCTCCAATGCCTCGCCGGCAAGCCGATTGTGAATAGCATCAACTTTGAGGATGGCGAGGCCCGGACGCATAAGGTGCTTGGGCTTTGTCGCAAGTATGGGGCGGCGGTGGTTGCGCTCACGATCGACGAGCTAGGCATGGCTAAGACTCGGGAAAAGAAGGTCGAAATCGCGGAGCGCATCTTGGCGCGGACGCGCGAGTATGGGCTGCCTGACCACGATGTGTTTCTGGACTGCTTGACCTTTACACTTGGGTCCGGGGATGAGGAGTTTCGGTTGTCGGCTCTGGAGACGATCGAGGCGATAAAGGAAGTGCGGCTGCGGCATCCTTTGGTGAATTCGATTTTGGGGGTGTCGAATGTGTCGTTCGGGTTGAAGCCTGCGTTGCGGCAGATACTCAATTCGACCTTCCTGCATTACGCGCTAGAAGCTGGGCTGACGAGTGCCATCGTGCACTTCAGTAAGATCAAGCCGGAGAACCAGATCGACCCCGAGATATGGAAGGTGGCGACGGATTTGGTGTATGACAAGCGAGAGTTCGCGATGGTTTGATGCTGAGAACAAACGATTCAACCGTGCCAATTGAAAATGCCGAAGCTGTTACGAGCATCTTCGGCTACTGGCCCAGCTTTCACGACGGCTATTTGCTGTCTGTGCTCTTGGAGGCATGCGAGCCATCTCTGACGATGAAGATCCACTGCTTTGATTCGAGCGGGAAAGTGGACGACAAGGGATATTACGATTTACAGAACCACACGCTGACCACGCTGAGATTTCAGGGGATAGCTCTGGAATACTTGAGCCACTTCAACGAAGGCAACATCATTGCCGCCCTGGAGTTGAGCGGCATAGATGATGAGCCTCTAGACGAGGAATTTGTACGTAGCTTCATCATTCCTGACGTTCGCTTTCACGCTACGCTCAGCAGCTCATACGGATGCATCGCTTCGTTCGGTTACGTCTCGGCCATAGTTCTCTCCGCTGTGCCTTGTGACGCGGAAGGAAATCTACTGTCCTGAAGCCACAGTTGTGTTCGCGTGCAGCCAAACGGTGAGTTCTTCTTCGCCCATCTGTCCTGCGGCAACTCTGATCATCGTGGCGTACGCGTTAGGTTCCGAAGCGACCAATCTGTGTCCATTCTTTAGCAGAAAGACCGCTACCGCAACAAACGCTGTGCGCTTGTTCCCATCGATGAAGGGATGATTTTGGCAAATGCCATATCCATATGCTGCAGCAAGCGTAAAGTGATCGGCCCCCTCATAGTGCCATTTGTTCTTCGGCCGATCCAACGCCGAGTCGAGCATGCCCTCATCGCGAACACCAAGTGCCCCGCCGTATTCCTGCAGCATCTCCTGGTGAAACGCTAAAACGCCCGGCTTCGTAAGCCATCGTGGCTCGTTCACTTCGCGAGTTCTCGTAGAGTGTGCCGATACTGCTTGGAAACGTCGCGGGCGAGCGCCACCTCTTCTGCGATCTCCGGGTTGAAAGCTGAAATCGAGTAGCCGCAGTCCGTCTCAACCAGCATGAGAGTGTCGCCCTTTCCGACGTTCATCTTGTCCTGCATCTCTTTGGTGAGAACGATTCCCAAAGAATTTCCGACCTGCATCACCTTCGCCTGAACAACTGCCATTATAACTGTGATTATAACACAGCTATCGCAAGTGCGCCGCGAGATACCGGCGATACAAGTCGCACCGAGGCACTACTTCCCCGCCCGGAACCTTCTTCACGACCCCCGAAGCCGCCAGTCGATAGAACGTATCTGTCTCCGAAACCGTCCCTGAAGTCAAAACTTCCCGCATCGCCCGCTCCACCGGCTCAAACTTCGTGACAGAGATGAGGATTCGCTTGAGGTGGTCTCCGAAGGGGCCGTCGTCTTGGTCGGCTTGGGTGATGACCTCGGCAAGAGACATTTTGCCTCGTGCGAGCACGTCGAGGGCGCGGCGGGTTAGGAAGGGCTGCCCGCCCAAAAGCTCCTGGAGCTGCTCGACTTCCGCATAGCTCTTCAACGGCCCGCCGTACCGGTTGTTCAGATCGACTAACTGCTGGACGTTGAAGTCTTCGATGTCGATCCTGCGTCCGACGTTGAACGGGGATTGGTTGAGGTCCTGGATGAACAGATGAGCCTCGGTCGCATAGCCGATGACAACCGTGAGTTTGTCCCATGGTCCCCCGGGCTCCGTCGAACGCGAGTTGTGCCAGCTTCTTACGAGGCCGAAAAAGTCGCTGGCAAGAGGGGCGACGAAAACTTTGTCCACCTCGTCCATAAACCACACCAGTGGCTCCGCGGATGAATCTAAAAGCTCCCGCAGGAAATTCTCCATGTTCAGGCCCGCGCCGAACACGTCCATCCACTCGTTCTCGAAATCGAACTTGTAGCCGAGTTGTCGGCATAGCGTCGCTGCGAGCAGCTTTAGGAACACATCGTCCGAGGCTAGCTGCGCGGTGCCCAACTTCTGGAAATCCGTAATCGCAACCCGCCATCCTAGCTCCTTGGCGGCCTTAATTCCTTGGCCCTGGAGGGAGGTCTTCCCTATTTGCCGCGGACCCTTAACAAGGATGATGCTTTCGTTGTCGCGGATGGCCTGTAAGAATTCGTCATCACACCCGCGGCGAACATAAAACGGGGAATCCGGCGGGACCGCGCCCCCGACCGGCTCTAGCTTGACCTCTTCGGTGAATTTAAGAGGCTCGGTCATCGCGGAAAGGAGCGCAACGATCAGGCGTTGGTTATCCTGGGGCCCGTACCACTCAAAGCCGTTGATTGGGTTCACGATGGCTCCGATGGGTCCGTCGGCTGGTTCGGGACTTAGCTTCACGGGCAAGATGATCGGTTTGCCCGTGTTTTGATATTGATCATTTGCTGTCTCCAGTTCGTACTCGAGCATCTCACTTTGGAGAGAGCGCGGGGACACGATCGCCACGACGGCGTCTGCTTCCCGGATACGGTTTTCGATCTCTTTCGCCCACTCGACCCCGATACGAAGGTGGCGATCGATAAAGACATCGTAACCGTTGCGCCCGAGTTCAGTCTCTAAGAGGGCGAGAACTTGCTCATCCGGTTCTGCACGGCGGCGGTACAGGAGGACGATCTTCTTGCCGGTGCGGGGTATGGAGGCTGTCTTGGCGGGAGCTTTGGCAACTTCTTCAATGCGGAGCAAGGAGCGGTCCCCGACCTGCTCTAGGCGGCAGGCGAAGGTCGCGTCTTCGGCGAGCCATCCGACGCACTGTTGGGAAACGACGATTTCTCCGGGGGCGGCCATGGCGGCCAATTTTCGGGCTGTCGAGAGGCCCTCGCCGGCGAGCACCTCATTGCCGCTGATGTCGATCTGACTTTGAATGAGGCCGGAGTGAATGCCAGTCCGAATAGGCAATCGAGAGAACTTCGCGACTTGCAAGGCGCATTCGGCTGGCGAAAGCACATCGGTGAAGAAGATCAGGGCGACGCCGTTATCGCTCTCATCGGCGGCTACCTTGCTTGCCTCGTCCGCCGAGCAAAAGGCGGCGGTACCCACTACGACCTCCGCTAATTCCTCCAATCGCGCAGGGTCGGCGACCTCGAACGCAACCACATGCGCGACTTGGGCACGCTCACGAGACAACTCAGCGGACATCTACTTCCATGTTCCCAACGGGTTTTACCTTGGAAGCATCCCGCACCTTTTGCGAAGGGATCACGAGCGATCAAGGGCCAATTTCGATTTGTTTGCGTCTACTCGATGCCCAGACACGGATGAGTCCATCGGCACTTGAGGTGACGATGTCTTTGCCATCAGGCATGAATTGTGCAGAGAGAACCTCGCCCTCATTGCCGTCCAGGACGATCAGTTCTCGGCCCGTTGCCGCATCCCATACGCGGCTGGTGAGGTCGCGGCTGGCAGTTAGAACGCGGGTCATGTCCGGGGAGAACCCACCATCCAGAACGGCCTGGGAATGCCCCGTCAGTACGAGCTTCGTTGCCCCTTTCACAGGATCCCAAACGCGAGCCGTGTTGTCGTCCGAAGTGCTGATCGCCCGGGTGCCGTTGGCGGAAAACGCGACGCACCACACGGTTCGGGAGTGCGCCTTCGGCGCGTGCAGTACGGAGTTTGAGTCCACGTTCCAGAACTTGACTTCCCCCCACAAATTTCCGGTCAGCAAGGTCTTGCCATCTGACGAAAGGTCGGTCGCGGTGAAACGCTCGCTCGGTGAGAAATCGGCGATTTTCTTCATTCCGCTAAAAACCGAGTACACGGAAATCGACCGATCGTCGAATAGGATGGCTACCCGATTGCCGTTGGCGCTGACGCTGATCTGCTCAGGCTGTGCATGCAATCGTTCCATCGTCATCAGAACATTCCAGTCGCTTGAAGCCACTAGTTTCCAAGGCTCACCCGCCTGGCCCGCGAGCACGTACTTGCCGTCGTCCGATACGAGGCCAGTGGAGGCGAGACCCTTTGGAGGTGGTGAGGCTCGATAGATGCTGGTGTCCATCACACTCACCAAGCCTCCGTCGAAGAGTGCGGTCTTTCCGGTCGGATCGATCCGGACGCGTCCTGGCAAGCCGAGAGGAGTTGAGTAGTCGTCTGATTCGTCGTGCAAGTACGTGTCAAACACGCGGATGTCGAAGAACCCTGCAAGGATGCGCTTGCCATGCGGTGCGAAGTTGACAAGCCCCGCTCCGCGAATGGAATTCTCTTCGATGAGCTTGCTGTTTCGAAGCTCCCAGATATGGCAGATGCGATCCGACCCTACGGAGGCAATGAATCGACCATTCTTGGACCAGTCGATCTGAGTAAGTGCGCCACGATGCGCTTTCATCGAGGCCACCGGAGTGCCTGCCTTTGAGTCAAATACTTCGAGCCATCCTGCGCCATCTCCGACTGCGAGCTTCGTGCCGTCCGGACTGTAAAGCGTGGAATACGGTAGGGCATTCGTCTGGATTTCTTGGAGCACATTAGAGGTGGCGATGTCGTAGGTGAAGACCCCGAAAGTTCCGAGCCCCTCGGGCCAGAAGAGGCCAGCCAGACGCTTCCCGTCCGGAGAGAAAGTGGCGCTGTGAATCGTCCGGCCTGGGATTCTTATCTTCTTGGCTAACTTCCCCGTTCGCATGTCCCAAATCGTTAGAGATTGCTGGCCCGCATGATCGGATGGGCTGCTTACCAGGAATCGCCCGTCCGGGCTGAAGGGCTGGAGGCTGCACGAGTGCTGCACTGCGGGAATCGCCAGCAGTTGCTTGCCTGTTTGGGCATCGTAGAGGAAGAGCCCTTCGTCGGTGGCGGGATCGAGCACCGCCTTGCCGTCAGGAGTCCAGATCGCAAATCCCAGAGAACGACGTTCAAGCGGAAAGGATCTCAGAGTCGCTCCGGTGGCTGAATCGTAGAAGGACAGCTTCGTCGGATAACGCATGACGATCTCAGTTCCGTCCGGAGAGTAAGAGGGGCCGTAGCCCTGCTCTTCGTCCTTGATCGAAAGCTCGTCAAGGTGGGCGAGACGCTCCCAGTGATTCCATTCCCAGCCTCTCGTGGGATGATCCTTGGTTTCATCTAGCAGTTGTCGGAGCCGGTCGATGTTGTTCTGATGCCAAGCGGTCTCCATCAGCTCGACGTTCGCAACATACAACTCGTACTTTGCGTTCTCATGGCTGGCGTCTGCGCGCTTGGCCATTACAAAGCTGTAACCGGCCAGGATTGCCATGGCCACCACAATAACGCCCGCCACCGAGGCAGCGCGGATCATGCCGCGCCGAAAGGCGCGCTTTTGGCGGCGAAGTTCCTTGCCTGGAATGTTCTCTTCGATCCATTCGGTATCGAAAACGGTCTCGTAGATTCGATTACGAGGGACAAGCCTCCCATTCTCCACCCTTACGAGACCGGAGAGGCGCAGCACTGTTTGAAGCCGGCTGCTGCTGTCATCTTGCACCTGCTGGCGCTTGGTCCGGACCCTCGCGTACAGTTGCAGAATCTCGGCACGATACGCATCGATCTGATCTGCGGATTCGAAGCCGTTTAGAACGCGATTTGCAACATCCGCCAGATTCACGTGAGCCATCCGCGCTTTCTTTTCGAAGAACGTCTCCTGGACGAGCCGATCGACTCCTGCGGCGGTATCTATTCCCTTTTGGGAGACGGCTGAGCAGAGATTTTGGGTGAGGTACGGATGCCCGTCCGTCCAGTGGAGCACACGCTGGAGAATCTGATGGGCGTTCGCGCCCAGACCCTCCTCGAGCTGCATCGCCTCCTCCAGCGTGAAGTCTCGGAGCGTGATGTTCTTGCCAATGTTGAACGGAGTGGTGCGGACGTCCTGGATGAGGTCAGACGGTGCGGCAACCCCCAAAAGGCAAAAGGTTAGCCGCTGGTATTCGGGGTCTAGAACGCGACGGTTGTAGCACTCCCGAATACCGGCGAAGAACTCGTCTGCGCTGAACGATAGCGCCCTGGTTGCATCGACTTCGTCGATGAAGATGCAGATCGGGTCGTCGCTCTTTGCTAAGGCCACCTCGCGGATAGCGCCAAAAAAGCGCTGCATCGCGCCGATCTCCTTGTTCTCGACGAAATACTTGAGGAACTCCTGTCTGAGCCCAAGCGAACGTCCAATCTCCGACAGCAGCCCGGCATACCATTGATCCGAGGTGACATTCCGGCCCCCCAGCTTTGTCAGGTCGATGAAAACGGTGCGAATGCCTCGCTCGTTGAGCTGGGCCATTGTGCGGACGGATAGAGAACTCTTGCCCATCTGCCTTGCGTTGAGCACATAGCAAAACTCGCCTTTGAACATGCTCTCGAACAGTTCGCGATCCGCCCTTCTCACGATGTAGCTGGGCGCAGCCGGCGGGAGCGTTCCGCCGGTTACAAAGAAAGTGGGTTGTTCGAGGACCGCGACGGCCATGGTGGTTATGGTAGCGCTTTGCGCGAGGCAAAGGAAGCACTGAGGTCGCGAATGCCGGAAACAAACACGCCAACCGCAACGATACTGAGCACCCAGGCTGGAAATCCATGGTAAGCGGAACCGAAGCCGGTCGGACGATCAGCCCACTTGATCATCTCGGGAACGAGGTACGCGAGAAATGATCCATAGACGATGCCCATGAGCGTGTGCGCGATGCGCTCACCGGGTGGGAGTTTTCTGATCTGGTCCTCGACGATGAAATCCCAGAGCGTGATAACGATCTCCATGATCAGCAGGATCGCCAGAACAACGGCGAACAGGCCATGCCAGGTTGCCCAGCCCAGTGTGCCAATGATGACCGCATACGCAAAATCTCTCGCGGCGTGAAGCCGTAGCTCGACCCGGGTATGTTCGCCGTGGGCAAGATTCAGCTTGTACTCGTGATAGTAAAGCGTGTCAAAGGCCCCCATGCAAGCCATGATCATCAGCAACCATATCGCGGTGTTCATGTAGGTCGCATCTCCCCTTCATAGTGACAAAGAAGGCCGAAGAGTGGCAGCGAAAAGCGAACGTCCACGTACCACCCACCTTCGCGGGGAGTGACAATCGCGTGAACCTTCGGCCTTACTGCAACCGCCAAAAGGCGGCCGTGCCACCGCACATCCTTCGACATGTATGTAACCTTGTCGGGCTGGAAGACTACGTCGTAGTCAATCGCAGTTGCCCCGACAGTCTCGGTCACCTGGCCCTCGCGAATCTGCATGAGCGTTAAAAGGGGTCGGCCATCAAACGATCGCTCCCAGAGCGAGCCTCCGGCAGTGGGGGTCATCTTCAAGTGGACGCGAACCGTATGGCCCTCGCAGGGCAGTCCAAGCAGGTGGTTAAGACATCCGCCGAAAAGCCCTCCCCTGACCATCACCCGAACCGTTCCGTCGGCTTCCCCTGGAATGGTGTGCGAGGCCCTCAGACCCTCAGGTAGAGTGTCCCACACATCCCCCACCCACTCCCGGAACATGCCTACGTTATGACCTGCTCGATGCATTCGATGCTCCTAACTTTCCGGAAACCCCTCGCCCTTCCGAGCGAGAGGGTCGGCTGAGAACCCCAAAGGGCTTAACTCACAGGCTCGGCCGCGAGTCCTAACGCCTACAATCGAAATCGTAAGCGTAAGCCTCTCCATCAACGCCCTCTAATCAGGCGGGCGATCGTCGGGCGGCTTTGGATCCGGTGAGAGTAACGGCTCAGGAGTGGGGATCAATTCTGTCGGCTCCAAAGGTGCTCCCGCAAGAAGCCTCTTGAGGAGAGGTGGTGAGACAACCGACGTTAAGAGAGACATTCCGACAATGACCGCATAGGTCGTAGGAGGAAAGACGCCCGACTGTTGGCCCAGACCGGCTACGATAACGCCTACTTCGCCCCGTGGCACCATGCCTACGCCCACCGTTAATGCACCCCTCCTGCCAAGGGAACGCGCACCCAAGCCGCAGCCGACCACCTTGCCGATGATCGCCAATACGGTGACCACGAGAACGGACATGAGAACGGGGAAATCGGCAAGCAAGCCTACATCGACCTTCGCACCGGTCACGATAAAGAAGAACGGGACCAGCACCGCAGCGACCCGAGCAAAGTCATGCTCCAGTGCCTTGCGGTGAGGTGTTTCTGCGAGCACCATGCCGGCGAGAAACGCGCCAATAATGGCGGCTAGGCCGACGAAGGTTGAAAGAACTGCCAGACCCAGGCAGATGGCGAACGAGACAGATAGCGGGCTTTCGTTGTCGAGCGGGGCGTCGAGTAACCCCGAAGATTGCCGCATGACCTTCGTGCCCAAGAGCGCGACGACTGCGACAAAACCAATCGCGCCGCCTAAAACCTTTATTAGGTTCATGAAGTCCACGCCCGCTTCGGTCTGCAGCGCCGTCACAACGGCCAAGAGCAGCATGGCCAGAACGTCGTCAATGACTGCGGCGCCCATGATGATTCGGGCCTCTTTGCGTCCAAGGGCTCCGAGCTCCTGTAACACCTTGGCCGTGATGCCCGCGGAAGTCGCGACAAAAGCGGCTGCCACGAACATTGCTTTTGCCGTTTCGAATCCAGAAAGAAACGCCCATCCCGCGCCTAGCGCGAAGGGGAGAACCACACCCATCACGCCCACCAATGCGGCGGTGCGGCCCACCTTACGAAGATCGACGAGTTTCGTTTCGAGACCTACCGCAAAGAGGAGCAGGATCGCGCCAAGCTCAGATAGCAGCTCGAGCGGAGAACTGAGCTGAAGCCATCCCAAAGCCGACGGCCCGATGGCAAGTCCGGCGACGATCTGACCGACGACCGCAGGCATACGCAGCCTCTGGGCAATTTCTCCCCCGATCAGGGCGGCAACGAAGGCCACCAAGAGGGCCATGAGCGCTTCGGTTCCATGTTCCACAGCACTAAGTATCCGAGTTTTGCTCAGGAAGTGCAGAGACCCAGAAGCGAGCGGCCGGGAAAGCAACGCAAGGCACGTACAATGACAGACGTGCCGCATGCTGCCGTTATCAAGTCAGAACAGAAAATCCACCTCAAGGATTACAATCCGGACGAGAGGGCGGGTCTCGCAAAAGAAGCAGGACGAGCAAGAGCCGCAGAACTCGGGATGGAGATTGCCGAGCTGCAGGAGCTGATGTTCGCGGCGAGTCAACATTCGTTGCTGATCGTTTTCCAGGCACCCGACACCGGTGGAAAGGACGGCGCAATCAATCGCGCATTGAGCTACCTTCACGCTCAGAGCTGCCGTACTGCCTCCTTCAAAGTCCCAACAGAAGAAGAAGCGGCCCACGATTTCTTATGGCGGATCCACAAGCACACGCCTGGTAAAGGCGGCATATCGATTTTTAACCGCTCGCACTATGAAGACGTGCTCGTGGTACGGGTCCACAACTATGTTCCCGAAGAAACATGGAAGAAGCGCTATCAGCAGATCAATGAATTCGAGGCGACGCTCGCATCGAGCAACACGATCATCTTGAAGTTCTTTCTGCACATCAGCTTCGAGGAGCAAAAGAAGCGACTCCTAGATCGAGAGAAAGACCCGATCAAAGGCTGGAAGCTCTCGCCCAATGATTGGAGGGAGCGGGAGTTTTGGGGTGATTACATGAAGGCATATGAAGCTGCAATCTCCAAATGCTCGACTCCTAACGCGCCGTGGTGGATCGTTCCTTCGAATGCGAAATGGTTTCGGGATCTCGCAATCGCCGAGGCTATCGCTGAGACGCTGCGTCCTTTCCGGGCTCAATGGACAGCGGAAGTGGAAAGAATCGGCGCGGAAGCTGTAAAGGAATTACAAGCCTTCCGCGTCGAGCACCCGCTCAAATAGACTCCTTTCCCGTCGACAACGGGAAAGGAGTTAAGGCGGGACGATTTAGACACCGGTGTCGCTCTTGGTCGCACCCATCATCGTCTTTCGGATCTGCGCCATGGCGTAGTGATCCTTAACGGTGGGAAGCATCTTGATGGCGTAACTTCGAACCATCTCATCACGGCCATTCTTGATGGCATTCTGTAGAGTGAGCGATGATTGAGCATGGCTGCTCATCATGGCCGCGCGATACTCGGAGTCGAACGACGCCGACGAAACGTAGCGAAGGCGACTCAATGCATTGACTAGCTCACGCGGGAGGTTGTTGTTGAGGCTGATGCTCTTGTCGCTCGCAAGGAGCTTCAGTTCGTTCTGCGCCATCGTCATCTCGTGCACCATTTCTTTGGCGTACTGCTTGGCCCAGGCAGACTGTCCGCGATTCAAAGCGATCTCACTCGCTTTAATTTCAAACGCGTTACACAGGTAAATCTGCTGGAGCGTCTTCATGTCCGTGTTGTTCAAGCCGCTGTTGTGCTTGATTGCGGCCATTCTTTCGGGCCGTCCGTCCTGCGAAATGGATACTTGTGCGTTCGCGCCCACTGCGCATGCCATCACGCCGGCAGCTAAGAAGGCTGAATATAGGTTTGCTCTCATCTTGGTCTCTCCTTTCAATTCGCACCGCTGCCATTCGCCGCGGCCTTCCTTTTCAGATGCTGTGCCATGGCGCGAATGTTCCGACCTCGGAGGCGACCTATGAACCACCTGGGACCTTAGGCGTCCAAAGCAGAGACACTATGGCAAGCAAATTCATGTTCGCAACCGGGATCGAAAACAGTTATCCGACAATCGAGGTTGACGGACAGCGCAGGCGCATCGATCAGATGGCAAAGTGTGACCACTACGGCCGCTGGCGCGAGGATTTCGAGTTGGTAAAGGAACTGGGGATCGAGTTCTTGCGCTATGGCCCTCCTTACTACAAAGTGCACCTGGGTCCCGGACGCTACGACTGGGATTTCTCTGATGAGACTCTCAAGACGCTGAGGGAGATGGGCATCGACGTCATTGTCGACTTGTGCCATTTCGGAGTGCCTGACTGGTGTGGCGACTTTCAAAATGAAGACTGGCCCTATCACTTCGCGGAATATGCGCGAGCCTTCGCGGAGCGGTATCCGTGGCTGCACATGTACACGCCCGTGAATGAAATTTTCATCGCGGCGACCTTTTCCGCGTTTTACGGCTGGTGGAACGAGCGCCTTCGGTCGGACGAAGCCTTTGTGAGAGCCCTCAAGAATCTTTGCAAGGCAAACCTCTTGGCGATGCACGCGATCATGGAAGAAACGCCGGGAGCGGTGTTCATTCAGAGCGAATCGACCGAGTATTTCCACCCGCAAGACCCTAGTTGCGAGAAGTATGCCTACTTCCTCAACCACAAGCGATTCCTTTCCCTCGATCTCACTTACGGCCGCGAAGTCAACGCCCTGATGTACGAATATCTGCTCGACAACGGCATGAAGCGCGAGGAGTATCAGTGGTTCCGCGACAATCAGGTGAAAGGACGGTGCGTGCTGGGGAACGACTATTACGTGACGAACGAACACTCGGTATGCGCGGACAAGATCGACTTCGTTGGAGAGATCTTTGGCTACTACGTCATCACTCGCCAATATTACGACCGCTACCGCTTACCGGTGATGCACACTGAGACGAACTACACGGCGGACAATGCCGTGTTCTGGCTGCAAAAAGAGTGGGCCAATATGCATCGCCTGCAGATGGACGGCGTGCCCGTGCTCGGCTTCACGTGGTATTCGCTCACGGATCAGGTGGATTGGGACACGGCGCTGCGGGAAGACCGGGGCCACGTTCACACAGTTGGCCTCTACGATCTAGACCGAAAGATCAGACCCGTTGGTGAAGCCTACAAGACGCTGGTCAAGCAATGGTGCCACATTCATCCCACGCTCTCCTCAAGCCTACGCCCGTACCTCTGAATCGTCCATAAGAAGTCTGCCAAGGGCCGCCTCGTTCTCGTCTTGTGCCCGCTTGAGGGGAATCGGATACCAGTGAGAGGAATCGACTCGGGTTGCGGCCTCAACCGGAAGGTAGCAATGGGCTTCCTTGATAGCCTTGCGGGAGACCGGTTGGCGCTCGAGCTCCTGAATCTTCGGCAAAGCGCGACAGAAGGCATTGACGACGACCGGATCAAAGCGCTGGCCAGAGAGTCTGAGAATCTCAATCACCGCTTCATCGACGGGCCATGCCTCTTTGTACGGGCGTTCCGATATCAGAGCGTCGAAGGTGTCGCACAGAGCCACGATGCGCCCACACAGGGGTATTTGAGCAGCACTGAGACCGTTAGGATAGCCCCGGCCGTTCCACGCCTCGTGGTGAGTCAAGGCGATATTGTAGGCGGCGTTCATGATCGGGTGATGTCCTCCCAGGAGGAGGTCCGCGCCAAACAGCACGTGCTTTTGCATCTGCTCCCGCTCCTCGGGCGTGAGAGGCCCGGGTTTTTGGAGAATGCGGTCGGGGATCGCGATCTTGCCTATGTCGTGAAGAGAAGCTGCATAGCGCAGAATTTCGCGCTCTTCCGGCGGGACGCCAAGCTCTTCGGCCACCAGCGCACAATACTGGCCAATCCGGCTACTATGCGCTGCCGTCACATCGTCGCGGAATTCGCTGGCCAGGGCAAGTCGTTCCAGTAGCTCGAGGGAAGTCTCCGTAGAGACGTCCCTCGCCGCTTCCTGCGCCTTCATCATCCTGGTGGCGAACACGAAGAGCGCCAGCCCCAATCCTATTCGAAGACTCGTGTCTACTGTAAGTTTTATCCAGTAGCTATTCGGGCCCGCCCATCGTTCAAGAAAGAAGTGCTCGAGCCCAACACCTACGGTAGCAATAATTAGGTAATAGATCAGGATGCGCAGGCTAAGGTTTTTCCTGTCTTGAAGCGCACTCAATGTCCTGATAAGCAAAGATCGTTCTCCCAAGATTTTTACGGGGCAAGTTGCCGCGCGAATACGTATTCCAACATTGGATGTTCCATGAAGTGCGTAGTAATACGTGGGCCGATTTTTTTGCGGAAACTATTGCGACTCTAGTGATGTAATATGCTTTGAGGGATAGGCAAGTGGACCAACCAGGAATTGAAGGATTGATGCGCCAGGGCCGATGGGACGATGCGATCGTTGCGTGCCGCAGTGTGCTTCAGGTTCATCCCACCAACCCTAAGATGCACGCCTACTTGGGGCTGTGCCACTTCCAGAAGTCGGAATTTCCGCTGGCGGCAGAATCGTTCAAGCGCGCCACTGCTTTAGAGCCCAACTTTTGGCAAGCGGGCGCGAAGCTCGCACAATGCCTTGAGAGAATGCGCCGCTACGACGAAGCCTTGGAAGTCGCATCCGAATTCTTGCGCGTCCAGCCAAACGACATCACCCTGCAGGGGCTTGTTCGTTATTTATCCGGCATGGCCCGCGGAAGAAAGGAAGGGTGGGAGCGCACTGCGCACCTTGGTTACCAGGTTCGAATGGCCGGTGACGGCAAAGACGAGCGCTAGGGCCAACTGCCCGATCACAGAATCTCCAACTAGGAAATCGGAGTTATAGCAATGAGGAATGCTGATTTGACTTTCGTCGACACCCCGGCAGAACCAGCTCGCCGGCTAGCAAAGCTGCGCAACGGTATCAATCACGTGGCGTTCAGCTCGGATGGGCTGACCGTGGCAACCGCGGACGTTCACATGAACGTGAGTGTAACGCGGGGCAGCGAGATACTTTACCAACGCCGCTTTGATGCGCTTGAAGATAAAGTTCGCCCCACTCAGCGCGTGCGTTGCCTTCTCTTTGGCCAGCGCCATCAGCTTTATCTGGCGGCAGCAGACAGCATTATCGCCGTCGATCTTGAGGCAGGCGAGGAGATTTGGAGCTACACCGCTCCGCGCTCGTTCGGATTCCTCGTGATATCGCCCATTTCGCTCGCCGTGTCCTCTGGCGGAGACGTGGCGGCAGCCTTCGATAACGGGAGCTTGGCGGTTTGGGACGGCGATGGATTGATGAAGTCGCTATGGCACCACAACGACGCTCCGAGGATGATCGCGTTCTCGATGGACGGGCAGACTCTCGTTGGCTCGGATAGCTTTAGCCTCACCAGCTGGGATTGGCAGACTCGGAAGCAGATTTTCAAGATTCCGATGCCCGCCCGAGTTTACGGGATGTCGGTTTCCCAAGTCGCACCTATCGCCGCGACCCGCACCCTGCACGGCATCCATCTCTGGGACCTGGAGACGCGCCAGACCTTGGGCGCATTGCCCGTGGGTTTCGGACTGCCACTGGTCGCTTTCAGCCCCAAAGAACCGCTTCTGGCCTTTGCTGAGCGCAATGCCGTGATGCTTGCGGATCTGAACGGGAAAATTGTGGATAGGAGGTCTGTCCAAGATTGTGCCGTCCTCTCGCTGGCTTTTTCATCTGACGGACAGGAAATCGCCGTAGGCTGCAGCGACAATCAAGTTCGGCATTGGAGACTGAACGACTCGAACCAGTGAGAATCCTCGTTCTCGGCGGCACCGTGTTTTTGGGGCGAGCCTTTGTCGAGGCTGCTCTCGCGGCGGGTCACGAACTGACTCTTTTTCATCGTGGTCAGCACGGTTCCGACCTTTTTCCTGAGGTTCGGCACGTGTTTGGCGATCGTGATGGAAACCTCGAGGCCTTACCGGATGAGCAATGGGACGCGGTGGTCGACTGCTGCGGCTACGTCCCTCGCATTGTTCGACAATCCGTTTTGCACTTGCTCGACCGGTCCGAACGCTATCTGTTTGTTTCGACCATCAGCGTCTATGCCGATTCCGCTGCTATGCATCAGGACGAGACTTCTGCTACGGGGACTCTCGACGATGCTTCAGTCGAGGAGATCACCGGCACCACGTATGGCCCCTTAAAGGCGCTTTGCGAAAACGAGGTCACCCGGGCGTTCGGAGATCGGGCGCTGATTATCCGCCCAGGCCTCATCGCGGGCCCCTTTGATCCATCAAACAGATTCACATACTGGGCTGATCGCTTTGCCAAAGGGGGAAGGCTGATCGTGCCAAAGAGGCTGGATCAGCCGTTTCAAATGGTCGATGTCAGAGATTTGACGGCATTCATGCTAAGCGCTATTCAGCAAAGTCTTTCGGGCACCTTCAACGTGACTGGCAACCATGAATCGGCCACTCTCCGCGATCTGATCCTGGCGCTCTCATCGGTTTGGCCGGAAGCGGATCCTGTGCCAATCCCCCAGGACTTTCTGCAAGAGCATGAGGTCGCCTTTTGGCAAGAGTTGCCGCTAACCCTAGCCGAGGGCGATCAAGCGGATGGATTTATGCGCGTATCGATAGACAAGGCGGTGAGAGCCGGACTCACCTTCAGGGCCTGGGCTGAGACGGCAAAGGATACGCACGAGTGGAGCCGAGCACACCCTTCGAGCGAGCCTCCGCGTCATGGGCTGGAATTCGCAAAGGAAGCATCAGTCTTGCAATCATTCTCTGCAAAGCAGGGCCCAGTTCAGCCTCGCGAGAGTTCACACCAGTAAGGAAGCGCGTTGCCGTAGCGTTTGCCAGGAGCTCCGCCGAACCCGTCGGGATTCGTGCTCAGGGTGAGCGCCGCGCCGTAAAGGCGATTCTCCTCGTGCTTGAGGTCCAGGTGGATTCGGTAGGGCCTGGCTGCTGCGTCGCTTGTGCCGACATCTCCATCAAAAATGCCAAGCACACGCTTGTTGGCTATTTTGAGATCTTCTACATCGTGCTGAGTCCCGTCTAGAGTCGCTCTGGCTATCCCTGCATCGCGAATTTCCAGCGCGAACGGTACTTCCTCGCTATAGGTCTCTACCTTCCCAATCCAAAGCCCGTCGAGCTCGTCGGGCATTTGCTCCCCTTGGACTTTCGGCTGAGGTTTTGTTCGTTCGGCTTGAAGCTGATCTCGGAATGTGGGCAAGAGCGCCGCCATCGCATCGTCGGCGGACCGAAAGGCCACGTCGCTCTGCCCGTTGGTGAGGATGACAATCACGAGATCGAGTTCCGGAACCAGCCGTAACACGGTGCTCACCCCGCCCATAAGGCCCGTGTGCGAAACGATCTTGTAGCCGAAGCGATGCTCGTTGATCCCCCAGCCAAGGCCGTATCCCCTGATCTCGTCAATAACGCTGCTGCGCCGATGCATCTCTTCTCGGGCGTGCGAGGGCAAAAAGTCGGAGCGGGCACCGAGGTGGAGACGACCGAATGTCAGCAAATCTTCGACCGAAGCATAAGCAGCCGAACCCCCGGGATGGTCGAAGGTGTAGTTTGGATAGGCGACACCATCGGGCCCGATGGCAACCGCACGGGCACCCGAAGAAGGGCCGATGCTGGCATGCTTCATTGCCAAAGGAGCGAACAGCCGTTGGAGCATCAGGTTCTCATAGGGCTGGCCCGAGACCGCTGCCATCACGTGATCCAGCAGTCCGTAACCCAGATTGGAGTAAAGATGTCGCTCCCCGGGCGGTGTGACGAGCTTTGCATACCGCGCGATGACTTCATCGAACAGCGGGCGTTTCGCGCTTTCATCTTGATAGAAGAACCGGAAATACGTGTGGAGACCCGAGCTATGGTCCGCCACGTTTCGAACGGTAGCCACACTCCCCGCACCTGTGCGATCCTCGACCTTCGCTCCCGGTAAATAGTCGTTGATGGGCTTATCCAGGTCGATCAGCCCTTCTAGCGCGAGCTTCATAAGGACCGTCGTGGTAAGCGGCTTTGTTATGGAGGCAAGAGCATAAGGCGTCTGCGAGGTCGCCAACACACTGCGCTCAGGATCGGAAAATCCGTGTGCCCCAAGCAACAGCGTCTCCTTTCCTCTTACGACTCCGAAGGCGACAGAGGGCGTCTTGAGGGGATCGATAGCCCGAGAAAGGCCGTCGGAGAATGCTTCGAGCGAGGTTGGGAGCGTCACGCTACAACTATCCCTGATTGCCTGGACACGCCGTGTGGAGGTACTTCGGCGGTATCTTGCTTGACGTGCGTTTGTTTGTTGCCATCTGGCCCCCTTCCGAAGTTCTCGACCAACTCGAGCCGGTTTTGCAGCGCCTCCAGAGTGGGATTGGACGGCAAGGCGTGCGCTTTACCAAACCCGAGAAGATGCATCTGACCTTGCGATTTCTGGGGGACGTGGACGAGAAAGGGCTGTCGGCCTTGATCGATGCCTTGGCTGAAAAGCTACAAGGGTTGTCGATCGGCGAGGTTGCCGTCTCCGGCTTGGGAGGCTTTCCAGATGAGAAGCGCCCCGCCATTGTTTGGGCTGGCCTCAAGGGCGAGTTCACCGCCGTTCACGAGAAGATCATCGAGGCAACCGAAGGCTTTGAAGAAGGGGCGGAGTCAAAGCCACTCCGTCCCCATCTGACCCTTGCAAGAGTTTCCCCGCCCTCGCAAAAAGTGGGCCGGGCTCTGGAACCTGTAGCGCAAGAAGCCGGTGACGCAGTGCTCGCCGTTTGGACGCCAAATGAAGTCGTTCTGGTGCAAACCATGCCGGGCGGCGGCTATGAGCAGATGGCCTCTTTTCCTCTCGTCGAAGCTCCTCCTCGTGCATTGGATTCGAGACCGGTAGAATCTCCCGAAGAT
The DNA here is from genome assembly GCA_038210535.1 of Fimbriimonadales bacterium. Lineage (GTDB taxonomy): Bacteria > Armatimonadota > Fimbriimonadia > Fimbriimonadales > Fimbriimonadaceae > Fimbriimonas. The sequence goes on along the minus strand of JBBQWO010000019.1, from coordinate 60,597 downwards.
GTCTCCCCTTGAAACGCTTAACGAACGACTGGCGGATGTAAACGCGCTGCGGGCCGCAGTGTCCATGATGGATTGGGACCAGCAAACCTATATGCCCAGCGGAGGCACCGAGGCGCGGGCCGCGCATGTGGGCATTCTTGGCCGTATGGCGCATGAAGCTCTCGTTGCCGATGAAACCCTCCACGCGGTTGAGGATGCCAGAGTGGATGCCGAAGGAGAAGACGCCGATCTTATAAGAGTCGTGCAGCGCGACCTCGACCTCGCCACCAAAGTGCCGGCATCGCTGGTCGAAGAGAAACTTAGCCTCTCCGCAAAGGCCCAAGAGGTCTGGGTGCAGGCCCGTGCGAACAACGATTTTGCCAGTTACACCTCGACGCTTGAACAGATGTTCGAGATTTGCCGTCGCGAAGCCGAATACTTAGGCTACAAGGAAGAGATTTACGACGCCCTGCTCGACCAATACGAAGAAGGCGGCACAGCGGCTGACGTCCGAAAGATGTTCAGCCAGATCAAGGGACCGCAGGTGGAATTGGTGCGCCAGGTCAGCTCGCAGCCGAAGCCAGACGACGCATTCTTGTACGGCGAGTGGGACAAGTCAAAGCAGAAGGCGTTCACCGAAATGCTGGTGCAAGCGATCGGCTTCGATTTTGAGCGAGGACGCCAAGACACCGCTCCGCACCCTTTCTGCACCGGCTGGTCCGTCAACGATATTCGCCTCACGACTCGCTACAAGCCTTACATCGGTTCCGCAATCTTCGGCTCGCTTCACGAGGCGGGCCATGGGATGTACGAGCAGGGCTCGCCCAACAAGTGGGACCGATCGCCTCTGGCCGGAGGGGTGTCCCTGGGGATTCATGAGAGCCAATCTCGCCTCTGGGAGAACATCGTCGGCCGGAGCAAGCCCTTCTGGTCATATTTCCTGCCAAAGCTTCAAGCGGTCTTCCCCGAGCTGGCAGATAAGGATCTCGACACCTTTTACAAAGCCATCAACAAGGTTGAGCCATCGTTCATCCGTGTCGAGGCAGATGAACTGACCTACAACCTGCACATCATGGTGCGATTCGAGGTGGAAGTCGAAGTGCTTTCCGGCCGGATGGCCATCAAAGACATCCCCGAAGCCTGGAACTCTCGCTATAGCGAATACCTCGGCATTACCCCGGCCTCCGACTCCGAAGGCTGTCTCCAAGACGTCCACTGGTCGGGAGGCCTGGTCGGCTACTTCCCCACTTATTCAATGGGCAATCTGTTGAGCTATCAGATTTGGAATACGTTGCAGAAGGATGTGCCGAACACTGCCGACCTCATGGCTGCAGGACAGTTCGAGCCGATTCTAAGCTGGCTTCAGCAGAAGGTGTACAGCAAGGGCCGAAGCGTCCCCCCTAAGGACCTCATCCAACAGGTGACGGGCAAAGCCATTGATCCTACCGATTATCTTGCCGGTCTCCAAGGTAAGTACGCGAGCCTCTATGCCCTTTAGAAATCTCATCATCGAGCCCGTCGTGCTTGAAGGACAAACCGTACGACTCGAGCCCGCGGAGGACCGACACGCCGCGCAGTTGGCGCGATTCGCGGAGCCGGAGGTCTTCCAATACTTCGTGTCCGCTCGCCCCGAAGCAGCGACCGAGGATGCGGTTAGGGCTTACATAAGACAGTGCAGAAGCGAATGGACGAACCTGACCTTCGCGATCGTGCTAAAGGAATCAGGCGAAGCAATCGGCTGCTCGAGCTACCTCGACATCCGCCGTGCCCACTTGGGCGTGGAGATCGGTATGACCTGGATCGGCGACCCGTATCGCGGCACGAAAGTGAATCCCGAGGTCAAGCTGCTGATGATCGGACATGCGTTTGAGGCGATGGAGTGCCAGAGGGTCCAACTCAAGACCGACGGGCGAAATCTGCAGAGCCAGCGCGCCATCGAGAAGCTTGGAGCCAAGAAGGAAGGGACTTTGCGGAGGCATGGCCAAATGCCAGATGGATTCATGCGCGACACCGTGATGTACTCGATTCTTCCCGAAGAGTGGCCCGAGGTGAAGGCTGGATTGATGGCTCGACTAGCTGCGTAGCCCAGGCATGTAATCGTGCCCCGCCGGTGTTCCGAATGTCTTGGGAGGGCGAAGATCTAATTCGCAATCAACCGCTTTGTAACTCGGCGCGTAGAGCCAATCTCAAACCTCCTTCATTGAACTCCCTTGAGCAAACGGCGGGCCGCGAATTTGCCCACGCTTCCCTTCCACGCACGTAGTGGTTACACCCACGCTGTTTACCAATGGGCCCGCAAACCGACATGGATCCCGTCGCGAATACGGTGGTTGGTCGGCACGAGACGTTCATGGCCCCGGGTCTAAAATTCAATTGTGCGCCGAAGAATCAAATCCTGCGACAACTTCCTTCGGTGCCTTGCACCGCCAAGCCTCTATCACCAAATCCGAAAGCTCTTCGAAAGACACTACTTCCAACCGCACTAAAATCACTGGGTACCCATCGTAGTGAGGATCGATAACCACTATCGAGGGGTCTAGGGCAGAGATCAAGACCTCCTTCGCGCTCAAGCTCGGCACAACGACGGCCATGACGTCATTGTTGATCACTCGGGCCTTCTTAGGATGAACCCGTTCGGCCCATGCCCAAACGAACCCCTTGTGCTTGCCCTTCACGATGACCGACAAACCAAACCGATCCTTATGTGAAACAACTACATCAGGTAATTCGGTCGCTATCGCTCTAAGATTGTCAAGCGTTGCCATTGACACATCGTACCGAAGCTATCGATTCTACATGCCCGTCGCCAGAACCAACAACCTTCACGCCTCCTTCAGCCTATTTTTACCACACCTTCTTATAAGCTTCCGCAAATTCCCGCATCGAAGTCGGTGTGCGACCCAGCAACTTTACGGCATCACCCGCCGTCGACTTGGAAAAATTGTGCCGCACTATGAAGTACAGCATCTTCTGCACCTTGATGAAGGTTTCGTCAGCCCCCTGGATCCTCAGCCGGGCAACGTACTCTCTGACCGAAGGATCTGCATAACGGATTTCACGTCCGAGCGCGTCGCTTAGTATGCTGGCCACCTCCCAGTAATCAAGAGATTCAGGGCCGCTCAGCGTATAGGCCTTGCTAATGTGTTCTGCTTCGCTTAACACTTTAGCCGCTACTTCTCCAATATCCCGTACGTCCACGAAGGCGGTCTTGCCCCTCCCCGCCGGAAGGAAGATCTCGCTGCGATCACGAATATCGACTCTATAAAACGTCGAGAGATTCTGCATGTAAAAATTAGGTCGAATGAAGGTGAATGGCGCGTCGATCTTGCGCAGATATCTTTCCACCTTGTAATGGGGTGTGAATACGTTGAACTCGACCCCTTGCAAGGAAAGAAAGACTATCTGTCGAACCCCGCGGACCATCGCATAGTCGATAACCGGGAACAAGTACTTTCTAACATCTGCGATTTGCGGTGGACGCAGTAAAAATAGGCGATCAACGCTTCGGAAAGCTTCCTCATAGGTCGTGGGATCGCCGAAATCGAACAGGACCTGCTCAACTCCATCGTGTCGCTCACCCAGTGTGAGTACCCCCGCCTTAACCGTTTCTCCTCGTGCCGCTAACTGTACGGCGACTTCACGCCCCACATTCCCGTTTGCTCCTGTCAGCAGAATGTTTGCCATAAGCTTCCTTTTGGTCTAGAGTTATCGTAACAATTGTAGCCTTGCCCGTCGGCAGTGCCTTGAAAGAGCGGCGCTACCGCCTTTACAAATTCTGCCTTGGAACCGTCCCAGCTCTTTCTTAGCCTTTTGGAAAGCATGAAGGAGTAACGCGGCGAATCTTCCGAAATTTCCGCGCGCTTATCAGACCAAAGCCGAGCCTCCGTTAAGTACGCTGATAGACCCGCGAGTAAGTCTATTTCTCACCAACCTTCACATCAACCGCTTCCAGCACATAGAAATCGATCGGGGTGCCAACAAACGCGCGGATGTTTCTTCCCCCGATCACTCGGCCCAGGCGATCGCCGATCTGTCCGGCAACCCCCGCAAGTTCCAAGGCAGCATCGACCAAGGTCGCGGAGCCGCCGGTCGCTAAATTTGCCAATCCTGTGCCGCGTCTGATCTGCATCACTAGATCAGCAACCTTGTTCACCTGATTCTCCTCCATCACTTTGGAGGTTGTCGCAAGGCCCATCTGTTGCGCGATAGAAGCAAGTTGCGCCTTGGTCTCGGGGCTGTCGAGCTTCGCGACTTCGCCTTTCTCGAACATGTCTCGAATAGCTTGCAAAGCCACATCGTTCGCCTTGTCGCCAGCTAGTTCTTCAAGCCGCGCGCTCGCCATGACCTTCCCCGTATTTTCGCGATTGAACTCGGCTTCCTGGAACTTGCCCTTCTCCGCCGACAGCTTCACCAGGGTCCCGTCCCCAGCCTTGACACTCTCGACTCTCATTTTCAGCCTCGCCGGCTGGTTCAACAGAGATCCCAGGGTGCCTTCCGATCGCGACCAGGTGACCTTTCCCATCATCGGCGAGCCCTTCGGCAAGAGAACGCGCCCGTTGGCATCCTTCACGTCCTCGCTCACCATCAAGGGGACTTCCTCGCCTTCGTCGGTCCCACCAGAGGTCAACTCCTTCATGAGGATTGCCTTGACGGGAGTGCCCGCTTCAATCCTGACAACCTGGAGCGCCTTCGGCGGCGCAGCCTCTTGCGCGGCTGTGCATCCAGCTAAGAGGGCGAAAGGCATGAGCATCCAAACTCGTTTCATAGCCTCTTGGACGACGCTAAGCGCGGATGACTTCCTATTGGGCACTTCCATCAGCTGCATGTGATCCATCATCATAGTTCCGTGTCGCGCTATTGGAAGATCTACAAGACCTTCTTCACAACTTCCTTCCGTCGGGAGTTGGAGTTTCGAGCCAATTTTTTCGCCAAGATTTTCCAGAATCTCATGTGGATTTTCTTCTTTGTGGCCATCCTTTGGGTCGTGTATCGCAACACCGACAGCGTCGCCGGCTGGAGCAGCGGCCAAGCATACGTGCTTGCGGCCACGGTCTTCCTTATGAATGCCCTTATGTCCGCGTTCTTCTTTTCGCTGATGGAGATTCCGAGCCACGTGCGCTTGGGCACGCTCGATTTTGTGGTTACAAAACCGATTGACAGTCAGTTTTGGGTCTCCACCCGGAAGTTCAGCTTCGATCAAATCGGAACCTTTGTCGCCGGGATTGCGATGGTGGCCTTCGGCGTCTCCTCCTCACAAGTCTTCCCTTCGGCGGTCCAGTGGCTTGCCTACGTCATGCTGGTGATCTCCGCCTTGGTGATCTTCTATTCGTTCAATCTGGCGCTCATGACCACCGGGATCTGGCTCGTGAGGGTCGACAACCTTTGGGTTCTCGGCGAGTCGGTCATGCAGGTCGCGCGATTTCCCCTGGACATCTATAGTGCGGGTCTTCAGCGCTTCCTCACGTTCGCAGTGCCCTTGGGATTTCTTGCCACCGTTCCAGCCAAACAACTCGTACACGGACTCGACCCCGCGATGACCGCAACTGGAGTCGGCTGGGCCGCACTCGCTTTTTTCCTTTCGCGACGCTTCTGGAAATTTGCAATGAGACATTACACCAGCGCCAGTTCTTAGCGTCCCACGCGAACTTTTCCGATATAATGCATTATTGTCGTGAAGTCGACAAAATGCACGTATATCAATAAAGAATAGATGCTGACCCTCATAGCCTTTTGGGCCGTCGCTCAGACGCAGGTGCCACAAAGCCCGGTGCTGCTGAAGGCAGGCGATATCGTCTCAGTTTTCGTTGCAACCACCGAAGGAACGACTCCTTACAATGGTGAATATACGATCACGTCCGATGGCTCCATCTATGGGGTCGGTTTTGGAGAACTCAAGCTGGCCGGGAAGACTTGGCTTCAAGCTCAAGATCTGCTTCGCAAGAAGATGAAGCCATTTCGGCGCGAGCAGGATGTCTTCTTAGCTGTCAGAAAGGAGCGAACCGAATTTGCTTACGTGATTGGCAGCAATGCGCCGGGCCCCGTCGCCCTGCCGTCCAGCGTGGTAACCGTGCGACAGCTCCTCCCGCCAATAGGGGAAGCGCAAGACGGAAAGCGGCTCATCGTCGAGTTGGTTCGTGGAGGCAAGACGCTCGTTCGCTCCGAATACTCGAAGCTTCTTCAAAACAACGAGGCCGCCGGAAACATTCGCGTCGAGCCAAACGATCTGATTTCGATCGTTCCTCAGCCGACTCTCAGAATTTGGGTCTTGGGCCCAGTTCGTAATCCCGGGCAGCAATCTCTCCCCCTAGGAACCAACCTCTACCAGGCCGTTGCCTCCGCAGGAGGCTTTGCGGCGTTCGAGGGCGATACGACCGTGACCCTGAGGCGGGGGCCCGAATTGCTTCGCTTCCCTGGCCGCGTTGATCCGGAGGCTCAGGGACCCGAGTTGACGGATGGAGACGTGATCACCATCGTGATTCCTGAAACCGTCAAGATCACCCTCGCCGGCGAAGTAGAACGACCGGGTGAATACGCTTTGCCGGATACCACCACCGTTCTCAGCGCGGTCTCGACCACCTCTGGAAAACTTGGGACCTCCAATCTCAACGACGTGCTGGTCTATCGCAAAGGCGAGTTGCTGCAGTTGGATCTGAGTGCGCGGGAAGGCAATAATGCGGGTTTGACCGAAAGAATTCAAGCTGGCGACACGATTATCGTTCAGGAGAGGAAGAAGACTTTCTATGTCTTCGGTGAAGTTCGCACCCCCGGCAAATTCATGATGGAGGAGAACAAAAAATACTTTGCCTCTGACGCGCTTGCCACCGCCGGAGGGCTCAGTGAGAAAGGCACCCTCCGCTACGTCTATCACATGCGCCCCACTACAAACGGCAAGCCGGTTGTGCGAATGTTCAACCTCGATGAATTCTTGAAGGACGGAAAGCTCGAGAGCAATCCGGAACTCCTTCCTGGAGACAGCCTTCTGTTCGGTCAGCCCCGAGGTCTCTCCTTGTCCGCTATCTCGCAGATACTCTCATCGTACGTGATTGTAAATTCTCTGACGGGGCCGCGCAAGTAAATGCAGCGAGACGAGGAGCCGATTGAACTTGCCGGTGTCGGCATCGGGACTGATCGAATTGGACGCAACTGGAAATGGGTTGCCGCCTTCGGGTTGCTAGGAGCTACGGTGGGCGTCGCCATCACGGCTTTGAGGCCGGCGGAATACGCTGCCCGCATGAGCGTGTTCTTCCCTTCCCGGTCTGCAGTGCTCGGGAGCAACTCTATGGAAGGCTCGGTGGGCTCCGCGGCTGCCGTTCTGGGCAGCGCCCCCAGTCCTCTGCGGGTCTTTCAAGCGTTCTTAGAGAGCCAAACCGCAGTCACTGGCATCGCGCGAAAGTTCGACATGCAGAGGAAGGACCTGCTGGAGAACCGGGCCGTTGATTCGGACCCGCGTACAAGCCTGCTGACTGTCACTTACGTAGATGTGGACAAGCAACGGGCTCAAAAGGTGCTGCAGAGTCACGTTGAAGCTCTGAGGGCGATTAACTCCAAGGTCTCCTTCAACACCATGGAAGACGATCTCAAAGTCCTTCAGGACAAGCTCGCCGACGCCAAACAGAAAATGATGGCAGCTCAGGCAAAGCTCGTTCAGTACGAGCGCCGAACCGTCTCCGCTCCCACCATCGCGACATCGCCCACCGGCATTGCGGCGACTCCTGGAACATGGGCGCAAAGTTTAATTCAGCTACAACTTGAGAAGGAGCGGCTGGATCGAACGCTCCAGGAATCAAAGACCCGGGTACAGGCGTTAGCCCGACTTTTGCCGAGCCTTCCCTCCGAATTACCCCCGATCAAACGCCTCCGGCCCAAGCTGATCGAAACCGAATTGCAGCTCGAAACGAATCGTCGAAACCTCGGTCCTCAAGCTCCTGAGGTGCGTCACTTAGAGAATCAGGTGAGTGTGCTGAAGGAGAATATGGCTCGCGACCTTCGGGCTTATCTGAGGGGGGTCGACAACAACATGATCGACCCTTCGGTGGCCGAAGGGGAACTGCCCACGCTACTGACCTCGAGAGCGGTGATCGACGCACAGATATCGGTGCTTCAAAGACTGGCTGCCGCCGCACCCGGCGAAGCAATGGAATTGAATCGACTCTACCAAGACGTGAATTTGCAGTTTGGAGTGGTGCAGCAACTGACCAATCAAAACTTGATGGCCACCTTGCAGGCACAGCGCGATCCTAATCGTTGGGTGATTCTCGATGAGCCTTGGGTGGAAGACAAGCCTGTGAACAAGAGCTTCGGACGGGGCGCACTTTTGGGGCTTTTCCTTGGTTCTCTGCTCGGAATCGCGGCCGCTATGACAAGGCGTTAGATTCCTTTGCCACGATGAAGCGTCTGAACAGCCATACGGTCGCGAGAATTGCGAGCGCAGTGGAAAGTGGATTCTCCAGCCCAAAAACGCCTTCTTGCGTATAGCTCATCAGCACCGCCGCAACGTAGGCCAGCAACGGTGCGGCATACCGATGACTCGCGATGCGTCTCCAAATGAGGACTACTAAGCCCGTATAGAGCACCGTCAGAAGCACCATCCCGTCCGTGCCTCCAACAATGTAGAAACCGCCCAAAAATCCTGGCGAACGGCCCTCAATGACGTCCAACGGGATGCCGACCACGGTGTGAGTCATGTACTGCACCATTTGCCCCCCACTCGCAAGCCAAGTCAGTCGCGAGGGGCTGATGCTGGTCACTCCGGCTATAGCGGTGGGCGATGGCCGGCTGTCTTGGGCGATCTGCATCATTGAGTCGATGCCCATGACCCGACCCGCAACGGTATTGAAAGCGAACGTCAGGCCCTCGGAACTCACTGCCTCCTGCGCCACCGCCTCCCTGTCGATCTCACGTTCCTGCGATGCGGCAATCCGCTCCCCACGAACCATCGTGAAAATGGGAAACAGTGCGAATGTGAGAACCACCACGGCCAGCGAAAGCACTTTTCGCGCTTGGCTAAACGTTCCCGAGACTCCCCACAGAAACATCAAGGGCAGGAAAGCGAGCGCGATGCTGCCTCGGCTACCACGCACGTAGGCGTCTAAGACGGCGGACAGAGCCGTCAATGCCAGCCCTAGCATCCAAACACCTTGCGTCTTCCGGTTGTCGCTAACCCAAAGCGCGGTTACAAAAATGGCCGGGGCTAAGCTGATTCTGAAACGAGTAAAAACCGCGTCGAGGCGAAAGGGCAGCGCCTGGTGCTCGACGCCCATCTGACCAAAGCCAAAAACAAGAGCGACCCCCAGGCTGATAACGACTCCGATGAACGTGAGAACGAGTAGCCAAGTTAGGGCACGCGGATTGACTCGATCTGAGGCAGGGGGCGGCTTGAGGGGGTTCAAATTTGTCCCGCGAAGGAGCGCCGCTGCGACCACCGCGAACGCGATGAAACCGAAGGTCGAAATGACGAGACTGTCTTGTAAGTCGCGACGATCCGCCCAAGCCAATTCATGCATCAAGTAGTCAAAAATAGGCGTGCCCATTCCGTACGAGAACAGGAAAAACTTGAGGTAGTAGCCCATCAAGAACACGAAGAGCATCACCCACATCCAAAGGGTGCTCCGCACCGGCTTGTCGGATGCTCCGATCAAGAGAACGCCTCCCCCAAGCCAAGCCACGCCGCACCAGGTGGTCACTTCCGTCGCGCCAGGCACTCCCAGTGAACTCGCAAACACCATCGGCAAGAACAGCACAAGCGTCAGCCAGCGCGGGCCCAACACCAAAGGTCGCGTCCCAGCACAGCTGGACACTGCCACTCTAAGCGTCCCCTTCCTGGGAAAGAGATGGTTTAGCCCCTGCCAGTCGGCTCCATAGTTTCAGCCGAAGACCTCGGGTGAGAGGAGACGTCAGCAGCCCGGCACCTTGAGCCGCAAGAAACGCGAGGGCTAGAACGATCAGCGCGGCACTTCTATTTTCACTGGATTGAAGCACGGTCCGCAGGCCAGCGGAAACCGCGAAAATGAGGAGGAAGGTCACGCCAATGTCCTTCGATATCCATTGCCGGAAGTGTCCCACGAGCAGACGACGATGCATGATCGCGACGGTCGTCAGCAAGTAGCCAGCGTTGAGGCCCAGCCACGCCCAGCCACCCCCCAGAGTGCCGTAAATCGGGGCCAGAACGACCATCAGCGGAATCAGAACTGCGGAAGCAATGACATTTGCCCAGAAGGTTAGTGAGGTCCAGCCACCCGCGAGTTGCAAAGCATAGGGGCAGATGGCTAGAGCAAGAAATAGGTTGCCTGCAGCTAGCAAGCTGAGCAGCGTGTGACTCCGATCAGCAATGGCTGGAGAACCCGTCCAAACCATTAGCGCCTCAGGGGCAAAGAGGATGAGCGTCACGCTGAATGGCACAACGAGCAGCGTCATCAGCGAGCAAATCCGGTGGTAAATCGAACCGACCTCACGCTCGATTCCGGTTGCGTAGGCTTGCGAAAGTTGAGGAAAGAAGGTGGTAAAAATCGGATCTCCTAGGAGACGGACGGCGTTGGCCAGACTCCAAGCCAGCGTGTAGTAGCCAAACGCTTCCAAGGAAACCAATTTGCTGAGCACCACCTTATCGATGTGGTTCAACACCAAGAGGGTGATCGAGATGCCTCCAATCCCTGCGGCGAATCTCCACCGGCTTCGCAAGAGCGACCATTCTAGGTTCGCTCGCCCCGGTGGCAGCCTCTTCCAAAGCAGAACCGCGCTTGCAGCCGTTGCGCCTCCCGCAACGATCACCTGCCATATGAAAAAGGTCGAAAGGGTGGCGCCGAAAAGCGCTAAAGCGAAGACTGCTCCTCCGAATCGAAGCGTGTACCAGGCAGCCGTGAGCGCACTGTACTCGACCTGACGTTGGAGTCCGAGCAGACCACCGAGGTAGAGCGAGAGAGGCAACTGAGCGAAGAGGACGAGACCCATTAGCCGGATAGCGGATGCCACTTCCGCTGCCGAAAGGCTGGATGAGTTCACCCAGTGATGCGCGATGGGTGCTGCCAAAGCCATGACGGCGAGGCCTGCAACTGCAGAGGCAACCCAAAAAAGCGCTTCGAAGGTCCGGACCAGGTTGCGCATTTCTTGCCCGCTGGATTCGTCCGCCGACAACTTTGCGAGTTCGCGATTGAGAGTTGTGCTTAATCCGATGTCCAACAACATACAAAACGCCTGGAGGGTGACGAACAGTCCCACCACGCCCATCGCCTCGATCCCCATCAGCCGGGCATAGGCGGGGATGAATGCCAGACCCATGATCGCCGACCAAATCCGTGAGGCGTAATTCGCGACAATGTTCCTGTTCGCCGAAACGCTCACAGGGTGTTCTTCCTCACTCTCCGATGAATGCTGCGGACGCCCCGAAGGACGCTCTTGCCCAACGGATGGGGCAAGGCGGTAACGAGCCGAAAGAGCTTTGTGCCCAGGGCCGATCCGTTCTCTGCTACAAACTCGCCCGCCTGACGCAGAGTCGCTCGATCTCCTGCCTCGACAGCTTTCCAAGCAACGTAAATGCAGCCGGCATCCACCTGCCTTGCCCAAGATGTAGCCAGTTGTGGATGATTCCCCAGGAATCGTCGCTTTGCTTCGAGCGTCTTCCCCATCAAGTCGAGCGCAGAGCCGGGGCTCGAAAATTGACTACGCGGATCTCGGCCACGCACATGGATCAGAGGCTTGCGAACATATGCGACATCCGACCGAGCGGCCAGCCGATGCCAGAGTTCCACGTCAGCGCAACCTCCGATCGTGGGGTCGAGCAGTTCGCCTTGAAGCGCACTTCGGCGGATCATGGAGAGGGCCAGCACCGGTGAGTTGATCCGCGGCATGAGCACTTCCTCAAGGAACTTTTGGCCCTCGTTCAGCTCGGGTAGTTCGAGCAGCCAACGCTCTTGCTCGTTTTCTAAGTTGGCATCATAGAAGACATATCCGCTGAACGCGAAGCCTGCGCTCGGGTTACGATCGAGAGCAGCCGCTAACTCGGTCAAAAGGCTGGGTTCGATGCGATCGTGATCGTGCAGAATCTGGATGTAAGGTGCCTTGGAGCGAGCAATGCCTTCGTTCAGCACGGCTGGAACACCCAGCTTGCCCTGATTCACATAGGACAGTCGCTCATCGCGGATGAGGGCGATTTGCGAGCCAGTATCGTCCGTCGATCCATCGTCAACGACGATCACTTCGATCTCTTGCAAAGGCTGAGACAGTACGTCGCGAACGACTCCGAGGAGCAACGCGGCGCGTTGGAATGTGGGGATCACGACGGATACCTTGGTTTCCATTTGAAAAGGGCAAGCGGTCCAATCCCAGCCTCCCTTCGGAGGGTGGCACATAGCAGCCTTTAACGTCAAGCAATTCTGCTGTATTTCTAGCAATAATGGATTAGCGATGAAAGAGGATACAGGGGCGCCGTTGCAGCCATGAAAGCACTTGTAACAGGAGGAGCGGGCTTTATCGGCTCAAATTTGACACGCGCGCTACTGCGCGACGGGCACAAGGTGACGGTGTTGGACAACCTCCTGTCTGGCTACGCGCGGAATATGGAAGGCGTCGATGCGAGATTTTTGGAAGGAGACATCCGCGACACCGACCGCCTCGCGAACGCCATCCAAGGGGCGGATGTCGTTTATCACTTAGCCGCTTCGGTTGGTAACAAGCGCTCGATCGACTACCCCCTTATCGACGCCGACATCAACGTGATGGGCACCCTCAAGGTGTTGGGGGCCGCACGAGCCGCCGGAGCAAAAAAGGTGGTGTTTTCTTCCTCAGCGGGCGTGTTTGGCGAACTCAAAACGTTGCCGATCGCCGAAGATCATCCCGCCGAGCCGGACTCACCTTACGGAGCCACCAAGCTGTGCGCAGAAAAGCAGTGCTTGGCCTATACGAAGCTATGGGGCTTGGAATGTGTTTGCCTACGCTACTTTAACGTCTATGGCCCGCATCAGCGCTTCGACGCCTACGGGAACGTTATCCCGATTTTTGTCTTCAAAGCACTCCGGCGAGAGCCGGTTACCGTCTTTGGCGATGGCGAGCAGACACGCGATTTCGTAAACGTACGAGATGTCGTACAAGCCAATGTGAAGTCGAGTCTGGCTCGCGGGGTTTCGGGTGCATTTAACTTGGGAAGTGGCAGCAGAATCTCCATCAATCGCCTTCTGGACCTCATCAGCGAGTTCGTCGATCTTCCGCTGGAAATCACTCATGCTCCGCCTCGCGCAGGGGATGTGCGCGACAGCTTGGCAGACATAACGAAAGCCCGCAGTAGCTTTGACTTTCAGCCCTCGGTTCAATTGGAAGAAGGTTTGCAGGAGTACATCGACTGGGCTCGAAGCGAGGTCGCCGCAAGGTGAGCATCCTGGTGCTCGGTGGAACGGGCATGCTTGGGCACAAGGTTGTGCAGACCTTTCGGTCAGCCGGCCTGCCTGTCTCCTACACGATTCGCGGGAATCACGCGCCAGACGTGCTGAATTCTGTCAAGGTGCATACGAAGGTCGATGCGCTGAACCAAGTAGCGCTTCGAGACTTCTTGATGTCTGAACGCCCAGACTTCCTGGTGAACTGCGTCGGGGTCATCAAGCAGCGAGACCAGGCTAAAGTAGCCATCCCGACCATCTCCATCAACGCACTTCTGCCCCATTTACTGGCTGAGTGGGCGGACGACTGGGGCGGCAAGGTGATTCACTTCAGCACGGATTGTGTGTTCAGCGGCATCAAGGGAAGCTATTGCGTGGACGACCCTTCAGATGCTGAGGATCTGTATGGTAAATCGAAGTTTCTTGGCGAGGTCAGCTGGAAAAATGCCCTAACCCTTAGGACGTCCATCATTGGCCGAGAACTCAGCCACTTTGGGTCGCTCGTGGAGTGGTTTCTCGCTCAAGACGGCAAATCCATAAGCGGCTTCACGCGTGCAATTTACAGCGGCATGACCACTTTGACGATGGCCAATCTACTGGTGGAGGTTGTGACCAAGCACCCAGGCTTGCACGGGCTGCATCATGCGGTGAGTGAGAGCATCAACAAGTTCGATCTCCTCATTATGCTGCGAGATCGGGCCGGGCTCGACATCGAAGTTAACCCGAATCATGAGTTTTTCTGCGATCGAAGCATGCTGCCTTCTGGGTTGGAAGAAGCGCTGGGCTTCCGAGCACCGTCATGGGAGCAGCAGATCGACGAACTAGTAAACGACCCCACCCCTTACAGCGAATGGCGATGAACGAAGTAGAAAAACAATTCGAATCAAAAACGCTTCTGATCACAGGAGGCACCGGCACGTTCGGCACGGCCGTGCTCGACCGGTTCTTAAAGCTTCCCATGAAGGAGATCCGCATCTTCAGTCGAGACGAGAAGAAACAGGACGACATGCGGCAGGTCTATAACAACCCCAAGCTGAAATTTGTGCTAGGGGATGTTAGAAATCTGGACAGCCTCATAGATGCCATGACCGGAGTGGATTACGTGTTCCACGCGGCCGCCCTCAAGCAAGTGCCGTCCTGCGAGTTTCATCCGATGGAAGCGATTCGCACGAACGCACTCGGCGGCGAGAATGCGATGAACGCCGCGGTGGCTAACGGAGTCTCGCGCATGGTGGTGCTCAGCACGGACAAAGCCGCATATCCGATCAATGCTATGGGCATGAGCAAGGCGCTCATGGAGAAGCTAATGGTCGCAAAGGCTCGAGTCGCCAGAGAGCGAGGCACCATTCTTTGCGGGACTCGATATGGAAATGTGATGGCTTCAAGGGGTTCGGTGATTCCGCTCTTCGTGAAGCAGATCGAAGACGGAGAACCGCTCACGATCACCGATCCGGGCATGACACGATTTATGATGTCCATCGAAGACGCGGTCGAGTTGGTGCTCTTCGCCTTCCAGCACGCCTCACCCGGAGATCTCTTCGTCGAAAAGGCACCTGCCGCGGAGATCGGCGTGCTAGCGGAAGCAATGAAGCGGATATTTAGTGCCGACAATCCGATAAAGGTCATTGGTACACGACACGGCGAAAAGCTGTATGAGACGCTCCTCACGCGGGAGGAAATGGCCCGGGCTGAGGACATGGGGCATTACTACCGAGTAAGCGCAGATAACCGAGACATGAACTACAAGGCGTTCTTCACCGAGGGCACCCCGGAACTCACCTTTTCAGATGACTATCATTCGCATAACACCGAGAGGCTCGATCTCGAGGGCACTATTCAGTTACTTCTCAAGCTAGAGTACATCCAAAAGGAAGTCGTTCGACTCAGCGGACGACCCATGGTGACCCTCAAGTAATCATGAAGGTCATGACCATCCTGGGCACCCGCCCGGAAATTATACGCCTTAGCCTTGTAATCGAAAAGCTTGATACGTTTGCCTCAAAGCACATCCTCGTTCACACGGGCCAAAACTATGATGATCGCCTGAGCAAAATTTTCTTCGAGGAGCTCGGAGTTCGGCCCCCCGACGAAGAGATGGGAATCCGCGGCGGCTCTTTCGCCGAGCAGATTGGCCAGATCATTGCTGGATCAGAGAGGCTATTCCAAAAGCATCGGCCGGATCGTCTGCTCATTCTCGGAGACACCAATAGCGGCTTATCCTCTATCGTAGCTCGACGGCTCGGCATTCCCGTGTATCACATGGAAGCCGGGAACCGCTGCTATGACGACAGGGTGCCTGAGGAGATCAACCGCCGCGTAATCGACCACTCCAGCACCGTGCTGATGCCGTATACCGAACGTAGCCGGGACAATCTGATTAGGGAGGGCATTCCTGGAGAACGCATCTACGTGACGGGTAATCCGATCAAAGAAGTCATGGATCGGCATAAGAGCAGCATCGCACAGAGCGAAGCACTGGCGCAACTAGGCTTAGAGCCAGGGAAGTACTTCTTGGTAACCCTGCACCGAGCAGAAAACGTCGACATCGAGACTCGCCTTCGCGGATTCGTTAAGGCTCTTACCGAGCTGGCGGATCAATACGCAATGCCCGTGATTTGCTCGTTTCACCCCCGCACTCGTTCGCAGGTAGAACGCTTTGGCATCTCGCTAGACAACACGCATCTTCGTTTTCTCGAGCCGTTCGGTTTCTTTGACTTCCTTGCCCTCGAGAAATCCGCCTACTGCATCCTCTCAGACAGTGGAACGGTGCAAGAAGAAGCGAGCATTCTCCGTGTGCCAAACGTGACGATAAGAGATGTTACTGAACGTCCTGAGACGCTTGAATGCGGCTCCAATATTCTCTCGGGTAGCGACCCATTCGACATTTTGCGGGCCGTGAGGATCGCCCTGTCTAGCGAGGGCCTGTGGAATCCTCCTCCCGAATATCTGGCACCTAACGTGGCCGATACGGTGGCGAGGATCGTTCTAGGTTATCGTCAGCCTGATGCGGCCGAAGCCAAATGGAAAGCCGGATGACTCCCCCGAAAATTGATCCCTCTCTGCACACTTGGCCGCACTTCGACGACGGAGACATCGAGGCCATCGCAGGGGTTCTGGCCTCGGGGAAGGTCAACTACTGGACAGGCAACCAAGGCCGTCTCTTTGAGGAGGAGTTTGCCTCCCAATTCGGAGTTGCGCGCGCCGTGGCGATGGCCAATGGCACGGTTACCCTGCAGGCGTGCCTACGCGCACTAAACGTCGGCTCCGGCGACGAGGTGGTCACTACTCCTCGTACTTTTATTGGGACGAGCAGTGCGATTGTCATGGAGGGTGCGCGGCCGGTTTTCGCAGACGTCGATCCTAGCAGCGGCAATGTTACAGCGGAGACAATCGAGAGAGCCCTAACTCCCAAGACGAGGGCCATTCTTCCCGTCCATCTCTATGGGTGGCCATGTGATATGCCAGCCATCATGGCTCTCGCTGAAGAACGAGGACTCAAAGTTATCGAGGACTGCGCTCAATCGCACGGGGCCCGGATTGGAGACAAGCACACTGGCAGCTTTGGGGATATCAACTCCTGGTCGTTCTGCCAAGACAAAATCATGACTACGGGCGGCGAGGGGGGCATGATTGGCACGAATGATCAAGAACTATGGGAGGCCGCCTGGTCCCTCAAGGATCATGGGAAATCCTTTGACGCCGTGTACCATCGCGAACACCCGGTTGGCTTTCGCTGGCTCCACGAGCGGTGGGGCACAAATTGGCGCATGACGGAAATGCAGTCGGCGATCGGTCGCCGCCAGCTCGGCAAATTGGACGAATGGTCGTCTGCACGGCGGCGCAACGCTCACATCATGGAGCAGGCGCTGCAATCCTGCGCTGCGGTCCGGGTGCCCGAGGTGCCCAGCGGCTATACACACGCCTATTACCGAGTGGGTGCCTATGTAGTTGACGACGCGCTCAAGTCAGGTTGGTCGAGAGATCGAATCCTTTCTGAGTTCTCGGAAAGGGGTGTGCCCGGGCTGTCCGGCAGTTGTTCCGAAATCTATCTGGAACGTTGCTTTACTGAGTTTGGGATGGGGCAAGCGGAGCGTCTGCCGGTGGCAAAGCTTCTTGGTGAGACCTCGATCGTATTTCTCGTGCACCCGACCATGAGCCAAGAAATGACCCAAAACATCAGCAGCGTTGTCGTCGACGTCCTGAACCAGGCCGTACGTTAACAACGGAGCCCTCTAACCCATGTAAGGGCTTAGAAGGTTGAGGTTGTGCTTGTTCCAAGCCAGGTCCATCAGCATTTGACGTGCATGGTCCGGCTCTTCTTGATGTGTCAACTCGACAAGTTGAGCGATGGCCGCCTTTAAGGCTTGGGGCCCGGCCCCACTGCCGTTCTCGACCATGCTGATCTTAGGGTGGGTAGTCCCTTTCAAGTCGTTAGAATCGTAAACCAACTCTTCGTGCAGCTTTTCGCCGGGCCGAACACCCGTGTACCGGATCTCGATATCTTGCTCAGGTACTAAGCCATGGAGCCAAATCAGCTCTCGCGCCAAGTCGTCGATCTTTATGGCTTCGCCCATGTCGAGAATAAAAATTTCTCCCCTACCGCCGAGAGCGCCGGCTTGAAGCACCAACTGCACTGCCTCGGGGATGGTCATAAAGAAGCGCGTCATCTCCGGATGAGTGACCGTAACAGGCCCCCCGCGCTTGATCTGGCTCTCCAATAGCGGTACCAAGCTTCCCCGGCTTCCAAGCACATTGCCAAATCTCACCGCGGCAAACTGCGTCTCGCTTGTTTGAGCCATCGCAGTAACCAACATTTCGCAGACCCTCTTGGTAGCGCCCATGACGCTCGAAGGACGAACCGCCTTATCGGTCGAGATGAGGATGAACTTCGCCACGCCGTAACGCACAGCAAGCTGTGCCATCACGAGTGTCCCGATAATATTGTTACGAATCGCCTCACGAACATTGCGCTGCATGAGCGGGACATGCTTGTGGGCGGCAGCGTGAAACACGACCGTAGGTCGATGGTCTCTGAAGACCGTTTCCATCGACTCCTCATCGCGCACATCCGCGACAATCACGACGGGTGCAAGTCCCTGCGCGTGAATCAACTCTTGCTCGATCTCGTACAAGCTGTTCTCGCCCTTTCCAACGAGAATAATCGTTGCGGGATTGAGCAAAGCAATTTGGCGCGCGAGTTCGCTTCCAATTGAACCGCCACCACCCGTGACCAGAACATGCTCTCCCCCGATGTATTCGCCTATTCCATCGGTATCGGTTTCCACCGGGGCCCGGCGCAAGAGATCTTCAATCGAGATTTGGCGAAGCTGGCTTGAAAGCTTTGCGCCCTGGGTGAAAAGTTTAGAAACGGACGGCAGCGTTCGAACTGGCACAAAAACGCGGCGGCACAGGTTGTGAATCTTCCGCATCTGATCCCCAGTTGCAGCAGGGATCGCAATGACGATCTCCCCAATCGCATGGTCGTGCACGAGGCTGACTATGTCAGCGATGCGACCAAGGACGGGAACGCCATGAATCTTTAGATTCCGCTTTGCTGGATCGTCGTCGACAAATCCAACCACCATGGCACAGCTTTCGCGGCTCTTTACCAACTCGCGGACAAACATTTCGCCAGCGTCGCCCGCACCCACGACGAGGACCCGTTTCTTGGCGCCCGACTTCCTCGCGGCGTCTTGCCGAACTCTGTGTGAATAGCGCCGAGCCACGCGTATCGCAAGCAGTCCGTTTGTCGCGACGAGGGCATACAACAGGATGGTAAGAACGGGACCAAATCGAAGAGTCGTAATCTTCAGAAGATAATCGCCCACGCCCATTGCGAGTGCGGACGGCAGACCGGCCAGGCCGATGAGAACTGCGTCGTGAAACCCAATGTAACGCGACTCAAGCGAGTAAATGCCTCGATTCCACAGAAGCAAGAGGTGGAGCCCGATCGTTAAAGCGACGAGTGAAGGAATGCCTCCTGACAATGGTGAAACTTCGCTTCCGAGGCCGATGGCGCATGCAGCGGCAGCCACCATGACCAAAGCGTCGAGAGCGGCGCTACCTAACTCCCGGACGTTCAGTGACAGTCCCACAACAATGGGAGGCACATCTTCGAAAGTCCGTGAGCTGTCTTGCATAGCCTTAATTTGATCTTCACTACCCTATCCAACGATGGGGCTGATTCCGAGGAGGTGGCTGGACCATCATCGCCCAAATCCCCCGCAAGGCAAGACTCAACTTTTTCGAAACTTGTTCCGAACCTTGTGGCACTTGCAAGAGTCAAGGTCTACAGTGAAAAGATGGCTTTCGTTGTTTGCTGCGGTCCCATGCTGCTGCTTGGCTCAGGTTGACCCCTGGAATTTTCCGGGACAGTTTCCGCAGTTTCGAGACATGTCGGGCCTGCCTGGCGGAGGATTCGGTCTTACCATCAAGGGTGATCCTAGTATTCGCGGAGCCATGTCGCTCTCCACGCCCATCGGCTTCTCTCTGGGAAGCGGACGCTGGAACCTGGGAATCTCTAGTCGCAGCGTCAATAGCCGACCAGCCTTCTTCAGCACCAGTCCAAGAGGCAGTACCGGTAGCGATGGCACCTTGCAGCTCATGCACGGCGTCAACACCCCGGTTGGCACCCTAACGGGATCGTTCATGGTCTTGAGTTCGGCCAGGGACAGCGTGTTCAACCTTCAGCTCCAGTTGCCTTCTCGATCGGACAAAGTTGGCTACAGCGTGGGCGTTCAAAACGCTTTTAATCGGCCCCACGCCGCATCGGATCTGGTTCCCGGCGAAGATAACTTGAGTCGATCCCTCTTTGTCGTAGGCACTTATGAGTTTCTGCCGGGCAGCTTTGGATCGGTGGGTTTCGGAACCGTCCGATTCAAGGGCCTCTTCGGAAACGCTTGTTACCTACTCCAGCCAAGGCTCAAATTCACGGCGGAGTACGACACCTTTGGATTCAACGTTGGAGTGGCCCACACACTAGGAAGACTGGGTTCCACAGGTGGACGGCTTGACAATGGTGACTTCACCATCTGGGCAGGAATGGTGCAGATGAAGCGAGCTACGGTTACTCTTAACTTCACTTTTTGACGGCCGGAACCCCTAGGACTGTCGAACCGGCGGCCACGTCCCGCACGACCGCCGCTCCAGCTCCTACAGCCGCGTTCTCACCGACGGTAACTCCGGGAATGACCACCGCACCGATCCCGATGAGCGCACCTGATCCCACTGTGACGCTCCCCGCTAACCGCGCACCGGGAGCGATGTGGGCGAAGGAGCCGATCCGACAATCGTGGTCGATCGATGCCGCAGTATTGACGATAACGTGGCCACCCAACACGCTCTCAGCCTGGATCACCGCGTTCGCAAAGATCATCGAGCCCAGTCCTATATGGGCAGAAGGAGATATTTGGGCAGAAGGATGAATGACGGAGCACCAGTCCAGATCGAGGGACGCCGCGATTTTGCGTCGAGCCGCGTTCGAGCCTATGGCGATCACGAACAGATCTTCGGCGAAGTCCGCAACTAAAGGCAAGCCCCCGAGAATCGGACAGCCTAGGACCGAGCCTCCCCATCGCAAATCGTCGTCATCGAGGATGGCTTGAACCTCCATCCCCGCCGCCCGTGCAGTTTCTATGACTACCTTCGCGTGTCCTCCCGCGCCAATAACCACCAGGCGCCTCATGGACGCTCACCTAGGAACTCCGGCATGGTTACATGACCGTCGGCCGAAACTCCTTCACGTTTAAACACAACCTGAGCCGTTTTGTAGAGGATTTTCAGGTCCAACAGGAAGGATCGATTCTCCACATACCAGACGTCCATTGCGAAGCGGTCCTCCCAAGAAACTGCGTTACGGCCCGAGACCTGGGCCCAACCGGTGATGCCCGGCAACACTTCGTGCCGGCGCATCTGCTCGGCGCTGTAGCGCGGCAGGTAGCTCATGAGGAGCGGACGAGGGCCAACAAGGCTCATTTCGCCCTTAATCACGTTGAGAAGCTCAGGCAATTCGTCTAGGCTTGTCGCCCTCAAAAGCTTTCCAAAGGAGGTAAGTCTCTGGTCATCGGGCAGATCGCCGGACAGCATTGTTCGGAATTTACACAGCCGAAATGGCTTTCCGTGAAGACCAGGGCGCTGCTGGCAAAAAAGGATCGGGGAGCCGAGTTTGAGTTTAACCAGAATCGCCACGACGACCATCAGGGGGCCGAAAAGGATCAGGAGCAAGACGCCTGCCAGGAGGTCGAATATGCGCTTCAAGTCTTCCCCACTACTTCGGCAAAAATCCGCTCCATTTCCGTCACACCGTGGTTCATCGACAGTTTCTCATCGTAATACCGCTTGCCCCGAGAGCCCATTTCTTGTAAGACCTCTACAGGGAGGCTAGCGGCGCGCTCGACCTCAGTAACAAGGGCCCGGGCGTCCTCAGGGCGGCACGTAAAGCCCGCGCCTGACTCAAGTACCAACGCTTCTGCATCTCCTCCCACCGCCATCAGCAGAGGTTTCCCTGAAGCTAAATAGGCCTGCGTCTTCGAAGGAATTGTGATCTTAAAGAGGGGGTCGTCACTGAGGTGCACCAAGAGCAGGTTCGCAGCCGCGAGCAGGGGCGGCATTTGCTCCATTGGGCGACGCGGCAAGAAGGTCACGTTCGACATTTCTTCTTCAAGGGCCCGGCTCTCGAGTCGATCTCGATCAACGCCGCCCCCGATGAACACGAACTGCACGCGAGGGTCTTTGCAAAGTCGTGCGGCTTCTAGCACAGTGTCGAGCGCTTGTGCGGGCCCCATCGTGCCTGCGAAAAGCACCACGAACTTGGCTTCAAATCCAGCTTCAGGCTCAGCGTGTTCTGCCGAAACATCAGCCCAGTTATAGACCACGCGGATCCTGTCCTCGGATACCCCTCGCTCGATCAGGACTCGCTTGAAGCCTGGTGAGAGAACTACCACCCGATCCGCGCTTCTGTAGACGAATCGGCACCATCTGTCCAGCAGCCGCATGGCCGCTCCTCCACTGAACATTCCGGTTGAAGCGATCGTGTCCGGCCAGAGGTCTTGAATGTCGTAAACCACACGGCTCCTTTTAAGGAATCGTAGAACCAGGGCTGGTAGGCCAATCGTGCCTGGTGGGTGATAGACGTAGATTACGTCGGGGCGTCCAACCAACCATGGGCCAACCAGCGATGATGAGAGGGCGAACGAGGCGTAATTGAGGAAGCGCTTACGTGCCGATTTATCGTGGCTCGGATAAAGCGCAACCCTATTGACTCGGACACCCTGCATGGTCTCTTTCTGCCAAAGTCGGATTTTGTATCCGGGATACACGTTGCCGCCCGGATAGTTAGGAAAACCAGTGAGGACTTCCACCTCATGCCCACGCTCCAGTAGCTCCTTAGCAAAAGGGAGCGCCTTGAAGAAGGGCTCCGGCTGAAAGAACTGCGTCAGGAACAGGATGCGCATGGACCAACGGCAACATACCAGTTCAGCCAACCTTGGCGCACCTTGGATATGCTGAAGCTCATGCAGGAAGCGGCAAGAGTTGGCGAAGGGCTCACAGTTTGCTTCTTCTGCAGAGTCGAAGATGCGGCTGCTTTGGAGCGAAACGAGTTCTACCGTGTCGACCTCCAAATCTTGCGAGACCTCGGATTTCAAGTTGTTGTTTGCACAAGACCGACCTCAATGCCCTCCGCCGATCTGTATTTCGTGTGGTGGTGGACGTGGGCGGCCTTTCCCTTGTTGCGCGCGAAACTCAAGAGAAAGCCTTCGGTTATTGTGGGCACCTTTGACCATGTCTTGCCTGATGGAACTTTCGAGTACTTCCCTTCTCGACCCCTCTTGCATCGCTGGATGATTCGCTGGTCGTTAGCCAAGGCCGATGCCAACATTGTTGTCTCTCATGATCAACTGCGGCTGATGGAACGCTCGTTTGCCGTCAAGAACCTCAGCTACTCGCCTCATGTTATCGATACAAACCTATACCGACCCGGAGCCGCTCGAGACCAATTCTTCTTTACGATTTGCTGGATGCACAATGACAACGCTAAGCGAAAATGTTTGGCCACCAGCATCAGAGCTATATCGTTACTCCGCAACGAACTTCCGGACTTCAAGCTGGTGATCGCCGGAGAACAAGGCTCGGGGTACCCCGAGCTAGAAGAGCTGGTGACTGAGCTAGGAGCTGCAGATCTGGTGGAGTTTTTGGGCGTCATAAGCGGAGAGGAAAAGATTCGGTTGCTTCAGACGTGCGCGGTCTACTTGCAGCCAACTTTGGCGGAGGGCTTCGGCGTGGCCATCCTGGAGGCGATGAGCTGCGGCGCCCCGGTTATAACAAGTGCGGTGGGAGCGGTGCCAGAGGTCGTGGGTGATTGCGCACGGTTTGTCGATGGCCACGACGTGGACGGCTTAGCCAAGGCCATGCAATCCCTCATCGGCGATGCTCCGGCAGCGGCCGAATTGGGTCGGATTGGCCGAGCACGCGCGGTGGAGCAGTTTGGATATCACCGCCGGCTAAGTGACATCCAAACCCAAATCACACTGGTGCTCAAAGAAAAGGAGCTTCCACCTAAGCCGTCAAAGGCTCCTCTCTTTCGCTGATGGAACATAGGCTCTCCCAATTATGTATTGGGCTTACCGGCTGGCAGGCCCGAGAGATCGCATGGAGCAGAATAGGTAGGATTGCCGTCCGCTGACGTACCTTGCAATCTGCCGCGCCTCGGAACGTATCTCGCGTGACTATCTGCAAACCCTGACACAAATCCGCCGGCATGCCTCGGATCCGCCTGAAAATTTTCCCAACCAAATGGGCCAGGCGGTATAGGGCATTCCGCGAGAGACGGCTTACCACCAATTGCTGGATTTCCAACATAAAATGAATCGTAAAGGGTTGTGGTCTCAGCAGGAAACTCGATCTGGCTCTCAGAAACTACCGGATCGTCGTTAAATACTCCTGGCGGAAGCGCTGGGTCTTCGAAGAGACCGAAATTCATTCCGTAGGAGCAGTACTGAAAGTTTCCCGCACCTTGAAGGCCGAGCCCGTTCAAAATTCTAATAAAGTCGATCCCCGGCGCATGAGAGTTGCACACCATGATCTGAGTGCTCTTCACATAGGGTAAGAGAGCATCGTACACGGTGAAAACACGATTCCCGGAACCGGGCAGCAGAACCGCCGCATCCAAACTGTAGACGCTTTGAGCATAAGTGCTATCCGAATCCCCGTTGTAAAGGAAAATCGCTGAGCCGTACTGCTTGAGGTTGGACAAGCATGACGTCTTCTTTGCGGCCTCCTTGGCGCTGGAGAAGACGGGAAAGAGGATTGCAGCGAGAATGGCAATGATAGCAATGACAACTAACAGTTCAGTCAAGGTGAAAGCTTTGCTCTTGAGCACAAGTTCTATTGTACGAGATTTTCTCGAAAAGGGAAAGAGCCGGAACTGGCAATGCAGTCCGGCTCCAACCAATTTAGTATCGAGCTGGGAACATCTGATCAGCCACGAAACTTGATGAAAGGCTCACCGCCAACCGTATTTCTCGCTCGATTGGTGGAGTCGCCTTGTTGGACGCGAACTTAATCGTATATCCAGCAAGAATGACTTCCAGAAGAGAGAGATTATTTAGATCAATAGCCCCGTTGGGAGGCATGCTCGCCCAGATACCTCCTGTAGTTTCAGCCAGCACCCTAATGTCACGCCCGGTGGCCCCAGTCGACCTTGTCGATCCTGCATGCCCTCCATTTCTATTCATTGCCGCCAGTGACGGCGAGCCAGGCGAGATGGCGTGCACAACGAAACTACCGATGAGGAGATCTCGAACAGACTCCATTGTTCGGGGTGTCACGAAGTCAGCCTCGTGAACCGTGTTGTCCGTGAGGACGACAATGATGTGCTGCGAATCCGATCGCCAAGTTTGACTCTCAACACTACTCACAATTGCATCCAGTGGATTCTCAGGGTCGTCGTCTCCACCTGTAGCTGTGAGGCCAGCCGTCCAGTTTGAAAACTCCGAAGCGCTTCGTGTAAAGGGGAGTGAAGTCCGGACATCATCGCCAAATTCTACGCCGCCGTATCGAACATCTTGACCGTTAGCCACCAATCTTCCAGCAAACGAAATAATGCTGTCACGAACTCCTGCAATTTCGTCGCCCATGCTTCCGGTAGTGTCCACCACAAAGACAAGGTCGGTCTTTGACGGAACACCACTTGTCTGATTTACCAAGATCGGCGACCGCCGAATGCCATCTTCGTAGACAACAAAGTTCTCGCTGGTCAATCCTAGTGCTGGACGGCCGTCCTCGCGGTTAACCAGAGCATTTAGGGTTAGCCTCACTAACGATGGGTTATCAGGATCCAGAGCGACGCTACCTCCGATGATATATCGGTCGTCATCAATAGGAGGGACCACGGCATCGAGGGTAACGACTGCATCGTTAGAGGTGCCTGGCACAACTTGCAGATTGCTCTCGCCAGTAGCCAAAATTGTTTCAACTTCGTTTAGGGCATAGGCTCGAATGGTCCCTGGCCCTGTAGGGATGCGCTCGATCAGCCCCTCAGTAGTCGGGTAAGTGAGCCGCAACCTCTTCAGGCGCTTACCGCTTGTGGCACAAGCCCAAACTTCAATTGTCTTGGTATCTGCCGGTATCTCTCTTGAGGGCCACTCGATACGAACACGAACTTGTCCTAGTGGCTCGCCTTGGACGTTTAGTTTATCTTGACCACCGCATCCGAGAATATAGAGGGTTGAGGCGCAAGCCATCAACCTACAAAGTATAAACAGTTTTGAAAAAGAGTGTTTCGCCATAGCATTTCCTCAGCGGACGATTACGCCCCCGTTACCAGTCCCGAGCACATCTACCCGCGAAATGCCGGGGATAAGCCACCAGTTATATCCCGCCACTATCATATTTCCGGTCGCCATTCCAATTCCCGCGATTGAAAGGATAAACCCCAGCAGTGCGTTTGCTGCCCCTGATAGAATCCCCTTCACAACAAGGATTTCACTTCCTGCGAGGTATGAGAGCACCGAACCAACGGCATCGATCAAGGCCGCAACGGCCTCCTTCCAAGTGCTCGCGCGTATTAGCTCGACCAATGATACAGAAGTGGATATGGCGTCCCAGAGGTCTGAGACGAACTCTCCAACCTCTCCGACGCTTTTCAAAAGGCCGGTGATTAAGTCAATTACCGGAAACGCGAGATACATAATGATGGAGTAGCCCCACGCCCTGATCCCATCCTCAGAGATATCTCCGGGAAGAGTGCCGGCTCCCGCACTTGCCCAGCCGGGCCCTTGAAGCCAATACTCGCTCCTATAGTGACGCGTAAAGTTCACTCCCGAATCCATTGTTACCGTGGGCTCACCATGTGAATTGGTAAAAATCGAGCCAAGAGAAAGTGCAATTCCTCCTCCGATGGAACCAAAATCTTTCCGATCGATTAGGAGGTCGGATGAAGAAACATCGCGCCTAGTGACTGAAGCGTAACGCCAGGCAGAATTCTCGAGAGCCAGGTCCACAGACCGAGCGTTCCCCTGATTCAGCACCTTGACTTCGCAGAACGCCATCCCTGCATCAGGATCAATGCCTCGGCTCCGGAGCCCTTCCGGAAGGGCAATATAGTCACTGACGCATGTAGTCAACGCATCTTCATATTCTTCAGTTCCTAAGATGCCTTCCAACGTGGTCCTTGGCATCTCACGCCTTAGAAGATCAACTAATCTCCCGAAAGCATCAAGCCGCCGCAACGCCTCAGACCTCGTTGCTACCTCGCCGGTGACCGTTGTCGCAATCCCAGGCGTAAGAAAGACCAGTGAGAGCGCTGTAGAAGCTGCGTCAACAACGAAGCCTTCAGGAATATTTGAAGCAGGTTGTAGGAGGCAAAGTGCGCGAGCTTGATTATTTACATCATGAAGGAGGGCAAGGCGCGCACCTTCCCTAGGAGCAATGACTGTAACTTTGCCTTCACTTTGCACCGTGGCCGATCCGGTCATCGATCTGAGTGCAAGTCCGGAGCCACCGACCTCGGCAAGATCGACAGTCCCGTTGATCTTCTGCTCTGCCTCACCACCTCCCCCGCCACAACCAACTAGTGCAGCCTGAAGTGAGGCCATCGCTGACAAGGATAGCGCAAATTTACCCCCATTAACCACAAATTCACGCCTTGAAATGGATTTTGTCCCACTGTTCAAACATTGTACTCTTCTCATATTTTATGTCCCGCTCCACTGCACTCACGAAACTGGAACCCTTTCCCGTTAGATGAGTGAAAGATATGAAGCATGATTCCTCTTTTACCCTCCGACCTTATCACGATCCACCTTCTGAACCACTGGATACTTTGATAGCTGGTCGCTGAGTGCTTTTCGGATGCCGTTAGCTACAGCGAGCACCTTACGGTTTGAGCCCTTCTCTCCTATCTCAAGGAATCCGCCGCTCTTTGAAGTGCCTTCGATCACTTTGGCACTTAGAAGTGGCTCCTTCTTCTTCACGTCGACTAGCCAAATTTTCATTTTTGCCTTTCCTTCGGTGCTTTGAACAAAGAACTTGTTAACCTTGCGCTGATCAACATCGGTGATGAGCACAAATGCTACAAGGTCAGCATCCAACTTTTCACCAAGCCCGTACAGAACCTCCCTGCGGTGCTGCTCTTCGTCGGTGAGATCGATCTTCGTGTCGGCTAGTGCCTTTACTACGTCTGAAGATGGAAGGACAACAAAAGCTCGTTCGAGAAAGCATGCGGTTATCTCCTTAAGTCCGTGAAGGGACTGCTTGGTCTTCAACTCTGGCCAGGTTTCACCGCTCAAGTTTACAACTGGAACAATGGCGACCTTGGTCGTTTTTGGCGTATAATCCTCGTTGGGAGTCAGTCCTACAAGAGATACAGCGAGAAGTGCGAGTGCAAGAATTGATTTCATGATTATTTTTCAGCAGCGATGCTGGCCAGATAGATGGTTGATCCGTCGCTAAACGTAAAGCTAAAGTTGAGGTTTGAGCCGCGGAGCGACATCGAGCCGGATGAATTCACCTCATATCCCCCAATGGTTATGGTCCCGGTGAATCGACCGTCAGTAGCCGTTTCTCCACGCAAATTTCCAACGATCCCGTTGTTTGAGTTCAGTGGTGAGAAAGGCGGTGGTACCGCTATGTTGGACAGATCCGGTGGCCGGGCCTAAGTCGTCACCGGCGCTATTGTAGTAGCGACCACTGTAGGTTCCGGTGAATGGATTCCCAGAGATGGCCCGATCAGATTCTCCACCACCTCCACATCCGACGAGGCAAGCGAGCAAGCATATTAGCGCAAATATTGTTTTCATGAGTGATTTCAAGATCAAGCGGCGGGCGATTGGGGTGCATTTCTTCGCCGGACATAGGAGTGAGCTGCGTTGACCGCCTTCCCCTCACGCCCGCCATGTCGTCAAAACTGAAAGCCGATGCCCAGATCGAAAACGAAGGGGATGTAGTCCTTTCCGAAAAGAGCGGTCAGAGACGTTCTGAATGCCACGCCTTGCCTCGGCCTCGTGACGTAGGCGACAGTTGGCCCTATGCCGATTCCACCAATGGAGGCGGCCCTTACGCCGTAACCAATGCCTCGTGCTCCGCCCTGCGGGTACATCATGTACTCGACTCCCGGGCCGAGTTTGAGTTGATTACTGCCGCCTTCCTTCTTAAGGGCACCCGTGAGCATGAGGGTTCCACTTGTCTTCCCTGCTTCATCGAGCTTGTATTCGACGCCGAAGGGTCCCAGAATCCAAAAAGTTGTGCGTTTTTCATCAGATTGCGCGGAAGCAGACGAGGCGAGTGCGGCGCAAAGGATCGCCGACGCTGAAAGATAGGAGCTCAAATTCATGTTGATTACGTTCCGTTGCTCATTGGTGATGAGCGTTGACATAGTATTTGGCAGCTGTGTCCACGGGAAACTACCTTTTAGGGTACATTCGCAATTTGACGGCTCTAGTGCTGTCTGAGTAGCAATTTCGATATGCGCCTGGCTTTTCGCACTGCCTCTGCCCAAGACTTACCTTCGATCATGTCGATGGTGTCTCGCTTCGCTCCGTTTGAGGAAGATCGGGCATGGCTTAGGACCATCGAGCAGGAGTATTGTGTCATTTTCGAGCACTCCGAACCGCTCACCCTCTTAGTGTATCACTACGAGGACGAAAAGGAAAAGCTACTTGCCGCGATGATCGTGACGCTTGTTCACGAATGGTTCTACGAGGAGCTCTTGGACTCGCACGAACCCTACACGAACCCAAAACTCCTGCATCACTTGGCATTCGGAAGGAATCCGTTTGTGAATGG
Source organism: Fimbriimonadales bacterium (assembly GCA_038210535.1). Taxonomy (GTDB): domain Bacteria; phylum Armatimonadota; class Fimbriimonadia; order Fimbriimonadales; family Fimbriimonadaceae; genus Fimbriimonas. The sequence continues at coordinate 30,973 of JBBQWO010000019.1, read as the reverse complement.
CAAAGAGATCGCAGAGGCAAACTCCGGGAGGGGTGTCAATCTGCTTCCCATGACCTTGGCGTGGGACCGTGGCTTAGAGGATTCCTGTGCCGCTCACGTACGGCAGCATCTCCTCCATCGATTTGCAGACCGGTACGCAGGAAACAAGGTGATGAGAGTTATTGCAGAACCCTGCGACAGCTTTCTAAAGAAAGGCTGTGAAGAAAGCGGCTTTAGATTAATCCACGACTATGAGCTTTGGGCTCGAAAAGAAGGGATGCTCAATCACCCTTCGCGTCCGTATCTTATGGTTGCAGAGCAGGCGGATGTGTTCGCGTCTGTAAACAGTTATCTCTTGAGATTGTTCAGTTACCAGGCTCCGGTGCTCAGCTTTACTAGCAATCAGCAAGAGGTGCTGCTTCTAGCTACCGAGGGAGTCATGGACGCAGGAATTTCGGAGCTGCTCTTTATCGGACCCGACGCTCTGAAGGCTCGATGGAAGTCAATCTACCGACGTGCGGAGAAGATTATTCCGGGGCTCTTGCCTTATGGAGAGGGTGGCTCTCGCGGGATCGAGAAGCGGCGTGCCTTGCTTCAATACCTCAAGGATCGACCCGAGGAGCTTCGGCCACACCTGTAATCAACTCTGAGCCGCCTGATCGAACACTTCGCGGACCTTTCTTGCAAGCTGAGTGGGGGAGAAGGGTTTTTGTAAGAAAGTGTTAGGGAGCAGGGTGGTGGTGTCGGTGAAACCAGACATGAAGAGCACCTTGATCTGCGGGTGCGTGAATTCTAGAATTTCGGCAAGGTCGGGGCCCGTCATGCCGGGCATCACCACATCGCTTAGAACTAAGTCGATCGGCTTGCCGTATGCGGCAATTACCTCTAGCGCAGCCCTTCCGGTCGAGGCTTTCAGAACGTTGTAGTCTAAACCAGTCAGAATTTCCACAACCAGAGAGCGGACCGTGGACTCGTCCTCGACTATCAGAATGGTCTCACCGTCGCCGTACGCAATCTGCTGCTCAGCGGTTTCAACGAGAGTAAGGGGCGCTGCGACTCGGGGGAGATAGATATCGAAGGTCGTGCCGAAATTGAGTTCGCTGCTGGTTAGAATGTAGCCGCCGCTGTTCGTAATGATGCCATAGCACGTCGACAGTCCGAGGCCCGTCCCTCGTCCCTTCTCCTTGGTTGTAAAGAACGGGTCGAAAGCTCTGGCCTGCACCTCTTTTGGCATTCCGCAGCCCGTATCAGTCACCGAAAGGAGAACGTAGTCTCCCGGCTGAAGCATCCCGCCTCGGACCTCCTGGACCTGCTCGATTTTGGCGTCGGAGGTGGCAATAATCAGGGTTCCTCCTTTGGGCATCGCGTCGCGCGCGTTAACCGAGAGATTGACGATCACTTGCTCGAATTGTGAAGGATCAAGCTGTACCCTTCCCAAGCCCGGACGGGAGCGGACGACCAAGTCAATACCTGCCCCCAGGAGGCGACGGATCAAGTTCTCAAGACCGATAACGAGTTCGCTAAGATCGACCACTTGCGGAGCGACGACTTCCTTTCTGGCGAAGCTGAGCAGTTGTTTGGTCAGCTTCGCTGCCCGTTCGGCGGAGAGACGAATCTCCTCAAGATCGGTCTGAACGGGAGAATCCTTTGGAAGCCGAAGCTGGGCAAGCTCGGCGTAGCCAAGCATGCCGGTGAGGAGGTTGTTGAAGTCGTGCGCGATACCCCCCGCGAGCGATCCGAGGCTCTCCATCTTCTGCGACTGGAGAAGCTGCTCTTGTAAGCTCTTCCTCTCGGTTACGTCCTCGCCGATGCAAGCTACTCCAACTAAGCGGCCGGAACCATCGCGCAATGCGGTGTTGTTCCAGACCACCTCCCGAGTTTCGCCGGAGCGGGTGATGATACGTCCCTCGTGATGCGGCTCAACTCCTTGGGTTGGAATCGCCTGGAAGATGGAGGAGCGCTTGGCGCGATCTGATTCGGGAATGAACAGGTCGAACCAGTTGGAGTTGAGGACGGATTCTCTATCCCACCCGGTTAGCCGGAGCAAATAGTCGTTGCAAAAGGTGATGTTGCCCTGTAAGTCAACGGTTTTTGCAAGGAGCTGGACATTCTCGAGCATATTGCGAAAGCGTTCTTCGCTTTCGATTAACGCCAACTCGGCTTGCTTTCGCTCGGTGATGTCATGTGCAGTGCCGACAACCTTGATAGGCTCTCCCGTCACATCATCGTAGAAGACCTGCACAGATACATGGAGAAGGCGCATCTCTCCATCTGCCCGCTTGAATCGATGGTCGAATGATAGCGGCAGCTTACTGATGATGGCGGTCTCGACCGCATTCTTGACCAGGCCATGTTCTTCTTCAGGAACCATGCTGAAGAACATCTCATCCGTTGCAACCGTGACTCCCGGTTCAAAACCGGCAATTCGGCACATCTCGTCAGACCAACGGGCGACTGTTGGTCCTGTTCGGCTCAAGTTGCGCAGGTCCAGTTCCCAACTTCCAAAATTGCCCACCCGCTGGGCCATGACCATGCTGACCTCACTATCCCTCAGTTCTTTCGCTGCGCTCTTGCGTTCTGTGACGTCGCGTGTCGATCCGACTACGAAGTCCACCTGGCCGTCGGCTGCTAGAATCGGCGATAGGATGTACTCGTAGTAGCCGGGCTTGCCGTCAGGGTTGGTATAAGCAGTCTCATCAACGATCCTACAGCCCGTTTCAAAAACTTGCGCAACTTGAGATTGCAACTGCAGCGCTAAGACCGGGTTATAGCCCAGTTCGAGAAAGTCCTTTCCGACGGCATCCTCGAGCGTTGTGGCCCATAGGTCGAGACAAGGCTGGTTCGCATAGAGAACATGCCCCTGACGGTCATAGATCTGAGCAAAATCGCTCATCGAGGAGAGCGCTGAGTTCAGGAGTTTCTCGTTGCGCTCGGTTCTCTTTGCCATCTCGTGAAGTGCCACTTCAGACCTTTTACGGTCGGTGATGTTCACGTGCATGATCGCTGCGCCACTGGGTGGTGTGCCATCAAGAAGAGGGGTGACGGTGAGCAAAAACCAGCGGCTCTCGGTCGGAGAATCACACGGATACTCCATAGTGAAACTGGGCGTTTGACCGCTCAAGACGGATCGGATTCCGGCGGCGACGGTTTCGGCTCCGAAGGCATAGAGACCTTTCGCCGCATCGCAGATTTCGAGGTAGTTGATCCCGACTCCACACCGGCAAACATCATGGGTGTTTTCTTCGGCGAAGTGGCTCCACGCATCGTTGGTGGATATGATGAGGCCATTCTGATCGAGCAGGCAGACATGAGCAGGTAGCGCATTTAGGATCGCGGTCTGTTTGGCCGCCTCACGAAAACGCAATTGATCTTGAGCGCGTCGCAGAAAGAATGTGCGGCCATTGGTGTCAGTGACCGTGTCGACCTCACCAGCCGTCATCTCTTCTAGGCGAGCTTCAGTGTCGGCCAAAGTTGCCACGAGGGCGCTTAGCTCTGGAGCCGATGCTTCGGCTGGAAGTCGTCTCAAGGTTCCAATCCTAGAGCTTGAAGAACCGTATCGGTTTTGCTCAACGTGCCGACGATCTTTTTTGGCGGGCCGGGCTGTAGACGCACGAGAGTCGGGGTCATCAGAACTCCATCTTTCAAAGCTCGTTTCGGCTCTTGAAGGACGTCGATAATTTCAATCTCGTGCCGCTTTGCGAGGTACTTCACACAGAGCTTGGTAAGATTTTGGACTGCCTGTGCGGAGTTCAGAGTGTCCCCTGCTACGAACAAGCGGAATCTAAAAACGGTTTCTACGCTCACGCCGGGCTCTCCTCTGACTCGTCGCCGCTGCGAAGTTGTCGCAAGCGGCTGCGTCCTCTCGTGAGTTCGCCTTCTCGGCTCTGCTTGGTGCGGTCCAACAGTTGCTTCTCGACCTGTTTCGCAAGCAGCTCGGTCTGGAGCGACTTGGCTCGCACTTCGAGCACTGCCTCTTCCGCTTCGAGACTCACTCGCTTAAGCTCTTCGGCTACCTCAGCGATCTCGTGCCGTGCGCGTTCCGCGCTTTCCTTCTCCCACCGCATCGTTCCCATGAGAACTTCCCCGCCGGCGGTGTAGATGTCCGCCAACGTGACCCCATCGTCGCTCAAGATCAGCTCTCGAACCTGGTTTGAGTGAGCCGTGCCCCGAGACTTTACGATCGAGAGTCCTCGGTTTCGTTCACCGGATTGAACGAGGTAGTTAAGGTGAATCCAAGTGTCCGCAATCGTCGAAATCTGAAGCGGATTACCGCTTTCGAGCTGACCGTTCATCTCGTCGAGCAAGCTTGTGCAAACGAGCGTGGTGCCTTCGGCTTTCGACCAGTCGATTAGACGCTCGGCCACACCATGGGCGGTGAGTTCGTTGCCCACTTTTGCGAGCGTGGATACAGGATCGATCACGACGCATCGAGCTCCGTGCTCTTTCGCCAGACTCTTAATGTGGACTAGCAGTGTCTCAGCGCTGCCGCTGATCGTGCGCGCGGAGACCATCCGCAAAATGCCGCTCTGGACGTGTTGCTCCAGCAGGATGCCGACGGAGGAGAGATTTCGGACCACCTCTGCGCCGTCAGAGTCGAAGCTAAAGAACATCGTGCGCTCTCCCCGCAAGCAAGCTGCCTCGGCAAAGGCCCCACTCAATGTGGTTTTTGCGGTTCCTGGAAAGCCTGTAATCAGGACGCTGGCCCCGCGATAGTAGCCTCCGCCGAGCATCGTGTCCAACCTTTCGACCCCCGTCGAAACACGCTCAGTGCCGACGGTCGCGTTCACGCGATTGATCGCCCGAGCGATCGCGACGTCGAAGCCGTGCCTCCCAATGACAAATGGCGACTCGTTTTCGTCGAAGCCTGATCCTCGAAACTTCTTAACTCGAAGATTTCTTTGGGAAACGCCCATATTGACGCGGTGGTTAAGAACGACCGAACAGTCGACCATGAACTGCATAAAGCGAAGCGCTTCTGGCGAGTTGGGTGTCGCGCCATCCCCGCCCGCTTTGGCGGTAATCACGCCGGTAAGGCCCTCTTCCAGAAGCCAGTCGTGCAGCCGATAGACTTCGCGCCTTCTTGCGACCTCGTCAGGCAAAAGGGCCAACAGAATGTCGACGGCATCGAAAACAATTCTCTTGGCCCCCATCTGTTGAACTTGGGCGCTCAGCGCGGCGAGCAGGCCCCCTAGATCGAAGTCGCCGGCTTGCACGATCTCGGAGGTAATGCGGGCGTCTAGGAAGAAGAGTTTGTCGTCTTGAAACTCCTCGACTTTCCATCCGAAGGATTTCACGTTCGCCACGATCCGATCCGGAGCTTCTTCGAACGCGACGAAAATTCCGGGTTCGTCGCCGCTCCGCGCTCCCTCAAGTAGGAACTGCAAGGCGAACATTGTCTTGCCAGAGCCGGGGCCGCCTTCGAGCAGGGTGGATCGGCCACGTGGCAACCCACCGCCCGTGATCTCATCGAACCCGACGATGCCCGTCGGAGCTTTTGTAAGAAGAGCGCTCGTTTTCATCAGGAGGATTGAGCCTTGGCCGAAGCGAGGACGGGAGTTCCGCGCGAGCCGGCGCTTGCCAGGGCGCCCGCGCTGAACGGACTGAAGGAGCCCGTGTGATTCAATTTGCTGCTGGGAGCCGAGACCGTGACAAACTCTCGAAGCAGGCCAGGCAATCCCGGCCCGGACGCGTACAGTTTCATGAGATTTGGAGCAACGCGCAAGAAGGAAGCTACGATGCTTGGATCAAAATGGGTGCCTGAGAGTCGCTCGATTTCCTCCAGCACGAATGCCGGCGGCCATGCATCTTTGTAGGGGCGCGCACTCATAAGCGCATCAAAGACGTCGGCAATGGCGGTTATCCTGGCTTCGATGGGTATGGCGTCACCGACCAATCCCGAATAGCCCGATCCGTTCCAGCGCTCGTGGTGGTAACGCGCGATCGATTCGGCCGCGATGAGGAGCGGCGTATGGCTGCCCTTCAATATCTCTCCACCAATAGCGGCATGGTCCTTCACACGCTCATATTCGAGTGCGGTGAGCATCCCGGGCTTCATCAGGATGTTATCGGGAATGCAGACTTTTCCAATATCGTGCAGCAAGGATGCCCTGGCCATCAGGTCGACTTGTTCCAGGGGGAAAGAGAGATCGGTGGCGACTTGGCGGACGATCTCGCTCACTCTCTTGGTGTGATCACCCGTTGCGTCGTCTCTGAATTCTGAGACGAGAGCAAGTCGATCGAGGATCTCGCTCTGCCCCTGGAGCACTTCCTCGGTACGCTCTTGCACTCGCTGTTCCAATGAGTTCCGTTCGGCAAGCAGTTCAAGATAGAGTGCCCTGGTGTGAAGTAGATTTTGCACACGCAGGAGAATCTCAGTAGAGTTGAAAGGCTTGGCGAGAAAATCCATGGCCCCAGCCGACAGTGCGCGCTCCTTTGTCTCGCTGGAGATATCGCCGGTGAGGATGAGAACGGGTAGATACGACCCAATTGGAATCAGGAATTCCAGTTCGCTGAGCACATGAAACCCATCCTTCGGCAGCATGTGCAGATCTAAGATCACCAGATCTGGTTGACAAGTTTGGAACGCAACGGAGGCTCTCGAAGAATCAGTTTCCGAGGCGACATTGCGGTAACCGCCGAATCCAAGCAGCTCGGACACCAAGCGTACTTTGGAAGGCTCGTCATCGACCACAAGGATCTGCGCATCTAAGAAGGTAATTTTTTTCATTGCACATTACTGGGTACAGCAGCAAGTGAGGCTTACTATCTGTGTAGGGTAATCTCGCTCCTTCTGTTAGAGCCGAATCCCTAAAGCTTACTATAGGACAGAACGTAGAATTTCTTTATTAGAAAATCGGCACTGCAATCATCTAGAGTTCCCAATCGTCGGATATCACCTGGTGCCAGAGGCTTTAGCCTAGCGATCCAATTTTGACGTTTTTGTGTTCCCGCTTTCATAGTACACGCCCCTGCATTCTCCAGAGGCGTCAAAGGCCAAATCACGGAACAAAACCACAAGAAGTACTTTAGCCCGGCGGCCTGCGCTGACGCATCCCAGGTATAGAAGGCGATCATAGCGGGGTGCCAGCTCTGACACACCGCAAAGTCGCTTCAGAAGCAGAGGTGCTGGCAGTGAGCTAGTGGAAGCATTGTGCTCCCCTTCCTCGGGTGGCTGCGTTCCCGATTCCTTCCTGTTTCCTTCCCTGCGGGGGTAATGCTTGGGCTGGGATTTTGACGGCGGTCTTTGAAGGGGGTTCTAACGGAGATCTTTCGGTCTGCGCCTACTTATATGCTGCCAAGCAATGTTTTTGTCAACCATATCCAGCTAAAAACAATCTTCTACTTTTCGAACGGGCAAGGGGAGGTACCGGAAAGACGGAGACATGCGGGGATGGTGGGGGTCCAGGAACCCTCGTTGGAGAGGTGAGGGGGCTTTCGTGAAACTCAAGCATCTGTTCCCCCTCACCCGGAGCACGAACATCTCCGACCTCTCCCGCGAGGGGAGAGGTATGTGAAACGGGGGGGGGGGGAGCCGATGATGGGAATCGAACCCGCGACCTACTCTTTACGAAAGAGTTGCTCTGCCACTGAGCTACATCGGCGTTGAAGAATTTTACCTGTTGAAAACCCCGACCGCATGGGCCCGCATTAAAGGACGTCTTCCAATGCAGCGATCGTCTTCTCGATCTCATCGGCAGTGTTGTAATGGAGGAGGCTGATTCGCGTGACTCCCTGCGAAAGGTCGATGTTCAAGGACTGACATAGGCGCAGGGCGTACATGTGGCCGGCTCGAACACCGATCTGGTTTGCCACGAGATGGTCGACTATCTTGCTGTTAGGGGAGCTTGCTGAAGTAAAGCTCACCGTACCGACGGCCGTTTCGCTGGGTCCAGGGCCGACGATTTGGACGCCTGCCTTCTGGCTGAGATAGGAAAGCAGCCGCGATGTCAGCGGCTTTTCAAGCAAAGCCATCGCAGCGCAAGCTTGCTCGATGGCTTCCCTGCTCGCCTCAGGTTGTCCGCTGAGGAAGCAGATGTAGTCTTGCAGACCCAGAAGGCCCGCACATCCCTCGTGATTAAGCGCCCCGAGCTCCCATTTGGCAGGTACGGCCTCCTTCGGGATGAAAAAATGGTTCGGGCCCGTGAGCTCGGCGAACGCTTCGTTGGAGCCGTACAGAGTGGCCATATGAGGGCCGTAGACTTTGTAATTGCTAAAGACGTACCAGTCAACGTTCCAGGCCCGAACGTCGACCACTCCGTGCGGCGCGAAAGCGACTCCGTCAACGAAGACTTTGGCCCCTCTCGAGTGCGCGAGGCGGGTAATTGCTCGGACGTCGACCGTGTCACCGAGAAGATTGGACACCTGTGGAAACGCGACAATCTTCGTTTTGGAGGTGAGGAGGCTATCGAGTTCTTCGAGCGGGAGTTTGTAGTTGTTGGGGTTGACCTTCCAGAACTTGATGGCGACGCCGCGTCTTTCGAGCCTTTCCCAGGGGCCTGCATTAGCCTCATGGTTCGATTCGGCGATGATCATCTCATCTCCGGGGCCGAGAATTTCGCCGTAAGCATTGGCGACAATATTGACGAGAGCTGTGGCGCTCGGTCCGAGCACAACTTTGCCTTGATTACCCGCATTGACCCAGCGCTCCATAAAGGCGTGGGCATCCGCGACGGTTTGAGTGGCGACCTGCGAGGCTTCATAGCTCGCTCCGATCTGGACGTAGCTGCTGAGCATGTAGTCGCGGATGGCGTCGGCTACGGAAGCGGTGACTTGGGAGCCGCCCGCGTTTTCGAGATAGATGAATCCGCTCTGTAGTGCAGGGAAGCGCTTGCGAACGTCTTGAATGCTGGGAAGCATGCGGCGTAGTTTACGGGATGAGTGAGATGAGCGGCGGGGACTTGGATTTGCTTATTCAGGAGTTTCTGGACCACCTTGCGGCCAGGCGTTCTCCGAATACAGTCCGGTCGTACGGCTCCGACCTTTCCCAGCTTGCCAAGTCTCTAAACGGGCGGTTCGATCTGGCTCCAGATCGGCTCCGCTTATACTTGCGAAAGTTTGCTCCGACACCGGTTACCCGAGCGCGAAAGCTTTCGACGATCCGAGCCTTCGTTCGCTATCTGAAAGCGTCAGGGCGGCTGGACCATGATCCAACCGAAGTTTTGGAGGCCCCTATCCGGCGCAAGCACCTGCCCAAGGCGCTGAGTCAGTCGCAGGCGACAGAGATGCTGGATCAGGAGGCCCTGTCGAAGACGCCGATGAGAGATCATGCCTTGCTGGAATTGATGTACTCCGCAGGTTTGCGCGTGTCTGAGCTGGTCGGGGTCAATGTCGAGGATATGGACATGCGTGCGGGAACGGTGATGGTGATGGGCAAAGGCAGCAAGGAACGGCTGGTGCTATTTGGGTCGACCGCCAAGAGTGCGATCCTGGATTTCATGTCGGGGGAGCGGGTCCAGCCGTCGGCGGGTTCGGCGCTTTTTACGAATCAACATGGCAAGCGAATCACCACCCGGACCGTTCAGAACGTGGTGAAGCGGTGGGCCAAGCAAGTCGGACTGGACCCATCCGTCTCGCCGCACACATTGCGCCATTCGTTTGCCACGCACCTCCTGGACGGGGGCGCGGATCTTAAGTCGGTTCAACAGCTTCTCGGTCACGAAAGCTTGGCCACGACTCAGATCTACACCGCGGTCAGTGTGGAGAGGCTCAAAAAGGCGGTGGACGAGTCGCATCCCAGATCTAGGGAGTAGCGCGGATGTTAGGAAAAGAGCACGGGTGCCTCTCGCCTCCGGATGCTGAGGAGAAGTCCGACGCAGGCAAGGCATAGCCAAAGCGCGGTGCCGCCGTAGCTAAGAAACGGAAGCCAGAGGCCTACTACCGGGAGGACCTTCAGGACCATCGCAATGTTTACGAACATGTGGAAGAAGAGCGCCGCGAATATGCCCGCAGCGAGCATTCGGTAGTAAACGTCGGAGGCGAGGAACATCACGAGCCAGATACGAAAGAAGAAGAATCCGAACGCGAAAAGCACCAATGCCCCACCTATCAGACCGCCTTCTTCGCCAACAACGGTGAAGATAAAGTCGTTATGCTGCTCGGGAATGAAGTGACCCTTCTTTTGGAGTCCATTGAGGTAGCCGGTCCCCATCACGCCACCCACGGCAAAGGCTATCTGGGCACGATCTGTTTGATAGCCCTTCCCTTTTTCGTCTTGAACAAACATGCCTTCGAGCCGCTTGAGCTGGTAGTCGCGGAGAAAGACTCCCGCCACCGACGGTACGGCAACGACTATGGTTACGATGGCGATGCAGGCCGCGACAGTTGCGGCGAGGAACTTTGCGGGCACCCCCGAGACGACGCTTATCGCAAACCATGAAACGATGATCACGAGGGCCGCTCCGAGGTGCGGCTGCATCAGGATCAGGGCGAGTGGGAGCGAGATATGCAAGAGACTGAGCGCAAAAGTCGAGAATTTGTGGATCGAGTCTTGGCGGTAAGCAAAGAACGAGGCGAGCGTAATGATGGTCAGCAGCTTTGCCATTTCACTCGGCTGAAACTGGATGGGACCGAATTCAATCCACCGCTCGGCTCCCTTCTTCTCAGAGCCCATAAAACGGACGGCGAGAAGAGCCAACACATTGATCGCGTACAGCCACCAAGAAAGTCTTTGCCAGAGCTTTGGGGGAACGGTCGCGAAGATCGCAAAGGGGGCGATGCCGATCAGAGAGAACAGGAGTTGCTTCTTAAAGCTTGCGCCATTGTCCCGGGCGGCACCCTCGCTGAAAAGTGACATCAGGCCGATGGTCAGCAGAATCAGCGTGGCAGCAATCAGCACCCAGTCGAGGCGTAACCCACGCTTCTGTTCGAGGGGCATGCTGCCGGTGTGTATAGTGGACATTTAAGGGCAGTCAGGCTCCCGAATCGATGTATTGCCCCAACTTCGTTTGAAAAGACCGCGCTTGGGAGCGAAGTAGAAGGTCATTTCGCGTGTAATGGCCTGGGCACCGGGGCGCGGAACGATGCTGACGACGACTCTCGTTCGGATGGCCTGAACTGGAACCGCGCACACAAAAACCTGCTCCTCGGTCGTTCTCACGACGGCGGTAGCGGGACTCGACTCTTGGGCAGCCGTAGCGGATCCCTTCCATGTCCACGAGTCGCCCACGTTCATAGGGAATTTCAGAAGTGGAATCGGAAGATCGTACATCTCGCCCGCTGCCTGGTTAAGCCCAAAGGATCCAGGAAGATTCTGATAGGATTCCTCGTCATAGGGCTCACCGTGTGCCTGAACCCTCACAGTGTATTCGTGGTCTTCGTGCTCGGTCTCGACGTCCATCGAGCGCGAAAGACCCGCCGAGGTCACTTTGGCCTTCTTCTCAATCCGAGAGGTTGGATTGATGTCGTGACGCGAACTTAATCGAAGACCCTTGGCGGGCACCATCTCATTGCTCGCCCTATGACACCCAACAAAAGTGAGGGCCGAGAATACGCCGATAGCAGCTACAAGGACCGTTGAAGTCTTCGTGATGAACTCTTAACCTCCGGGGTTTTCAACCTTTACGAGCTTTAGCGAAGAGTCGGCGCTACGCTTGCCTACCGTAGTCTTCGAAGTGAGTTCGACAAGGCCTATACCCTTGGCATACGTCGCGTGCTGCTCCACAATTTCCCTGGAAGCTCCCACGCCGACTTCCGCAGAGATTTTGACCTCAAGGACTTCCACCTTCAGGCCCAAGACATCTTTGAGGCCCTTCAGTTCGGATTCGCCCTTGAGTTTCATCCCCTCGGAGCCTTCCTTTATTCCCGTCACACCGCCAAATTCCCAGGTGGTTTTCTTAGTGCCAAGCTTGAAGAGAGGCATTGGCGTCGGCAAAGGGTTCTCTTTCGCGTACGCCAATAGATAGACGGCGTCGGGATCGACGCGGTAAAAAGCGTGCCCGACCGCTTTGGTGTTCTGGAAGGTCGTAACATGGACCCCCCGCTGAGTGCCGATGGCTTCTTCTTTACCGACCACGTCCGTCGTTACCGAGTAGGTGACGCTCTTTTCCTCATAGGTCAGTTTGCGGCCCTCAGTTAAGGGGAAGAAATCGCCGGCCGTAAGGCCAACTGCAGTTGCGCATAAAGCCGCGAGTAGCATTACTTGGTCTCCTCGATGGTAATGGTCTGGGTCTGCCCAGCCTTCGCCTTGGTCACCAGCACCGCTTTCACTCCCCCGACTCCCTTGACGTACCACTCCCGGCTTTCAAAGGTTATGGGTTGTCCATTTGCGGTCCCCGTGCCCTTCGCCACCACCAGCAGCCCTTCTCGTGGACCCTTCTTGGTCGTGAACTTCTCAATTCCCTTTACCGTATAGGTCGTGGACAAGTCCATCTGGGAGCCTGGCTTATCGACTTTCAGCTTGCTGCGCCACGTTGAGCCGGGTTGAAGATTGGATGATAGCTCGAGTTGAGGGGTATCCAGAATCGCGTCGGTGGACTCGGTCACGAAGATGCCTTCCTTCTGTAGCACTACCTTCTGAGTTCCTAACTGCATTAAGCCGCCCGACCTTTCGATCGTAAAGCTAGCCTTGCCGTCCTTTACTTCGGTAAGGGTGGTCGTGACGATGCCGGTCTTCACCCCCGGGTCGGAGCTGATCACGACCTGCATTTCGGTCGGCTCTTCATTGCCCAATCCGAAGTATTCAAACGCTTCTGTTTTGAGGTCTGCGGGGATGAGGCTCCGGTCGAGAGGCGTTGCGGGCGCGGCGCCAGTGGTCGCATCATTGGTGCCGGAAGTAGCCACGGTTGGGTTGCTTACAACGGGCTCTTTGGGGGCGCATCCCACCACAATCAGCAGCGCGAGCGGGAACAGGAGGTGAAGTCTTGATTTCATAGCTTTACGTTAGTGCTCTTGAGTCGAAGAACGGTGCTTCCATGTGCAGCACCTACTCTGATATCCATTCTGTACCGGACAAGGCCGACTCCCGCCTGATACCAAGAAGTCGTTTCAGCGAGCCCCTCATTTTTTCCTGCTTGGAAGGTGGTCGCGCTTTGGATCGCGATGGCGGTTACGCGCCCGGAGTCGGTGTCCACCTCTTGAGGTCCGAGAACCTGACCTTTAGAGGTAAGGGTCCCCGTCCCGCCGAGCGGTGTAATGCCCTTGCCAGCGTAGGATATTTTGGTTCCCGTCTTTAGGGGGAAGGTGACGATGGGCTGCGGTGGCGAAAACGAGGTGCGCTGGCTCCCGGCGGACACTTGGAAGATGCCCTTCGAATTCTTTCTCCAGGTTTGTCGATCAATGACCTTTCCAGCTTGAACCATCTCCAGGTCGGCCTCACTCGCGCCGTCTTTCTCTCGGACGGCGCTGATGCGCCAAGTCATTTCCCCAGATTGAATGCCACTACTACTGCCGATCTCACTTGCGTAGACCCACTGATTTCCCTTCTTCATAGGGAAGAGCTTTGCTTCGACGCCTGCCTCTATGGGAGGAGGTGGAGGCGCGGCAGGGACAACATCCACTTTGGGGCCAACAGAATCGTCACACCCGGTCAGGCAAAGCGCTGCGCAAGGCAAAAGCCACTTGGAATTCAATCTTTCTTCACCACTTTGTTCATCCCATCCACCGCCTCCCTCATAAGCACTTGATCTTCCATTCCACCGATAGTCAGTTCGTCTTGGGTCAACTGATGACGAATGCGAGGCGCGGCTACGGCGATTCCATCGACCACAAGCATGACATATGAGCCCACTCGGTCCATGGAGTACTTCCACAGACGTTTGCGGCCCTCGTCTGTGAGCCGCATCTTGATGTCGTAAAGCTTCTTGTCTCCTAGGTCTACCTCACGGCTCTCGGCACCCTCGATATGCTCCTCGTTAATGAGCACCTGGGCTCCTCGGAGCACTTTTTCGGGGATGATCCGAAGCTCGTCTACTCTAGCCTTCGAATAGAGATTGCTCAAGCTGGTCCGAACGTTCTCGCGCAGGCTGAGATCAGCAATTTCTTTGGCTGCTTCCTCCGCATAGTAGCCGATGATGGTCGAGACCTCGGCATTCTTTCCCGCGAGCTTGTCTTCGACCACCTTCAGGAGCCTGGGCCGGTAAGGAAGCTCCAAGCGCCCTGTTACTTCTCGTGCGCCCGAGGGGCTGGCAACTGTGAGGCTGATCGGAAAGTTCACCAAAATTCCGTTATAGAGCGCGGCTGGCCGCACGGATGGCAGAGGCGAACCGTCGAGCTTTATGTTGAGGTCGTGCTGAAGCTTTGCGGCGAGCTTGGCGTCGCCCGCAAAAGCTTTTTCAATGTCCTCAGATTTCCAAACCGGAGCGTTGGTGGGCCACTCTTCATCCTGACGAATGTCGTTCATGATGCGAACGAACTCTCCGATGGCCACCGGATCACCCTGGATTGCGCCCAGCATTTCGCGGATCGGAATACGCTTCTTGACGGCACCGCTCGTCGATCCGCCTTCCGCCGAGCCGGTGCTCTCAAAGTCGCCATCGCCTTCGATAAGCTGCGCCATTTGATTGGCAACGATAATTCGATATCCAGAGGCAGGATCAATGCCGACTACGTTCACCTTGCCAGGGATCACCGCGCCGAACTTGGCACCGGCGATGAGTTGCACATTAAGGAAGCGATACCCGCCGATAATGAGCGTGAGCAAGAGAATGAAGCCGATGGCGATCTTTGTGGAGCTAAGAAGCTTCATGGATGATTTCACTAACCAAGCGCAACAAACAACCGCGTGGGTAAGTTCACGGACTGCCGCAAAGTCTACTCTGAGGGATTGAAGCCCGCATAGAGCCCGCCCGCCAAGGCAGCAACCGCAAGCGTTATTCCAAGGTTCAAACCGATGACGGGCAACGATGCGATCAAGGGGCTGACCTTGACATACAAGAGCACTCCCATTATCAGGACTCCTGGGAGCGAGACGATTACACAACCAAGGAGCATCATCAAGCCTCTGAAGGAGCGCTGAGCCGCGTCATCCACATCAGGAAAGAGGATCGTGACGAGCAGCACCACCGCGGTGAGGATCATTGCCAGAGTCGGCATCACGATCACCGATGATAGAGCGGCGGCCCATAGACGGGGTTCGATGATGAAGGCACCTGTAGCGGCGATGGTTGCGACGATCGTGGTAGGGACACATTTAGCAAGGATTTCCCAAAAGACGATGGTGCTGGACGTGAAGGGCAGCGGCTTTTGAACATCGACTCGCCGAAGCAACTCGATAAAGCCGCTCGTGGCATTGTTCAACGTGATGATAAAGACGCCCAGGGCCTGAAACGTGAAGAGCAGCGGGATGGCCGTGCTTAACTGATCCAACTGCGGCCTGAGTTCTTCTTTACGGGCGAGGCCGTAGAGGGGCATAAGCACGAGCAAGAGCACCAGCGGTCCCATGAGGTAGTACTGCCACATTGCTCCCCTGCTTTGCAGCAGCATCTCCTTCCATAGGAGGGCCGCCCCACCCGTCATATTTCGGCGCGAGACCATGCCGGCGATCTTTCCCCTGCGGACCTTGCCCTGTCGCGCCTGCTCGGCTACCATGCCGTAGGTGTCGCCCGAACGCTGCAGCTTTCGCAGGTTAATAGACCCAAAGCCCTTGGCGGCAGCTTGATCGTACATGTAGCCGACCTGAGTTGCGGCCAGCCATATCGCCAAGGCGCTGATGCCGACGAGAGCAGCGCCGCCCGCGAGCGGAAACAACACGGAGCCTCCGATCGGAGCAACTACCATCATGGTCGCCAGTGAAGCTCCAAAGAAGACCGAGCGCATGAGCGGATGATGGGTCAGTTCCAGCAGGGTGTCGAGGCTCGGATCCGCTCGCAATTTCAGGAAGACGAACCCGGCAACCATGATCAAGCTTCCAAAGATCAGGCCATTGATCACCTTCTTATTGAAGTCGCTGCGCTCGTCGCTTCGATTGACGAACATGCTTAGCCCGAAGCCAAGGCAAACCCACGTGAACGACAGCAGGAACCATGCGAGGATCAAGTTGCCGCCATTCACGTTCTGCGTTGGATCACCGCGAAAAAGCTGCTGCATGATCGAAATGCCGACCCTTCCTGACAGAATAGCGATGAGCAACGGAAAGAGCAGCGTGAAGAAGTATTCGCGCCCTAATCGAAAGAAGAGCACGATCGTGGGATTCACGGGCGTCGGAAACAGCACGTCGACATCGGCGGGTCTGAACCCTCCACGCGGCGTCAGCGCTCCCATCATAAGAAACAGACTGATGATGGCAAAAAGGCCGAACACGATGCCATCGATCACCTCCATCCTCGGAAGATCCAAAAGTGGCAAATTGTCCGGCGTACGCGGCATCGAGCTATCGCTACTGAAGGGCCGGACGAGAAAATTGAAGTAGTACAGCAGAACGACTACCAGGCCGATGAGCCGTTGTGGCGAAGTTAAGGCTCGCTTCACCCCGTTCACCATCGTTCTAACTGAGAGGAAGAGTAGCGGCTTCGTAACCATCCTCCGTGAGGGTCAGGAAGACTTCCTCTAAGCTCTGACCTTCGAGATGGCTGCTGGTTTGGAGTTCGGCCAGCGTCCCCTCAGCGATTTTCTTTCCCCTGGCCATGATCAGCACGCGATCGCACAGCCGCTCGGCCGTATCGAGAAGATGCGTGGAAATCAGGATCGCCGAGCCGTGATCTCGCGCCCTAGCCAGTTCCTCTTTCAGCTCTCTTGCACCGGCTGGATCGATGCCGATCAAGGGTTCATCAAACAGCAGCACATTGGCATCGTGTACCAGCGCGCACGCTACCGACAGCTTTTGGCGCATGCCCTTGCTGAGCGTCGCCACGAGCGAATCTTTCTTCTCGAGCAGGTCGTATCGCTTCAGCAACATTTCACGACGCTCTTCGTAGAGGTGCACGGTATCGAAGCACATCGCAATGAACTTGAGGTGCTCATCGACGGTCAGCAGCTCGTAAAGCGAGGGAACTTCGGGCACGAAGGCGAGGCCAGCTTTGGCCTTGGCTTGATTCGAGACGACGTCGTGCCCGTTGATGTAGGCAAAGCCGGAAGTGGGACGAAGGATGCCTGCGATGCAGCGGAGGGCGGTTGTCTTGCCTGCACCATTGGGGCCGAGCAAGCCGACAATTTCACCTGGGTTAAGGGTGAAGCTTAGTTCGTCTACAGCACGGAAGTTCTTGTATTGCTTGACCAGCCGTTCGACTTGTAGCATTCGCCAAAGAGATTTTACCTGCTTGGGTGGATGCACACAGTCTTAACAAAAAGAGGGACGTTTTTTGCGATTTGTTGCGTAAGATGAAGGTGAGGTCAATTCGATCATGTCCAAAAAAGTCTTAGGAATTCTTGCCGCAGTCGGCATCCTGGTTCTCCCAGTGCTCGCCAGCGGGCCCGATTCAGGTCTCAAAGTCGGCGAAACGGTCACGCCTTTCCACCCAAGCCACGTCACCGGCTCCTTGAAAGGCACCAACAGCTGCCCCCCTTGCACATTCGGCTCTCGCCCTCAAGTGCAGGTTTGGGTGAATGACGACGACATGAAGAATGTGGTCGCGATTTCGGAAGTGCTCGACAAGAAGATGGCGGGCAACAAAGAGTTCAAGGCGTTTGTGATCGTTCTCACAGACAAGCCTGAAGATACCGCCAAGTCTCTGAAGCAGATCGCTGAGAAAGCAGGCTTCAAGGAAGTTGCGCTCGCCTATCTCGCCAAGACTGACGGTGCGGTGAAGAATTACAAAGTCACCGTTTCGGGCGATGTGAAGAACACTGTGTTTGTTTATAAGAACAAGCAAGTCAGCGAGAAGTTTGTGAACCTCAAGGGCGACGAGAAAGGTCTCGCCAGCCTCAACCAAGCCATCACCAAAGTCGAAGGCTAAAAAGACACGTCACCTCCACATGCCCGGCATGTGGAGGTGATTCTAGGCAAAGCTGTGTTACGCTCTTAGTGTGCGCCTGAAGATCAACTCCGCATCGAAAATCTGTCTGGCCACCGCTTTAGGGGTTCTATCCCTAAGCCTCGCGACTGATGTTCGGTCCAATCAGGAACAGCCGGCCAAGCAGGAACCCACTGCGGATCAGATCGCGTTTTTCGAAACCAAGGTGCGGCCCGTGCTCGCGGAGAACTGCTACAAGTGCCACGGCAAAGACTTGGAGATGGCCGGTCTGCGGCTGGATTCCGGAGAAGCCGTGTCAAAGGTGGTCTCGCCTGGCGATCCTGAAAAGAGCCTACTTGTTCAGGTCATCCGCCACACCGGCCCAATCAAGATGCCCAAGGCCAAACCGCTTAGGGCCAACGAAATCGCTGATATCGAAGCATGGGTCCAGATGGGCGCACCCTGGCCGAAAACGGTAACCCGAGTTAAGGAAAAGCCTCCTTTATGGTCTCTCAAGCCTGTTATAGCCCCCCAAAATCCCAAGGTCAAGCAACTGACTTGGCCCAAGAATGCGGTCGACGCTTTTATACTTTCGAAGTTGGAAGCGAGCAACCTGAAGCCGGCCCCGCAAGCCGATAAGCTAACTCTGCTGCGGCGTGTCAGCTACGACCTCACCGGCCTACCGCCCACTGCCGCCGAGGTCGATCTCTTCCTGGCTGACAAGTCACCCCAGGCGCTTGCCAAACAAGTCGATCGGCTGCTTGCTTCACCACGGTATGGAGAACGGGCGGCACGGCTCTGGCTGGACGTTGCTCGCTATGCCGACACCAAGGGGTACGTCTTCGAGGAAGATCGAAACTACTACAACGCCTACACCTATCGCGAATGGGTGATCGACGCCTTCAACGAAGACCTGCCGTATGACCAATTCATCGTTCAGCAGCTTGCCGCCGACAGACTCCCGCAGGTACAGAATGGCGACGACAAAACAGCTCTCGCGGCGCTTGGTTTTCTAACTGTAGGCAGACGCTTTCTGAACAATCAGCCGGACATTATCGATGATCGAATCGATGTCACCATGCGCGGCTTTCAGGGCTTTACGGTGGCCTGCGCTCGCTGCCACGACCACAAATTCGACCCTATTCCCACTCAGGATTACTATTCTCTGTTCGCCATCTTTGCCTCGTCCGAAGAGATCACCGCGCCCATTTCCGCGAAAACCATTCGCGACCCCTGGATTCAGCACAATCAGCAGGTCACCAGCCTTGAGAGCTCGATCCAATCCCTAAAGCTTGCTCAGATCAAGAGACTCCGAGGCATCGAAACAACCCCTGAGATCAAGAATGTGCTCCAGGCACTGCGCGAGGACCAGGTTCCTGACATCGCGAAACTCGCACAGCTCAGCACCCACTTTGAACCTGCCGCGATGGAGAGGCTCCAACAATTGCAGGCGGAAGTCACCGACTTGAAAAGGAAGACCCCCGAGACGCCGGAGTTCGCCATGGCGATGGTAGATCGGTCCAATCCAGGCGATGGCGTCGTGTTTAAGCGAGGCAATCCTGGGCTCCGGGGAGAACTCGCTCCTCGGCGGTTTCTGCGAGCCCTGACAACGGGCGACCGAGCGCATTGGAACAAGGGCAGTGGACGGATCGAGCTTGCACGGGCTATCGCGAGTAAAGACAACCCCCTCACCGCACGCGTGTTCGTGAATCGCGTTTGGCAGCAGCATTTCGGAGCCGCCCTCGTTCGAACACCTTCCGATTTTGGATACCAGGGCGAGTTGCCGACTCATCCCGCTCTGCTCGATTTTCTCGCCGCAAGCTTTATGGAGAATGGCTGGTCCATAAAGAAGCTGCACAAGCTGATTCTGACCTCGGCTACCTACCAACAATCGTCTGCTGTTGACACGAAAACCTACAGCAAGGACCCCGAGAATCGCACGTGGAGCCGAATGAACCGTAGACGGCTTGACCTCGAACAGATGCGCGACTCCTTGATGCTGGCGGCCGGCAAGCTAGATCTGAAGCAAACCGGGGGCAAGTCCGTGAACCTATGGTCCGAGCCCTTCACTCCGAAGAGAGCCCTGTATGGCTTCGTCGAGCGCCAGAACCTTCCTGGCATCTTCCGAACCTTCGACTTCGCTTCGCCGGACAGCACGAGCGCTCGACGCTTTATGACCACGGTGCCCCAACAGGCCCTCTTCTTCATGAATTCGCCGCTCAGCGTTCAACAGGCTCAAGCTTTGGCTGAAAGCCCAGAAGTCAAAGGCTCCGCCGACCCGGGACAGCAAGTACGCCGCATCTATCGTCGCCTCTTTGCCAGGCTTCCGGACGCGGACGAGCAGGGTGCAGGCACATCCTATCTGAACCAAGGTTCGATCACAGCTCCCACCTCCATCTGGCAATATGGCTACGGAGCCAGCCCCAAGTTCACTCCGCTCCCGCACTTCGCCGAGAACAGCTACCGCGTCAGCAACGCCTTCCCAGACCCTGCGCTTGGCTGGCTGATGCTGAATGCCCAGGGAGGTCATCCGGGGCGTGATGCCAACCACAGCATCATTCGCCGTTGGACCGCGCCTTCGTCAATGACGGTCAACATCGACGGAACTGTAGCGCATCTCAATGCTCAGGGCGACGGTATCCGCGCGATGGTGGTCACAAACCGCGGCAACGTCCTCGGTGATTGGAAGTCGCTGAACAACAAGGCTCGAACCACTTTAACTGCCGTGAAACTGCTGAAGGGCGACACGTTGGACTTTGTCGTCGATCCGTTGTCGAACGAGTCCTGCGATGCTTTCGCGTGGGCCCCCGTCATCAAGAGTATGGACGGCAAGCAGACCTTTGACTCCTCTACGTCGTTCGCACCGCCGAGTGGTCCGCCTGTTTCGCGGCTGGCTCTCTACATCCAGGCGCTGATGATGACCAACGAGTTCATGTTCGTGGACTGAGAGAGTGAGGCTGGCGTTTCTTTACGATAGGCGACACTCTAACCAAGCTCTTTTCGTCGTTTACTTTAACGGCTTGTAAGGGGATGCAAGGTTGTGATTCGGTCACCGTGCATTCCTGCCACAATAACCTAGCCGGAGACGCATGAGAACCCAACAAATGGACATCCTTCGCTTGCTAGACGAGCTATCGCAACTGATTGACCACGCCCCCTCGTTCGGGCCGGTTACCTGGGGACTCAACCGGGATGAGATCAGCATGCAAATTGCGAAGGTGCGGGCTTCCCTTCCTCAAGAATTGAAGGTCGCGGTGAGCACCGTTCGCGAAAGCGAGCGAATTCTCGACAGCGCAAAGGAAGACGCAACCATGACCGTGGAGCGGGCTCAAGCCGAGGTGGCAAAATTGATGGAGGAAGCCAAGCGTGAGGCGGACCGAACCGTCGAACAGGCCAAACTTCAGCAAGAGCGCATGATTTCGGAGAGCGAGATTCTCAAGCTCACGAAAGCCCAGAGCGAGGAACTCCGAAACGCAGCGGAACGGGACGCCATGCAGATGAAGCGCGGTGCCGAGAAATACGCATACGACGTGCTCGCATCTCTGGAGAACCAGGTGGGCAAAGTCATGACCACAATCGAGAGAGGCAAGAACGAGATGCAAAGGGCTGAGCCCCAGCCTCAGCAAGCCATGAGCGCGCGCGACAAGTTACGAAGCGGCACTTAGGTCTAACCCGTGGGGGTTTAACCGTGGATGGGGAATCTAGAACAGAGTTCTACCACGTCATTTTGAACGTCCCGAGCAACGTTCTCGTCGTCGGGTGCGGCCAGCACGCGCGAGATGAGGGACGCAATCTCGCCCATCTCGGCCTCTTTCATTCCCCGAGTTGTGACCGCCGGAGTGCCGATTCGTACGCCGCTCGTGATGAGAGGAGATTTGTCGTCGAAAGGAACACCATTCTTGTTCGTCGTGATGTTCGCCTTGTCCAGCGCAAGCTGGGCTGCTTTCCCCGTTAACCCCTTGTTCCGAAGATCGATCAACATCAGGTGGTTATCGGTGCCGCCGCTTACAATGTCAAACCCCTCGGCTGTCAAGGCTGCGGACAGAGATCGGGCGTTTGCGATGACCTGCTGCGCGTAATTGGTGAAGCTGGGGTGCATGTTTTCGCGGAAGCCGATCGCCTTCGCCGCGATCACGTGCATGAGCGGCCCTCCTTGGATACCTGGAATGATCATGCTGTCGAGAAGCTCCGACATCCTCTTAGTGCGACCGCTCTTTGGGGCGACAATGCCGAAGGGATTCTCGAAGTCTTTGCCCAGCAAGATAAGCCCCCCTCGAGGACCTCTCAGGGTTTTATGCGTCGTAGACGTCACGACATGGGCATGAGGCAAGGGTGACGGAAGCAGGCCCTTTGCGATGAGTCCCGCAGGGTGAGCGATGTCGGCAAAGAGGAACGCGCCGACGGAGTCGGCGATTTCGCGGAAGCGTTTGTAGTCGATTGGCCGAGAGTAGGCGCTGGCGCCTACGGTAATCATCTTCGGTCTCTCTTGGAGGGCGGTTTCGGCGACCTTGTCGTAGTCGATGAGCCCGGTTTCGCGCTCTACGCCGTACGAAACGAAGTTGTAGAGTTGCCCGGAGAAATTGACTGGGGAGCCGTGGGTGAGATGGCCGCCATGCTGAAGGTTCATGCCCATGACCTTGTCCCCCGGCTTCACGAAGACGAAGTAGACGGCCATGTTCGCCTGCGAGCCTGAGTGGGGCTGGACGTTGGCGTACTCCGCTCCAAACAGCTCCTTCACCCTGTCTCGGGCGATGTTTTCGACTTCGTCCACCACTTCGCAGCCGCCGTAGTAGCGGTTGCCGGGATAGCCCTCCGCGTATTTGTCGGTAAGGACGCTCATCATGGCCTGCCGAACGGCTAGGCTCGCGATATTCTCACTTGCGATGAGTTCCAGGTTGCGCTGCTGGCGCTGTTCTTCCCGAGTCAGCAGGCCGGCGATCTCTGGGTCGGCCTGGGCGATGTCCGTGCGGTGGGCGAGAAGTGCTTCGGCGAGCATGACGATCATTATGATTGCCCGACGCGAAGCGACGCACTTACGATCTTGGAAGAACTTCCCTTCGCCGCCGCATGCAACCCGGTTGCTGATCCGTCCATCCTATAGTCGATGATTGAGCGGTCGCTTGCCTCCGAGGTCCAGTTCTTGAAGGGAGTCGGCCCCAAGAACGCGAAGGGCCTAAATAAACTCGGGCTGTTCACGGCGGAGGATCTGCTGTTCCACGTGCCGCGCAGGTACGAGGATCGTCGCCACTTGCCCCCCATTTCACAGATCCAGCCAGGCCAGTGGGTGACGGTAAAGGGACGATTGACGAACGTCGATGCAAGGCCGACACGCGGAGGCATGGTCATCCTGAAGGCGCTAGTGCGGGATGGCACCGGCTCGATCTCATTGACTTGGTTCAATCAACCTTGGATCAAACGGCAGCTAGAAGGTTATAAGGGCGAGATGATCGCCTATGGACAGGTGAAGGAGAACCAGCGCCAGCTTGAAATCAGCTCGCCTGAGTGGGAGATCTTGACTGAGGAGGATGATCCCGAAGAATTTGCAAGGATTGTCCCCGTCTACCCCTCCACGGAGGGCCTTCAGCAAAAGGTGCTTAGGCGTGGTGCCCGTGCCGCGGTCGAGGGTTATTTGAACTTCGTGGTCGATCCCCTGCCCGCCTCGCTTTTGCGGGAGGAAGGCTTACGGGAGCTTCAATGGGCGATCGGGCAAATTCATCTGCCTGACAGCGAGGCGGACCGCTTGGAAGCGAGGCGACGCTTGGTCTTCGACGAATTCCTCTACCTGCAGCTCTCGCTCGCGATGCGGCGGGCGGAGACCCAGCAGGAGTTAGGGATTGCTTTTCCAATCGAATCGCTAAAGGCAGGAAAGCCTGCGACGGCGCGGAATCTCACGCTCGATACGCGCCTCTCCACGGGAAAAGACGCGGCCGTGCAGGCCTTGCGGCCGACAGGCTCACACCTTTTTGCCGATCAGGCTTCATACAAGCGAGACGAAGAGCCGCTCTGGGAGCAGATTCGAGACATGCTGCCGTTCGAACTTACGGGTGCGCAGCAGCGGGTGATCGAGGAAATCTATAGCGATATGGAGGCGCCCCATCCCATGAACCGCCTGGTGCAGGGCGATGTTGGATCTGGAAAGACTGCGGTGGCGGCTTGCGCAATGTTGGCGGCAGTGCGGTCCGGATATCAGGCTGCGCTCATGGCTCCGACGGAAATTTTGGCTGAACAGCATTCGGTCAATCTGCGCCGCCTCTTCGAGCCGCTGGGCATCGAAGTGGAGTTGCTCGTTGGGAAGCTCTCGGCAAAGGAGAAGAAGAGGGCTGGCGAGAGGGCGCAGTTGGGCCTTGCACACGTTGCCGTGGGCACCCACGCTCTGATTCAAGAGGGCGTGAGCTTTGCCAACCTGGGCCTCGTTGTCGTGGATGAGCAACACCGATTTGGCGTTCTGCAGCGGAAGGCCCTGCGCGACAAGGGGCTTGGAAATCCTGACGTCCTCGTCATGACCGCCACCCCCATCCCGCGAACCTTGACGATGACTCTTTACGGCGACCTGGAGCTAAGCGTGATCGATGAGTTGCCTCCTGGGCGAAAGCCGATAAAGACCCATTGGAAGCAGCCCTCTGAAAGGGCATCCGTGCTCGATGCGGTTCGCGCATTGATCGAACAAGGGCGTCAGGCCTATTTTGTCTGTCCCATGGTGAGCGAAAGCGAAAAGATGCTTGCCCAAGCGGCAGAGGACCTTCACTATCGCCTGGTCAACGGCGAGTTCAGCGACCTTCGCATCGGGCTCTTGCATGGTCAGATGCGTCCGCGCGAGAAAGAAACGGTGATGGAGCAGTTTCGGCAGCATGAGCTGGATGTGCTCGTGAGCACGACTGTCATCGAGGTCGGCGTGGATGTTTCGAATGCCAGCGTGATGGTGATTGAAGATGCCAATCGGTTTGGCCTTTCACAGTTGCACCAGCTTCGGGGGCGGGTTGGGCGGGGTGAGTTTCAAAGCTTCTGTGTGCTGGTGGCGGAAGCGAAGTCGGAAGACGCTCGCCAACGGATGGAGATCATGACCGGCACAAACGACGGCTTCAAGATTGCGGAGGAGGACTTGCGGCTGCGGGGTCCAGGCGAGCTTGCGGGAACGAAGCAGCACGGCAATTTGGACTTGAAGATTGCCGATCTCGTGCAGGATGGACGAATGCTTGAAGTGGCGAGGCAGGCGGCGATTCGGATTATCGATGCCGACCCTGTGTTGGGCAGACCGGAGCATGCACTCATGCTGGAGAAGGTGCGCCTGCAGCGGAGCGATCAGGCTGTGATTACCGTTTCGTGAAATGTTGGAAGCGGGATGTTATCGCCAAAGGGTAAACCTAGAGTCGCTAAATGTTGACACGGCGATCTTACAAGCGCGTTCTGGTAAAGCTCAGCGGAGAAGCGCTAGCGGGGACCTTTAATTTTGGTCTGGACCCAAAGGTTCTTAGCTACATTGCCGAAGAAATCGCGGGGCTTCAGCGCGCCGGCATCGAAGTCGCGATTGTAGTTGGCGGCGGAAACTTTGTCCGGGGAGAGACCTTTTCGACGGAAGGCGGAATCGACCGAACGGTCGCAGACCAGATGGGCATGCTTGGAACGCTGATGAACGCACTGGCGATGCAGTCGGCCATTGAAAGCAAGGGTGTGCCCAGCAGGGTCCAGAGTGCGATCAGCGTGGCGCAGGTTGCTGAAGCCTTTATTCGGAGGCGCGCCCTGCGCCATTTGGAAAAGGGACGCATCGTCGTGTTTGCCGCCGGAACGGGCAATCCGTATTTCACCACCGACACTGCTGCCGTTCTTCGAGCCTTGGAAATCGAAGCGGAAGTGTTAGTGAAGGCCACAAAAGTCGACGGGGTGTACGACAAGGATCCGAAGAAGAACCCGGATGCCGTGCGTTATGACACGCTCGAATACAGTGAGGCGATCGACCAGAGGCTTGGCGTGATGGACCAGACAGCGTTCACAATGTGCCGAGAGCACAAGCTACCCTTGATCGTGCTAGATTTCAACAAAGCCGGAAGCCTGCTGGACGCCGTCCAGGGCGGCACCGCCGGCACCTTAGTCGGAGGCGAATAAAACAATGACCGCACCAGAGATTCTAAAAGACGCTGAGCAGCGTATGCAGGCTGCCATCGACGCGATGGCCCACGACTTCTCCTCCTATCGCACGGGGCGAGCTTCCCCCGCGGTTCTGGAGCGAGTGCATGTCGATTACTACGGCACGGAGACTCCGATCAGCCAGCTTGCAAATATCAGCGTTCCTGAGCCGCGACAGCTTCTCATTCAGCCTTGGGACAAGTCAACCTACACGCTCATCGAGCGCGCGATCATGAAGAGCGATCTTGGGATTAATCCCGTGAACGACGGCACGGGCATCCGCCTGAACTTTCCCCAAATGACCGAAGATCGGCGCAAGGACATGGTCAAGCAAGTTCACGCGCGGTTGGAGCAGGCCAGGGTCGGAGTTCGGGGCGTTCGCCGCGATGCGATGGAGGGCATGAAGCAGCTCGTGAAGAAGAAGGAGATGGGCGAGGACGAGGAGAAGTCGTACGAGACCAAGGTTCAAAAGCTCACCGACCAATTTGTGGCAAAGGCCGATGATCTGGGCAAGAAGAAAGACGAAGAGTTGATGACGGTCTAAATGAGCTGGCGCCGCGTGACATAAGTTGAGCCGAAGCTCTTTGTAGCGGGCACGATAGGGTCCCACTAGGAATCGCTGAAGGATGTTCTTGGCACCGTTTACGTCGGCGTTGTCGGCGTGACCACACTTCCGACAAAAGAACTGCTCACCAGCGCGATTCCCGCGCCCGCAATGGCCGCATGCGTAGCAAATCTGCGACGTGTACTGCGGAGGCACTGAGCGGAAGCTTGAAGCCGCATCATCGTTCCAAGCGAAACGATTCAACGAGGCGAAGCGTCTGAAGATGTTGAAGAGTGTATTTGGCATATTGGCAATATGCTAAAGTAGGAGAACGAATGGGAGAAGCTGCAGAAACACTGGAAGAGATCAAGCGCATCGACTCACTGGGCAGGCTCAACCTCGGGAAGGCACTTGCGAACGAGACGTACAAGGTGGCTCGGTCCGAAGACGGCACTGTGGTGCTCACACCCGTGGCGGTCATCCCGAAGCGGGAGCTCTGGCTCTGGAACAATAAAGAGGTGCTCACGGCCGTCAAGGAAGGGCTCGGGCAGTCGGGGCGGGGAGAGGCGACGATTGATCTTGGGAGCTTCGCCCAGTACGCAGATGACGACAACGAAGACTAACCTTGACTTTTAAGCTCAAGTTCAGCCCGCGAGCGGATCAAGACCTAAAGGATCTCGAGTTTGACGAGGACAAGAAGGATCTCGTCAAGCTCAAGAAGGTTCGGAAGTGCCTCGGGTATTTGGAAACCAATTTCAAGCACCCGAGCCTTGAGACGCACGACTACGACTCTCTGAAGGGCGAGAACGGAGAAAAGGTGTGGGAGGCTTATGTTGAAAACAACGTTCCTGCAGCTTGGCGTGTCTTTTGGCACTACGGCCCAGAGAGGGGCGTTATCACAATCGTGGCCATCACGCCACACCCGTAGGCGAGGAAGTCATGCGCTGATCGGGGGCCACTCTTTCGATCAGCCCGGCATACACTGCTCACTGATCGCCTGCTCCATCACCCGCTGAAACGTGTGGCCGAAGTGCTTGGGCCTTCCTGCGGTTGAATCTGAACGTGTACTCCTAGAGATAGGCTTGAAGATGCTTCTGTCTGACGGCACCGTGGTGGGTGCCTAGCTGTTACCTTGACACATGCATTTCTGCGGCGGCCCGGTGCTCTCCCTTTAGGGCCTGCCCTCCCTTAGAGGCAGTGAGTCCGTACGGGCCATGTCCTGAGAACCAAGGTTCAAAAGCTGACCAACCGATTTGTGGCAAAGGCCGATGATGTGGGCAAGAAGAAAGACGAAGAGTTGATGACGGTCTAAGTAGAGGGCCGTCTTGCGGCCGCTTACTGTGTCAAGAATCGAGTTCTAGGGTTAGCAACGTCCCTTGCGATCTCTCGCTCTACTTCGTAAAAGTTCATCCTGGCGATTAGGTTTGTCCCGTCAGTTGCAACGTAGATTATGTTGTGCCACTTTAGCGGCCCAAGAATCTTTTCGCCGACGCGACCGCCTGGCAGGTCAACTGACTGAGTGTCCAATCCTCGGAAGAGAGTGCCTGCGTGCAAGGAACCACCCGCGGAATTCAAGTAGGGCCTCACCTTCTCGGGTGCGACTTTCGGCAACAGAAGGGTTCGACCGAGATGGAGTTGAATGAACCGTTCGGCATCGGTGCCATTGGCGAGAACCCGTGCCTGCTTCACCTCCATGAGGAGAACAGCAGAGACGCCGTTGTCGCTCCAAGTAAGCTCGCCTGCATCGAAGGGCCACTGCTTCGTGAAAAGCTTGGAAACCCCATCCGAGCTGTGCCGCCCAAACCAAGGAGCATGCGCTGCGCCTTTTGCCTGCTCAGGAACCAACATCGCATCCACTCGGCTCGTGGAGAACGCCACTGCCTCCGGTCTTAGCTTCGAACTCGGGACGATTGTGTCGTCCGATGGCCTCATCAGCCCCACAACGTTTGCTCCCTCCTTTGAGGAACTCTCGACCAGACGAAGAAAGGAGTCCTGGCTCGAGACCAGGGGAGCCTCCGAAAGTGCAATGCATAGAATCGAAAGAACCATCTTTCACTCTCTTGTAGCCACTAAAGGCACCGGGGCCTTATCCCTTACCGATAATCGCAATCCCGCTCTTCGCCTGCTTTGCGGTCATGCTGAGGCTAAACCGAACGACGCTCCTTTCGACCCGAATGATGACGAACGGAGATGTTTCTACTCGCGTGACAAACTGGCCCGGAATGGGCGTTTCTTCAACGGCCACGATGGTCCCGTAAGCTCCGTCCTTCGAGACATTGCGCACGGAAACGCCGAAGCCGGTGGTCCGTTTTGCACCAAGGTGAACGGCCACAAGGCGCTCCCTATACCAATCAACTCCCGCCCTTGGCGCATGGCCGCCAAACGCCCTTGAATAGTAGGTCTGAAAATCGGCCTCAGTGTTCAGAACGAACATCTCAGGATGCGCGATCTCGCTGACGTGCCCCGACCGATAGGTGGCCCAGTCACACTGATATCTTGGATCGATCCAGCCAGCGCCGTCATTGTCGCCCGGCCCGACGTACGAACCGCCTCGATTAAGAATGATCGCCGGACGCGCTTGCCGACTGGTCATCTGCAGACGGAAGGAAACTGCACTGCGTTCTACCTTCACAATCACCCAGGGATTACTGGGCACGCTCGCTACGTACTGATTGGGCAGCGGCGTTTCTTCCACCGCATGGATCGTGGCATACCCCCCGTCGCGAACGATGTTTTGGACGATGAGCCCGTATCCCGAAGTGGGGCGGGTGCCAAGGTGAAGGGCAACCAGCTTGTATTTGAGCCAGTCCACCCCTTTGGGAACCGCGAAAGCCGATCCGCCCATTGCCCGGGGCCAATAGGAGATCAGGTCGTTTTCAGTGTTCAGCACCACAAGCTCTTGCTGGTGATAGTTGGAAGCGGTGCCGACTTTGAAGGTGCCCCAGTCGATCATGTTGGCTCGACCAAAGGTCGCGCCCTGACCGATCTGAGCACTCGCGGAGACAAAGCTCATCACCAAGCATAACAAGAGCAACACGCGCGCGACATTCATCTCTATTTAATCTTGACGCTTCTTAGATGGGTCCGTTACTCGCTTCCGAGCACAAAAAGCGCCTTATTAGGGCGAACTGGGCTCCCAACAAGGTTATCATCTCCTCCTAGGATGCCGCACGAGACGTCTATCGAGAATCCCGTGTACGAGCGCCTCCCTTTTCTGGAGGGGCTTCGTGGTCTTGCGGCGCTGTACGTTGTGCTCGGACACATCTGCTCGATGGCCGATCCAAGCAGGCTTGCCTGGAAGGCGAGCGCCGCGCCGCCTTGGCTCCAAGGGCTCTTTGCTCCATTTCAGTACGGAAACCTAGCGGTCGCTACCTTCATTGTGCTTTCAGGCTTCTGCCTTCAGCTCGCACTCTTCACAAGAGGAGACGGCAGAATAAAGGGCCTCGGCAGATGGTTCGCGCGACGATGGGTTCGCATCCTGCCGCCTTACTACGGGGCGCTGGCCCTGTCCCTCATCGTGGTCTACACGGTGACGATGAAGCAGCCGGGGATGCCCTTCCAGCATTACCTTCCGGTCACCAACGACGGTCTCTGGGCGCACGTTTTTCTTGTCCACAACTTATCGGCAGACTGGATGTACAAGATCAACGGGGTCATGTGGAGTATCGGCCTGGAAGCGCAGCTTTACCTGCTGTTTCCCCTTCTGCTTGCCTCGCTCTTCAGGGTCGGGCGCACGATCACCCTAGCTGTGTGCATCGCGGTCGCCGTCGCGGTCGTGATCTATCTACCTAATGCCAGCAAGCTCTATCCTTGGTATCTTCCGCTCTTTCTGCTGGGCATGGTCTCCGCAAATTTGGCATATCGGCCGAACTTGACGGCGGGAGTTCAGCCTGCCTTGGCAGCGATGCTCGCTCTCCTTGGGTTCGTCCTCGCCGGCTTCGCGTGCCACCATGGCTGGGCGATCTATACCTGTGACAGCCTCGTTGGACTCGGAGTCGCGGCGCTTTGCTACCTCTTGGTCGTCTCCTCGGTGAGCCCGCTTAACCGTCTGCTGGCCTGGAAGCCGCTTGTTGCCCTTGGAGCTTTTTCGTACAGCCTGTACCTGATGCATCATCCGATTCAGCAAGTGGTCTACGCGCACCGTCCTGCGGGAACCGAGGGTCCAGAGTCGCTGTTCTGGTATCTGCTTGGTGTGGGTTTGCCCCTAATGGTAATGGGCTCGTGGCTTTTCTCACTCGTGTTCGAGAGGCCGTTTGTGGGCCTGAAGACACGTAAAGTCAAGGAGCAGAAGCTGGTGCTCGCGCCCACTTCCCTGCCACTGAAACCCTTTGGAGCGATTCGAGATATCCGCGGGCCGGGCCGTCGGTCGGCCGCGCCAGAGAATACGGCCCCTGTAGAGACGCTTGCTCAGCTTGTTTGAGCGGCCACTGAAATGCCTTGAGTGGTAATCTCATGCATGTGCGACATGGGCGTACAAGCGATGAGCGACTTGGTTAATGTAGTCTGT
>JBBQWO010000018.1:0-81084 GCA_038210535.1 Fimbriimonadales bacterium | reverse complement strand
TACGGCACCCTACCCCAAAAGGAAGCGCTCTACTGCTCGCCCGGCAAAGAGGCCGTGCCGAGCTACGGCTTCTCGAGCGGCTACGTGGACCACAAGGGGATCCGGTACTACATGTGCTGCGGCGGCTGCGAGAAGCCGTGGACCAAAGAGCCAGAAAAGCACGCAGAGAACTCGAAGACGTATGTGAAGGCGCCAGGGATTGCGACCGAGCAGCCGAAGGCCAAGAAAGACGGCAATAAGCTCAGCGATCTGTATTGCGACTCTCGGGGGTCTCGCCATAAGCGAGGCCTCTGATTGCGTCCGGCGGTGAGTTCCATCCATGCGGTGCTGGATCGCCACGGCTTAGTGGAGCCGATGAAGGGTTGAAGACCGACGCTCAGGAACGCCGCTTTCGATGGCCAGCATCCCATCGATCTTTGGTGCGTCGAATTCAAAGGCGAGTTCATGCTCGGCGATTCGCCGGTACTGCTACCCTTTGACGGTCACCGACCACGCCTCCGCTACTTGCTTACGACCTCGGCTACTTCGATCTCGAAGAAAAATGTCTCGAGCCTTTGGAGACCCCTTCAGAGCACTCAAGCTGTAACCTATGTGTCCGGAACAAACTGTCACCCATGTGTCCGGAATGGACACACGTAAAGTTATACGACCTCGGAGGGGCTCGAACCCCCGCCGCCCTCCTTAGGACAAATACGGCCTTGTGGCGACTGAAGATCGGAGCGAACAAAGCACGTGATGCACAAGGCTCTGCCCAAATCGAGCTTCGAGGATACGCCGTGCTCGCCTTCTGGGATGTGAACTGAAGCAAAGCCCCGCATCTGTCCTGAAGGGGATCAGCGACGCATTGGATAGGGGCACAAATAGGGGCACAAGCCCTGTGCCTCTTCCACCTTTGAACCTGCGTAGGGGCACGGTTGCTTTGAACCTGGTCGGGGCGACACGATTCGAACGTGCGACCTCTTCCACCCCATGGAAGCGCGCTACCAAACTGCGCCACGCCCCGAAAGCGTGAGGGGCTATTCTACCATGGGTGTATGATCGGCGGGGCCTTGGGGGCTCTAGGAAATAGGAGCGGAGTAGGACTTGTTGCCTAATTCGCGTGATACCTCCAAAATAAGCGCAATCGAGCCCTTCGATGGAGTAGCCTTCTACTCAACACCCAAGGATGCCGCTGTGAGAAGTCGCCCCTGCTATGCAGATTTGCGTCTTTTTGGTATATTGGTGTAGCATTGAGGCTACAGCGCGGCAGCAGCGGTGCCTGTGTTCGGAGGACGAATATGAGTTGGTCAAGTAAAAGAATTTTTAGCTTTATCGTGGGGGCAACAGTTGTGTCTTCCATGATCGTCGGTTGTTCCGGCGATGGTTCAGTCGGTCCTAACCCCGGTACTCCTTTCATTGAGGCTAACGGTGGAGTTCCTCAGGAAGAGGGAGCCGCTACCCAGACACGTGGCGCTAGCGAACAGCCACAACAGGTGCAAGTTACAGTTGGAGGCGGCCCAGTGGATGCCATGCTTCCAGGCGGTCTGTCAGTCACAGCCGGCGAGACTCTTGCCGTGTTTGATACCTCTGAAGTGCTCATCGAGGGCCTTTCAGTTGCAGGTGGCGGAAACACTGCCCCAAGCCGACAGAGCGCCGGAGAAATCTTCGTGCGAAGAAATGGCGTTGGCCAGCAGTTCAGCACGGGCGTTTTCGTCCTCAGCTCCGGTCGCCTCAGCCGACGCTTCGTGCTCCCTGACGGCATGTACGAAGTGTTCATCAGCGGACCGTTTCTAATTGCCAGAGGAGGCAATCGCCTCGACATTCAGAGCTTTATCTTCCACGGTGAAGTTCGCAACGGACAGGCGTCCATCCCTCGTACGATCAGTGGACAGCTTCCCATCAATGGTGGTTCAAGCTTCCCGCTTCGATTGAATATCCAGATGAAGAACCGCTTCTCGGCGGGCTACGTCGAACTGAAAGTCGTCCATGCAAATGGAATCCTTCATCAAGACAAGACTCTCGCGAACGGCAGTGCGCAGTTCCATGACCTAGTGTTCAGCGGCAATTCCGTTATTCCGCAGACCGGCCTTCAGACAGTCGAGTTCCGATACTCGGCCAATCCTATTCATTGACTAAACTGAAAGGTTTAGCAGTTGTGGCGCTCTGCGCCACAACTTTATCGGTAGCCAAAGTTGGAGTTGCTCAAAGCAGCTCCAACTTTGATTTAACCTATCGCATGTCGCAAGACCTGTCGAGCCAAGAAACGGATCTTGCTCAGTGGGCTTCGCCGGCAATTTTTTCATCCAGGCCTCAGCCTAAAGGCGCACGCCTTTCCTTGACGCAGTATTACGCCGCGCTTGAGGGACGGACGCTTGAAGCAAAGGAGTTGATTCTTAGCTTTGTTCCTACCGAAAAGGCGCTCGTTTGGTTCTCCAAGCAAGACTACGTTGCCAAGGGCCGCACGAATCGAACGCGCTTTCGAGTGACGGCGGATACCTATGGCTTTCGATACATCATCGATGGAAAGCCGGATGAGGGCGGCGGTAGCACGGCGATTCAGATTGAAGCGTTTCGTCCGAGTTCTGCGGATGCCATTACCGGCGGTGCCAGTGCTACGTTCTTTGCCACCAAGAATGTCACTTACACGCTGATCCATAGTCGGCGAATGTATGATTATCAGCTCGGTTACTCGACGGTCAGAGGAGCGGCCAGCGGTAAGGCCAACGCCGTCGATCTGGCGATGGGCCGGAGCTTGCAGATCAAAGACCGTTTGAAAGCTCGGGTTCAGGCCCACCTGATCGGACAGTCTCTGAAGGGCAATGGCTTGAACACGGGGCTTGAGTTTCGACCTGTGCTCTTCGGTGCACTGTCGTACAATGCCGCGCGGTGGCTATCCGTTGAGGGTGACCTCAGCGTCATGCCCCTGGGAATGCCGATCGCAGGTGGACGATTCACGCCGATCAGCAGTTTCCAAATCTACAATCCTGCAGGTGCCGTCGCAGGTCTAAGAAACAAGTTTACGGCCGTGGGCTCCATAAGGCTCATGTTTCACGCTCGTTTCTGAGCGCATTGCGGGCATCCGATTAGAACCGGATACCCGTCTCTACTGTCAGCGGCGTGCGCCCTGCGACACGCGCGTGAATCCCGTAGAACGACAATCCAATCGTAAATGAGGTTCGGGTGTTATAACCCAGTTGCAAGCTTAAGTAGCGATTCAGTTGCTGATCGAGGCCGAGAGCGAGTTGTCTGCGCCCAATACTGTTTGTCAGGTCGACGCCATCCACGGCAAGCCACGTGCCAGTTCGTAGATTCGTGGCGAGGCCAGTGTTTACCGTAGTCCTAAATGGCTCGACAGCCTGCTTCCGAATGCTTCCGTCCGGCATTTCCCGATCAAAAGCGATCCTTGGGGCGATCAGATTTCTGACCACTAAGGCGTACGTGGTGTCTCGACGACCCCCTGGTTTAAAGGTCATGCCGAGATCCAGTCCAAAGCCGGACTGGGAACGGGGCCCCGTTTCCAAACCCTTTTGCACTCCGCCTCCACGTACCTGCTGATGGTCGTAAGATGCGTGGAGCAGCCGGGCAGAGGTTCCGACAGAGAATCGGCCCCTCTTGATCGGCAACTCTCGTCCGTAGGCGAATTGGTAGGCCTCGTAGGCAACGCCGTATAGATCGAGGCCTTCTGCCGATGGCAGTAGCTCCTGGTAACCGCGGACAAGATAGGTAAATGAAGCCGTGCCGTAGACCAATCCGATGGAGCCTCCGAAGTCGTCACTCTTAGCCGCTTGCTGAGATGTGGACAGAGCAGCCAGACTTCTCGAATCGAATCCGGAGCGTCGCAGCATCATCAAATAGGAGGTGACTTTTCCGATGTCCTTTCCACTTGCCCGATATTCAAGGAGGGGCACCGGCAGACGATAACCGCCGCCCATGAGCGAAAGGTGAGCCGGGTTCAAACGATAGTTCAAGTCGTAAGCAAGGCCCGCTCCGCCCATAGATTCCGAGCGCTCCCCTATCGACTGCGCGACCGAAGAAGCGGCAAGTGCCACTACTCCGATCACGCATGTGGGTAGCCGATAGGCTCGCTCTCTCATGTCCTTAATTTTCGGACTGAGCAGAGCGACGGGTAGTTCTACCGGGACCTACTGAACGATGTTTGGCTCCACCGTGACGGCGACTTTGTCGCGGACCGCATTTGTGATGATGCAGTAGTGATCCGCCTTCATCGCCATGTCATTGGCTTGGGCAACCTGTTCTGCAGTAGCCGCGCTGGAGAGCTTGACGGTAGGACGAAGGGTAATCGCTTTGTACGTGAAGGATGCCCCCTGCTGCTCGACCTGCGCGACGGCTTCCACCAAGATGCTCTCGATCGGAAGCTTTCGGTTGGAAGTGATGATTCCGAGGGTAATCGAGTAACAACTCGCGATGGCGCTCGTCAAGAGTTCTTCCGGGTTCGTCGCCCCTCCCGGACCTCCGAACTCGGTAGGCACTCTTAAATCGAAGCTCTCCCCGCTTTCGGGGGCTTCGAGCCGGCCTGATCCATCCTTTCCGCCTAGCCAACTGACGTTCACCTTATACTCATGTGTGGGCATGATGACTGTATACCGGACTAGCGCTCCCGAACTCGGCCGAAGATGAGCGTGTTGCAAAGTTGACCGCCGACGTTGCGCCTTGCATCGATCAACTCGCCTTCAAGCCGGAACCCGCACCGTTCAGCGACGGCTCTACTCGCTGAGTTATCGGAGTCTCATCTGATTTCAAGCCTTGCGGCACCCGCCTTCTCAAACGCCATCTGTACTATTCCAAGCACGCATTCGTTAACAAATCCCTTGCCTTGTTGGCTCGCTCGACACCAGTAGCCAATTTCGTAGCAGGGGATGTCGAGGTTGCGAGGGTGGCATCCGCTGGCCATGATCAATCTGCCAGACAATCTGTCGAAACAGAAATTGGGAAAGTCTTTCTGCTCGGCCCAGTGCTGCGCCATGCGGAGGCACGTTTCCTCCGAGTCTTACGGCTGGGCGGCTCCAGGGCCTACGGCGTCCACTGATGGAGGTGATCGAACGTCTCCAGAATCGCCTCGCTCAAATCTCAAGACGCTCGGTGTGAATGCAGGGCAATACGGCTAAGTTCACCCGGAGAGGTCACACAACAAAATCCCCGGCAGCGATAGCCGCCGAGGAATTGAGTGGATGCTTAAATGGCGTATCCGCCGGGACTATCTGTAGGTTGGGAGATCGTCTGGCCCATGCGAATCTCGTCCTTCACACGAGGCACTTCCTGATCGAGCTTGTTCAGCGCAGTGTCCCATCGGGGCCGTAGCGCCAAAACACCAGATCCGCCGATCGCGACCACGGAAACGCCAACTACGATGGCAAGCATCGCGTAGTAGAGACCGAGCACGATCTCCGGCGCAATGTTGAGCTGCGTGAGGGCAGCGAACACGCCGACGATCACGATGGCAAACGCGGCCAAGTTGGACAGCATCTTGCCATAGCTGAGACCGCCGAGGGTCGCGCTGATAATCTCGCGCACGAATGCGGCAATCTGCGCCGCGACCACCACGAGTGCGATCGCAACGATCACATTCGGCAAGAACGCAATGACCCGCGTCAGAAGATCGCTGATCGGGTTCGGGCCGAACATGCCGAAGGCCACGTGCAGCACGAACAGAAGGCTCATGAAGAAGACGATGCGCCCCGCGATTTGCGACGGTCGGCTACCGGACTTCTCCAGTGCTTCCTTGATGCCTGATTTCTCGACGGCGTTATCCAGGCCCACCTTCGTCAACAGCTTGTCGACCAATTTTCCGAGTAACTTGGCAACTAACCAGCCTATAACGAGAACGACGAGAAACCCAAGAAGCTTCGGAACGAACGCCACTGTGTTCATCAGGGCGACATCCCAACCGCTAAATGCGTTGACGGTATTTGTTTGTACGGTATCCATTTGCTCTCCCAATTCAAAGATTTGCCAGTAAAATTGCTGGCTCATGCAGAGTTATGGACTGTCTTAGGCTAAAGCAGGTTCATGCGAGCATCGAGATGAACTCTTTTGCCCCTGCCCGGTAGTCTCTAGATTAGGCATGCCAACTTTTGAATACCAAGCTCAAGGAGCCGACGGACGGGTTATAAATGGACTCGTGTTTGGCACGTCGCTCGACCATGCTGCTCACGAGCTTTCGGTCCAAGGCATGCAGGTGCTCAAGATTGGAGTTGCCGTTAATGCGAATGATCCACTCTCGCGCCCCGTAGAACCGCCACCACTCCAGTCTGAACCGAAGATGCAGGAACCGGTCCAGGCTGCTCCCAGCGCAGGACCTTCCGTCGAAGAACGCTCATACATGGAAACGAGCGTGGTCGGTCCAATGATCGGCAAAGTCGGCCTCTCACATCAGACTTTTTTCTTCCGCCAGCTCGCAACGATGCTTGAGGCAGGCGTGCCCATCGTCCAAAGCCTCGATACACTTTCTCGCCAGTCGCAGAGTCCCAAGCTGCGCGAAATCATTGGCGAAATCAAGGGCCATGTAGAGGCAGGACGCCCGATATCCTCCGGGCTCCAGCGCTATCCGGAAGTCTTCGGCCCCGTAATCGTAAGCTTGGTTCGCGCGGGGGAGAGGGGAGGTTTTGTCGATCATGCGCTGACGATGGTTGCGGACTATCTGGACCGAGAGATCACCCTTCGCAATCTCTATAAGCGCGTGACGTTCTATCCAAAGCTGCAGTTGGGGGCCTCGATCGTCATCGTCATTGCGACGAACCTGATCATCGCGTCACTTGGCAAGAGCGGGGGGCTCAGTTCGCCTCTCACCGAGCCCATCACTTGGCTGTTCCTGACGCCCATCATCATCGGCATCTTCCTCTTTATGAGGATCGGGCTCGCCAATTTCAGGATCAAACATAACTGGGACAACTTTGTCGCGCATTTGCCCTACGTCGGCAACACGATGCGGCAGATT
Source organism: Fimbriimonadales bacterium (assembly GCA_038210535.1). Lineage (GTDB taxonomy): Bacteria > Armatimonadota > Fimbriimonadia > Fimbriimonadales > Fimbriimonadaceae > Fimbriimonas. The sequence continues at coordinate 74,150 of JBBQWO010000018.1, read as the reverse complement.
GCGATGGCGAAGTTCGGGCGAGCCTTTGGCGCCCTCTACAAGGGCGGGGTCTCTCTCCCCGAGTCCCTGACCCTTTCCGCAAACGCCTGCGGGAACGAATACCTGAGAGCGCTGATGCTGCCCGCAACCAAGCGGATCGAGGAAGGCGCGGGCCTGACCGAAACGCTGCGGGGCACCGGTGCATTCAGCCCGATCGTAATCGACATGATCGACACAGGCGAGCGAACCGGGAATCTGGATCACATGCTCAACAAAATGGCGGACTTCTATGAGGACGAAGCGGCCACGCGCTCGACACAAACGGGACAAGTGGTAGGCGTGGTGCTGGGCCTGCTGGTCGCTCTCTACATCGGCTATGTGGTGATCACCTTCTACATGGGGCACTACAGCGGTCTGAGTGCCGGGACGGGGTAACTAGGTTCCGAGCGGAACCTGTATGGACAAGAGTGATAATCTAGGGCTGCTTTGCCTCAGACGCACTACGAAGCTTTAGGGGTGGCCCCGGCCGCAACCCAGGCCGAGATCCGCTCGGCCTATCGAAAGCTCGTGCTTCTCCATCACCCCGACCGCTCGAAAGCTCCTGGCTCGGTACAAATATTCAACGACGCGCGGGACGCCCATGACGTGCTAAGCGATCCTGAGAAGCGCCGCACCTACGACGACACCCTCCAGCGCATCGCTCGATACAAAGCGGAACAGGCAAAAGCCAAGCGGGAGCCTCACAAAAAGGCCACCTTTGGCACGACGGAGGCTCCACGGTCGTCGAGCGACGTGCAGCGCCTTACTTCGCTTTTCGCTCGCGGCAGACTTGCCGAGGCGGAAGTTCTGGCTAAGGTAATTCGACGCTCGGATCCCCGCCAGCCTCTCCCCTACGCGGTGCTGGGAGATATCGCCCGATCCCGCGGAAACGTAAACGAAGCCGCAAAAATGTATGCCTATGCGGTGCAGTTCGACCCGACCAATCCCATCTACCAGCGCCGCTACGAGCAGCTTCTTGGCTCATCCGTGGTCGTAACCGGCAAAAGCTCCTCCACGAGCCTACAAGGGCACGGTGAAATCTTAGAAGCCCCGGCCGTCGGGCTCGGCATCGTGTTCGTGGCGGGCGGCTTCGTCGCTTTCAGTAACGAGAGTGCCGCCTTTCGAAGCCTGCCCCTGATTTCTACATGGACGGTAGGGCTGCTCTTCATGACCTTCTTTGCGGGCCTCGCGGTTGGGGCATCGCTTGCCATCGGTAACTTCCTCGACCGGTTTACATCCATGACCACGAATGCAGTGGGCCGGGTCGGGCCCGCTGTGATTCTGGGCGCAGTGGCGCTTGCCAACTTTTGGGTAGCCGTCGTGCTCTATGTCGTCATGGGGTTGGTCCAAAGAGCCTTTAACTACTCCACCACGCGGCTCGTGATCGGAGTAGCCGTAGCCGTCCTGGTTCTCACCCTGGCGACAAGCTTCTCGAGCGTGATCCAACCAAGCCAAGTTCTCGTTTGGGGCGGCAATGTCGCCTATTTTGGTGCGCTGATCGGCTGGATGGTGAGCGACGCCTTTCGGAGCTGACTCCTCTCGCCTCATTGCATCCTTAGGTCCTATTGCCCTTTCCGCGTCACGTTGGGCCCACTCGATCCGTAACTGCTGACGAGCAACCAGGAACATGGGCCAATCTAATAAGGTGTTTGAAGCTATGAGCCTGGAAGAGGCCATCAAAGGGAGCTATCTCGCTCACGGATTCTCGGATGCGGATTTGGAGGCGTTGTACGAAATCGCCGACTGCTGCAGTTACGTGGACGGTGAGGTCATCCTCCGACAGTTCGACGAGACAAAGGACATCTACATCATCGCAAGCGGAAGTGCGAATATCGTCACGATGCTCGGAGAACCCATTGGCGTGGTCAAGACAGGCATGCCCGTCGGCGAAATTTCTTTTCTCGATGGACGGCCGCGGTCCGTGTCTGTTGTCTCGGTGGGCCCAACCGAAGCCGTCTCAATCCCTTATGAGAAGGCATGGGCGATCCTGCGAGAGCGCCCCGAAATGGAACTGGCCCTGATGCGCAACATTAGCCAACTCCTGTGCGCCCGCATGAGAAGTGCGAACAACAACATCGCGGCCCTGATGGCGATCGAAGAAAGCGAGTTCAGAGTTGCTTAAGCCGCTCGTGAGCGATCAGCAATCCTTCGAGGGTGAGCGTCGGCTCATACGCCTCGATGCTTTCGCATAGCCCCACGAATAGCGACCCGAGCCCACCGGTAGCGATAACTTTCGCGTTGCCACCCATCTCTTTGCTGATTTTCCCGGCCAGCGTGTCGATCGCTCCCGCGTATCCCAGCATGATCCCGGATTGGAGGGAGTGGACGGTGTTTCTTCCCAACGCGGTCGCCGGAGCCTTAAATTCGACCTGCGGCAACTTGGCCGCTCGGTCAAACAATGCCTGGCTGCTGAGCTTGACTCCGGTGAGAATAGCTCCGCCTAAATAAGAGCCGGTCGGTCCAATCGCATCGAAAGTAGTGGCGGTGCCGAAGTCGACCACGATGACCGGCGGAGAATACTTGGCCAAAGCTCCCAGCGCGTTGGCGATGCGGTCGGCACCCACGGCGTGAGGAGGATCGTATTCGACCTTCAGTCCGACGTCGCATCCGGTCTTCAGGAACTGCAATTCTGTCCTAAGCCATTTCGTGCATAGCAGGCTCAGCGCCCGGTCCATCGTCGGAACCACAGAACAGCACACCGCCTCGTCGATCTTGAAGCTGATCCCCTCTAGATCAAAAATTGCTTTCAGCCAAGCTGCAAGCTCATCCTCGGTGTCATGAATATTGGTGGCCCTTCGCCAAAGCCCCACCCATGCAGCGCCCTCCCAAGCGCCGAAAACGGTGTGTGTGTTGCCGACGTCAATCGCCAAGAGCATAGGTCAAGTCTACGCGCCCGTGCACTTTTCCGCCCATTTTTTCTTCAAGTGCATAAACCAGCATGTCAGCGACTCGGTCTCGCAGGGAGTAGTTGTCTGCCTCCACCATCACTCGAATGACCGGTTGAGTACCACTTGGGCGAACCACGACACGGCCATGACCAGCGATTTCAGCCTCACCCGCCGCCATCTCGGACGCGATTTTCGACTGCCAGTCGTGTGTCGAAGACATATGAACGTTGACCATCAACTGCGGCCAAGGTTCGTACTCGTCGTAGAACGAAGACGCAGGTCGACCTTCGCGTTTCATTACACGAAGCAGCTCCATCATCGTCATCAGCCCGTCGCCCGTAGGACCTCTCTCGGGAAAGATGATGTGGCCGCTCTGTTCACCCCCGATTCGGGCCCCTGTTTCGCTTATCCTCTGTGCCACATACTTATCGCCCACAGGTGCGCGATCGAGGGTGATTCCTATGCGATTCATGTAGGCTTCGAAGCCCCCGTTACTCATCACCGTGCCGACCACGACAGAAGGGTTCAATTGCCCAAGCCGTTTGTAGTGCGCCGCCCAAATGCCGATCGTGCGATCTCCGTTTATAAGTCGTCCAAGCTCGTCGCTGAATACCGCCCGATCAGCATCGCCATCAAAGGCGATCCCGAGTTCGGCAGTTCCGCTCTTTGTATGTTCTTGCACGGTCTCGGGCTTGGTGGCCCCGCCTTCCGAGTTGATGTTCATCCCGTCCGGTTGGTTGCCGATGAGGGTCACGTTCGCGCCCAATCGCCGCAGCGCCTCGGGTCCCAACTCATACCCTGCGCCGTGGGCGCAATCGAGCATGAGCGACATCCCCTCCAGCCCTTCAGGAACCGCGCTTGTGAGCAAATCTAGATAGGCCGCCAGGGGCGAACGGTCCTCGACCAGAGTCCCAACTCCAGCACCAGTTGGTCGGATGTCGTCTGACTCCATGAGCGATTCTATACCGAGCTCGACATCGTCTGAGAGCTTTCGGCCGTCATGCCCAACGAATTTGATGCCATTATCCGGGGCGGGATTATGGCTGGCCGAGAGGATCACGCCGACGCCGTATTCCCCGGTGCGCGCCACGAAAGCGATGGCAGGTGTCGGCGCAATGCCTAGATCAACGCAGTCGATGCCTACTGAATTGAGGCCGGCCGAGAGAGCCGATGTCAGCATCGTCCCACTTCGACGCGTGTCCCGCCCGAGGACGGCTCGCCGGGGCTGATCCGACTGCAGCAGCCAGCGCCCCGCAGCCTGACCTAGTTTCATCGCGAGCTCTGGGGTCAGCTTCTGATTGGCGATTCCGCGAATGCCGTCCGTGCCGAAGTATTTTCGGCTCACGTGTTCTTGACGACCTTCACTCGCGCGGGTCGGATGACCTTGTCTCCCATCCGGTAGCCCGCTTCGATCTCCGCGATGATCGTGTCGTCCTCATGCTCTTCCGATGCTTCCATCGAGATCGCGTCATGCAAGTCAGGGTCGAACAGTTGCCCGAGAACGTCGATCCTGCGAAGGTTCTGCCCCTCCAGGATTTGCCGAAGCTGCTTTTCGACGATCCGAACTCCCGAGAGCATTTTCTCGGGATCGGCACCCGCTTGCAAGTGGTTGATCGTTCGCTCGAAATTGTCGAGAACAGGTAGGAGAGCGGACACCAAGTTTTCGGTGGCGAAGCGCCGCAGCGCTTCTTTCTCCTCTCGCGCTCGTCGATTGAGATTCTGATAATCGGCGAGCGCACGGAGCTTGTCCGCCTCGGCGTCGGCAAGGCTCTGCCGGAGCGCCTCGATGATTTCGCGAAGCTTTGCAGTCGCGTCTTCGGTAAGGTCCGGCTCCTGCAGCTCCTGCTCAGCCTCCTCTTCCACCTGCTGCTCAGGTTCGTGCGGAGCGTGATGCGACTTCTTTTTATGCGGCAATTTAGCTTGATCTCCTCCCGTTGCTGGAGGGCCATTTTACCTTCGGCAGCTCTTGAGATAAGTGCACGTGCTCCGCCGATGAACTAACCGTGCAACAAGGCATGCGACCCCCGAGGTCGATGCATACGGTTCGTCATCCTTGAAGGAATGCCAACCAGATGGAACCAGACTCCGGAGGAGTCCAAGAACTTAGCCGCGTGCCAAAGACCCGGGGAATCACCGCCCAAGCTCCCCCTCCTCTCGTGTCAAGTGACACGAGATAGTTGACACGTATGACAGGACATCCTTTCCACTTTGAAGTCCTCTAAGGGTGTGAGGGTGAAGGATGCCTACTCGACGGACCCCGACTCCGGAGGAGTCTCAGAACTTAGCCGCGGGTCGAAGACCCGGGGTAGCACCGCCCAAGATCCAGCACCCTGAAGGGGTGCCAGAAGACGGTCCAATGGTCTCCGTGTTCCCCCTCGCCTCGTGTGCGGCGGCCATGGTATGCGACCTCTCCGAGGTCGTGCATCCGGGTTCATCATCATTTAAGGATGCCAACTCGACGGACCCCAACTCCAGAGGAGTCCAAGAACTTAGCCGCGTGCCGAAGAGCCGGGGTAGCACCACCCAAGATCCAGCACCCCTCGTGTGCGGCGACAAAGGTATGCGACATCTCCGAGGTCGTGCATCCGGGTTCGTCATCCTTGAAGGAATACCAACCAGATGGAACCAGACTCCGGAGGAGTCTCAGAACTTAGCCGCGGGTCGAAGACCCGGGGTAGCACCACGCAAGATCCAGCACCCTGAAGGGGTGCCAGAAGACGGCCGCATGGTCCGAGTTCCACTCCCCTCGCGAGAGTGCCAGCCACTGAACCTATTTCCCGGGGATGCCCGGCTCGGTCAACAGCTTCGGATCCAACGCCTTCACGAGGACTTCCTCCTCGAGCAGCTCCAATTCGCGCACCACTTGCGGGATCGTCTTCTTCTCGGCCAAAGCCTTCTTCACCACCTCGGCCGACTTCTTGTAGCCGATATGTGCGTTCAGGGCCGTGGCGAGCGAGGGTGAAGTCGCAGCGTAGTGCACACACCGCTCCTCATCCGCGGTGATGCCAATCACACAGTTAGCCGTGAAAGTCCTGAGTGTGTTTGTCAGAATCTCCATCCCAAACTGCGCCGAAAAGGCCATTCCGGGCATCATCACATTCAGCTCGAGCTGTCCCGCTTGAACTCCGTAGTCGATGCTCTGGCACTGCCCAAGCACCTGGAAAAGTACAAGGTTCAGGTTCTCCGCCATGGAAGGATTGATCTTTCCGGGCATGATCGAAGACCCGGGTTGAACGGGCGGCAAAACGATCTCCGCGAAGCCGGTTAACGGGCCCGAGCAGAGGAGTCGTAGATCGTTGGAAATGCGCGTAAGCTCAAGGCAGAGCATCCGCAACCCCGCCGAAAGGGCTTCCATTGGGAGGTTGCTCTGCATGGCTTCGCGCATGTCGGGCGAGGTGCGGAAGCGTAAGCCCGTGAACTCGTTCAGCAGTTCGACAACCCGGAAACGGTAGTCGGGATGGGTATTCAGCCCCGTGCCTGCCGCGCTGCCCCCGATCCCAAGCTCTTCCAACTCGGCGGCCGCGTATTCCAGCCATCGCCGGCTCTTGCGAACTGACACCGCGTAGGCGGCAAACTCCTGCCCCAGCCTGATAGGAACGGCATCTTGCAGGTGGGTGCGGGCCGACTTAAGGATGTGGTCGAATTCGGCAGCTTTGCCCTCCAGCGCCTCGGCCAACTCGTCCACCGCCGGCAAGAGGTCCTCTAGCATCAGCCTCGACATGATGCGCATGGCGCTAGGAAACGTGTCGTTGGTCGACTGGCCGTAGTTCGGATGATCGTTGGGATTGACCCGCGTGTACTCGCCTAATCGTCCGCCCAAGATTTCCTCGGCTCGATTGGCCAGCACCTCGTTCGAGTTCATATTCAGGCTGGTACCCGCGCCCATGTGGAACACATCAACGGGGAACTGGTCGCGGAAGCGGCCACTTAGAATCTCGTCTGCGGCCTGGACGATCGCGTCGCCTACTTCTTGATCCAGCAGACCTAGCTCGGTATTGGCCTGAGCGCAAGCCTTCTTCAGAAGGATGTACGCGTCGATCATTTTGGGGTGCTCGGTCAGCCCGCTGATTTGAAAAAGCTGCCGACTGCGCTCAGCCTGAGACCCCCAATAAGCACCCGCGGGAACCTGTACATCGCCAAGAGAATCCTTCTCGATTCGGAAATCCATGAAGGAAGTTTACCGGCCCATCGGATCGGGTTGATTGAGCGCAGAAGCCCACCATAACGCTCCTGAGAATCTACAACAGTCCGTGACCAACCTAGGCACATGGATTGCCATCCCAGCCGTTCTCGTTGGATTTATAGTGGTTACAGTTTATTTGCGATCCCAGTAGACATCGCCATCATTTCCTTACCCGGGGAGAAGCTTCTGTGCCTTTTAGAAGGCAGGCAAAGCCTGCGAGCGCGGCGAAGACGGCGGAGCCCAGAATCGTGGCCTCGTCGCTCTTCATAGGCAGCTCAGGAAGACCATTCAGCTTGTAGCTTGCCGCACCAAGCGCGACCGCTAGAATCATCAGCAGCAATCCGGTGACGGAGAGCCCGGCGCGTTTGTCAGGGGTAAGAGGCTTCATCTGGCTGGCACCCACGTAGGTGATAGTCGCTTTATTCCACGTTGCGAAGGTGCCTTGGGACCTTTACTTACCCTGAGAAATACCGGTTTTAGCCAAGATGGAGGCCACGTTGCGCCAACTCGATGGCCCTCAAGGCGGCCCGTGCCTTGTTCAAGGACTCCTCATACTCACTCGATCCCACCGAGTCATAAACGACTCCACCCCCAGCTTGCACGTAGCCCATCCCGTCCTTCAGCAAAATAGTGCGAATCGCGATGCAGGTGTCTAAACCGCCGGTATAGCTGAATGCCCCGACCGCCCCCGCGTAAAGCCCACGGCGAACCGGCTCGATTTCATCGATGATCTGCATGGCCCGCACTTTGGGTGCTCCGCTGACCGTGCCCGCAGGATGGCACGCCCGAAAGAGGTCGAAGGCGCTCTTGTCGGGGGCCAACGTTCCCGTAACATCACTCACGATGTGCATGACGTGGCTGTACCGCTCCACGACCATCAGCTCGTTTACCCGTACGGAACCGTATTCGCAAACGCGTCCGAGATCGTTGCGCCCGAGGTCTACAAGCATGATGTGCTCCGCACGCTCCTTGACGTCGCTGATCAGTTCCTCGCCAAGAGCATGATCCTCTTCTTCCGTCTTGCCCCTCCACCGCGTGCCCGCGATGGGCCGAACCCGAGCCTTTCGGCCATGCAGGCTCACCAACAGCTCCGGAGACGCGCCGACCACATCGAAGTCACCAAATCGAAGAAGAAACATGTACGGCGACGGATTCACGGTCCGCAAGGCTCGATAGACCGTAAGCGGATGGGCATCGACCTTGGTAGACAGCCGCTGCGAGGGCACCACCTGAATGGCGTCGCCCTGAGCGATGTACTCCTTCACGTGTTCTACAACGTCGATGTAGCGCTCCTTCGTGAACGTAGATTCAATCTCAGCGCCGTCGAGCGAAGGACTTCTGAATCGGTCCGGCAACGCAGGCAAAGGCCCGCCCAGACGGCCAAGCACCCACTCCACCTCTCGCTCCGCCCGCTCATAACCCGCCTCCGATCCGTCGGTAGTGACCAGTACGCGAATGAGTTTCTTAGCGTGGTCGAAAGCCACCACCGTGTCCGTCAGCATCATCGCCAGGTCGTCAACACCCAGGGGATCTTCGCAAGAATCCGGCAGTCTTTCAAAGTGCCGCACGATGTCGTAACCCAGCATGCCCACTGCGCCGCCCGTGAAATCTGGCAGGCCCTGGTCGGCAAATGGCTGCTCAGCGAAGAGCTCGCCCTCGAGGACATGGAGAGGGTCTTGGCCAGGCTCTAATTTCGACTCTTCAAGAGAGCCGTTCCGGTAGATCCGCACGGAACCGTTCTTGGCGCGAACCACTGCCTTGGGCCGAATGCCGATGTACGAATAACGGCTCACGTTCTCGCCGCCCGTCACGCTCTCAAGCAAAAAGCTGTGCTCTTGATCAAAGGCGAGCTTCCAATACGCACTCACCGGAGTCTCGATATCGGAGAGTACGTCTCGCGTCACGACCATGGGGCGAGTGCCCCCGGTCTGTGTAAGGAATTCTTGTTTGGTAGGAGTCATCTGTGGCCAGCCGACCGAAGCGGTCCCTGAGCATATAGCAAATCTTCAAAGACTCGCGTAAATCCGGCAATAATCAAGCCGTGGACGCATTCACCACGCATACGGGCAAGATCGCGGTTCTCGCGGACGATAATATCGACACCGATCGCATTATCCCCGCGAGATTCCTCACGAGAATTAGCCGCTTCGGATACGGGGAGTTGCTTTTCAAGGATGTTCGGGGCCCGACCTTTCCTCTGGATCAACCCTCCGGCGAGGGCGCGTCCATTCTCGTGACGGGCACCAATTTTGGCTGCGGCTCCTCGAGAGAACATGCCGTGTGGGCGATCCAGCAGGCCGGATTTAGAGCCGTAGTCTCCAAGAAGACCGACACCTCGCCAGGCTACAGCGACATTTTTCGGCAGAACGCCGCTAATTGCGGCCTTCTGCTCATCGAGCTTTTCGAGACAGATCATGCAAAGCTGGGCCAGGCCGGGCAGGGCGCAGAGGCCACCATCGACCTGCCGAATCAGTCGGTGAGCGTCAACCAGGAATCTCTCCAGTTCGACATGAACGCGGCCACGAAGGACGCGCTTGTGCGGGGACTCGACCTTATTGGCACGACCCTGCTCTATGACGAAGACATCTCCTCCTTTGAGCGGGAGCACGAGTCCTTCACGCCGACGGCGGAAGCCCGATGAGATGGCTCCCTCTGCTACTGATAGCCGGGGTACTCAGCGGGTGCCACATCGAAACCGATGCTCCGAAGTCAGGAGTCAAGCCGGTCATCGAAGGAGCACCCCAACCGGTCGATCCCAAACCCACGGTAGCAGAGACCAAGCCGCCCAGGCACCCGGACCGCATTTACCAGCTTGAAGACTTGAAAGTCGCCACGATAAAGGCGGGGAGCTACGAGATTGACGCGTGGGTCATGAATGAGGACGGCAAGCGAGCCGAAGGCATGATGTTCCTGAAGCCAGAGGAGGTCAAGGACACGCAAGGCATGATTTTTGTGTTCGACGGCGAGCGGAGTAAGGACCAGGGCTTCTGGATGCAAAACACCTACACGCCTCTGGACATCATCTACATTGGCACCGACAAGCGCGTCGTAAGCATTGGCCGCGGAGTGCCGATGGTCGACAAGAACGTTCCGGCAACCGGGCCTTACCAATACGTGCTCGAGCTCAAGCAGGGCGTTGCCAAGAAGTTCGGAATTCAGCCGGGAACGCAAATAGAAATTCCCCCGGAGATAACTGCGGAAGGTTGATATGGGATGGTTCACCAAGCTGTTCGGAAGTAGTCCGAAGGAGTCCGAAAAACGTGGTCTCCAAGATCATCTCGTGCGCCTGCAAATTCCTCTGGCCGGCGGCGAGTTAAGGAGCGAGGAGGAACGCGAACAATTCGGTGAGATCGAGGACCTGCTGGCGGACAAAGTCGATCGCGCCGGCGTCGGCGTCCTCGAACGATACGAATTCAGCGGCAATACCTATACCGTCTGGTTTCGCGGCCCCCAGGCCACTCCGCTGGCAGAAGTAATCCGAACTGCACTCTCCGACAACAGCCTGCCCTCCGGCTCGACTCTATTCCTCCGCCACGGCTCTGAGAGCGAAACGGATGCGCCAGAAGAAACCTGGCAGTTATAAGCCCGTCCCCAACAAACCAACGACCTAACCCGACAGCAGCCGCCCCCAAGCACCTACGAGTTCTCCAATCTCGGCTAAGACTGCCGTGTCATTGCGGCCCGAGGATCTCGGCACGTGAAGGCTGTGATCCGCCTCTGGAATCCAGTGCATGGTCCAGCCAGCCGCGAGACGTGGCTGTAGCGCGTCCATCAACTCCTTCGTGCACAACTCATCTCGAGTGCCATTGATGCAGAGCGTGGGGACCGTAATTTTCGGCAGATGCTCATCGCGCAGCTTGTCCGGCTTACCCGCAGGATGAAGCGGATAGCCGAACATGAGTAATCCGTCCATCTCGAAACCGTCGGCGGCAAGCATCGAGGCGGTCCTCCCACCCATCGAGTGGCCCCCGCAAACGAGGGTTTTCGGCTTGTGAACATCTCGCAGATGCTGCACGACCGCGCGGTACGTGTCCATCAGCTTTGGCATCCGGTCTGGCAGGCTCTTTCGCTGCTGCTTGTACAGAAAGTTAAATCGCGCCACGGAGAAACCCTGCTCGACAAGCGCGTCCCGGAGCTTGAGCACCAACTTACCGTCCATGCTGGCACCTGCGCCGTGGGCGAGAACCACCAACGCGTCCCCGGCGCCCTCCAACTCAACCTCCGTCTGTTCGTTTCCGATCTCAATCATCAAGGCTTCTTGAGCTTTTCGTTAAACCAGGCGATCAAGCGGGGAAGCCCCGGCGTCAACGTTGTCCCGTCGTGCTTGCCGCCCGGAACTACCATTAGCTCGACCACCCCCCCGGCCTTTGTGACCGCGTCCTTAAAGATCTGCGACTGCTGCAAAGGCACGAGAGGATCAGCATCGCCGTGGATAAGAAGGGTTGGCGGAAACTTCGGGCCAATGTAGGTGATCGGCGAGACCGCGCGCGCGATTCGCGAGAGGTCATCCGCACTTGCATTGGCGGGGATGCCAAACGCGGGCCGGAAGATTGCCATGCTGGGGCTGTCAACCAGCACAGACGTTGCCATGCCTCCATAGTTGATGAAGTCGGTGGGCGGGAAGAAAACCGCGACCGCGCTCACAGCACTCGACACGCGCTCAATCGGGTCGGCCGAACTCGAGTTGCCTTCATCTGCTCGGCCAGCAGTCAGCAGCGACAAGTGCCCCCCGGCGCTGGCGCCCGACAAGCCGAGCCGCTTCTCGTCGACCCCATAGGTCGAAGCATTCGCTCGCACAAATCGCACGGCGCGAGTGATTTGTTTGGATATTTCTGGAATCGTGTATTTGGGTTGCGACCCGTGTACAACCTCAAAGACAGTGAATCCTTCCTTGTTGAGGACCTCGGCAAACCCGGGGTTGATCTGTTCGTGGCTGGAGAACCAGCCTCCGCTCACGAGGAAAATGACCGCTGCGCCGTTCGGAGTCTTCGGCTTGAACACGTCCATCGTAAAGGCCGCACCGCCGCTCTTGGCATAGATCACGTCGCGAATCCGCTCTTGGGCCGAGGCCACTGAAACGAGTGCGAACAAGACAAAAGGAGCGAGTTGGCGCAACATGCCTCTAGCCTACACGTAAACGCTTCCCCTCACCCCAGCAAACCAACGCACAAGCCCCTCCTGCTAAGGTTCGTAGGTCAAATCCAACGAAATCTCCGCACGAAGCACTTTCGAGATCGGACATCCATCCTTGGCTGCATTCGCTGCCTCCTGAACTTTCTCGCGATCAGCACCCGGCACCTTCACCGTGCAGGTCAGCGCCGACGTCGTAATCGTAAGATTCTCCATCGTCACCGAGGCCGTCGTGGTAATGGATTCAGGGGTAATCCCGCGCTCTCCGAGCTGCCCACTTAGGGCCATGCTAAAACAGCTTGCGTGAGCGGCTGCGATGAGCTCTTCCGGGTTCACACCCACGCCATCTTCAAAGCGCGTGCCAAAACTGTATTGCACGTTCTCCAGAGCGGTGCTCTGGCTGGAAACGGTCCCGTTGCCTTCTTTTAGGCTGCCGTTCCACACGGCGCTTGCACTCCTAGTCATAGTTGTTAGATTCTACTTCCAGAACTTTCTTGCCAGGAAGATCAAGATCATGGCACCGATCGTGGCTCCAACGAGCCGCGCGATAAACGTGCCTTCACCACCACCCAGGAAAGCGTCGGCGATGAGACCCATGATGATGGCTCCGGCGATGCCAAGGAGCATGGTCATGAGGCAGCCTTTAGGCTCCTTGGTTGACCCTGGCATCAGCGCTTTGGCCAGCACACCTGCGATCAGTCCGATAATGATGTAATAGAGCACGGGTAGCGGGACGACTTCGACAAGAGCAAGGTTCCTAAACTAGCCTTCGAAAGATCTAGGAACCATCACCCGTAGGCAATCTGGCGAGATTCCAAAAGTCAGGGGTGTGCGAGCGTTTACCTCTCCATCGATGGTTACGCGCTGCGGCGTTGTCGTCGTAAGGACGCCCTGGATCGCCTCCTCCGAATGGATTTCCGGGAGGTCGCCTTGGTGCCCCGTTGGAAGATAGAGGCCGAGTTTCAGGAACGCACCCTTGCTTCCGCTCTTAAGCGCGTAGATCGACAGTTTCCCCTCCGTGATGCTCGCACCAGGGGAAAGGGCGAAAGGACCCGCGTGGTAGCGTCCATTTCCGATCACGACTTGTAGGGTCTCGAATTCCACGACGCCGTTGTCGGTCTCCAACTTTGCCACGAAGGGCTTGACCGTACGAAGCGCGTTAACCAGGGCGAATGCATAAACGAATCGACCAAACTTGCGCTTGGATTCCACGGTCAAATTCTGGGCAATCCGCGTGGTCACCCCGACCGTGGCGACGTTCAAAAAATAGTCTCCTGCCGCGCGGCCCATGTCTACCGAGGCCACTTTCCCGTTGGCGACGACTTCGCATGCGCTCTGAGGATCGGCAACGATTCCCAAATCTCTGGCGAACTGGTTGCCCGTACCGAGCGGCAACACGCCGAGGACCGATTCAGATCCGGCGAAGAGTTTAGCGATGGAGCTAAAGGTTCCGTCTCCTCCCCCGGCAATGATCAAAGGCACTTTTCTCGCGATCGCGCTGCCTGTCTCAGCGATCAGTTCCTGAATAGTGCGAAAAGTGCTCGTGCGTTCGAGTCGTACGCCCATGCCAGTTAGGAGCGATTCGCATTCGTCCTTCCACTCTCGCCCACGCCGCGACTTCGTGTTGACGATCAACACGGCTTGTTGAGGTCTGGGCTCTTGAGCTGGAGTCACAAATACGTTGGACGCCACATGATTCGTTTTAGACGCTCGGTATGCTCCTCATTATGAATTTAGGCCCTCTCGTAGAGCTTTCTCGGGCCTTGGCCGCACCGTCGGAGGATTGCGTGATCCTTGGCGAAGGAAACACAAGCCAGCGCCTTGACGATGAGACCTTTGCGGTCAAGGCCAGTGGGCGCTCAATGGAGTCGATCGATGCCGGCGGATTTACTCGGCTCCCCTTGGCACCCTTCCTTGCGGCCCTCGACGGGCCCCCTTTGTCTGATGCCGAGACTGCCGGTCTGCTAGGTTCTTTGGAGGGTCTCAGAGCCTCCACCGAGTCTTTCATGCATGCCTACTTATTGAGCCTGCCCGGTGTCAGCTTTGTGGGGCACACGCATCCGACTCCATTATTGAGCCTGCTTTGCCTGCCCGCGTGCGAAACCATCAAGGATCAGCGGCTTTTTCCTGATGAGGTCGTCTGCTGCGGCCCTTCGACGTGCCTCGTGCCGTACGCAGGCCCTGGTCTGGAGCTCGCGCGTGCCATTAGGACGGGCGTTGAGGCGTATGTGGCGAAAAACGGATGGCTCCCCCAGACCATCTGGATCCGAAATCATGGCCTCATCTGCATCGGCTCGACGGCTGCGGAAGTCTTGACCGCGACCAGGATGTCGGTCAAGGCGGCTCGCGTATGGCTTGCGGCCTTTCAAACGGGGCTCGACATAGTGACGTTGCCCTTGAGCGAAGTGCAAAGAATTCACACGAGACCCGACGAACGCTACCGGCAGCGCCTTCTTTGGCAAGCAGCGGGCGAGAGCAAAGGGTAAGTGACGGCGCTGCCAAAGTGGCGTCTGGTACCCTTCCTCTTCGCAACCCATGAGAATCTTTACTTCGGAATCGGTCAGTGAAGGACACCCAGATAAGCTTGCTGATCAGATTTCAGACGCGTTGCTCGACGCTTTTCTCGAGCAAGATCCAACCGCCCGCGTCGCGATCGAGACGCTTCTAACGCGTGGCGTCGCAGTAGTGGCCGGTGAGGTCACCTGCGAAGGCTATGTCGATGTCGCCAAGACCGTGCGCGACACGGTCAACTCTGCGGGCTACACCGACACTGACCTCGGATTCGACGGCAACACCTGCGGGGTGCTTGTCGCAATTCAAGAGCAGTCCCAGAATATCGCGCAGGGCGTCAACACCGGGGGTGCCGGCGACCAGGGGATGATGTTTGGAATGGCGACCCGAGAGACCGCGGAACTAATGCCCCTACCGATCGCCATCGCTCACGCGCTCACCCGCCAGGCGGCAAAGGTTCGAAAGGAGCACCCATCCCTGGGGCTCCGACCCGATATGAAGAGCCAGGTATCCGTCGTCTACGATGCGACGGGACCCAAGTCGATTGAAACGGTGGTCGTCTCGCAACAGCATGGGCCGAAGATGGAAGATGGCATCAAGGCGATCGTGCGCGAGCGGATTATTGCTCCGGTGCTTGCCGAGTATGACAAGTACAACAACGACCAGATCAAGTTCCACATCAACCCGACCGGCAAGTTTGAGATCGGTGGCCCGCAGGCGGACACCGGCGTCACCGGCCGGAAGATCATCGTCGACACCTACGGAGGCATGTGCCCCCACGGTGGCGGGGCATTTAGCGGAAAGGACCCGACCAAAGTCGACCGCTCGGCCGCTTACGTGGCCCGGCACGTTGCCAAATGTATTGTTGCTGCTGGTCTGGCAGACAAGGTCGTCGTGCAACTCGCCTACGCAATTGGAGTCGAGCAGCCGGTAGCCGTCGCCTTGGAGACGTTTGGGACCGAGACGATCGACGTAGCAGAAATCGAGAAACGTGTAAGGGCCAATTTCGACCTCTCTCCCGCCGGCATCATCAGCCACCTGAATCTGCGACGACCAATCTACCTACCAACCGCTCGAAACGGACACTTCGGCAACCCCGCATTCCCCTGGGAGCGGACATCGGATTGTGAGCGGCTGAAGTAACAAACAGGCGAATCGCAGGCCCCGGCCCCCTCCCGAGGGAGAAGCACTTGAATCAGCTCCGGGGAACCCTCTCGCCCTCGCGGGAGAGGGCAGGGTGAGGGGGCTTCCGCGAACTAAAAAAAGGATCCGTCCCCCCTCACCCAGAGCACAAACATCTCCGACCTCTCCCGCGACGGCCAGGGTGAGGGGCCAGGGTGAGGGGTGGCTAGGTGTCGTTCCGCCTCCCTCAACCGCCAACCGCCAACGAATCCGCCCAGCCCTTTAGCCCCTCCCCGCAACTCGCACCTGCACAACGCAGTCACACAGAATGCGATGAAGTTTTTAGGGATTGCACGAACGATGATCCGGTATTGGCATATGGCGCATGACCCGCGCACGCCTAAAGCGGTGCGATACCTGATCTACGGCGGGATCGCGTACACCCTGGCTCCTATCGATCTGCTCCCCGACTGGATTCCCGGAATTGGCCTTCTCGACGACGCAGCCGTCCTGCCCTCGATCATCGCGATGTCCATGATCATGATCCCGCAGAAGGTGAAAGATCAGCACGAGGCCAAAGAGGAACGCGGAATCGCCAAAAAGCAGGCCGAGGGCACTCAGGCGCGATTGGTTGATGAAAAGAAAGCAGAGCTTCCCACTACTAAATAAAAATTGCGATATATTCCGCTCCCATTGCCCTGTTGAACAAGATCAGTTCAATGAATAATAGTGCATGGTGAGTGGCAAGCAGAGTACGGGCAACCCGAAACGGCGAAGGCATCAACGACCATTTTGGCAGCGGCGGGCTTTTCGCCAAAGCGCCCAAACGATCTTGATTCTGTTAGCGCTCCTGCTGGTAGGCGTTGCCGTGACCGTGCCGATCCTCCGCCTGGCGCAACAAGTGCCCGCATAGCAGCCTGTCTCATGCCACGATAGTCCATGCCCGAGATTATCGAGCCTTTTCGTATCAAGTCGGTAGAGCCCATACGGTTCACCACACGTAACGAGCGCGAGACCATCCTGCGGGAGGCCCACTACAATCCGTTCCTCATCGATGCGGATGACGTTCTGATCGACTTGCTGACCGACAGCGGCACGAGTGCCATGTCAGCCGCTCAATGGGGCGCAATCATGGTGGGAGACGAGTCATATGCGGGCTCGCGCTCGTTCAAGCGTTTCGAATCGAAGATTCAGGAGATATTTGGCTTCAAGCACGTCATCCCAACTCATCAGGGACGTGCGGCGGAAAAGATTTTGATGAGCATTTCTGCCGGTCCGGGCAAGCTCATTCCAAGCAACAACCACTTCGACACGACCCGTGCGAACATCGAATATACAGGGGCAGAAGCCGCTGATCTGGTGATCCCGGAGGGCCGCGATCCGGATTCGCTGCATCCCTTCAAGGGCAACATCGACCTCGAAAAGCTGAGGAAGGTGCTTGAGAGCCACCCCGACGTGCCGTTTGGAATGATCACCGTCACCAACAATACGGGAGGCGGGCAGCCGGTGTCGATGCAGAACATTCGTGAAGTTTCGAACCTGCTGCACGAGTTCGGAAAGCCCTTCATCATCGACGCCTGCCGGTTTGCCGAGAATGCTTGGTTCATCAAGCAGCGGGAGCCCGGTTATGAAGACAAGACTGCTAAAGAGATCGCGCAAGAGATGTTCTCCTATGCTGACGGCGCGACGATGAGCCTGAAGAAAGATGGTTTTGGCAATATCGGCGGCTTTCTGGCGCTCAATGACGACCCACTTGCGGAGCAAGCTAGAAATCTGCTGATTCTTACCGAAGGGTTTCCAACTTACGGCGGTTTGGCCGGCAGAGACTTGGAAGCGTTGGCGGTAGGGCTAGAGGAAGTTCTCGACCATCACTATCTGGAGTACCGCCACGCAACGATCCGCTATTTGGCGACCAAGCTAACCGACAAGGGCGTCAAGATCGTTCAGCCGCCGGGAGGTCACGCAGTGTATATCGACGCAAAGCGGTTCTACGATCACCTCCCTGCCAACGTCTTCCCCGCGCAGGTCTTCGTGAACGAGCTGTACCTGGCGGGCGGAATTCGCGGGGTCGAAATCGGATCCGTCATGTTTGGCAGGAGCGTGGACGGGGAAGAAGCCCCGGCAGATAGTGAGCTGGTTCGCCTAGCCATGCCGAGACGTGTTTACACACAAGCTCACGTGAACTACGTCGCCGACGTCATTGCCGAGATGTATGACGAACGGGACAAAGCGAAGGGCCTTCGGATCACCTACCAGGCACCTTTCCTTCGTCACTTCTCGGTTCGATTCGAGGTCGTGGGCTGATACTACTTCGGATAGATGCGTTCCATGCGCATATCAGGGCTATCGTAGAGGATCGGCACGCCCCCCGCCTCGAGGATGAGAACGGATTTCACGCCGCTTTCTTCCCGTTCGATCGCAAAACCTGATCGCTGTTTACCTTGGAGAGTGACATTCCTTGGGCCGATGTAGCGGTACGTCACGTCGCTCCATTGCATCCCATTCATGTCGAATCGCTGGACCTTTGCCGACTCGCCTGGCTTGGGTGTATAGCCTCGGAACCACTTTACGGTCGCGTCGATGGTGGTTGTCTTGGTCCGCTTGGGCACTTCGCGCGAAACTGACTTTGCCCCCTCTTTGATCACGACATGAGCCCCGGTACCCTTAGGAGTTGCGGTGGCGTTGATCGTCTTGCCATTGGCCGTGACCTCCATAATCTTGGACCGCCACTGGCCCGACGGCAACAATTCGGTGCGCGTGTTGATCTTCATCACTTGCCCGTTCTGAGTAAGGCTTCCTTTGGAATCCTCAATAAATCCGGCCTTCCCAGATGAAAAAGTAGATCGAACGGTCCCCGCAGGTTTGCCCTTCAGGAAGACGCGATAGTCGGCAGTTTGGGCACCCGCCAGGGCGCTGGCTATCACGAGCAGCAGAACGGTGTTGGACTTCATGCCATTCACTATACGTCTACAGTTTTGCATCCCTTCCCAGCAGCTTCATTCTGGGCAACTCCGCCCAAATGGCCGCCATGCTTCCCGAGTCCTTGGTTTTGTTGACCCGGTAGGCCAGGTCTGAAAGGGACTTCGCAAACGGAATCTCACGGGCAAGGATGTAGCTGACAATGCTTGTTTGAAGAGTCTTTCCGTTATGAACGACCGTGATCACCTGTCGGGCCTGCGTCACATCTCGCCAAGATGCATCAGGAACGATTGCCACCACGTTGCGCGGCAAGAAGCTTTGGAGTAGGTTGGCGTGGCCCGTGTCGGCAATCAGCTCGATCCTCGGCTTGGTTGGAAAGGATTGAAGCACGGTCTCCCAATCCACCGTCTTGTCGGCAAATTTGAGTTGAGGCATGAGCCGCCGCTGGTCCAGAGTTCCCGAGCCAGAAACAAACACCAAAAGAGGTGAAGCGGGCCGTCTCTCAGCGGCTTCGGCTACGTACTGCCAGATCGTGTGCTGATTAACTGCGTGGATCTCCGTGCTTATAGGCGGTGAGCGGCGCTTGAGCCCTTCGTCCATCACCAAGCAATCGTTGAGAGCATCTTCACCGGGCAAGTGAAGGAGCAGAGCATGGCGCGGTTGAGGCACCAACGCAGCAAAGCACAACATTACGGTTAGCATCTGAAGCCGATTCTACAGTGGGCGGAGACTTTTGAGTCCCCGCTTGAGGGTTGACTTCCGATATAACTAGGGCGGATGCAAGACAAGGTCGCAATTCTAGTGGGCACAAAGGGAAGGGGCAGCAACATGCTGGCGCTTATCGAAGCGTGTCAGTCGG
This sequence comes from Fimbriimonadales bacterium, assembly GCA_038210535.1. GTDB lineage: Bacteria > Armatimonadota > Fimbriimonadia > Fimbriimonadales > Fimbriimonadaceae > Fimbriimonas. The sequence goes on along the minus strand of JBBQWO010000018.1, from coordinate 54,520 downwards.
GACAGGTTCCCGCCACCGTCGGGATCGTGATTGCTCCCAGCTCAGACAGCCCGGCTATTCAAAGTGCAGTCCAAAAAGGAGTTCCCACCATCGTCGTGGAACCGAATGAGGCGTATGCCGAAGAGCTGTTGAAAGCGGTGCGAGGCTGCACGGTTCTCTGCCTTGCGGGGCTCATGCGGATGCTTCCCCAAGAAGTGCTCGATGCCTTCCCGAACAGAGTTCTGAATATCCATCCGGCTCTTTTGCCTAAGTTTGGTGGATCAGGCATGTACGGAATGCATGTTCATCGAGCGGTGATGGAGTCTGGAGAGCGCGAGTCCGGTTGCACGGTTCATATCGTCACACCGGTCTACGACGAGGGACCGATCGTGGTCCAGAAGACTTGCCGCATCTTTGCGGATGACACGCCTGAGACTTTGGCGCAACGCGTCCTCGCGCTCGAGCACGACGCCTATCCCCAGGCGCTCTCGATGGTGCTTCGTGGCGAGTAAGCCGCGCTACTTTGAGATTTTCTGGCTTCCTTTCGCGCGAGTAATTGCGTTCCTCTTCTTCCTCGTGCTGGGGCCGTACCGAGTGCGGGGGGCGTATCGTGTTCCGCGCGAAGGATCGCTGCTGATCCTGCCCAATCACATTGCTGATCTAGACCCTCCATTCACCCAGTTTTCGTGTCCACGGCACGTCCACTTTATGGCGAAGAGCGAACTTTTCGGAATGAAAGTCATCGGACCTCTTATTCGATTTTTTGGCGCATTTCCGGTAAAGCGAGGGGAGCCGGACCGGAACTCGATTCGCCAAGCCGTGGAGTTGCTCAATGCCGGAAAGGCAGTGGGGGTCTTTCCTGAGGGGCAGTTGAGCCAAGACGGCGAGTTGCAAGAGTTAAAGTCGGGGATCGCGCTCATCATACGCATGGCCAAGTGCCCGGTTATATGCTGCGGCATTCGAGGAACGAACAAGATTCTGCCCTATGGCAGCGTGCTCCCGAGGCCGGCTTTCTCAACCGTAGAAGCCGTGTGGGGAGAACCTCGCGAGTTCGCAAAGGAGACATCGACCGAAGAAATTTTGGAGTGGGTTCGTGCGCAACTGCGAGAATTGACCGGAAAGCCTTAATTGTTTGCCGCTTCGTTCCACTTTGCTTGCATTCGCCGCGATTTAGACGCATCCTATAGGCATGTGGCTTTTTCTGCCGGATGCTTATATCTCTGTAACCGAGCACGAGTCTGAGCCGCGCCTGGTTTGCGTTCGTGCCCGCGTTCGCGGCGATCTCGAAAGCCTGTTCCCCGAAGCCGACATTGCCGAAACGATCGACCGCGATTACCGCTTCGCAACCTCACTTCCAAAGGAGCGGGTGTCGCAGGTCGTCAGCCTGCGTATTGCGAAGCTAAACTATGCGAGCTTCTTCGAGGCCATCCCCGATGAAGACCGCAAACAAGCGTACATTCAGGTTTGGGGAGCGATGTACGAAGAGCAGAATCGCCTATATGGCCCACCTGCCCCCGACGTCGATGCCGTGGAGCCAGAGCGACCGCGTTACCAACTTGAGGATGCTCGGTACACGTTAGACGAGGTCACCATTCTGTCAGATACGAAGGACCCCGCCTGAGGCGGGTCCCCCGTCCGCCTAAAGGTATAATCCCTTCTCACCGCACAGGGGTATAGCTCAGTTGGTAGAGCGTCGGTCTCCAAAACCGTAGGTCGCGGGTTCGAATCCTGTTGCCCCTGCCACATCTCGCCGTTCCTCGTTTTCGACGTCATGGAGGTTTGCTTGCAGGATCAATTTGAACCAGCGGCGTAGCTCTTGAGTGACTTATCGTCACAAACTTGAGAGTTCGAATCAAGTTCTTGGGCATCTCTGGGCGGGTGCTCCGCACAAGCCTCTTGGAGGTGATATGGAGTTCGAATCTGCGTCTTGCACTGCTACGTTTTGGTTCGAAGAAAGCTTTGGGCCCCAGATCGGTCAACTGAAAGTCGCTCAATCAGTGACCTGTGAAGGGGTGTTCAAGGATCAAAGGTTTGGTGGCGATCTGAAGCTTGAAGGTCTAGCTTTAAGGTGAGCTGCTAAGACAAGGTATGGTTCTCGCATGGCAGACAAGCTAGACGCCAAATTGAAGCTCTCCCCGCCCATCATTGGCGGCTTCGGTGCCACCTACACAGAACTGCCAGGGCGCATCGTGCTCACTCAAGACGGCCAGCTGTACGTCGCCGAGCTTGAAGACCAAGGGTGGACTGGGGCTCTCGTCAAGGGGCGGCCCGCCAAAGCGCGGTAGCGATCTTGGCTTCACTCAACTTTTCAAACTTGCCTCTTCTCCGCGTTGAATATGCGCTGATGTTTGAGGAAGTGCGCCCTTCCTCAATCGACGAAGTTATTCGGTTTCATCACGAGTTTCGTGACCGGTTTCCTCGTGTCTCTGACTTTGCGGGCCCGTCGGTTGGTGTCCGAATCGGCACGGGCGAATTAGGGGTCGGGCTTGATAATCTTGAGCGAGGGGTCGGCTTGGCGCTTCGTCCAGACCGCATATTTGCTGCTTGGCAGAAGATGCGCCCAGACGTCGAATACGTGCGCTTTGCGGAGATCCAGAGCCTTCTCATTGAAGCGCAATCGTTGTTTCCCGACCGAAAGATATCCGGAGCTGCGGGCGTATACGCCAACCTTATCCCGGACGATCACGGCGAGATTCTCGGTCTTTTGCATGAGTCGATATTCCCAAGTCTGCCAAACGGCCTCGGTCGCCCTAAGGACGTTCGGCTCTCGTGGGAACTTGATGGAGCTGAATTTAGGTTAAATGTGTATAGGGTTGACCAAGGAAATATGCTTGAAACAGCATTTCTTTCCGCAAAGGGTCCTGCGGACGAAGCATTAGAATTTACGCACGAGCAATTGATGCAGCTATTCTCGTCAGTGATTACGGAAAAGGCAAAAGATGTTTGGAAACTCAACTCTCATTAAAAGAACTGTCTTGATGCCTCCCAGCCGAGGCGATGACTGCTTCTTCGATATCGAGGTTGGCTACGGCGAGGCCCTGACGATTGTCGCTCCTCATATCCCCTTCACACTTTTCACCAAAGCGTGGAGCAGTCTCCAGGCCGCCATCGCTGAGGCTACGGAAGAGGGTGACCCGGCTCCTTCTGTAGTGGCTCAGACGCGAGCTAAGGATGAGATTTCTGCAATGGCTTTGGGGCTTTCGCGAAATGCAGGTGGTCAGTGCCCGGTCTTGGTGGCAACTGCGGCTCGAACTGGCGACATCGAAATCGTTGGTTACTACAAGGGCGTGCTTGGTCGAGATGTGATCCGTATTGATCAAAACGGCGCAATGTCCATACTGACGACCACGAAGGGGAAAGCTCAATAACATCGGAGTTCCGCCTCCGGCGCTACGTGCGCGCCAGCGAGTGTCAGTACGACAAAGACTCCAAGTCTTGGACGGTGCTGGCTGATCTATTTCACGAGGAGGGTCAGACAGAACTCTCTTTTCATCGAAAACCCGAGGAGTGGCTAGATACCTCGGTCGATGAATACCGCCGCGCGTATGCTGGAGAATTCACAATACCGGGAGTCTTGCAAGTGGAAAGCTCCCTCTTCTTGAAGGCTTCGCTTACGGTGCCGATTTTAATGAAGGATGATGATGACTTAGCCGCTTATGGGCACTTACATTGCTCCTGGCCCTGTCCGACGAGAGATCAGGCTCAACGGATGGCCGACCACGTCACCACAGCTATTGATCAGGAGCCCAGACTGGCCTCGGTGCTATTCCCGCGCGAGAAGATTAGAGGTTGAGCATCACGCAGCCGTCGCGAGTCAGTCGAGCACGTCGCGCCAGGTTTCCAACGTGGGTTACCGTCCAATTGGTCTGTCATCCTCCGATTGTCCATTCAGGACACCTTCGTGCCCTTGGTGATTCTTCGTGAACTTCGTGTCCTCCGAACCAACAACGGCTAGCCGCGCCCGTGAAACGTGCGCTAAGAAGACGCCATTTTCATAAATCGCGTTGACAAAAACCTTGTTTGGCCGCATATAAGTAGGCGCAGACCATCCTTCGACTAGGTTTAAGGCCCTGCGAAGTCCGCCTTCAAAATCCCAGCCTAATAGATGCCCCCCCAGGGAAGGAAACAGGAAGGAATCGGGAACGCGTCCCCGAACCCAAACGCCTCGACAAGCTCAAGCCGGAGAAGCCGCCTCGGCCCAAGTACTCGTGTCGATTACATGGCCCCCCGGTTGCAGCAGCTCCGTCTTGCCGCGCCAGATGAGCTGAGATGGCACGGGGGTCTCGACGGTCAGCTTTCCATCGGAGAATGCGACCCGCAGCTCGCCATCTGGATGAGCGATCCGGGCGTCGAAACGCTTGAGATTGCCTGGTCTCGGCTGGATCCGAGCCTTGGTCCATCCGGGCGCGGAAGAGGTCACCCCCGCAATGATTTGAAAGAATCCGAGCACCGGATGAGCAGACCAAGCGTGACAGTCCGAACGCGTCGGAGCAGGATTTTCCGCAAAGGTCGTAAGCCCTTCTTCAATCATCTCCTGCCATGGCTTGAGTAAGTCGAAATAGTTGTCCGGCTGCAGAGCCTGATGCTTATAGAAATCGAAGTAGTAGGTGCACTTCGCCGCTCCTGCGTGTGCCAGGGCTTCGCCAGGCCAAGGCGACGGTTCAGTGCCAAGACCTATCTGGCAAAGGCGGAAGAGCGCCTCTGCGTGCTCGCTCGGTTGCCAGTCCTTGTCGTCCTCGTGAGAGACGAAACCGCGCCGGGTGTAGAACTCGGAATTCAGGCGGCGAACCAGCATCATGCGCGCCGCGTCGTTGGTAGCATCCCCTCCTGGCGAAAAAGCTTGCATATGGGCGGCCAGGGCGAGGAACCAGGCCAGGCGGTGGACGGTCGCGCTTACGCCGCTCGGAGGGACGCCCCATGGCCACTCGGGCACCCAGTCTGCGAAGTTCCAGAACGCTTCGTCGGGTTCCTTGCGCAGCCGCTCGGTTGCGTTCAGCACGGCCTGAATCTTCGCCCGCTGAACGTTGTCGAAGGGGCTCATCCGGTCGTACATGACCTGATCGCGGATCATGACTACCCACCAGAGGCTGAAGGGCGGAATCACCTGCAGTTGCCGACTTGGGTAACGGCTCTGAGTGAGGCCGTTTTCCATCAGCGACCATGCCATGGTTTCGATAGCGTTGCGCGGAAGGTCGCGATCCCTGGTCAAGTAGTAGGTCAGCAGCGACTGGATCCGGGTGTCTCCCACGTACTGTAGCTGCTCGTAATAGGGACAGTCAAAGTAGGTTTCGCCCATGCAGCGCTGAAGCGTTCGCACGCCGACGTCCCAGATGGGATCGGTCCAGGCATGATCCGAGGTGAAGGACGACTCGACCTGAAGCGGATAGCCGGTCTCCATGGCCTCAAACTCAACCAGGGCAGCCTCGTGATCCGCCTCGATCTGGATGAACCGGAAGGTGCGCCACCATAGCGGCTCGAACGAGCACTCTTCTTCGCCGATGACAAAGACATCCTGATATCCCCGGATTTCCTTTCCGACGACCTCGTTGCGGTTGCCCTTCGAACCATCTTTGTTCCAGGCGGCTTCGGCGTAAGTGACGGTCACCTTTGTTCCGGCGACTCCGCTGAGCTTCAGTCGTGGATAGGCGCAGAGCAGTTCTCCGAAATCCATGACCAGTTGGCGCCCCCCGCCGATCGGCTGCCAAGCCTCTAGCATCACCACCGTGTTATCCGTTAAGCTTCTGACCGCCGGCGTTATCTCGCGCAAGTCATAGCGCATGGGCGCGAGCGAGCGGGGAACCAGATGCCAGGGCGTCCCCCCGCCGTTGGACCCACGCTCTTCAGCCTGGGAAATTTCGTGCGGTTCCTTCCAATCAAGCCCGTCTTGAAAACCGACGCAGTTGAACTGGGGAATAGCACGCCCGTCGACGATCTCTCCGGGTCCCACGTCGATGTAGAACTGACCCATCCCGGCGGAGTGCATCATCTCAAACTTCCAGTCGTCGAGCGGAGCGACCTGCCAATGGTCAGGCGTCGAAATACCTTCGCCCTCCAAGACAAAGCCCGTTCTGACTGAGATTTGGGCCATGGGTGCGAGGTAGCCGAAGTTCCACACCAGCGCCCACAGAATGTTGTCGCCCTTCTTTAGATAAGGAGCAAGATCGACGACTTCGTAGAACCAGTGTTTCGCATCGCCGCGCTGCGGACCAAACTCGACAAGCTGATGATTCACGTAGAGCTTGTAGCGATTGTCGGCGGACACACGGATAAGCAACTCGGACGGCAGGGTCTCGAACCGCACTTTCCGTCGAAACGCGAAGACCCCTAGATCCTGTCTCGGATCATATGCCGGTCCAACCCACTTTGCCGCCCATGCTGTAGATGCCATCGGGAAATTCTCCTCGCCTCGCCCTTGTGACGTGTCCCCACTCTATTCAAAACCCATTTTGCTCAAAGCGCAAGGGTTTCCCACATGAAAACCGATCAGCCTGTAAAGTTACGCAAGATCGGCTGCCGAAGTTTTCACCTGGAGCTAGTTTAGTGCGTTTTCCCCCGAAAGTTTTTCGATGAGCCTAAACATAGCCGAAGGCTTTGGCTGCGTAGTAGAAAGCCGCAACCATTCCATAGACCGCGATGGCGATTCTGAGCCGGTCTGGATCGACCTTTTGCGAGAGTCGAGCCGCATAGAATCCTCCGACCAGCGAGCCTGCCGCAAGGCATAGCCCTATCCAAGGATCGATGAGCCTTTCCGGAGCCGGACCTACAAAACTGTGGAAGAGAAAGACGCCGGACGCGATCAGATTTATGAAGACCCCTAGCCAAGCCTTGATGGCATTGATCTCGTGGAGGGTGCCCTCCATATAGAGCGCAAACGCAGCCAGCATCATAATCCCCATACCCGCACCGAAGTAGCCTCCATAGACTGCGACGAAGAACTGGGCGGTCATTCCTGCATAGGGGTGCAAAGTCTTGTGGGGGCCCAAAACCCACTGCTTAATCGACTTTTGGCCCAGCAGCAGCAGAGCCGCAAGCAGGATCAGCACCGGGATCAGGAAGTCAAAGAGCCGCTTTGGAGTTTGGACGAAAAGCTCAGAGCCGATCAATGCGCCCAAAATCGTGGGGATCAGCAGGGCTTTGAAGTGGTGCTTCGTTTTGTGAAGCAGATTCCAAAAACCGAATGCCCCGCCCAGCGAACCGGGCCAGAGGCCGAGGGCATTGGTGGCATTTGCAACGTTTGTGGGCAAACCCAAGGGGCCAGTGAGAATCGGAAACGTGATGAGCGTTCCGCCGCCGGCCACAGCGTTAATGGCGCTTGCAACAGCGCCGGCAGCCATCGCCAGGACGGCGTCAAAGACTGTCAGCGCCTTAACTGCTCCAGAACGCTCGCCATTTCAACGGCGGCCTGGGCGGCCTCTCGGCCCTTGTTGCCATGCTTCATTCCGGCTCGATCCAGGGCCTGCTCCAAGGTGTCAGGCGTGAGTACCCCCCAGGCCACTGGCACCCCGAACTCAACTTGGATGGACATTAGCGCCGAGCCGACATCGGAGCCGAGCATCTTGGCGTGAGTGGTTTGTCCTTGTAGAATGCAGCCGAGGGCGATCACGGCATGCGGCCTCTCCTCTCGAGTGACGAGGGCACGAACAACGGTCGGCATTTCCCACGTTCCGGGCACATGGACGACCTCCACTTCGGGATCTCCGTATCGCTTTAGCTCGGCCAACGCGCCTTCGAGAAGCTCCTTGGTCACCAGCTCGTTCCATCGGCTGACGACGATCGCAAAGCGCCTGCCTGTCGCATCCATCCTGCCGGTGATTTGATTCACGCTGCAATTATAGAACGTGTACGGGTCGCTCTATTCGGAGGACCTCAAGATCGCTAAGGGGAAGACCAAGGGCACCAAGGGGAACCCTCAGCTTTCCGATCTCTTCGTGACCTTGGTGTCATCGGTCGAGGCGCGAATCGTTTGGAATCTGCGAATTTGATTAGTGCGAAAATTTGGCATTCCGGACCCTCTCGCCTTCTTGGAAGCTAGATTCCGACGATGTTGTAGCCGGAGTCAATGTAGATGAGCTGGCCCGTGACGCCTCGGCTCAAGTCGCTAAGCAAGTACACAGCGGTGGCTCCGACTTCGGGCTGAGCGTAAGGGCGTTTCAAGGGGGCACGTTCTTGAACGATCTTGATCATGTCCATCAGACCCGAAACCCCGCGGCCGGAGATGGTATTCACTGGGCCGGGCGAGAGCGTGTTGACGCGGATTCCGCGATCGCCTAAGTCTTGGGCCAAGTACCGGACCGACGCTTCGAGGGCCGCCTTGCACACGCCCATGACGTTGTAACCCTTGACCGCGCGACTGCTGCCCAAGTAGCTCAGCGCGATGACGCTGCCATCGTCGGCCATGAGCGGTTCGAGGGCTTTGGCGACCCTCACGAGCGAATAGGCGCTGATATCCATGGCCAACATGAAGTCGTCGCGCTTGGTCTCGATGAAGCGGTTGCTGAGTGCTTCTTTTGGAGCGAATCCCACGCTGTGGACTAGGAAGTCGATCTTGCCGTACTTATCTGCCACCTGCTCAGCGAGTTGGTCAAACGCCTCCTCTTGGCTGAAGTCGATGGTGAACGTGTCGAACCGCTCGCGATCACCAATGAGCTTATCCACGCCCTCCATCAGGCGCTCATTCTGGCCGCCCACTCCGACCGTCGCTCCCTGCAGGTTGGCGGCGTCAGCAATAGCCCAACCGATCGAGTTCTTGTTTGTAACGTTGAGGACGAGACCCTTCTTGCCTTCGAGGAGCATATGTGGGTTTTACCTTGCCGCTACACGACCAACTTCGCAACTTGCTGCCCGACCTCGTATGCATCTTCCGTGTGGCCACCAAGCAATGCATCACTCGCGATGAGCACACGCGTGCCGGGCGGATTGGCGTCTTCGATGCCGACAGTGCTCTCCGGCTGGCTGTACTTCCATCGCTTAACCGTCGAAGAAGTCGGCTTCGCAAAGGCTTCTCCGTAGAGGCGTGACACGAAGAAGACGGTGGTGTCGATCAGGTGTTTGTCGTCTTTTGCGTAATTGTCAAGGCTGAACGTGGGGCTAAGTTGGGCGCAGAGGGCAGAACCTCCCTCCGGTGCGCGTCCCGGCGATTTGACTGACTCTAGACTGAGCCAAGTCAGCGGGTGCCTTTGGTCTGGATCGAGCAGTGCGTGATAGCCGGTGGGCGGCAAAGGCTGATCGTAGCCTAAGGCCACGTTGATGCACGCGCGGTAGAAGACGCTGGCGATGGGGCGGCTCTCGCCCAAGGACCAGAGGAGAACCGAAGTGCGCGGGATAGGGGGCGTCAGAATGACATATTCGAAGTCCTCGGCAGTCCCCTCGGAAGTGGTCAATTTATAGGTGCTGCCCTGTTCTTCGATCGTCTCGACCTGCGTGTTCAGACGAATATCCATTCCTGTGGCAAGCAGCCTCGGGAGGGTGGCTATCCCTTTTTCGTACGTGTATCGCTCATGTTGGCGGCGGGGGTCGCCGGCTGTGATCCGAAGCGCCCGGTGGATGTAGATCGGCATTTCGACTTTGACCAGGTTGGTCGTGTCCAACTCGTGAAGCATCACATGCTCCAGTGCTTTGCCGCGCGGAGCGATGCTCGTTGCGCCGGTGTCCCAAATGAAGCCGTCCTGGGCAAACGTGGAGACTCGGCCGCCGACCCGTTTGTTTTTTTCGAAGAGCGTTACATCGTGGTCCCGCAACGCGCGGGCCGCGGAGAGGCCGCACATTCCGGCACCGACGATCGCGATCTTCACCCGTCGCCTCGCTGCATCAAACGATTCTACGTCATGGGATACGAGGATTCCATGCTGCTCCTTTCGGCGCCAGCTTTAAACGCGATCGAGAAGTCGCCGAATAGCACTTTTTGCTCGTAGCAACCCGCTCAGGTCCATTCATGTGGATAAAACAGCGAAGCGCCGACACACGGGTAATCCAACAAGAGGTATCTTCCGAGCATGTCGCAGGACATTCTCAATCGCGTTAGAAAAGTGACCGTCGAAGAGCTGGGTGTTAAGGAAGAAGAGGTGGTGGAAGCCGCTTCCTTTACTGAGGACCTTGGCGCAGACTCCCTCGACGTCGTCGAACTCGTCATGGCCTTCGAAGATGAATTCGGCATCGAAATTCCGGACGAAGAGGTCGGAGAGATCAAGACCGTGGGCAACGCGGTCGAGTACATCAGCAAGAAACTCGGATGATCGAGCCTTCAGGCCGCGTCGTGGTCACCGGGGTCGGGGCAGTCACGCCGCTCGGAACGGGCGTTGACACCTTTTGGTCGCGCATTTTAGCTGGCGAGAACGCCATCGCACCCGTCACGCACCTGGATGTCTCCGACTACACCACGCGCATCGCGGGCGAAGTTAAAGATTTCCAGGCTGAAGACTGGATGGATAAAAAGGAGGCGCGCCGCACGGATCGCTTTATCTGCTTCGCAGTTGGAGCCGCCACCATGGCGCTTCAGGACTCTGGCATTCAACTCACGGAGGAACTGCGAGACGACTTTGGTGTGCTCATCGGCTCAGGTATCGGCGGTTTGACCTTCCTTGGCGAGCAGCACCGGCGGCAGATTGAGGGTGGCCCCGGCCGCGTGTCACCGTTCCTGGTTCCCTACATGATTCCCGACATGGCCAGTGGCTATGTGTCGATCGTGCACGGTTTGCGGGGCCCGAACACCTGCGTGGTGACTGCGTGCTCGACCGGTGCAAATGCGATCGGCGACGCCTATCACATTATCAAGCGGGGCGATGCGACCGCCATGCTCGCCGGTGGCAGCGAAGCTCCCATTAACGAACTGGGAATGGCCGGCTTCTGCTCCGCTCGCGCAATGACGACCCGTAACGACGATCCCGCTCATGCCTCGCGGCCCTTTGACAAAGAGCGTGATGGATTCGTGATCGCTGAGGGATCGGCCGTGCTGGTCCTCGAAGACTATGAGCACGCCAAGGCGCGCGGCGCAAAGATTTACGCGGAAATTGTGGGATATGGCATGAGCGGCGACGCCTATCACATCACCCAGCCCCATCCCGAAGGTTCAGGGGCGATTCGGGCCATGAAGATGGCCCTGCGAAACGCCAAGCTCGAAACTTCGCAGATTGGCTACATCAATGCTCACGGCACGTCGACTTATTACAACGATAAGCTCGAAACCGCAGCCATTAAGAGTGTCTTTGGTGAGAACGTGCCCCCGGTTAGCTCCACCAAGTCGATGATCGGACACACCTTGGGCGCTGCGGGAGCCATTGAAGCCCTCATTTGCATCCTGGCGATGAGAGACGGCAAACTCCCACCAACGATCAACTACGAGAACCCCGATCCCGAATGCGACCTAGACTACATCCCGAACGTAGCCCGTGAGGCTCAGGCGGAGTATTCGCTGTCGAACTCGTTCGGCTTCGGCGGTCACAATGTGACGCTGCTGATCAAAAGGGGTTAATTTAGCTGGAACCTAAGCGTGGGTTGGAAAGCATTTTTGGAATCAGTTTGCAACTCGATTACGGTTGTCTCGCGTTTTGCTGAGTACAATGCGCTCGATGCACGAGGCTCAAATCTCGCTTTACTCAGAGCTCGGCGGCTTTGATAAGATCTTGGCGCTGACGAATTGCTGGCACGACTTTTGTCTCAAAAACCTGACGCCGCCCATCCGTTCGAGCATGATCTGCATCTGCACCACAACATCAGGCTCGCCGCGTACCTAGCGGAAGCTTTCGGTGGCCCGAAGCTGTATACGGCAGGCTAAGTGGACGAGACGTATGTCCAACGAATGCACGCTTGCAACGGAGAGCACGCGGCATTAAATGAAGTCTGCCTCTTAGAATTCGATCAGGCTCTTGCGGACGTTGGGATTACGAGCAGTCTCGCGGCACGCGCTTCTGGTTACTTCCGCAGCGCCACGGTTGCTCAGAGGGCTTGGGCGGCCGATGGGTCGGTGGTTCCCGATGACTCCCCTTCAATCACGTTTAGGCCCGCAGCATCAAGGCACGATTCGTAAGTTTCAGAATATAATGAAAGCATGAGTCGCGTGAGTGCTCTGTCTACGAAGAAGAACCTGGCCATGGTTCTCGTTGCAGTCGTCGGGAGCCTCTTCTACGGTGCCTCGCTCTCGGCCTCAATCGAATCGGAAGCTCTCGGCAGCGCGCTCTGGCTCACCATCTGCGCGGGATTAGGATGGGCGGCCCTTATCCCGTCGCTCGCCCCCGTGGCTTCTGCGACTGCTGCTTTGGGAGAACAGCGAAGCGATATCGGATAGTCAGGACGTGCGGCCCGCGCTTGCGCTCACGCACGGGTTCGAGTTTAAGCACCCGACTATAGACGAGTGGTTACCGAGTGTCTCCTTACTGCTTCCCAGCAGAAGCGCGTTGGACTCAACTACTCTCAAATGATCTGAACGTCGTGGGCGCCTTCTTGGACTTCGCCGATGATGGCGGCCGCTTCTCCGGCTTCGGTAAGGCGTTGCACCACGACCGGCGCTAGTGCTCGCTCCACGACGAGCACCATGCCAATTCCCATGTTAAAGGCGCGAAACATCTCCGCATCCGGAATGTTGGCCGCTTCTTGGATCATCTGGAAGATGGGCAGAGGCGTCCAAGACCTGCGCTCGATCATGATCCTCAGGTCGGCGGGAATCACACGTGGGACATTATCGTAAAGACCTCCCCCGGTAATGTGCGCCACCGCAGTGATCCCTTCCAACTCTTGCAGCAGCGGGTACACCGAGTTGAAGTAGCAGCGGTGCGGTCGAAGCAGCTCTTCGCCAATTGTGCGGCCAAGGCTGGGGACTTCTTCTCGTACGCTATGGCCGGCGATCTCAAAAAGGGCCCGGCGGGCGAGCGAAAAACCGTTCGTGTGCAGGCCATTGCTGGCGATGCCGATGACGGAGTCTCCGGGGCTAGGCTTGCCTCGTGGCAGCTTTCGATCCTGATCGACGACGCCAATGATGGTGCCTACGAGATCAATTTCTTCATCGACGTACACCCCAGGCATTTCGGCCGTCTCGCCTCCAATGAGTGCCGCGCCGACATCCTGGCAGGCCTGCGCTATGCCTCGCAAAACCTCTTCAAACATCAGCCCAGAAAGGCGAGAACACCCGAAGTAGTCGAGGAAGAACAGTGGACGTGCGCCTTGGCAGAGGATGTCGTTGACGCAGTGGTTGACGATGTCGTGACCGAGACCGCTGTAATCCCCAACAGCCGCTGCAATTTTCGTCTTGGTGCCCACCCCATCGATCGAGCTCACCAAGATCGGGTTGGGCATATCCGGAAAAAACGCTCGGTACAGTCCGCCAAAGCCTCCAATTCCCCCAACGACATTGGCACCATGAGTGCTCTGGATGGCCCCGGTAACCGCCCGTAAGGCACGCTGGGCCTCATCGATGTTCACGCCTGAAGACGCATACGTCAATTGGTCGGACATGGCACTGAGGGTACCCGCGCAAGCGTATAGGCTTTAGAATTCTCGATTCTGCACTTTCCGTGCTACTCTAAACTCAACTCCCGAGGTGGAAAACAAACTATGAAGATTCGCTTATTTGCAGTCGCGGCCCTTGCCGTCATGGCTTTGAGTGCATTCGGCCAGGGCCCCAAGGCCTCCGCCGAAGTGATGCTTGCGAGCATCCAAGCCATTAAACAGCCCGAATTCGACGAAGCCAAGAAGGACGACAAGGCCTACGTTCAGCAGTACATGAAGGACTATAACGACGCAAACACCAAGCGTTCGGACATGATCTTCGCGTTCTACAAGGAATATCCCGCGCACGAGCAGACCCCTGCGATGATGACGCAGCGCTGGAGCGGCATGCCGCCAACTCCCGCAGCAATCGCTGAGATAGATGCCGTCCTTGCGGCGGCTCCAAGTCCAAAGTTGGTCGAAACTGCGACCTTCTTCCGAGCCCGCTACGGCATTTCGACGGCAAGGGGCGACTCAGCCCAAGCCACCGCCGCCGCAGAGATGTTCACGAAGAAGTATCCGCAAGATCCGCGTGGGGCGGGCTTGCTCAGCAGCGTGGCCGAGACGCTGAAGGAAAAGGACGACAAGCTCGCCATGTACGAGCGCGTGGTTCGCGAGTATCCAACGGCTCCCGGTGCGAAATATGCGCCCGGCAAGATCAAGATGATCAAGGGTCTGGGTCAGCCTTTCGAGCTGAACTTTACGGATGCGATTACCGGCCAAAAGCGCACGATGGCTGATTTCAAGGGCAAAGTTGTCGTCATCGACTTCTGGGCAACCTGGTGCGGACCGTGCATCGCCGACTTGCCGAAGGTTCAGAAGATGTATTCCGAGATGAAAGACCAAGGCGTTGAGATCATCTCCATCAGTCTGGATCACGCCGAGGACAAGGGTGGCCTGAAGAAGCTCAAGGACTTCGTTGCTGCCAACCCGATGCCATGGGCGCACTACTATCAAGGCGCGTTCTGGGACGGCGAATTCTCGAAGGGGTGGGGAGTCAACTCAATTCCTGCTCTCTTCCTGGTGGACCAGAACGGCGTGCTCGTAGACGTTCAGGCCCGCTCGAACTTAGAGGATCGCATTAAGGCGCTTCTCAAGAAGTAAGGTCTCGAATCCCACTCACGACGCCCTCCACATGCATCATGTGGAGGGCGTTATTCTTGCTCCTTGGGTGCGCTGGAAGATGGTTAAGTGGGCGTTTTTTTGCCTGTAAGCTGCCGGGTGAGGGTGGCGACTTGCTGTTGGGCGGACTTTAGCATCTTCGAATCGATGCCGGTAATTTGTTCAAGCACTCCGGAATCAAGCAGGGCCATCAGGTTCACACTCTGTCGCACACGCCAGAGTTCTTGCAGCATTGCCTTGCGTTCTTCGAGCTTCACTTCGCCGATACTGCGAGCATATTTCTTGTTCAACTCGCGAATCTGCTTAGGAATGGATTTGAATCGATCGGGGAAATTGCGGATGAGCTTTTCCGCTGCGGGCTTTCCCTGCTTTTGGGCGCTTGACCAAGCTCCCTCCATCCAGGCCACTCCCTGTTGCAGAGCGCCAGGGCTCTTGCCCTGGACTCCCAGCGTAGCGATGGCGCAAAAAGCGGCGAGAGGCAGGAACATCCATCTATTCTAACGGACATCGAACTGGGCTGGTTTCGCCGCTTCATGCTTGAACTAAACTAAGCCCTCCTTGAAAATCACTGCTCTTCGCGAATCCGGCGTGTTGCTCCTCTTGGTGCTTGTATGCGCCATCGCAGCCATTCGTGAGCCTCGATTTCTGGATCCGTCCAGTCTCAACAGCATTCTGCTATGGGCGCCGCTTTTGATCGTTGTGGGCATTGGCCAGATGATGGTGATCGTGACCCGAGGAATCGATGTGTCCGTAGGATCGAGCCTTGGCCTTTCCGCGATGCTGGTGGGGATGCTCTTTCGGGCCAACCCAGAACTAAACGCTGTCCTCGGAGCTGTTGCCGGAATCCTGCTCGGGCTGGTTATGGGCAGTTTGAACGGAGCTTTGGTTGCGTGGGCCAAGGTTCCGCCGATCATCGCAACTCTAGGAACGCTCAGTGTCTTTCGGGGCCTCATGTTTATCGTCAGTGGAGGCGAGCAGATCGATGGCAACGACTTGCCGGTGGCGCTCAGTCGCTGGACGCTCGGAGGACCCTTGAGCTTCGGTGCGGTCACCGTCTCTTGGCTGCTGGCCATCGCACTTGCGCTGGCCGCGGCCGCAGCCTGGTTCTTGGGAAAGACCCGGCCGGGGAGAGACATCTACGCCCTGGGCAGCAACCCGGAGGCTGCACGTCTTCGCGGAGTGCAGGTGAACAGGGCCAGCTTTCTGGTCTATGCCATTACCGGAGCCCTCTGCGGATTGGCGGGCGTGATGTATGCCGCGAGGTTTGGCTTCGTCAATCCCGCGACCGCGGGCCAGGGTTTCGAACTCACCGTTATTGCCGCGGTGGCAATCGGCGGCACGAAAATCACGGGCGGCTCGGGTTCTATTCTGGGGGTGGTGCTTGGCTGCTTTCTTTTGGGCTCCATCAATGTCGCTCTGGCAGTTCTCGGGATCGAAGCTTCGTGGCAGATGTTGGTGTACGGAGTGGTGATCCTCCTCGCGCTCCTGATCGATTCGCTCACGCGAAAGACGCTTGAGGGACTGCAAACACGATGAATCATGTTCTGCGCCACCGTGAAATGATTCCCGCCGTGCTGGTGATCGTGGCCTTTGCCGTCGGGGCACTGCAATCTCCTTTCTTCCTGGATACCCGTTACCTCCTCGATTCGTCGACTTTGTACGTGGAAGCGGGCCTGCTCGCTCTGGGTATGACGCTCGTCGTCATCAGTGGGAATATCGATCTGTCGGTGGCCTCGACGCTCGCATTGGTGGCGGTGATCTCGGCCAAGCTGCTGGAAGCGGGGTGGTCCCTCCCGGCAGTTGTTGTGGCGGCTCTGGCGCTGGGAGCTTTTCTTGGCGCTGTGAACGGTTGCCTCGTTGCCTATGCGGGGATTCCTTCGTTCATGGTGACCGTCGGCACACTCGCGCTTTACCGTGGCATCGCTCATGCGATGTTGGGCGCACAGTCGGTGAATGTGCCTTCCCACCTGCTGGGGATCGACATGGCGTACGTTCCAGGCACAGTCGTTCCCGTATCGCTCGTGGCGCTTGGGGTTATAGCTTTCGGCATTGGACTTGTACTCAACCGCACCGTGTTAGGTCATTGGATACGTGCGGTGGGCACCAACGAGAAGGCATCTTTCTATTCAGGCGTCCCGGCCGCCGGCGTTAAAGTGGGCGTGTTTGTAATCGCAGGGATGATGGCGGCTCTCGCGGCCTTGCACATAAATTCGCGGCTCGGAGTTGCTCGATTCGATCACGCCAGGGGGCTTGAAGTCGATGTGATAACCGCGGTGGTGCTAGGCGGCACGAGCATATTTGGAGGCAAAGGCTCCATTCTCGGCACCATGCTTGCGCTCCTACTTCTCGCTCTCATTCGCACGGGCATGGGGGTCGCCAACGTGAAGGCGGAGTACCAACTGGCGGTCATCGGCTCGCTTCTTGTCTTAACGGTTGTTGCAACCAACCTGGGGGAACGCTTTGCCTCTCGCAGCAGGGTTAAACTGCAAACACAACCATGAAAGCTTCTTGGATCGGACTTATTGCTCTTGCCCTCGTCATCGGGTGCGCCCCGAAAGAACAGGCTGCCACGACCTCGGGAACCGCCTCGGGGTCGGGCAAGAAACTCAGCGTCGTGTACATTCCCAAGAACACGGGCAACCCCTATTTCAATGATGTGAAGCGAGGCTTCGAAGACGCATGCAAAGAGCTTGGCGCAGACTTCACGACGGTGGGACCGGCAACCGCGGATGCGACCTCTCAGATTCCCATCATTAAGGAGCAAATCCAGCGCGGAGTGGACGTGATCGCCATTTCGGCAAACAGCCCCAATGCCCTGAACCAAGTGATGGATCAGGCCAAATCTAAGGGAATTGTGGTGATTACGGTGGACTCCGACTTGACGGGGAATGAGAGCCACCGGGATGCCTGCACACTTCCTACCGACTTCTCAAAGGTAGGAGAGGGCCAGGTCGAGCTGCTGGGCAAGCTCATCGGCTACGAAGGTGAGATCGCGATACTCAGTGCCACTACCGATGCTCCGAACCAAAACGCCTGGATCGAAAAGATGAAGGACACGCTCAAAGAGCCTGCCTACTCAAAGATGAAGCTGGTGGAGATCGCCTATGGCGACGATGAGCCACAAAAGAGCACGACCGAGTGCGAGGCCCTGCTCACGAAGCATCCCAACCTACGCGGGATCATTTCTCCGACGACGGTCGGGGTTGCGGCAGCGGCTCAAGTGTTAGAGCAAAGGGGCGTGTACGCGGGTGGGCCGTACGCGAAAGGAATGGGGATCGAGCTGACAGGACTCGGCACACCCGACCAGATGCGGCGGTTCGTTGAGTCTGGCGTGGTCAAGGCGTTTCAGCTTTGGGCACCTTACAACGAGGGGTTCTTGGCGGCAATCATCGGCACGCGAATGAAGTCAGGGGAACTGAAGCCTGTCCCCGGCCTGGAAATCGACGCCCTCAAGCTAGGGAAGCGCACGTTCACGGAAAAGCTGGAGTTGGTTGGCTCGCCGCTGGTGACCTTCGATAAAAAGAACATCGGCGATTTTCACTTCTGAACTTTAGCCGAGCGTAATGCGCAAGAGGCGGCGGAGCTCGGCGCACTTCAGCGTCACCTCGTCGAGCTCAGGTGGGGCTTCAAGCGGGGTGGCTTGCAGGTTTAGGGCGTCGAGAACCTTCCGGGCGAGCTCTCGGCCCTGTTGGTAGGTGACGGGGTGGGTGAAATCGAGGGCGAATTCCATTCGGTACACGAAGCGAGAGGCTTTCAGGTAGCGCTCTTTTTGGCGCTTGGTGGGTTCTGGCACTGGGTGAGAATACTCGCGGTGCATGTAAGCTTTCTGCTTTGCGAGAAGCTAAGGGGCCTCTGACGTGGCTCACCTGTGAAACGGGCTCACATCGAAACCTTCGCTGCTTACTCGATCGTATTTGATCATCTCTCCCGTAGAACTTTTGAAGCGTCGGGGGATCCATTCACGAGTGTCGATGTAGAGGGTGCCTTTGGTGGTGGAGTATGTGACGGGCACGGCATAGCACTCCATTCCCTGGTTCTGGGTGATCGAAGCGATTCCAGATAGCTTTGGCATTATTGTAGGGTTCAGAAAGGATTCAAAGCCGGGAATGAGGTCGGGGGCCCTGCGCGGTCCAGGCTTGTCTATTAACCGCCTAGCAACACGTCCTTCCCATCGCACGTATAGCCCCTCTTGGGTGGCAGCTATCGCATCAATTGGCTTACCCTTCTCGTTTTTACGTTGAAAGGACAGTGTTTTGAATGACTGTAGCTTCTTGGAGAGTGCTTTGTAGACTTCGTGGGCCGCCATGGGGGCCGCCACCTTGAAAGTCGCCGGCCCTAATGGTGGATTGAGCCGAATATCCTAGACAAAACGCATGAGATCTCCTCCGTCGCCATACCTTCGCGGCAAGAGGGTTAGAGCGTCCACCACGAGCACAAAGGGGTTGCCGTCTTTTACCAGGTTCAGACGGAGGAGACTGCGCTCACGCTCGAAGATCGAGACTGCGGCACCTATGCCGACTACTTTCGCATGCGGCTCGTAAAGCGCTTCGAAGCCAGGGACGGCGAAGACTTTCAAGTCGCCGGGCTTAACGGGACGGTTGAAATATGTCTCAGAGTCGTTGGAGGTGATCCGCTTTCCATCTGTCCGGTAGAAGAAGCCGTAGCCGCTAGTCACGGCCTGATTGGGCTTTCGCCAGTAGTGGCCGGTGGGGCGGTCCCATGAATCGTTCGTTGCCGGCGCATCGGTGAATTCAATAGTGCGAAGGGTGCGAAGCTTCTTCTGCAAAGCATCGTACGCGTCTTGCGAGGTTGGCAACTGGGTCGTAGCGGCTACCACAAGAAGCAAGGCGTACATGCTTACTCAGACGTGCGGGAGCCTCTATCGAGTTTGAGGTTGGAAGGATTTGGGCGATTGGATTTCTGACCCTCCACATCGCGGATGTGGAGGAATCAGGCCAGTGGTGGTCTCTAACGCTTTGCGAAATGTGGAGGGATCGGAGGGCAGTTACTGCCTTGGGCGTACGTTTGTGTCCACTTCGCTGGGCTGCTTTGCGTTGAGAGGATCGAAGACTCTTGGTAGGGCAGAGCCTTCCTTCTCATTCCAACCGGGCACTACTTCAAACTTGCGTGTGAGATGGTCTGCGGCAATAAAGTACATGACTCCTAGCACGACAAATCCCGCCGCGACCCAGATGCGCGTAAGCGAGGAGGCGTGCTTCACGCCCATAAAGAACATGATGACCAGGAGCGCCTTGGTCACGGCGATCCCAAGGGCGAGAATGTTGGCGAGCCAGTTGCCCTGGATCGGGCCCATATCCGGGATCTCCCAATAGGATGCCCAGACAGTCAGCACCATCAGCACCACGAGGGCGAGGATGGTTTTGATGTACACGCTGACAGGGGTGATGTGATGATCGCCACCGGAAGTAAGAGGTGTAGTTGCCATTTGCTTAGTGAGATAAACCGTGCATGGGCGCAGGCATCAGATAAAAGAGTGGGAAAAGGAAGATCCACACGAGGTCGACAAAATGCCAATACAGGCCAACCAGCTCTGTGGGTATGAAGTCGTTGGTGACAAGCCGGTTTCGCTTGTACCAGAACATGGCAAGGGCTCCGAGAATCAGGATTCCCACGACGACGTGAACGCCATGGAGGCCCGTCATGCCGAAGTAGAGCCCGTAGAAGAGTTGGGCGTGATTGAGGTTCGCACCATGCAAGACGCTCGGATCACTCGTGAACCCGATGCCCGGCACCAAGTTGTCGTTGATCTTGCCCATGTATTCGAAATACTTGATCACTAAGAATCCAAAGGCGCAGGCAATCGTCAACCCAATATTGACGAGGACCATCTTGCGATTGTGCGTTTGGGCCCCGTAGACCGCCAAGACCATCGTGAAGGAGCTCAGGAGCAGAATGACGGTATTCACCGCCCCCATGGGGATGTTCAAGTGCCGATGCGCTTGCCAGAAATCGAGCTGGTAAGCGAATCGGTAGAGGCTGTACGTGAAGAACAGCGCACCGAAGAACATCACCTCGGTGACGAGGAACGTCCACATGCCGACAATGTACGACTCGTTCTGCTGCTCGATGTCTTCGTATTGATGGTGGACTGCATCGTTGTGATGCCCGTGCCCATCGCCGTGGTGTGTCATCGCCGCCATTATTCCGTTCCGTCCTGTTTGGTGTTTCCGTCCTTATCTTGTAGAAGATCTTGGCCTGGATGATACGTCTCCGCCGTGCCCTTCTCTTGCTCATATTCACTTGCCGGATCGAAGTCGTAGACTTCATCGAGCACGATCGGAGTCGCCACGAAGTTTGTCGTTGGCGGAGGCGAGGCGGTCTCCCACTCGAGGCCATGCGCACCCCAAGGATTTGCCGAAGCCTGTGGCCCGCTTGTGAGCGACTTAAAGAAGTAGATCGCCGGCACCAGCAATCCGAGGGCGAGGAAGGAGGCACCTGCCGAGGACATGATGTGATAGGGCTGATACTCTGGAGCGAAGTAGTAGTAGTGATAGCGCCGGGGCATGCCCATCCAACCCATGATGAATTGGGGGAAGAAGGTGAGATTGAAGCCCAGGAAGACAACCAGAGCATTCACCTTCGCGATGGTCTCGGGATACATTTTGCCGGTGATCTTGGGCCACCAGTAGTGCAGCCCTCCCAGGAATGCCGTGATCGCGCCACCAACCATCACGTAGTGGAAGTGGGCTACGACGAAGTAGGTGTTTGTCAAGTGGACGTCGGTGCCGATCGAAGCGAGATACAGGCCCGTGAGACCGCCGACGGTAAAGAGGCCGAGGAAGCTGATCGCGTAGATCATCGGCGTCTGCAAGCGCACATGGCCCTTGTAGATGGTGGTCGTCCAGTTGAAGACCTTGATTGCTGAGGGCACCGCGACGAGGAAGCTGATCAGCGAGAAGACGATGCTCTGGTACATCGATTGGCTCGACACGAACATGTGGTGTCCCCACACGATAAAGCCGAGTCCTGCGATGGCAAGCGAAGAGAAAGCCACGAAGTGGTAGCCAAAAACGCGCTTGCGGGTGAAGTTGGCAATAAGCTCGGAGATCACGCCGAAGGACGGCAGGATCATGATGTACACGGCGGGGTGGCTATAGAACCAGAACAGATGCTGGAACAGCACGGGGTCGCCGCCCATCTCCGGGTTGAAAATCGGAAGTCCGAATGACCGCTCGAACACAAGCATCAAGAGCGTAATCGCGATGACCGGCGTTCCGAGGATGATGACCACCGAAGTGGCATACAGGGACCACACGAACAGTGGAAGACGGAACCAGGTCATTCCCGGCGCTCGCATCTTATGCGTGGTGACGATGAAGTTAATGGCCGTGGTGATCGAGGAGAATCCAGCGATAAACGCGGCCGCGATGGTCATCGTGACCTGCGTGTTCGAGTACATGCTCGAATAAGGCGGATAGAACGTCCAGCCTGTGTCCACACCTCCCGCGATAAGCGCGATCAGGGCGACCGTGCCGCCTACGATGTAGAGATACCAGCTCAGCAGGTTCAGTCGAGGGAAGGCGAGGTCTCTGGCCCCGATCATGAGCGGTAAGCAGAAATTGCCCAGCGTTGCCGGGATCGCCGGGACGAGAAAGAAGAAGATCATCAGCACGCCGTGCGCGGTAAAGATCTTGTTATAGGTATCCGATTCGAGCGTGACGCCCGTGGGGCTGACAAGCTCGTAGCGGATAAGGGACGCTGCGATGCCACCAAAGAAGAAGAAGATGGAGATCGAGATCAAGTACATCACGGCGATGCGCTTGTGGTCTCCCGTCAACAGCCACGAGCTAATCGTGTGCTCTGCGTTCAGGTAGTTCTTCGGTTCCTTCGGCGGCTCTTGCAAACCGCTTCCGATTGGCGTGTGAGTGGCGCTCATTTAGCTCTTACCTTCCGTTTCATTAAAGTGTAGGGATCGATCTGAATCCAGTGAAGCCTGCAAGGGGAGGGATCTCATTGTTCCTTCGGTGCCTCCTCTCGAATGGCTCCAACCGCTGGGGCCGCGTTGCCTCGGCCGACATCATTCGCGATCGAACTGGAAGACTGCGTTGCCGGTGCACCGGAGCTGACGACTCCGCCGTTCTTGATGAAAGCAATCAGATTGAGCACGTCTTTTTCGGCAATCTGCTTGTCGTACTCGGGCATCGTGTCTTCGTATCCTGCGGTAAGCACGTTGTGGGGCCGCAAGATAGATTCTCGCAGGTATTCGTCGTCGGCCAGTCTCGAGCCACCACTAGCGAGGGAACGAGGCTTGCCATAAATGCCGGCCAGGGTTGGCGCCCGTTGCGTGTTCTCTGCACCGTGACAGTTGTTGCAGGCGAGCTTGGAGAAGGTCTGTGCGCCTGCCTGCTCCATCGTCATGTTCATGGTCGATTCGCCTCCGTTCGCGCTCCATTCTGCAAACGATCGTGGATCCATGACGACGACTTTGCCGCCCATTTCTGAGTGCTGGGTGCCGCAGTACATGCCGCAGAACAGATGGTATTCGCCCACCTTCGTCGGGATGAACCACATGCTTGTATATCGGCCCGGCACGACATGCATCTGAACTCGGAACGCGGGGATATAGAAGGCGTGCAGGACGTCTTGAGAGATCATCGTCAGCTTCACGGGCTTGCCGAGGGGCACGTGCAGCGTGTTGTTTTCCCTCACGCCGTTTCGATGCTGAACATGCCACATCCACTGCTTGCCGATGACGAAGATCTCGGTCGCATCCTTCGGCGGGTTTCGCATGTCGATGAACAGCTTGGCGCCAAAGTAGAACATGATCAAGCCCAAGATCAGCGGCACGACCGTCCACGTGAGCTCCAGCTTCAGATTTTCGTACATCGGCCGGCTGCGATCAACCTTCCTTCCAGCCCGATATTTAAGGCTGAAGTAGACGACGAAGAACATGACGATGGCTGTGAACAGCACCGTTAGGATGGTCAACGCGTAGAAGATCAGGTCGTGCTCTTCTGCGAAGTTCGACGCCTGGGGTGGGGAAAACGGGTAGTTGCTGAAGTTCATATGCTTAGCGCAGAGCGTCCTCGTCCCCTCTGAGATTGGCCTTTCGTCGCTCTTTGAGGCTCATGCCGAGGATCATGCCACCTACGGCGAGAATCGTGATCACACAGGCCAGCCGAAGGACGTTTTCGACGACGAGCGTGTATCTGCCTTCCTTGTCAAAGCGAACGCAGCCGAACATAAAGCTCTGGTCGACCTCTTGGCCAACTTCGTCCTTTGCGGCCATCGCCATGTCGCTTTTCATCACGGCAGTCGGAAAGCGCGGCCCGACGATGTAGTTCGAAACTTGTCCACCGGGGGTCAGGATCATTGAAGCGGACGGGTGGTTGATAATGTCGGTTCGTTGATCGTATGAGAACTTAAACCCGACCGCGTTCGTGATCGCTCGGATGGACGCTTCGGATCCGGTGAGCATCCGCCACCCATTTTCTGCACCCGCTCTCCACTCGATGTCCTCGCCCTTGCCCTTGGGAGGGGTTAGCATGTTGAATATCTCAACCTTCTTCGCCATGGCTAGCTTCGGCGTCTCTTTGTGGTTGATACTCAGCATCACCACGTCGAAGTCACGGCCTGGACGGAGGGAATCGGATCTCGTAGCCTTGGCGAGCGTTTTGACAAGGTCGTCGGCGATGTTGACGCACATCGTCTTGCAAGTGAAGAAGATGGGCACGAGCAGCACCGGGCGACCCTGAAAGACCGCTCCGAATTTAATCTCCTTGCCGCTTTCATCTTTGAAGGGCACGTCTTTGGGGAGATAGGCACCCAGCTTTTGAGTCAGACCCATTTGCTTGGTCAGGCTCGACTGCCGGTCCTGCGTCATCGCAGTCGATGCGACAGCGATCAGGGCGATCGTGTAGAAGGGCTTCAATTTGAAGATTGCGTGCCTCCTGTATTCGGCGTAAGCGTGTTCGGACTTGGCGAAGGTGAATGCGGTGGAGCCGGCTGCTGCTCCTTAGGGGCTTGAGGAGGCGGTGTGATCGCTACATCCTTTGCAGGAGTCTTCGCGCCGCTCTCGACGACCATTCCCATCGCCGCGGCAATGGGGATCGCGAAAGAGCCGTTCTTGTTCTGCACGGGGGCACCGAAGAGCCGCTTCTCCTCTGCCTGCCTCATTAGCATAATGTGCGTTTTGGCTTCTATATTCGACTGCACCACGGGAACCTTCGTGCCCAAGGTCGAGCGCTCACTTGCGACAGCCCTTTCGTTCACGGTGTTTAGGCCAGGGTTCATCAGCCAGAACACAAGTGCGCCAAGGATCGCACTCATCAAAGCGAAGCCTAGGAAGTAGATGGTGGACTTCCAGATTGCCGGCGCATTAATGTCGCGAACTTCGTAGCCGATATCAGGATTAGGATCCTCTCGTTTCTCAATGTGCATGAGCCTTTGCCTCCTGTAGTCTCGTGTCATAAAGGGGCACCAGCGGCGCCTTTTTGGTCATGGCTGCGAAAACGGCGAACCATAGGCCCCCTATTCCAAGCCAGGCAAAAATGTCGGCAGCAAGATACTTGAGCGGCCCCGCCTCGGCTCGGTGTGGAACCGAAGGAACCACGATGAGGAAGATGTTGATCACGGCCATGAAGAACATCCAGAGAGCGATCTTCTTGAGCAGCGCCGGGTGCTTCTTGGTCCGGGGAGCAATCAGCGCGTAGAACGGAATGAAGAACATGCCCACCATCAGCACGAACCCGACGAACGCCCAGTAGTTGGCCTGGATGCCAGGGGGGTAAGTAGCCATCCGAACTTTGTAGAATGTCGTGGTTTCCGGGATATTGCCGTTCCAGATGATAATGAACTGGGAGAGCGTCGTGTAGCCCCAGAGCATCGTATGCACGAACAGCATGTTGCCCAGATCTTTGGTGAGATAGGGCGAGACGATGCTTCGGTAGGGCTCCTTGTCGGCGTAGTGGCAGACAATCGCCGTAACCAGAGCGAGAGCGCCATAGGATGAGCCAACAATCATCCAGGCTCCGTACATGGTGCTGTACCAGTGGGGCGTCATGGACATGACCCAATCCAGCAAGGCGAAGGTGACGGTGAGGAAGAACATCACCATTCCGGCCGCGCCCCACGAGCTTCGGCCCGATTCGAGCCTGAAGTCCTGGGTCTGATCCTGTTTGATCGTCGAACGGCGCATGAGGAACGCCCAGAAAACCCAAAGCGCGAAATAAAACACGATGCGCAGGATCCAGAACGGAATGCTGAAGAACGCTTCCTTGTGCTTCAGGATCGGATCGCTCTGGACGACGTCGGCATGGGTCCACTCGTACAATGAGTGAGTTCCCAACAATGCGACCGGCGCAAAGATTGCGAGCATCAGGAGGAGCGATTGCCAGCCGCCGCCCGATTCGAAGAGCCGGATGACGGAGACAGACCAGCTACCGCGAGTGGCATGGTGCAACAACGAGAGCCCTAGGCATCCCAGCGTGATGCCCATCCAGAAGACGAAGCCAAATATGTAGCTTCCCCAAAACTGATCAGCCTTTCCGCCGCTGGCCATCAAAAGCCCTGCTATGCCGACGATGGCAAGCACGACGCCTACTGGCCAAATCTTTCCGAGGTCAACGGTTTTGCCCGAGGACTGTGTTTCTATGGTTGCCATTAGTGTGCGGCCCCTTCCGAACTTTCGGTGACGGGCGGTGGCGGTGCCATCGAGGGCGCTCGTGCGGCCTGTTCGGCGGATGCGTTCTGACTCAACTGCAACGCTCGGATGTAGGCAACGATCGCCCAGCGATCCTGAGGTTCCACACGGCTTGCGTAGGAGTACATCGTTCCGTAACCGTTCGTGATGACATCGTAAAAGTGGCCAGCGGGCATCTTTTGCAGTCGTTCGGTGTGGTAATTGCCCACCGGCCGCCGCAGCTCGAATCCTCGGTTGGCGATCATTCCGTTTCCATCGCCAAGTCGTCCATGGCAGGGTGAGCAGTAGATATCGAAGCGTTCTTGCCCACGCTCGACCAGAGCCTGCGTCACGGGCACAGGGATGTCTTTTAGCCACTGACCGTTCTCAGCGCCAGTGAAAAACCCGTCGTCGAGCCGAAGATGGTCTCGTGCGATCGTGCCAGGAACCAGGGGTCGGTTGGCCATGCCATCGGCAAAAAATTCGCTGTGGCGCTGTGGCTCCAGCTTCGGTTGCGCCCACATGTCCGTGTGGCAACCCCCCAGAACTAGCAGGCTGAGGGAGGCGGCAAAAACGGCACCCGGTCGCCGCACTCGTAAGGTCATTCCGCCACCTCACTGACATTGAGCGGACTCAGTGCTTCCATAAACTCTCTTGTCTTACTTGAATCGTATTTGGTGTCCGTGGCTCCGATTTCCAGGAAGAATCTATCTTGGCTGGCGCGTTCGAAACCGGGCGTATTGAAGATCGAGTGATAAGGCTTGGGCAGCTTATTCATGGCCAGCATGCCGAAAACCGCAGTGAGTGCGGCGAACAGGATCGTGCACTCAAACATGACCGGGAAGAAGGCCGGAAGTGAGTTGAGCGGCCTGCCGCCAACATTGAGCGGATAGTCGATCACCGCGGTGTACCACTGCAGCGTGTATCCCGCAAACGCCCCGATCATGCCTCCCGTGAAGATGAACCATGGCACCCGGCTATCCCGAAAGCCCATGGCCTCAGAGAGGCCGTGGATCGGAAACGGCGTGTAGCAGTCGATGTCCTTAAAGCCTGCGTCGCGAGTCTTCTCCGCTGCCGCCATTAACTCATCAGCGGTCTCGAATTCCGCGACCATTGCGTAAATGCCCGGACCCTCATCGTGGCCGTGTCCGTGGCTCATCGCGCACCTCCCAGCTTCTCGTCAGGACCGACATCGTCGGTCATCGACTGCGGGCCCCCGCCCTTGAGCTTATAAAGCAAGTCCTTCATTTCGAAAATGTTGATGATTGGCATGAACCGGATGAAGAGCATCATCAGGAACATGAAGAGGCCAATGGTGCCCGCGAACATCGCGAAATCCCAAAAGGTTGGGTAGTACATCTTGTTCGCGCTGGGAAGATAGTTGGCCGTCAACGACATCGGAATAATCACGAAGCGCTCGAGCCACATGCCAATGCTCACGAACTGGCAGGTAATCCACACCACCACCAAATTGCGGCGCATCGAAGGGAACCAGAAGATCTGAGGCGCGACGATGTTACAGAAAATTAGCGACCAGTAAGCCCAAGAATAGGGACCAGTGAATCTACGCAAATACGTCATGTCCCACTCGTAGGGATTGGCGCTGTACCAGGCGAAGAATGCCTCCAGAACGTAGCCGTAGGCCACGATGAGGCCGGTCGCCAACGTAATCTTCGCCATCCAGTCGATATGGCGCATGGTGATCAGGTCCTTGAGACCGTAGTGCGCTCGGACAGGAATCGCGAAGGTAAGCACCATCGCAAAGCCCGCAAAGACGGCACCCGCGACGAAGTACGGTGGGAAGACCGTGACGTTCCAGCCGGGGACCACGGAGACGGCGAAGTCGAGGGACACGATCGAGTGGACCGAGAGAACCAGCGGGGTTGAAAGTCCGGCAAGGATCAGATAAGCCTGCTCGTACCGGTGCCAATGCCTCTGGCTGCCTCGCCATCCAAGGCTCGCAATCGCAAGGATGACCTTGCCGATGCGGTTTTTCGACTTATCTCTGAGCGTTGCAAAGTCCGGCACAAGGCCGATGAACCAGAAAAGGAGCGAAACGGTGAAATACGTGGAAACCGCGAAGACGTCCCACATGAGCGGCGAGCGGAACTGCGGCCACACACCCATCTGGTTCGGATAGGGGAACAGCCAGTAGATAGCAACCCACGGCCGGCCGGTATGCAACAGCGGAAACATCGCGGCGCACATGACGGCGAAGATCGTCATCGCCTCCGAGAACCGGTTGATCGAGTTACGCCATTGCTGCCGGAGGAGGAGCAAAATCGCTGAGATCAAGGTTCCGGCGTGGCCGATACCGATCCACCAAACGAAGTTGACGATGTCGAAGGCCCAAGCGACAGGCTGGTTGTTTCCCCAGATGCCGATGCCCCTGTAAAGCAGCCATGTGACGGCGATGCCTAGGAGGCCCGTGCCCATGACCCCGAACACAAAGAACATCCACCACGCTTTCTTATGGCGCTTCTGGTTGAGGACCAGCGAGCCGATCGCGTCGTCCAGAGTCACGTTGGTCTGGCGACCCGTGATCATGGCGTCGTTTAGCGGCTCCGGTTCACCTTTAAAGAGGTCCTTTACCTTTTCTGTCGGTTTCTTTATCGCCATGGTTAGTGAGCGGCCTCCGCAGTCTGTGCAGGCTCGATGGCCGGATTGGGATTTCGAAGTTTCGCCAGATGCGAGGTTCTCGGGCGAGTCTGCAGCTCTTCGAGCAACAGGTAAGCCCTCGGATCATTTCGCAGGTGCGTCACTTTCGCCTGAGGATCGGTTTGATCGCCAAAAATGATCGTTTGCGTGGGGCACGCTTGTTGGCATGCGGTCACGATCTCGCCGTCGGCAATCCTTCGATTGGCCTTCTTCGCTTCGATGCGGGCGTTGTTGATTCGCTGCACGCAGTAGGTGCACTTCTCCATCACGCCTCGACCTCGGACGGTTACGTCTGGGTTGTTGAGCATCTTCAGCAACGGTCTGCGATTCTTCTCCAACGTGCCCGCTGCGGCATCGGGATTTTTTTGCTGCTGGTCCAAGTTGGCCCAAGTAGCGAACTGCCGCTGGTTGTCGCTGAAGTTCAGATAGTTGAAACGCCGCACTTTATAAGGGCAGTTGTTCGAGCAGTATCTCGTGCCAACGCAGCGGTTATAGATCATCTGGTTCAGGCCCTCTTGGCTATGAACCGTCGCAGCGACGGGGCAGACCGGCTCGCACGGAGCCTTCTCGCAATGGACGCATGTCACGGGCTGCCAGTTGATTTGCGGGTTTGCGCCGTCGCCCTTGAAGTACCGGTCGATGCGAATCCAGTGCATTTCACGGTGTCGCCCGACTTGTACTTTGCCAACCACCGGGATGTTATTCTCGGATTGGCAGGCTGTCACACAGGCATTGCAGCCGATGCAGGTGTTGAGGTCGATGGTCATCGCCCACTCTTCACCTCTCCATTCGAAAATCTCTTCCGGAAAAAGATTTTGCTCTCGGAATTCCTTGCTGCGCTCTTGTCGCTTCTCAAAGACTTCCTTACTATGCTCGTTGAAGTACGGCAGATTGTAGTCGAGAATGACTTCGCGGTGGTCGCCGTCAAACTGTTTGACCACCGAGCCTTCGATGCCCGGTGCTCGCTTGGAGGCTTCGATCGGCTGGTGGGTCTGCGTGGTCGCCAGGTTCATGGTTCCACCCACCTTCTCAATCGTCACGCCACTTCCAAAGTAGGGTGTCTCGTACCGCCGAAGCAGGTAGGAGTTGAAGCCGCCACCGTGATCGCCTTGAACGGTTGCGATGACGCCGCCTCGGGTGCGGCCATAGCCAAGATGAACGGTTAAACACTTGCTAGGCTGACCTGGTTGTACAAATACGCCGGCCTCCACGGTCGTGCCCTTGTACGTGATCCGCACGAGGTCATCGATGTGCAGGCCCATTGCCGTTGCATCCGCGGGGCTGATGATTGCGGTGTTGTCCCACGTCAGCTTTGTTAGCGGCTTCGGAAGCTCTTGGAGCCAGCCGTTATTGGCGTAACGTCCGTCGTAAATCGTGGGGTCTGCGCGGAACACAAGCTCCCAATCCGCACTCTGGGTTGGCTGCGGAAGCGTGTCGAGGCTGACTGCGGGCGCACCGGATACGGTGATCACGGGTCGCTTCAAAACACCGTCGTGGACGAACTGTCGCCAAGACTTCTCAAAGTTCGGCCCGTTCAGTCCATTGCGTCTCCAATAGTCTCGCACGAGGTCGTATGAGCCTCTCGGCTTCCGACTGAGCATCGAGAAGAATTCGGACACCGAACGGCCCTCATAAAGAGGAGCGATGATCGGCTGGATCATGCTCACGGTGCCATCGTGGGCGAGCCCGTCGCTCCACTCCTCCAAGAAGTGGGTCGCGGGCAGATTCCACGTACAAAGTGCGCTCGTCTCGTTCTGGTAGAGCGAGTAGTGCACTCTCACACGCGCCTTCTTCAGGCTCTCCGAGAACTGGAAGTCGGCAGGAGCATCGTAAACGGGGTTTCCGCCCACGACGAACATGAGATCGACCGCCCCGGACTGAAGATCGTTGAGCAGGCTAAACAAGTCGCCCGCGCGAGTCGCCGCCCCATCCACTGGATCGACAAAGCGCACCGCGCGACCGATGGCCCCTAGCGCCTGGTTAATCGCATGAACCAGAGCGTGTACGTGAGGAGGCTGGAAGTCTCCACACACCACCACTCCGCTGTTGGCGCGAAGGTCGTCTACCATCGCCGCGAAATGGGCACTGTCGATTCCGGCAACGTTGGCCGCACCAGCTTGTAAACCAAGAGCGGCCGCCAGGTTGAGTGCAACGCCGTAGATATCGCCCGACTTCACGGGCCATCGGTGGTCGGCGACTGCTCCGCAAAGGGTGGGCGTGCTTTCGATGGCATACAGGCGATTCATCTCGCCCTTAAGACCTTGTACCCTCCGACCATCCATGAACTCGCGGGCGTAGCGGAGGCTGCCGGGCATCTGAGACGGAGACATGAAGTCCGCATCCAAGGTGAGAACGGTTCTAGCCTGGGTGAAATCGTAGACCGGCTCGAGCGCCCTGCCGAATGCAATCTTGGCCCCTTCGTACACGCCCCCGCGTCCGACGGGCTCATAGGAATGCCAGCGCGCTTCGGGATACGCTCGGAGAAAGTTCTCGATCTGCTCGATGGTCGTGGGCGAGGAGATCGCGCCGGTGAGGATACGAATGCCTGCGCCACGTGCCGCCGTCTGCTTCGTCAGTTCCTCCGAAATAACTTCCGTAAAAAGATCCCAGGTGCTGATGTCGTTGCCCATCATCACGACGCTCGAACGATCAGGATCGTACAGGTTCAGTATCTCCGCTTGAGAAAGCGAATCCAGGGCACCGAGCGAGCCCGGATGCTCGGGATTGCCCTCGAGCCTAGTGGGCCGACCCTCATGCTGCTCGACCAAGACTCCGGTCGCATAAGCGCCAAGCATCACCGAGGAAGCATAAAAGAGCGGCATGCCCGGTACGAGCTCTTCGGGAGCCTTGACATAAGGCACGAGCTTCTCTTGCGGCATGAAAACGCTGCGGCAGCCGCCCAGCCCGGCGAGCGCCATCGAAGCGCCCATAAATTTGAGCATGTCTCGGCGATTGATCTGCGCCAGCGACGACCGGTTTGGAAACTCGTCGTCGATAAACTTCTGCATCTGAGGCGTATCGGCCAGCTCTTCGAGACTGCGCCAATACTGCTTACCGGTCTTGCCGGCGAGCTTCTCTTGCAGCGAGGTTCGCAGTGGGTCGGCGTTGCTCGGCATTAGCTGAGCCTCGCTTGACGGCTGCTTTTGCACGGCACTGCCTTCCTCAAGCATCGCTTCCCCGTGCCCCTCTTCCCGATTTCCGTGATCGTGTACTTCCATGCTTCTCTTCAATTACTAGCGGTGGCAAATGTTGCAGTCGGCGAGCTGCTGGACCTTGATGCCGAGGTATTCGACCATTTCCTTTCCGTTGATCCGATGCTCGTCGTCATTGGAGCCCTCGTATTTGCCGCGAATTTTCTCTTGATCCGACTTCGTCATTCCCTTCGTTCCGTGGGTCTGATAGCGCCAATAGAGATCAAAAACTTGCTTGCGTGGATCGACATCCTTCTTGAGGTCGCCGATGTATCGCTCGGGCGCGCGGTGGCACTGAAGACACCATGCCATTTGGAAGGCGTTGCCCTTCCAGGTGATATTCATGTTTTGAACCGCTCCGTGGCATGTGTTGCAGTTGATGCCGCGGGCGACGTGAATGCTGTGGTTGAAGAAGACGAACTGCGGGATCGCATTGACGAGATTCCACTGGATCGGCCGTCCCGTTTCATAGCTTTGGCGCACCGGCTCGAGTAACGGGCTGTTGGTCCAGATCTGCGAGTGGCACGACATACACGTCTCGGTCGAGGGAAGCCCCGCAAAGGAGGACTTTTCAACGGCGGTGTGACAGTAACGGCAGTCGATGCCCAACTCCGTTACATGGTGCTGGTGGCTGAACGGGACTGGTTGATTGATCATCACGTCCACCTTGGTGTTGGCCGGCGATCGCGAAAGGCCTGCCAGAGCAAGCCACACGGAAGGAACTCCGAGGGCGATGCCGAGCAAGGCGACTTTGGTGATCGAGTTTGCGCTTGGCTTAAATATCTGGGCCATTAAATGATGTCCTCACGGGCTGCTACCCCCGCGCTTTCTTCTGCGTAGCCAATCTGTGCAGCATTGACGATTCCTTGCTGCCTTTGATGATGCGGCGCGGATTTTACCGGCTCAGCCGCCGCCGTAGCTGTCCTCCCCCCCACGACGACCGTCCGGTCGACTGCGAACATTAAAAAGAGTATCGCGAGGTACAGCATTGAGTAATGGAAGAGCTTGCTCGCCCGGGGCCGATCCACGTGCTGATAGAGCCGGATGCAGTAATACAGGAGGATCACATTAAGAATGAGAGCGGTCCCTACATAGATCCATCCCACCTGAGGGAGCAAAAAGGGCATGAGCGTCACGATGAAGGTGAGCACTCCATAGGCAGTGATTTGGGTGACGGTGTTGCGATCACCCTTCACAACCGGCAACATGGGCACTCCCGCAGCCGCGTATTCGTCCTTCAGGAGCAGCGCGAGAGCCCAAAAATGCACGGGAGTCCACACAAAAATGATCGCAAAAAGATAGAGGCTGAGGGCAGGAAGGTCGTTTGTAACCGCTGCCCAGCCGACGAGCGGCGGGAAAGCGCCCGCTGCGCCGCCAATCACGATGTTGTGCCACGTGCGCCGCTTCAGCAGCATTGTGTAAATAATTACGTAAAAGACGAGCCCGCTAAACGCCATGACGGCGGAAAGCAGGTTGGCTCCAAACGTCAAAATCCCGAACGAGAGCACCGCCAAAGTAAAGGCGAACATGAGCGCGTGAGGGGATGAGATGGATTGCGTCACCGTTGGCCTCGAGGCCGTCCGTTTCATCGAGAGATCAATGTCGCGATCAATCACCATATTGATCGCATTCGCGGCTCCCGCACTCATATAGCCGCCGATCGCCACGGCGAGAAACAGCCATGCGCCCGGCCACTCACCTTTCGCGGCAACCGCAGCGGTGAGCGTGGTGAACAGCAGAAGACTAATGACGCGCGGCTTCGTCAGCGCGACGTATGCGCTCACCAAGGCGCGACCTTTAAGCGGCTCAAAGTGGGGGGCCTCCACTGGCGCAGGGCGTTGCTCCACTTTCTCGATACCAGGAACCATCGCATACATTCCCACCACCACCAGCGCGAGAATGTTCGCGTCCGCCAGCACCAGGTGAGCCATTTGCATCGGTATTGGTGCCTTAAAGAAGATGTTCATTGCGCCAAGCGCTAGCTGCAGTCCATAGAGGCCAACCATCCAACGCACCGCTCGTCTCACGTTTTCGTCGGGTCGAAGATGCTGAATGAGGCCCCCCGCCAGCAACAGAAAAAGGCCGACGGCGAGCGCGAGAAGGGGGTGAAGGGGCTGCAGCCGAACCATCCAGTGGGTCGCCGGGCTTAGGGCGGCCTGGATCACATTGTCCACGGGCTTGAGCTGATGGCCCAGGGCGGACACCGCGCCGCTCACCGCAAGGAAGGAGATCCCAAGCGCGCCTAGACCCAGGATCCATCCGACCGGACCCTGTCCGCGGAGCTTGGGCATTTTGGGCATATCCGCAGCGAGCGCCGCGACGATCATGAAACTCAGGAGCAGGAACGTGCTGAGCACGTGGAAGGACATGACAATGGCCCGCGCGGCGCTGTCGTTCGTCGTAACCCATCCGAACTTGACCAGCAGGGCGCCAATGAGGCCCTCGATGATCGTCATCGTCAAGACGCCTGAACTGGCAAATCGCACGAGGCTGCCTTTGGCAAAGGAGCGAAACGCCCACACCACCATCACGATGGCGAGCACGCCGAGGAACGCGGTCATCGAACGATGGGAGGCCTCGATGATTTTGCCCACGGGTCCGATCAACGGCGTTGAGTCACCGTCGCAAAGCGGCCAGTGGCTGCCGCAGCCGTCTCCGCTATTCGAGGCTCGAACAAAGACGCCCCAGGCAACTGCTGCTAGGGTGTACAGCAGCACGAACCAGACGTACTTTGCGAACCTATTTAGAGACATCAACTCGTCGCCCCACTGGCGCTTAAGTTTCAGTCCTGCGTGAACTTTCTGAAACTATTGAAACTTAATCCTCTGCCAGTATGGATTAACGAGATTAAACCCCATGCCGCAGTCAATCTGCATTCAAACGAAATTTAAGCATTAAGCGTGGACGATCCACTGAAAGTGACGACACTCTCGGATTCACTTAGCTGCTGGCGTTGCGACGAGATGCATTGCAGTCTGGTTTAGCCGCATGCGCACAGGGAACCAACTTTGTGCAGCCATGCGTAGTCGCTGCAATGGCACTGGTTGAGACGCAGCGAAGTACGCGGGATCTGATACTTGACGCGACCGATCGGCTCATGGCGCAGAACGGCTTCAGAAAGACGACGGTGGAAGATGTTGCCCGGGAAGCCGCGGTGGCAAGGCGCACGATTTACACTTACTTCACGTCAAAGGAGGAACTCGGCCTTGCGTCCATTGCCCGAGTGGTCGACGGTGCGATTGACCGTCTCGAGACAATTTCAGACTCAGAGGAAGCGCCGAGATCGAAACTGCGAGCCATGCTCATCCAGCGCGTCATGGATCGAATCTATGCAGTGCAGGAATATCACCACCGACTCGACGAACTCTTTCAGGCCGTGCGACCCACTTACATGGCACGCAGAAGAGCCTACTTCCGCCGCGAAAGAGAGCTGATCGAGAACGTGCTTGTCGAGGGCCTGAGCCAAAAGGTGTTCCACTCGACCGACGCGCACCAAACTGCGCAGAGCCTCCTTCTCGCCACGAACGCTTTTCTGCCGTACAGCCTCAGCGTCCGGGAACTAGGACGCCCCGAAGAGATCGAGGCACGACTGGAAGCGCTGGTCGAGATTTTGATCCGCGGGGTCTCCGGTAGCCAGGCCTAAATCTCAGATTCGAATTCATTCTCAGCCATGGCCCGCGGCCTCTCGGGAGAAGTCGTCATATGGACGTGTCGCTCCTCGACCGAAGACCGCTCGAACGCGGTCATCACTTCGAGGGCGTGGAGCGCGAGCGCGCCACTAGCCCGGTGGTCGAAACGGCCCTCACGGATCGCATAAGCCATGTCGAGCACGCCGATCCCTCGCGAGTTCTCGGCGTGGGAATGCGTCTGCTCAACTCGCTCAAAGTCAGTTCCTGCTCGTTTCACCCTGATCTCGCCGCTAAAGTTGTTGGGGTCCGGCACAAGCATGGTGCCTTCCGAGCCGAAAATCGTAATCGGCGCAATGGCGCTCCCGTAGACATCGAAAGTGGTCGTTATGTGGGCGGTAGCACCGTTGTGGAAGTCCATCTCACCGGTGATGTGCGTCGGAGTCTCGACTGTGACGACCTTTCCCGTTTTAGGTTGGCTCGTTATCGTCCGCTCAGGAAAGGCGGCCTTGACGGATCCGCAAACCCTTCGTACTGGACCCAAGAGATACAGCAGTGCGGTCACGTAGTAGGGACCCATATCGAGCATGGGCCCCCCGCCTCGCTCGTAGTAGAACTCGGGGGAAGGGTGCCAAGTCTCGTGGCCCCGGGAGAGCATGAAAGCCTGCGCCGCGATAGGCTCGCCAATGACCCCATCGTCCAAGAGCTTGCGGCAACTCTGTAGTCCAGACCCCAAAAAAGTGTCGGGTGCACACCCCAGGTACACGCCCTTGCTTTCCGCTTCCGCCTGAACCGCCTGCGCCTCCTCGAAAGTTACTGCCAGAGGCTTTTCGTTGTAGACATGCTTGCCCGCCTGAATGGCTTCTCGCGCCACCGTTGCATGCGCCTTCGGAACCGTGAGATTGAGGACCAGTTCCACTTCGGCATCATTCAGCAAATCCACCACGCTAAGCGCTCGCGGAACGCCGTGTTCTTGCGCAACGTGCCTGGCACGATCTAGGTCCAGGTCCGCCACCGCCACAACCGTTGTCGACCGGTAGGCGCCGAGATTTTTGAGATAGATGCCGCTTATCGCGCCGCATCCAATAATGCCGATCCGCAGAGGTTCCATGCGCCCGGTAGATTACCGGCTTGATTGAAGAGCTTGAGCCCGTTCACAAGGGTCGCGTGGAGGAACGTCGCCTCAATTCAAATATCCGTCGTCCTACTTCCATGAGAGTAAATAAACTTCTTTTTGCTAGCGTCGCCGTTCTTGGAGTGGCTTCCGCGAGCTTTTCGACCCCTCAGCGGGTCAGAACCTTTTCAATCGTGATGACTCGAGTCGCCCAGACGGACAACCTCGATAAACTCGACCAGCTCGGTTCGGACAAGGCCGACTTCTACTCCGTTCTTTGGGTTAACGGCAAGGACATGGGCCGGACCGCTAACGCGAGCACCGACGACGGGAAGCTGACCTGGCGGCGAAATCTCAGCAGCGCGAATCGGTACGTAAAGATTCGCCTGCGCCTCATGGAGGATGATGGCGGTCTGGACGGAGACGATGATCACGTGGATATCAACAAGCGATCAGGCAAGAAGGATCTCGATTTCACTTACGATACGGTGACTGGGCGTATTACCGGTGATGTGGTCGGACGGAAGGGAGGACTCTTCCACGCAGCGGGTGAAGGCGACAGCGATCGGGGCCAACTCTGGTTCAAGATCGAGTAACTGCGCTCGATCCCTCCACAACGCGCGTTTGGAGGGATCGGTCCCCCACTAATTAAAGGAACTTAGAACCTACCACTCTTCTCCAACAAACCGGTGTCATTAAATTGAAGAGTGGAAAGGTCTTGCAATACGTGCTCCACGCCGCCGTGTTGGGGGGGGTGATTTGGGCGGCCGTTAAAACCATCAACGGCAATGAGCTGCAAAAGGCGCTCGATAATTTCAACTGGTGGATCATGCCGGCCGTGTGCTTGCTGGGTCTTGGTTCGGTGATGGTTAAGGCTTGGCGCTTTGCATCCTTGCTCAAGCAGGTGAACGAGATTCCGAGATCGGTTGCGATGAAGGCGTACGTCGCAGGACAATCGATGACGTTGCTGCCGGGAGGGATTGCCGCTCGATCCGGGCTCCTCCAGCAGGTAGGCATCAAGGTGGAGGAAAGCTCGCCAGCGGTCGCGCTCTCCAGCATGAGCGACCAGATCGGCTTCATCCTCTGCGCTTCGGTGGCCGCGATGTGGTTTGAGTCCGCTCGAAAACCTGTGCTTGTGTTCCTCGCCGTGCTTCTGGCGATCGGAGTCGTTTTGGGAGTGGAAGCCTCTCGAACATGGCTCATGGGGGCCATTGAGAAGATGCTGAAGAGGTTCAAGCAGGACGGAAAGTGGCGCACATTTATAGACGGAATGAAGCAGACGATGGACTTGCGAGTGCTATCCGTGGGCGTGCTCAATTCTCTGATGTCATTCACGCTCCTGGTCGGGGGCCTGTGGCTGTGCATGTGGGCGGTCGGCCATAAGATGCACCCGCTGATCCTATTGCTTGCCTACACCGTTCCGACCATGGTGGGCCGAATCTCGGCGATGCCGGGAGGGGTTGGCTTGACTGAAGTGGGCATGGTCGGAGTCCTTGACCGGATGCCCGATGTGAAGCTGGACCAAGCCGTGGCTGCCGTGCTCGTCTTTCGAGTCTCAACCGTGCTCTTCACAGCGCTAGTTGGGGCGATCGTCTACTACACGAGCTGGCGTAAGGTGGCCAAGCGGGGGACCCCGGTGGCGAACTCATGACTCCGAGTTGTACGGTGCTTATGAACGACAACGCTGGAAAGTTCAAGTTCACCCCCGGTGTAGCCGAAATGAAGC
This sequence comes from Fimbriimonadales bacterium, assembly GCA_038210535.1. GTDB lineage: Bacteria > Armatimonadota > Fimbriimonadia > Fimbriimonadales > Fimbriimonadaceae > Fimbriimonas. The sequence continues at coordinate 15,987 of JBBQWO010000018.1, read as the reverse complement.
AGATGATCGAGCACCTCGATTTGCAACTCGAGGTCATTGGCACCAAGTCGGAGCAGCACATGATCCAGACACTACGGGAGCTGATCGACCGAGGCACCCAGCGCGTAGCGGTGGCAGGCGGAGACGGCACGGTAACCACCGCAATCCAGATGCTCGCCCATTGCCCCACCGCTATGGGCATCATTCCTCAAGGCACGGCGAACAACTTTGCGACGGCGCTCAAGCTGCCCCAGGATCTCCCGAGTGCGCTACGCGTTTTGCAAGAAGGCGAAATCATTGAAGTCGATTTAGGCAAGTCCTGCGGACGATACTTCTCCGAATCAGCCGGAGTCGGATTGTTTGCCGATGCGTTATCTTTGTATGGCCGTGAGGCGAACAAGAATCTCTGGCGCAGCCTTGTCACGGTTATTCGTCTCATTCTCGGCCTCCGACCGCACCGGCTCATGCTCACGATCGACGGCGTCGAGCATGAGGAACCTGCCGTATTTTGCGTCGCAGCTAACAGCTTCCGAATGGCGCACGCGCTTGCGATCGCGCCGAGCGCCAAGCTAACCGACGGCGAACTCGACTTGGTCATTCTGGGTGATTTGGATAGGAAGGAGTTGTTTCGCTACTATAAGGCCATGCGTCAGCAGATGCATATCACGCTGCCCAAGGTGAAGATATACAAGGCAAAGGAAGTCCGCATCGAGGCGCGTCGCCGACTGCCCGTCCATAGTGACGACAAAGTGCCATGCACAACCCCTGTCACCATAACGTCAGAGCACAAAGCGCTGAAAGTGATTGTCGAACGACTATGAGGCAATATATCGAGCCGCTGTGGCGACGCTGGACCGAATTCAAAGCTAAGCAGGCGATCGGCCTTTTGGTGCTTACCGGCTGTATCTTTTTCGTGATCTCGTTCGCGATTCGCCAGCCCGGTTTAGAGTATCTCGACCTCAATTTCACGACCTCTTTGCAAAAGTTCCAGGCCTGGTGGCTGTACGCGATCATGTTAGGCTTTACGGCGCTCGGCAACACGCTCACATTGCTGCTGGTGGGGATTGCGCTGGCGGCCTATCTCTTTTTTCGTCAGCGCCCATTGGCGGCTTGGCTCACGATGCTTACGCTCATCGGATTGCCGATCAACATGCTGCTCAAGCTCTCGGCCGGACGACCCCGCCCCAGCACGGACTTGGTGAGCGTGCTCGCGCCCACGATCGGCCTCAGCTTCCCGTCGGGCCACGCGATGGCTTCCACGACCCTTTACGGTTACCTCGCCATTCTGTGCTGGATGCACATACCCCAGCGCACCACACGCATCATGGCGACCATTAGCCTCGCGATGACTGCCGTGATGGTGAGCCTGAGCCGCGTCTATCTAGGTGCCCACTGGCTCTCGGACGTAGTCGGTGGCTGGACCGCGGGGCTTTTTCTGCTGGTCATCATCGTCGAGGTCTACAAGCATTGGGGCAAGCGCGAGCTCGCCATGCACAAGCCCGTTCCGAACGAGCCCGAAGTCGTGCACTTTCAAAGGTAGAGGATCGCACCACGCTTCGAAAAATCATCGTCCACTAAACTTGCTCGAAAGTTGTCCGCAGCGTCTGCGTTTCTCCCGTTTCCGACGCTTTGTAAGCTGCCTCGATGATCTCGATGACGTGGGCGGCATGATCCGCCGTGGCAACCGGAGGCGTCCCCTCGTTGATCCAATCGACGAGTTGCATCATGTCCTCGAACACATGGTTTTCGCCCATCGTCGCATGGGGACCGACGACGTGGGACCCGAGCGGGTGACTGTCCGAGTCTACTTTCACAGGCTGGCCATTCAGATTCGTTCCCTCGACCGAGCCCTTCATCCCAAAGAAGCTGGGCTGTCCGAATGCCGAAACTCCACCCGCGAACGTGCCATGCGCCATCGCAAAGAGGCCGTTGTCGAAGTCGATGAGCATCAGCGTGTTGTCATCCGCATCGCATGGATACATTTGGCCCCGGAATTCGCGCTCCTTAACCGAGCAGGCTGACATGGCGGTTACGCGCTTCGCTGACCCTAGAATGCCCGTTAAGGTGTGCAGCCCGTAAACGGTCATATCGTACAGCGGCCCGCCACCTGGCTTGCGCCAATACCACGATGGATTGATGTTGCTCAAGACATCATCCCCCTGGCGAACTCCCTCTGTTTCGTGATAGCTGCCAAACGCCGCTCCGGTAACTGCCCAGGATAGTTTTCCAAGCTCGCCAGCCTGAATCATCCGCCGGATTTCCCGGTTGACGGGCCTTGTCATCTGCCCCGGCGATGCCACGATCTTGATCCCCTTGGCCTTTGCGCGAGCGATCAAGTCTAAAGACTCATCGGTCGTGACCGTCATGGTTTTGTTAAAGTGAATGTGTTTGCCGGCATCAATGGCCTGCACCCCTTGGTCGTAGTGAAGCCCGATGGGTGAGCAGATCGTTACGAGATCGACCGAAGGGTCTTGAAGAAGCTCCTCATACGATTCGGAGTGGTTGGGTACGCCATACTTCCCAGCCGCCGCCTCCGCCCGCCCAGGAACCGGATCGCAGACACTTGCGAGGATGACGCGGTCCTGAACGTCCGATTGCGAAAAGTGATCGAGTGCAGCACGAATGCCAATGCTGCCAGCGCCGACGACGCCCATTCCGAGGGGTTTCTTAGCCATTTACGAAGCAGAATCTACCCCCTGCAACGAAGTTGGCGTTTTCCCTGTTTGGTTGAACGTGACGGAGGCGCAAAGGTCCGAATTCAAGCGGATAAAGAATGAACTGGATGAAGAGAGGATAAGGTCGTATCCCATCGAGATGCAAGAGGATGTCAAAGCCTTCCTTCGTGAGTGTGACGTTGCAGCCAGGTTCATCAGCGAGAAGAATTGGTTAATTGCAAGGAACGCTCCTGCTGAAGCAATTGCTCAGGCGATACAAAAGTGCGAAGCTGTTAAGCTCTCCCTGCTGGCTAAGGAGCGTGAACTGATAGACGCCTCCTCGGAATGCCGAATTCGCTCAATTCCTCAAGCGAATGTAGCGGCAGCCAGAGAAAGTTCTTCTCGAAGAGCAGCGAGAGCTGGAAGCCATCAGACATGACCCGAGCATTGATCCGCGCGATTTTGGTGCTATCGGCGGCCGGAGTTTTTATCTTGAAGACGCACTAGAGAAATCGGTTGAGGAGGGAAATGTTCAGGAAGCAGAACGGCTGCTTGCTTTGTTGCACGAAGCTAAGGCAGCCAGGGAACAAGCGCAAATCCTGGCTGCGGAGGATAGAAGGCGTAGGGCTTTGATTACCGCTGAGGCTGAGAGGAAGCTAGAAATTCTAAGAAAACCTTCTATGAACCCATCTGAGTGATCCGTCCTCCGGCAACCGGCAAGTAGGCCCCAGTGACATAACTTCCCAGATCGGAGAGGAAGAAGACACATGCCTTACCAATTTCATGGCCGCTGCCGTGGCGGCGCAGCGGGAGGGATTTGGCGAAATTCTTAGAGCCTTCCCCTTCCACATCCACCTTATCCGCAGTTGCCATCCAACCAGGAGCGATCATGTTTACTGTGATGTTCTCCGGCCCGAGCTCTTCCGCCAAGGACCGGGATAGCCCGACCATCGCTCCCTTGCCAGCCATATAAGCCGACCACCCGCCGGGTGCCATGTTCCAAATCTCGGTGACGATGTTCACGATCCGCCCACCCCCCTGCTCCCGCATAATTGGCCGCACGGCGCGGGTGGTCTTTGCGACGGCGAGGCAGCTGAAGTCGAACATGTTTTGGAAATCCTGATCGGTGATCTTGTCGAACATGCCGTCCTGGGTGCCCGCGATGGCATTGTTGATCATGCCGTCGATGCGACCAAACTCGTTCATCGTCCGCTCGACCATTGCCTGCACCGCGGCTTCGTCACGCACGTCAGCTGCAATCGCAATTGCGCTAGGGAGCTTCGCGGCTACGGCCTCCGCTTTACCGGCGGAACTTGAGTAGTTCACAACGACCGAGGCTCCGTGGGCTGCGAGGACTTCGCACGTTTCCGCACCGATTCCCCGGGCACCGCCGGTGACGATAATGACTTTGCCTTCTAAGAGACGATCCATGAGGACAGCTTATCCGCAAGCTTCTCCTCAGCGAGAGGGAGGAGGGGATGATGCGGATGAACGGGGTGAAGGGGGGAATGGGATGAGCAGAATGATGGACTTTTCGTTGTCTATCCGGAGCGTCCCCTTCCCGGCCCTCCCCCAGACCTGCGGCACGAGCATCCGCAAGTCCGGGGGAGGGGGCTGGAGCGGATTAGCCCCTACCGACGCCCGTATAAATCCGCATCGGTTCGTCGAATTCGACCTTGACCACCGTCGCGTTATCGTCGACGACATCCTGCGGCACGTTGATCCAAACCATGCCGGGGGTTTCGCCTAGGCCGCCGATTTTTGAGTGAGTTAGTTCGGTACCGCTGCCGAGCACGGTCACGCGCTTGACGTCGGACAGGAGCCCCTTGACCGCGATTTGGTCGATGGGTTTATCGAAGAAGAAGAGATACAGGGTCTTCTGATCCTTCGCTAAGGTGCTCGCGCCATAGAACAGCCCCGGCGGCAAACCGGCAACCGTACCGTATACCGCCTGCTCATGCTTCCGAATCCAGCCGCCCAATCCTTCGAGGCGGGAGACTTGCTCCGGCTGTAGCGAGCCGTCTTCGTACGGCCCGACATCGAGGAGCATGTTGCCGCCCATGCCGATTGTTTCCGCAAACATGCGCACGATCTGTCTCACCGACTTGTGGTTGTGATCCTGAACCTGATAACCCCAAGAGTCGTTCACGGTCACACAGAATTCCCACGGCCCTTCGGGCGGTGTGATCGGAATGCCCTGCTCGGGCGTCGCATAGTCTCCGCACCCTAGAAGCCTCGAATTGAAGATGGCATTGGGCTGCCATTGGGCAAGCTGATCTCGCAGGCCCAGCATGTCGAACTGCTCGGGGTCCCGCTCCCATTCGCCATCGAACCAGTAGATGTCGACCGGGCCAAATTGAGTTGAAAGCTCCTCCAACTGCTGCCGATGGAACTTGATAAAGTTTTCCCAACGCCCCGCGTCCTCCGTCCCCGGCTCAGGATATGCAAATCGGTTTTGATACCGAGCAGGATCGCGTTGCTCGACGCTGTCGCGGGTCGGATAGACCGAAGCGTAATCCGGATGGCTCCAGTCCAGATGGCTGTAATAAAAGCCGACCTTCAGACCATGCTTGGTGCAAGCCTCCACAAAGGGCTTGATCAAGTCCCGGGCTGCAGGTGTTTTCTTCACCACCGAAAGATCGTTCGCTTGGGTGTCCCAGAGCGCAACGCCGTCATGATGCTTCGTCGTCAGCACCACATATTTGCCGCCTGCGCGTGCAAAAAGCTCGCACCACGCATCGGGATCGTACTTTGAGGCGGTGAATCCGTCAAGCTGCGACATGTAGTCGTCGTAGCCGATTTGGCCGCCAAAGAATGACCAAGACTCGGGTATGCCCTTGACCGCATAGATCCCGTAGTGGACGAAGATCCCGAGCTTGGCGTCGGGGAACCAGGGCTGCATCATCAGCCGGAGTTTGGCACTATCGGTTGCCGCTTGTCAGCATGTTGGCCCAGTTTTAACGAGGATCAGCATGCTGACGATTCTAACGCAAGGAACTAGAAGCGATAGCCTATGTTGATGGTGAGCGCGTTCGCTCTCGCTCCGCCTGCACGGTCGCTGAGCAAGAGAGCGACCTCGGCAATCGTGCGGGGCCCAAGCTCCATGCCGACGCCGCCGCGTGCCGCCAGAGCTCTTCCCGCTCCACCCACGTTGACGAAAACGACTCCGACGCCAAAGAAGAAATAGCTTCTTTTAAAGTCGACGTCAGACGTGTACATGCGCTGGTTGAGCATGAGCGGGACGATCGATCCGCCTCCACTTTTGCCAAAACCCCTGAAGATGTAGTCGGCGCTGATGTACGTCTCACCGGTCTTGAAGAGCGAAGAGCGCAGATCGTAATCCAGCCCAATATTGACTAGAGTGCTAGCAACGTTGCTCAACGTTCTATCGACCGGCAGCACGATGCCGCCCCGAAGAGTTACCCCGTACGGATAGAGATCCAAGTCGTTGGGGCCGCCCTGGGCAACCGCAGATCCAGCAATTCCTAACGCGGCAACCATCGTCGCCAAATTCAATGTCTTCCTCATATTTATGTCCAACCCTCCTGTTCCTGGAGGAACAGCCCGCTCCATGAGCCGCCTCATTGTAACCCGATGTACAGAATTCGTCTACCATGCGGCGCATAATTTGGGGCATGTCCCTGGCGCATCTCGGTCCCGAACAGAGCATTCTGCTGGTCGTCGATATTCAGGAGGCGTTACTCGGCTCTATCCATGAGATCGATCGAGTCGTGGCTCGCTCCGCCTTCTTGATACGAATCGCGACTCTGTTGGAGGTGCCAATCGTTGCCACAGAACAAAACCCGAGCCGCATGGGCGGAACCGAATTGACCCTCGCGAAGCTCATCCCACCAGCTTTTCCGAAGATGACCTTCAGCGTCTGCGGTTCTCCGGAGGCACGTGCGGCGATCGAAGCCACTGGCCGTCAGCAAGCGATCCTCGTGGGCATTGAAACGCACATCTGCATTAGCCAAACCGCGCATGACCTGCTGGCGCAAGACTTCGAGGTAGTGGTTTGCCCGGACGCCGTTTCTGCGAGATCGTTAGACCGGCACAAACTTGGAATGGAGCGCCTTCGCGATGCCGGCGCAGTTCCCGCGCACACCGAGTCGGTCGCTTACGAGTGGGTGAAATCTGCCGACAACCCTCGCTTTCGTGAGGCGCTGAGGATTGTCAAGGAATACCCGTAGGTTTCGCTGAAGTGGTCGGTCCCAGTTAAATCAGCCCAACCAAGGCTGCCACAACAGCGTAAGCTCTAAACAGTGCAAGACTGGATCAGAAACTATCGGGGCATCGCCTTTGCTGTCATCACTCTGCTGCTGGTGTTCGTCGCCAGCCAGATGGTCCTCCCGTTTTTGCCCGCGTTGCTTTGGGCGAGCGTGCTCAGCATCCTCACCTACCCCGTTTACTTGAAGGCAAACGAGCGCCTTTCAAAGAACCGCTTCCTACAAGACGGCCGCTCGGAGAGCGTCGCCAGCCTGGTTGTGACGCTGGGAACGCTCTTCTTGATCTGTATTCCGTTCATCGTGATCGGAGTCGGTCTGTTCCTCCAGGTTGGCGGAATGAGTACGCAGTTTAATGCAGATGCGGTGACCCTCGACTCGATGCTCGTTCGGGCGGACGAGATCATCAAGCCTCTGGCCCAAAAACTCGGGGCTGACACGTTTAGCATAGCCGCCTACGTCAAGGAGCATAAAACCGAACTGATGCAGGGCATGAGGCAACCTTTGCAAAAGTTTGCCGGTCAAGCCGGATTCACGCTGCTCACGCTCATATTCGCACTCCTGACGCAGTTCTTCATGCTGAGAGACGCGCATCGCTTAGTCCGACCAGCCATCGAACTCTCGCCGCTGCCGGAGGTCCGAACGCTCGAGGTGCTCGCGAAAGTGGTCGCAACGGTCAAGGCGGTGTTCGTCGGGACGGTGCTGGTTGCGATCATTCAAGGCTTGGTAATCGGAGTGACCTACGGCCTCGTGGGTGTTCCTAATGCGCTCTTATTGGGCGTCGTGTCCGCTATCCTGTGCATCATTCCGTTGCTCGGTGCCCCGGTCATTTACATTCCCGTTGGCCTTTTTCTCCTCAGTCAGGGCAAGACGACTGAAGCTCTGATTGTGCTGGGTGTCGGCTTCGTCATCGTGAGTCAAATCGACAATGTCGTCAAGCCGTTCCTTATCGGTGGTCAAGTCAACCTGCATCCGATGGCGATCTTTTTCTCCATCCTCGGAGGCATCGTGGTCATCGGGCCGATCGGGGTCATGGCGGGTCCAATGATCCTTACGATCCTCATCGCTCTTCAGGACGTGGTTCGACAAGCGATCGGCAACCGTGTGCCGAGCCCGTCGGTGAGTTCGGAAGTGGCTTCTTGAGTCAGGCGTTCCACAACCGTCATTTAGCAAGCAAAAACGTCATCAGCCACAATGCATCAGATTCCCTCGGGGGGCACAATTGAACGAATGCTGCCCTTGATGCTCCTTTTCGCCGCCCAGGCCCCAACCCCCGTTCATACGAACCTGCAGCAGCCCGACTCCGTTTTGGTAGCCCCCGTCGAAGCCGAGATTCACCTCAAAAATGTGCGGAAACTGACCTTCGGAGGGCAGAACGCCGAAGCCTATTGGAGCGCGGACGGCAGGCGCATCACCTACCAATCGCTCCAGCCAAACTATCCCGACGAGCAGATTTTCGTGATGCAAGCAGACGGCTCCCAGAAGCATCTGGTGAGCACCGGGAAAGGTCGCTGTACCTGTAGTTACTTCACGCCGGACGGAAAGTGGATCTACTTCAGCTCGACCCACGAGAAAAACGAAGGAAAGCAAAGAGAGCTTGACCGCAGCAAGGGCTATGTCTGGATGGTCAACCCGCAGTTCTCGCTCTACAAGTCTCGGCCCGACGGCTCCGAACGCCAACTCGTGCTTCAAAAGAACGCCTATGTTGCCGAAACGACCATCGCCCCGAACGGCAAGTTCATGACCTTTACCGGCAACTTCGATGGCGACCTGGAAATCTATCGGGCTAATCTGGACGGGACAAACATTCAGCGGCTTACGGACGAATTCGGCTACGACGGCGGACCGTTTATTAGCTGGGACTCCACGAAGATCGTCTATCGCAGACAGCCGGAGGTTTCGGACGAGCAGAAGAAGGAATACTCGGCGCTCTTGGCCGAAGACCTGGTGCGCCCCAGCAAGCTGGAGATTTGGATCATGGATGCCGACGGCAAGAACAAGCGGCAGGTCACAAATCTAGGAGTGGCGTCCTTCGCCCCCTTCCTGCACCCGGACGGCAAGCGGATTGTGTTCAGCTCGAACTACGGCGACCCGAAGGGCCGCGAATTCGATATCTATATGATCAACGTCAACGGCACGGGCCTAACGCGGATCACCCACGCCGGAGACTTCGACGGCTTTCCGATGTTCAGCAGAGACGGCAAGAAGCTCCTGTTCGCCTCGAACCGTTATGGGAAAGCGCAGGGTGAAACCAATGTTTTTGTCGCCGACTGGATAGATTGACCTGTGCAGGGGGTCGCTCATCTATAGGGCGTCGCGCAGGCATGAGCTATCCGGCGGCTACATCTAGAAATGCGGTTAGTGGTTATGTTTTGCCTTGACCGACGGTGCATTCGCATGAACTAGACTGGTTGGGCGTCGGGCGTTGGGGGGAAAAGAGGCATTGTAACTACGATGGACAGCAGAAACCCGCACAATCGGCCCGATCGTGCCAAGCGATGGGCTGTTCCGCTTCACTCGAAGAGTGACTGGGTTTTGCTTCCTGTAGTCGTTGTCTTCTTCCTCTCCGCTCCGGTTTGGGCGTTGGCGGAAGGACGCTATGGGTTGGCAGCCACGACTGCCCTGGCCCTGGGCTGGTTCGTCTGGTGGTCCCTCCGCCTGGGGGTTTGTGTTCTGGGGACAGTGGCGGAAATCGATGAGCACCGGTTGCGGGTGCTTAGAAAGGAAAAGGAACTGTGGTCGATCAACTGGCGCGATGTCGAGAATGTGCTCATTCCGACGGGGGATGGATTGCACTTTGTGAATCGCAGTCAGTCGACGCCGAAGATACTCCGTGACGTGTTGCTGCCTCCGCTTGTTGGGGCGGAACTTAGGGAGTTGATCCGGAGACAACTGCCTCCCGGCGTTGAGATGAGCAGAAGAGTCATCGGTGAAGCGTCGAGTAGGCGACCTTCTTTGATCTTGGGCCTGTTATGCACGTTCGGAGGCATCTACTTCATCGCCCTCGGGTTGGACTGGCTGGTCCCCGATCCAGAGCCTTCTGCCCTGCAGTTGAGGCTCGCTTCAATCTCCATCTGGCTCGCGATCGCCGGAATGATTGGCCTCGGAATTGGGGTGGTAAAGGTGGTTGGCTACTTCGCCTGGCGGCCGCATCGCGTTGACAACAAGCTACTCAACTTGCAGACGTACGATCAGTCGCTCCTTACGGCTCTCAAGATTCGCCAAAAAGGAAGCTTCGTGCCAGAACGCATTGTCTTCGCGTATCCAGAAAAGACAAGGACGATGGATGTCCGGCGACAAGCCCAGCAAACGTGGGCAGTAATCATTTTCTTCTGCCTGTTCTGGATCTCTCTCGCCATCTATGCGCACGTTGATGAGGCGAGAAATGCCAAATCCTCGCCCGAAGGAATGCTATTCGTGGACGCAATGATCGTGGTGATCGTGGGTGGAGCAGTCGGACTCACTGCTCATAGCCTGAGGCGGGAGCGGCGGCTCGCTCCTTTCAGGGAAGTCCGCGTCGTCATCAAGGGCAAACAGCTCTTCGCCCAAGAAGGCACCCAATTGCAAAGCGCAAGAATCTGCCTGCCACCTCGGAGCACCTTCCTTTCTAGGACCTCCAGCAGTCTCGGTTTTTCGCTATTGCACGTAGAAGGGGGTGGCAAGACCTACGTGTTCGACCCGCTTTCGATGTTTCGCGAAGTGGGCTCGGAGTAATCGAAGTCGCCCCGGCGTCTATAATTGAGAAAGCTTCGTTTGTCCGATGCTGCCAATTCTTCCTGTCATCCTGCTGATTCTCCTCCAGGGGCCCGCCAATATTGAGCGGATGGCCCTTCAGGGTCGATTGCCTGCGGCAATCGAGGCGATTCAGCGCATGGATGCTCCTCAGAATGAGAAAGAGGCATTTGTGTCTCTGCTGGCGGCTAGTCAGGACGCCGAGCTGACGCACGCACTCTTTTCGCTTCTAAAGTGGACGGAACCTGAGCCCAAACAGGCACGAACCCTTCCTGAGGATGCTGCGTTCGTTCAAATTGACCCCGGTCCGTCGATGCCTCTGCTTGGCGGATTCTCAAAGGGGAATCGCTCGCGCGACGGCCCATTCTCGGTTGTTTGATACCTCTTTGATAAGACTTATAGGATCTCTAAGACCTATACGACTTATCCACTTGCCCGCGAAACCAACAACCGACAATGCAATTTTTACGAAAACTTTTTGACACCAGTAAGCGAGACGTCGAGGGCCTACAGCCTATCGTCGAGCAAATTAACAAGATTGAGCCGCAGATCACGGCTCTGAATGACGAACAGCTCAGGGCCAAGGGCCAGGAGTTCAAGGACCGCGCCCGAGGCGGGGAGAACCTTGACAAGCTCATGCCGGAAGTCTTTGCAGTCGCCCGCGAAGTCAGCAAGCGAACACTCGGCATGCGTCAGTTCGATGTCCAAATGATCGGCGGCGCGGTGCTTCATCAAGGGCGAATCGCGGAAATGAAAACGGGTGAGGGCAAGACCCTCGTCGCAGTCGCTCCAATCGTGCTCAACGCGCTTACCGGACGCGGTGTTCACCTCGTCACGGTCAACGACTATCTGGCCCGACGAGACGCCGTTTGGATGGGTCCGATCTATCACTTCCTTGGCCTCACGGTCGGGGTCATTCAGGGTCAGGGTCAGGACAGCGACGAGCTCGGAGGCTCTTACATTTACACGCCGGGCGCCGATGAAGTCGGTGATCCTCGCTATGTGAACCTCATGCCTTGCTCCAGACGCGATGCCTACGGAGCGGACATCACTTACGGCACCAACCACGAGTACGGCTTCGACTACCTACGCGACAACATGGCGTTCGGCGAAAACGATCTCGTCATGCGCGAACTGAATTTCGCAATCGTCGATGAAGTCGACTCGATCCTTATCGATGAAGCCCGAACTCCGCACATCATCTCGGGTGCCTCTTCGGAAGACGTCTCGGTCTACAAGCAAATCGACGTCATCGTCAAGCAGTTACAGCCTGAGATCCACTACACCGTGGACAAGAAGAACCATTCGGCGTCATTGACCGAAGAAGGCATGGACGCTGCCGAAGAGATGCTCGGTATCCCCAACATTGCATCCGATCCCCGAATCTTCCACCACGTGAACGCATCGGTAAAGGCATATGGCCTCTTTACCAAGGACGTCGACTATGTCGTGCGGAGCGGCGACGTCGTGATCGTCGATGAGAACACGGGCCGCATGATGTTTGGCCGCCGATTCTCCGACGGCTTGCATCAAGCCCTTGAGGCGAAGGAAGGCGTCACCGTCCAACGGGAGAGCCAGACGGTTGCGACAATCACGTTCCAGAATCTCTTCCGCCTTTACAACAAGCTGTGCGGCATGACCGGAACCGCCAAGACCGAAGAGGATGAGTTCCGCAAGATTTACGGCCTGGACGTGGTGACCGTGCCAACGCATCGCCCGATGACGCGTGTAGACCAGCCGGACATCATCTACAAAACTGAGGAAGCTAAGTTCCGAGGAATCGGCTGGGAAATTCTAAGGCTCTATTCCAAGCAACAGCCCGTGCTGGTGGGAACACGCTCGATTGAAATGTCTGAGCGAGTCTCCAGCCGGTTGACCGCCGACATGCTTCAAAAGCTTCTAGTAATGTATCGCCTGAGAGACAAGATCGAGGTGAAGAAGGACATCAAGGGCGAGATCAAAGATGACGCAAAACGCATCTATGAAACTCCGCTAGATGACCTGGATCGGCGCGAGATATCGTCGCTGCTCAGCAAGCTCGATCTTAGCGGCGATGTCCTGCAGGGCGATTGGATGGATTGGGCGATCAAGGAGTGGAAGCTCTCTGACGAGAACAAGGAATACCTCGACGAAGCGCTTCACCACGGCATTCCTCACAACATCTTGAACGCTAAATTCCACGAAAAGGAAGCGGTCATCATTGCTGAAGCGGGTCGAAAGGGGCAGATTACGATCGCCACCAACATGGCTGGCCGTGGCGTTGATATCCTTCTGGGCGGCCGCATCGAGGACGACATCGTCAAGATGGCGAGAGCCCACGTGGAAGTCGCCGAAGACGGCCACGATGAATACGCGCAGACGTTTAGCAACTATCGCCGAGGAGGCAAGGAGCGGGCCGCTCCGCCATTGCCACTCGATGATCAGGAGCGCCGCACCAAGGCCGAAGAAGTTCGCGCCCTGGGTGGCCTGTTCATTCTAGGAACCGAACGCCATGAGAGCCGCCGCATCGACAACCAGCTCCGTGGCCGTGCGGGCCGTCAGGGCGATCCCGGCGAGAGCCGTTTCTTTGTGGCGCTCGAGGATCAGCTCTGGAAGATATTCAACGCGAATATGATGGAGAACCCCGCGCTCAAGATGTGGCCGCCGATGGAAGAGGTCACTGCGGGCTTCCTCAGCCGCATGATTCAGAAGACGCAGGAGCGCATTGAGAATCACTTCTTCGAGGCTAGAAAGCACGTTCTCGAATATGACGACGTGCTGAACGCTCAGCGCGAGCACATTTACGGCTTACGCCGCGAGATTCTGCTCAATCAGCGGGACATGCGCGTCGAGCTTAAAGAGTTCATTCACGACCTCATCCCGGAAATCGTTGAAAACGCATGGATGCTCGACGAGAACGATGCTCGCCATTACGACCACGGCGTTCTGTACGAGGATCTCAACGAGATATTCCCGCTGGTGGATTACGCCACTCTCTCCGAGATGGAGAAGTATGAGCCAGGCCCTGATCTCGTGAATTTCGTTCAGCAGAAGGCCGACGAGGCGTATAGCTCCAAGATTACCGAGGCGGGCGAAGCGATGCCCGAGCTCGAGAAGTGGGTCATGCTCAAATCCGTAAACGATAAGTTTATGGAGCACCTGCAAACGGTCGAATACATCCGCGAGGGCATCAGTCTTCGCGGCTACGGCCAAGTCGATCCGCTCGTGGCCTATAAGCGAGAAACGTATGACACCTTCCAGCAGACCCTGAAAGGAATTCGCGATCAGGCCGCGCGCCTGATCTTCCTGGTCCGGGCTCAGAACCAGCAGGACGTGCAAATGGAGATGGCACTCGAGGCTGCGGCACCGATGATGGTGAACATGGACGACCTCCCGCCGGACGCCCAAGAGCAGCAGAACTCGCCCGCCAAGGCTGCTTCAGCAATCGCCGTCGCGCCAGTGAACCTCGCATCGATCGATTGGAAGCGGGTGGGCCGGAACGACGTGTGTCCTTGTGGAAGCGGCAAGAAGTTCAAAGCATGCCACTACCCGCAGCTACGCGCCGAAGGCGTCATCTAATAGAAGTGGGCTCATCGCGTTGGTGAGCCACTTTTCTTTCTATGCCCACAAACATCACGGACCTCAGTGTGGCCGGCGTGCTTAAGTGGATCGCGATCCTCCTCGCATGCCTCCAGACATTTCTAGGCGTAAGAGCCTTCGTGACGCGGCAGGCTCAACCTAGCAGGTACGAAATCGTCAGTGGAGAGGCTGCGATCCGGATTGGGTGGCAGCATCTTGGGTTTGCGGTCCTCTTTGCTTTTGTTGCTTTTGGCTTCTGGTTCTTCTGGCAGCGCCATGAAGACTGACCCTCATCGACCGCCGCATCTGGGTGGGTGGGGCCAGATCCAAAAGGGTGGTACCTTGCTGGAATGGCTGGATTCAGCCCGGTCATTTACAAAGTCATCCGATGGACCGTCAAGCGGTTCTATTTCGGCACTCATGGAGGGTTGCGCACGGTTAACGAGGCCGCTTTGCCCGAGAGCGGTGGGGTGCTTCTGGCTCCCAATCATGTCAGCCATCTCGACCCTCCCGCAGCCTGTTGCGCTCTGAAGCGAAACGTGCACTGCATGGCAAAAGAGGAGTTGTTTAAGAACTCGTTTTTTGGCTGGCTCATCACCGCTCTCGGGGCCTTTCCGGTCAAGCGGGGAGAGGGAGATACGGAATCGATCAGGACGGCGATGTCTTTGTTAGAAGCAGGCGAGGTCGTCCTTCTCTTCCCCGAGGGCACTCGGGGGGACGGGGTTTCCTTGCAGCCCATCAGCCGCGGAGTGGCTCTCCTCGCGAAGAGGACCGGTGTTCCCGTCGTGCCCGTGGGGATCACAGGCACGCATCTGGTTTTGCCCAGGGATAAGGGCACAAAGGCTCGCAAGCATCCCATGATCGTCGCTTGCGGGCGGCCATTTACTTACCAGGAGATCGCCACGAGTTCGAGCGAGCGTGAGAATCGAGAAATTTTCGCAAGGGTTCTCGAGGAGAGGATTTTAGAAGTCTGTTCGCAAAATGGTCTGGCGCTTAAAAGCGACGCTGATACACAAAGCCAAACAAAGAACTTCGCTCACGAACAAGGAATCGGAGAGCGAGCGAGCGAATCGGCCTGACCTCGAAGCCAGCGCTGATGCGAAAACCATCATGCTCTGCCATGAGCGTAACTGCTTCGCTGAAAGGAATTGAGGCGCCCACAATCGGATACAGCCGCTTTTGAGCCAGGCTGATGCCGATCGTTAAGTCCCCCGGAAACTCGCCTCCTATAGCCTGATATCCCTCGCGAAACGTGACGGCAATGAAGGGTCGGCTGCCTTCTGCCGTCTTGTTAAGGATGTCCTGGACTCCCGCCGCAAAGCCTGGAGTTAAGCCCGTGAAAGGCGAGAGATAGTTGTAGGTCAAGTCGAAGGTCGTTGCGGCGGATGCCAGTCCCAGGTTTTGACTCCGAACCTCTAGCTCCCAGGATGTGGTCAGGCCGATGCCCAGATAGTGCTCAAGTTCGCCCTTGACGCGCGGCTCAGCCCGAAACTCATACTTAAAGGTGCGAAAAGGAATCTTTCGTGCGGTCGGGATATAGATGAGCCGATCGGCTCTTGCCACGGCGGCCGCCACTGCAAGAGCAAGCACCATCAGGATTCGCATCTACAGCAAGGTACCCGAGGCGCTTTTACCGAAGAGGCGCCGAACTATCCTGACCGGGGAATCAAGCAGCGTGGCGATCCATCAAGTACGCGTCCTTGTAATGCTCCTTGCACTCGGTGCTAAAGCGAGGAACGCCTTGGCAGGGCGTTCCACCATAAATGTTGGACGATTCATCACACGACCTCAACTGAACCCGCGCTAGAACAAAGATAATCTAGATTGGCGGCATGGGGTAT
>JBBQWO010000017.1:0-83589 GCA_038210535.1 Fimbriimonadales bacterium | reverse complement strand
GGGGTTGTCTCATTTATACTATCTTCTTCAATGAATATCTCCACCCGATCACTCCGGTTACCCAGAGATCACAGCAGGAAACATTCACCAAGAACGCTTACTCTTGTCGCGTAAATCCTCTATTCGACTTTCAAAGAGCTTCTTCGCCTCTCGGTTGCCCGAGTGACAAGAGATATTGTAGGCACATCGCGTCCCCATTGTCAACCCTCTCGGGCTACTTTCGAGAGAATTTTGAGGCTTGAGCCTTTTTGGGGCCGTCTGTATTCTTCGGCCCCGCCCCAACTGCAAGATTTTTCGGTCGCGGAGGTTGTCCGGGATTTGACCCGCAGGGTGCCAGAAACGAGACCCTCATGCCTCCTAACGGCTACCGAAGTACAAACCGCGACCGGTCAGCCCTTCAGAATCGAACTCGACCGCCAGGCCCGCTCGCTTGAAGCTTCGATGTATTGCTCGTGTGCGAAGAGAGTGAGGGCGTGGGTTTCGATGAAGGAATGCACCTCTTCCGGTGTGCCTACCAGGTGGTGCATGTCGAAGATGCTCACTCCCTCCTCCACGCGTGAGTTGTTTACGCGGGCTATTTTGAGATCTGGCAGATCTACGTAGAGGCCGGCGACATGCTTTGCCAAGAAATTTTCCGGGAAGAGCCAGGGCTCGATGAGGAGGAGGCCGCCCGGACTGAGATGGTGGGCCATGGATCGGGCGGCCTGGCCGAGACCCTCTTCAGTGCCCGCGTATCCGATCGCGCGGAAAAGAGGCAGGTGACGACGTCGAATGTCTTGCCAAGGTCGAAGCTTCGAAAGTCGCCCTGGTGGATGGGCATTCCAAGGTTCCGTTCTTGGGCCAATTTTACAAAGTCTGGTTCGTAGTCGAGTCCCTCGCAGCGGTAGTGCGACCGGAAGAGGGAAAGGTGTTTGCCGGTTCCGCAGGCAACATCGAGTAAGGTCTTGGCCCCGGGATTTCGCTCCGAGATGACCGCGCGGAGGTTCGTCACCTCGCCTTCATAATCTTTGAAGGAGTAGATCGCATCGTAGTATTTGGCGGTCTTCTCGTACATAGCAGTTGCAGTTTACGGCAGAACTAATGCTTCGGGTAAGCGTTTATTCCTGCAGTTTGTGAGGGAAAGATGATTACTACACTAATCGGTTTGACAATTGCCGCTACGCCCGTCGAGGCGAAGATCGTGACGGCTTCGATGTTCAAGAACGGGTTCTCGATTGTGACTCGAGAGTTTGCCGCACCTTCTCCAGGCGAGTACACGATCGCTCAGATTCCCCAAGGGTCACTTGGCACTCTTTGGCTGACTACGACGGTGGGTACCAAGCTGGAGAGCGTGGTGACAGCTTCGGTAGAGAGGGAGTTCAAGGCGGCGGTCGGGACAATCGACGGAATTTTGCGGGCAAACGTCGGGAAGGTTCTACAACTCGGGGTGCGTGAAGGGGACGCGGTCGTCACCAACCAGGTGACGGGCACACTCCTTTCTGCTGACGGTGAGGTGGTGATCCTAAAAGGGGAAAGAGGGACTCTAGCCTTTAACAAGGCGCAGGTAACAAGCGTCTCTCTTCCCTCTGGGGACTTGGTGATGTCGCAGACGAGCAAGGCGGTGGATCGGGGGTTGAAATTTACAGTTTCGGGCAACCCTGGGAGGGTCGTGATGATCTCACTGGAGCGAGGGCTCACGTGGGCACCAGGATACGCGGTGGATATCACGGACCGGAAGACGCTTTCGCTCGTTGCGAAAGCAACCGTCTTGAACGATCTTGGTGATCTCCCGAACATCGAGGCCCGGTTTATCACCGGATTTCCCAATGTTCCCTACGCGAACTATCTGGACCCGCTTGTGAGTGGGTTCAACGTCGATGGCTTCCTGAGGATGATCAGCACGATCGGAGGTCCCGGCGGGGCGCTCGGGCCGGGGGGAGCTGGTGGGGGCGGGATGCGCGGTGGAGACATGATGCGGCAGAACGCCATGTCTGCGGCCGCTGATCTTAATAGCTTTGGTGAAGCGATGGCCAATAATCCGCTGGGCGGTGAGCAGAGGCAGGATCTGTTCTTTTATAGGCAGCCGAACGTGAACCTTGCGAAAGGCGAAAAGGGCTACTTTACGATGTTTCGGGCAGAGACTCCTTATGAGGATCTGTACTCGTGGGACTCAGAGGAGCGGATGGGCGAAGACCTGTTTGCCTTTACAGGAGGTCCGGCGATTCCGGCGGATATCTGGCACTTGCTGAAGTTTAAGAACACCAGCGCACAGCCGTTTACGACGGGTGCTGCGACGATCTTCCAAGGAGGCGAGATTGTTGGCCAGGACTTGATGAAGTACGTGCCGGTAGGCGGCAATATCGAATTGATCATCAACAAGTCGCTGGACGTTCGGGCTACCGTCGAGGAGGCGGAGATCAGCCGCGAAAAGGGCGCGGTGAAGGACAAAGACGGCAACCCCATGTTCGACCGGGTGATCATACAGGGGACGCTGTCGATAACGAATGCGAAGCCGGAGGCGATCAAGATGCGGATTCGCAAGACGTTGAAGGGGGACATCGTGGGGGCGGATGGATCTCCGGAGGTGACCAAAACGGCGATTGCGGTGGCTGCTACCAATCCGGTGAGCCGGTTGGCATGGATGCACGATGTGGCGGCTAGGTCGAGTTCGAGTTTGAAATACAGCTACAAGCTGTTTGTTCGCAGTCCGCGATAGATAAGGCTTTAGCGGGCCATTCCTTACAAACATTTCCGGGGTCGAAACGGAGCGCGGTTTGGGGACTAGACTCCGCGGCCCTCAGACTCCTATACTGGGCATATGCCACTTAGCCACAAACGTCTCGGTAAAACACCTATGGGCGGGTCGCTGCGCTCGTTGATGCAGCTTGCAGAGCAGTCGAATCAACTGGATGAGCAGCGTGGAACGCATGATGCGACCGAGAGCATCGAGGAGTTGCTCAGCCGTCGGCAGATGCTGCGGCTGGCGGGAGCGGGAGCGGCGGTTGCTGCTTCGACAACAGCTCTTGGCAAGGTTGCGGGTATGGGCTGGGCTGAATTTCCGGCTGAACGTGCGGGGCGGGTGGTGATTGTGGGTGCGGGCATCGCGGGGCTAAATGCCGCGTACCACCTGAAGCGCAACGGGATTCGGGCGGACATTTACGAGGGGCAAAGCCGGATTGGGGGGCGCATCTATACGGCACATGACGTCATGGGAAAGGGTCTGGTGACCGAATGGGGGGCGGAGTTTATCGATTCGGACAACTGGGAAATGCGCAAGTTGGCCAAGATGTTCAACCTGCCGCTGGTCGATGTTTTCGTTCCAAGCGAGAGGAAGCTTTGGGATGCCTATTATTTCGGGGGGCAGATGCGGCACGACAAGGAAATCTTGGCCGCGTATAAGCCGATTGCGAAGCGGATTGCGACGGATAACAAGGAGCTGGTTTGGAACGGCTGGAGGGATTCAAACGCGCTGGCGAAGAAACTGGATAGCAAATCTATTACTGAGTACATGCATGAGTTGGGGGTCAACGACTGGCTTTTCGATCTGCTGAATGTGGCGTATGAGACCGAGAACGGGACCTCTTGCGACAAGCAGTCGAGCATGAACCTGATTGGCGAGATCGGAACGACGATCATGGGTAGCTTCCAGGTCTTTGGCGACAGCAATCAGCGGTTCAAGGTCCGTGGCGGGAATCATCAAATTCCGGCGGCTCTTGGGCAGCGGTTGGCGGGACAGGTCCATCTTGGAATGGAACTGGTGCGGATCGGCAAGAACTCGGCCGGAGAGTACGAGCTGACGTTTATGTCTAAGGGTGGCGGCTCAAAGATAGTTAAAGCCGATCATGTGATCATGGCGATACCGTTCTCGATTCTTCGGGAGGTGGAGATCGACCTGCCGCTACCAGCGAAGAAGAAGGAGGCGATTGATAGGCTAAATTACGGGACCAATGCCAAGCTTGCTCTCGGATTTAACCGGCGATACTGGCGCGACCGCGGCGCGGTCGGTCTCTTTTTCACGGATCTACCCTTCCAGAGCGGATGGGACAGCGGACAGCTTCAGAAGCCGGAATACAGCAGCTTGACGCTCTTTTTCGGCGGCCCTCCGGGAGTAGAGCAGGCGAAGACGGATATCAAGTCTCGCACGTCCATGTACCTGCCACAGGTGGACATGATGTTCCCGGGGGCGATGCGCGAGTTTAATGGCAAGATGACGCAGTTCAACTGGCCGCACTTTAAGTGGACCAAGGGCAGTTACTCGAGCTATGCGGTTGGGCAGGCAACCTCTTTTGGTGGTGAGGAGATTGTGCCGGTTGGGCAGCTTTACTTCGCGGGCGAGCACTGTTTGAGTGCGAATCAGGGCTTCATGGAGGGCGGCGCGGAGACTGGCTTGAAATCGGCGCAGATGCTCTTGAAGGCGCTGCGTTGACCTTTATCGGACCCTCTCTTTCGCGAGGGGGTCTGAACTTCGCTATGGTTTGATGGCGGTCCAGTGGAGGCGGTCGCTGGTGTGTCTGGGCGGGTTGAGGGTGTAACTGTGGTAGGCGCGGATGCTGGTGAAGCCCGCCTCAGTCAGCATGTCGCGTATGTCTTCCGCCTCGTAAGCACGTTGCACGTGCACTTCGTGGAACTCGGCTTTGCCAAGCCAGAACTGCATGTCGACGGTGATGAGCCGGGTGTCTGGGTTCCAATCGCCCTCCCATTTATAACGGAGCTTTGAGTCCCTCTTTAGATGCTTCTGATCGAACATCTTTTGCTCGAAGGCGTAGGCGGTGTTCATATCGAAGATAAAGGATCCGCCTGAATCTAGGTGCTCGGCAACATGGTTGAAAGCCATCTGCAGCCGCTCGGGATTCGTGATATTGTTGAGACTGTCGAAGAAGCTGTAGGCTGCTTCGTAAGTCTCTTCCATGAACGCTTCGGCCGCATCGAAGACCTCGTAGCGGATGCTGTAGTTCTTGCTTTCGGCTTTCCGCCTTGCTTCCTGGATCATTCCTGGTGAGAGATCGAAGCCGGCCATCTTGAAGCCTTCCTCGTGAAGCATTTCGGTCATGGTGCCGGTGCCGCAGCATACGTCGAGGATATGTTTGGGCTTGAGGTTCTGTTGACTCAGGAGCAGCAAATAGTACCCTATCCACATTCGATAGGGTACTTGTTTCATCAACTCGTCGTAGTAGGGAGCGACGGGACCGAAGGAATTGGGCTCTTGAGGCATTGCGTCTGTCAATTGTGGTGCTTCATCCCTTCGGAGACGCTAGGGGGTGAAGAGGAGGATCCGCTCCTTAAGTTTGGTTATATGGGCTTCCATATCTGCTAGGGTCGCACGCTCTCGCTCCACTATCTCTGGCTTCGCTCGTTCAACGAACTGCGGGTTTTCGAGGCGTAGTTTGAGCTTGTCATGGTTATCTGTCACTTTTGCCAGTTCCATTCTTAGACTGGCGCAAAGCTTTTCTACATCAATGATGTCCCCGATGGGTATGTGTAAGTCCACGCCAGCGACGGTAGACGAAACCGCGCGCTCATTAGGCTTGCCCTCGCGTAGCTCTTGGACCCACGCTTGGGACGAGAGAACCTGCTCACCTCCGTGAAGGGCACCTTGATAGTAGGCCACCGGGATGGGTTTCATGGGCGTAAGATCGATGCTTGCGCGCAGGGCACGGAGGCCTCTGGTGACCTCGAACACTCGTTCCATGCTTGCTTCTTCTTCGGCGAACGAGTAGTAACTGGGGATATTGGGCCAGTCTGCACTCATGAGGAAGGCGGCTTTACCGTCTAGAGGCAGATGCTGATAGAGCTCTTCGGTGAGGTGCGGCATGACGGGATGCATCATTTTGAGGAAGGCTTCAATTGCGGTTAGCAGCACCCACTGCGGCGTTTCCTTTGTGGCGGGGTCGTTGAGGCGTGGCTTGGAAATCTCGATATACCAGTCACAGAGTTCGCCCCAAAAGAAGTGGAAAAGGGCCTGGCAGGCAGACTGAATGTCGTAATGATCGTAAGCCGCTCTCACTTTACGTTCGGTTAGGTGGAGGCGGCTGAGAAGCCACTTGTCGCTGGCTTCGAGTTCGGAGGGCTCCTTTGGCGTCTGGTCCACGTTCATGAGCACGAACCGCGTGGCGTTCCAAATCTTGTTGCAAAAGTTGCGGGCGTCTTCGGTCCGTCTTTCACTATAGCGGAGGTCCTGATTCTCGCCGGTTTGACTGAGGAGGGTGTAGCGGAGCGCATCGGCACCAAGGGTTTCAATCACGGACATCGGATCCACGCCCGTTCCGAGGCTCTTGCTCATGCGTTTGCCGTCTTCGCGAAGGACCGTAGCATAGATCATCACGTCGCTAAAGGGCTTCTCCCCCATCAGGTCGTAGCCCATCATCATCATTCGCGCCACCCAAAGGTTGATGATGTTCCGGTCCGTTATAAGCGTGCTTGTGGGATAGAAGCGCTTGAGATCGTCGGTCTCTTGTGGCCAGCCCATGGTTGCAAAGGGCCAGAGGCCGGAGCTGAACCAGGTGTCGAGCACGTCTTCTTCTTGACGGACGATCTTTGCTCCGGCCTTCTTTTCGGCTTCTTCCCATGAAAGGGCCGCGACGGCCCGGCCGTCGTCGGTGAAATACACGGGAATGCGATGGCCCCACCAGAGTTGGCGGCTGACACACCATTCGCGGATGTTCTCCATCCATTCCAGGAAGATCCGGTCGTACCGGTCCGGGTGAAACTTGACATCTCCCCTCTTGACTGCCTCAATGATGGGCTCGGCCAGCTTAGGCTGGTCGCAGAACCACTGCTCGCTAAGAAGCGGTTCAATCACTTCACCACTTCGCTCGCTGACAACGATGGGAATGTCGTACTCCTCTATCTTCTCGATGAGGCCCAGTTCCTCAAGATCGGCGACAATTCGCTTACGAGCTTCAAGTCTGTCCAACCCCGCATAGGGACCGCCCGCTTCGGTAATCTTCGCCCGGGCATCCAGGAGCACGGGCATGGGCAGGTTGTGGCGTACGCCTACCTGGTAGTCGTTGGCATCGTGAGCGGGAGTGATTTTTACGGCACCGCTGCCAAAGGCTGGATCGGGGTAGACGTCTGCAACCAAGGGAATCTCTCGGTTCATTAGGGGCAGAACGAGCATCTTTCCGACTTTGTCCTTGTATCGCTCATCACTTGGATGAACGGCCACGGCCACGTCTGCCAGCATCGTTTCGGGCCTTGTGGTGGCGATCACGACATGTCCAGAGCCATCGGCGTATGGATATTGAATGTAGGTCAACTTACCGCGAACGGTTTTGCGCTCGGTTTCGATGTCGCTTACGCTGGTTTGCAGCACTGGGTCCCAGTTGACCACTCGCTTGCCGCGAAAGATCAATCCCCGATCAAACCAGTCGATGAAGACTTTGAGGACGGCTTCCGCATAGCGATCGTCAAGGGTAAATCGCTGGCGGCTCCAGTCGAATGCACACCCGAGTCTCCTCAGCTGGTTTAGGATCGTATCCCCGCTTTCGGTGCGCCATTCCCAAACGCGCTCGATGAATGCCTCGCGGCCGATCTGCGCGCCGCTGGTTCCTTGCGCCCGAAGCTGCTTTTCGACCACGCTTTGAGTCGCGATCCCGGCATGATCTTGACCGGGCAAGATGAGGACGCTGTCGCCGCGAAGCCGTCGATAGCGACCGAGAAGATCTTGAAGGGGATAGCAAAGCGCGTGCCCCATGTGAAGGGAGCCGGTGATGTTTGGAGGCGGGACGGTGATCGCGTATACGGGCTTCCCGAGATCGGAATCAGGCTTAAAGAGCCCTGCATTCTCCCACGCCTCGTACCACTTAGCCTCTGATAAGGACGCGTCATATCGCGTCGGCATGCCGTTGTCCATGTTGTTCTCCTCCCTTCCATGTCGTGGAAAGCTAGGTGCATTTTACCGCCCGGATTGTTTCATGTGAAACGTTGGCTGTTCTAGGAAAGGTGTTCTCGAATCTTCTCGGCCATCATCTTGTTGAGAGTAGGAATCGCGGCAATCTCTTCCGTACTTGCTCGGCGAATCGCTTCCACTGAGCCGAAGTGCCTCAGTAGCAACCGTTTCCTGCGCGGTCCGACACCGGGAATCTCTTCTAAGGCTGAGCCGCTCACTCGCTTGTCCCTGATCTTGCGATGGTAAGTGAGGGCAAAGCGGTGGGCTTCGTCCCGGAGTTTCCTCAAGAGGAGCAGGCCAGGAGAATGCAGGGGGAGTTCTATTTCTCTGAAGCTGTAGTCGTTCGATGCCGGACGAGCGTAGGAGTAGCCTTGAGTTTCCGGACCCTCTCCCCCAGCCCCTCCTCCTCGGAAGGGGGAGGGGAGTTCTCTGGATGGGATGTAGAGGAGTTCGTGCCGCTTCGCCAGTCCGACCATTGGAACCATGAGCCCGAGTTCGTCTCTTGCTTTTAGAGCTGCTGAGAGTTGGCCCTTGCCTCCGTCGATCATGATGAGGTCGGGGAGTTTTGAGAACTTCTCGTCTCCGTCCACGTAAGCTTTAAGCCTTCGAGTAATCACCTCGTGCATCATGGCGAAGTCGTTCGGACTATCAGGATGGTATCGGATTTTGAACCTCCGGTATTCCGCTTTTGTGGGCTCGCCTCCCTCCACGACTACCATCGAACCTACAGACGAAGTTCCTTGAATATTTGATATGTCATAACCCTCTACGCGCATGGGAGGCGAGGCTAGGTTCAGTGTTGTTTGGAGCTGAGCCATGGCTTCTTCGGCCCATGCCTCTCGTTGTTGAAGCTGTTCGCTGAACTGGGACAGCGCCTGCTCGGCGTTATTGGCAGCGAGGTCTACTAAGCGCGACTTTTCTCCGGTTTGAGGTACTTCAAGAGTGATGGCGCTGCCCTTTCTCTGCCTCAACCAGGTCTGCACAATGCCCCGTTCTTCGATCTCGACAGGTAGGAGAACTTCTCTGGGGAGGTCTGGGGCGTCGGAGTAATATTGCTTGACGAATTCTTGGACGGCGGACGCCGGGGAGGCTTCGGAGGCACCATCGAGCATGAATTGGCGCTGCCCGATGAGCTTGCCGCCTCGGATGTAGAGCATTTGGATTGCCGCGCCGCGCTCGTCCTTTACGACGGCTATGACATCTTGGTCGATCTTATCCGTAGTGAGCACCTTTTGCTTTTGTTGGATGCTTTCGAGGGCTTGGACTTGGTCGCGAATCTTGGCAGCTCTCTCGAAGTCCAGACTCTCTGAAGCGGCGTCCATCTCGCGCCTAAGATCGTCGATGAGCACTTCTTCCTTACCGTTTAAGAATCGCTCTACCTTTGTTAGTACCTGTGCGTATTCACTAGCATTGGCTAGACCCGCGCAGGGTCCCAGGCAGCGGCCAAGGTGATAGTAAAGGCACGGTCTTTGCTCTTCCCGTCCAGACCAACTCTTTCCGCAAGGAATTAACGGAAACACTTTGTGCAGAAGCTGAAGCGTATCGCGGACCGAAAACGCGCTTGTATAGGGTCCGAAATATCTTGCCCCGTCCTTTCGGAGTTTGCGGGTGAACATCACGCGGGGAAACTTTTCGTTCGTGAGGGTGATGTACGGATACGACTTGTCGTCGCGCATGCGCACGTTGTAGGGCGGGCGGTGCTGCTTGATGAGGTTACACTCGAGCACGAGCGCTTCGACTTCACTGTCCACGACGATCCACTCCATATCGCGAACTTTGCCGACCATGCGGTGAATTCGCGGCCCATGTCTGGCGGAGTCTTGGAAATAGCTTCGAACGCGGTTCTTGAGAGACAGGGCTTTGCCAACGTACAACACGTTCGAGTGCTCATCCTTGTAGATGTAGCAGCCGGGCTGGCCCGGCAAGGCTTTCAATTTCTCGACGAGGCTATCGGGCAGGGTGCGCTTGGCGGGCATTCGCTCCCTTTAGGATACGGCGTCAGAGGGCTGTCTGTTGGAGCAATGAGACTCCAACAGAGACTTACTTTCCGGGGTGCGAGATCCCCCGCCCCGTAGACTCTTCCGGTGGCAGTAGGAAGACTCAGGAGGGGTGGGACTTTCGGAGCCAAATGGGCGTTGAGGAAGTCATAGATCGGAGGGCCACTGGGGCGGCTTCAATGAGGCCCCAAGAGGAGACTAAGAGTCAGAATGGACATTCTTACGAACGAACTACTCAGAAGCATTATTCAGGCGGGTGTCAATCCGGCCGTGTCGCTTTTCATGTCCACGCACGTCGCGGGACGAGATGTGCGACAGGACCCCGTGGAGCTCAAAAACCTGCTTAAGCAAGCCGAAGATAGGCTGTCGGCGGGAGGAATGCGGCCGACGGAGGCGCGCGACCTCCTCGAACCGGGGCAACTTCTGTTGGAAGACACCGGGTTTTGGCAGCAGGCAAAAGGTGGGCTTGCGCTTTACATCGGGCCAAATTTCTTTAAGGCGTATCATGTCCCGATCGAACTGGAAGAGCAGTGCGTTGTCAACGACCGATTCGACGTGAAACCTTTGCTTCCTCTCTTGGCGGGCAAACGCTTTTATGTGCTGGGAGTGAGCGACCACCATGTTAGGTTGCTAGAATGCACGCCGCGAACCTGCCATAGGGTCCAGCTTCCCAAGGACGTGGAAACCACGATCGAAACCGCTATACGGGGCGGGCTCGACGGTAATCCCGGCACGGTGCGACACCAGGGATCGCCTTCAAATCCAGCAAGCATGGGCGGAGCCCATCATGGGGTGGAGGAGATTCAGCATGAGGTCCATGAAGACCGAATGTTCTATTACCGCCAGATCGATGAAGGGGTGCGAAAGGTTATGGGTGACGAAAAGGACGTTGTGATCATCGCCGCGACCGACTCGGTTGCGCCCTTTTATAAGCAAGCCAGCCATCTGAAGAACCTACACGAATCGTTCATCCATGGTAGTCCGGAGCATGTGAGCCACGAGCAGCTTCACCAACAGGCTTTGGAGTTGATGGCACCGATTTGGCACAAGGAGCTGAACGAGCTACAGAATCAATTTGGCACGGCGATTTCGCACAACCTTGCTTCTCGTGATGTGAAAGAGATTATTCCGGCCGCGAGCATGGGACGCGTGGGAATATTGTTTGTGTCAACCGGCAGCACTCACTGGGGCAAGATTTCCGACACTCTCGAGATCATGGATGCCGCGGCCGATGAGACGGGCGTGGAAGATCTGATCGATCGCGCTGCGGTCGAAACGTTGCGGACGCAGGGCCAAGTGGTCGTTGTGAAGCCGGAAGAGATGCCGGGCAACGGGGAACTGGCTGCAATCTACAGGTACTAACACTTATGCAAAAAGGCAGGCTGATTATCGCCGTCATCATAGCGCTAGTCAGCGCTGTCACCTATTTTAGAATGAGCCAGACGAACCCGGTGACGGGTGAGAAACAGCGCATTGATATGTCTCCTTCGCAGGAGATCGCGCTTGGCTTGCAGGCTGCGCCAGAGATGGCGCAGCAGTTCGGAGGGCTTGACCCGGACCAGCGATCGCAGGCGATCGCGGACCGGGTCGGTAATGCATTGGTGCAACGCTCTGCCGCCTCTAAGGCACCCTATAAATTCGAGTTCCATGTGCTGGCCGATAGCCGCACCGTGAACGCGTTTGCCTTGCCGGGGGGACAGATCTTTATTACGAAGGCGCTGTTGTCGCAGCTCGGCTCGGAGGGGCAGTTGGCGGGGGTGCTTGGCCACGAGATCGCACATGTGGTGGGACGTCATAGCGCCGAGCAGATGGCGAAGCAGCGGTTTACGCAGGGATTGACGGGAGCGGCGGTGATTGCCTCGACTGATCCTAGCGATCCCGGAACGTATCGCAATGCCGCTGTTGCCCAGATGGTGGGGCAGCTAGTGAGCCTTAAGCACACTCGGAGCGACGAACTTGAGTCCGACGAACTTGGCGTTCGGTTTATGGCCGAGGCAGGCTACGATCCGCAGGCGCTGATCGGAGTGATGGCTGTCTTGAAGAAGGCGGGCGGAGCGGGTGGACCGGAATTCTTTAAGACGCATCCGAATCCTGAGAATCGAGTCGAAAAGATTAAGCAGGCAATTCAGGAAGCGTTTCCAAACGGATTGCCGGCCGGTTTGAAGCCGTAGGCTCTTGGGGAAAAGCAGCGCCGGGTCGCCACACTCCAAAATGGGAGGGTGATTGTTCCCAACTTCATTCCCGATCCGCTTGAGGTGCCGGGAAATGTTACGGAGCAGCCTTACTTGCTGCGGGTGAAATTCATCCGTTCGGTTACGTGGCTGTATCTTTGCAGTCTCGGCGTGATCGCGGGATTGATGCTCTTGCCGCTTCCTCGGCTGGGGGTGTTGATTTCCGGCGGTGTGCTGTTGGCTACCCTGGTCTTCTTAGAGATCTGGCGCATCATAGCTCGCGGAAAGCCTCTAGAAGGGAAGGTCTCGGCAGGTCTGTTGCCCCTCGTGCTTGGGTGCGTACCGTTTGTCTTGAACGAAGTTGCCGATGCCGGGTGGCCGGTTTGGCAGGGGCTGGCGGCTCCGCTATGCGTGGCCCTCTACACGGCGCTGTGCGGCCGGGATTACAGTTTCCTGGGCAACTTCTTTCTAAGCCTTATCGGCTCCGCGGTTGCGATCGCGGCGGTGGGGGTGTCGCTGCAGTTGACTACGCGGCAGGCGGCATTTGCCCAGATCACCAACTTGGTGTTGTTGTCGTATCTGCTGTACGATTTGGCTTCGCTCTTGTCGCGGCGAAGGTTGCCGGAAAAGTTGGCAGCGGTCACTGATCTCTACCGCGACGTTCTGAACTTCTTTGGCTACTTCATTCGGATGGTGAGGCACTGGCAGCGGCACCGCATCTGGTCGCTTCCCAGTCAGGAGTTGTGGTGGAAGGGGAAGGGCTGAGAAATCCCGATGCGGGCGGGCTCCCTGCCTCCCCCTTTCTGTATAAGGGCAGCGGACATGAGCCATACGTTCGGTCCTTTGGCCTAAGTTCCGGGCTGCTAACTCAACTAACAAGCAACTTCAGGAACACTGGCTGATCGGATCAAGTCTCCTACCTACACCTCCATGGAGGGAGAAGGAAGTTTAAGATGTTAGAAACGATTATCGTAATTTTGGTCATTCTGTGGTTGCTCGGAGCGTTCGTGATGAACGTTGGCGCTTTCATCCACATCCTCCTCGTGATCGCCCTCGTGGTCTTGATCTTGAGAGTGGTTCAGGGCCGACGCGTAGTCTAAGAGTCGTCCCGAAAGATGTGCCTGTGTAAGTTGCTGATGCAACTCTCACAGGCACTCTTTGTTCGTGAGTGCAGTTGAAGCACAGAGGTTCCGGGCTTATGGGGCTCAAGGTCAGGCCCGCGTTTCGGTCCTTCCGCGCGAGGGCGGCTTCGGGAGGCGTAGGAACTTTGGCGCTTTTCGCCGAAACGGTAAACTAATGTCGATGTCCCCCCAGATACGTAACGTCGGGATCATTGCGCATGTCGATCATGGGAAGACCACGCTCGTCGACGCAATTTTCAAACAAGCCGGCACCTTTAGAGAGAACCAGCACATGCATGAGCGTGTGATGGACAGTAACGACCTCGAGCGCGAGAAGGGCATCACCATCCTTTCGAAGGTTGCAAGCGTTCGATACAAGAATTATAAAATCAACATCGTTGACACACCTGGTCACGCCGACTTTGGCGGCGAAGTTGAGCGGGTGCTGTCGATGGTCGATGGCGTGCTACTCATCGTCGACGCGCAGGAAGGGCCGATGCCCCAGACTCGGTTCGTGCTCAAAAAGGCATTCGAGAACGGATTGAAGCCGATCGTTTGCATCAACAAGATTGACAGGGAGCACGCGAGACCGCTGTGGGCCTATGACAAAACGATCGACCTCTTTATTGACTTAGGCGCCAGCGAAGACGATATTTTCTTTCCCCACTTGTACACGTCCGGTAATGGCGGCTTTGCGCGCGTTTCGCCCGATGGCGGCGAAAAGGACATGTACGAGCTGTTCGAGATGATCGTCAACGCGGTGCCTCCTCCCCGAGTGGAAGTGGACGGTCCGTTCCTGCTTCAGGTCAACAATCTTGACTATAACGACTACGTTGGACGCATGTTTGGCGGGAAGGTGCTCCGTGGAACGCTCAAGATCGGCGACCGGGTTGAGAAGCTCCGCGAGGGTGTCGACAAGAAGGGTGGTTTCAATGTAACGAAGCTTTGGACCTACGAAGGCATCGATCTGAAAGAAGTTGCTGAGATCGGAGCCGGCGAAGTGGCGATGATGGCCGGACTGGACGATGTTCTGATTTCGGACACCATTTCGCATCCGGACACTACGACGGCGCTGCCTTCGATTAAAGTCGAGCCGTCCACGTTGACGATGACGTTCTATGCGAACAACTCACCGTTGGCGGGCAAAGATGGCGGGAAGTTCCTGACAATCCACAAGATTCGGGAGCGAATCGAGAAAGAGGAGGCGGTCAGCGTTTCCGTTAAGATTGACCCGAATTCTTCTTCGGATACCGTGAAGGTGCAGGCCCGTGGCGAACTTCAGCTTGCGATTCTGATCGAGACGATGCGGCGAGAGGGATTTGAGATGCAGATCTCGCGGCCGCAGGTTATCTACAAGCGCGAAGAAGGATCTAAGGAGATTTTCGAGCCCTTTGAGATTGCGGAGCTTGAGCTGCCGGAAGACTCGGTTGGGGCGGCGATGGAAGAGATGAGCCGTCGAAAGGGCGAGCTGCTGGAGATGTCGAAGCGCGAAAATGGCGTGACTGACCTCAAGTACAGCATCCCCACTCGCGGGCTCATCGGTTTCCGGTCGACGTACCTGACGTTGACGCGGGGCTTGGGACTCGTTTCTTCCTTGTTCGATGGCTACAAGCCGTATCAAGGCGAGGTCGAGAACCGGTCGCAGGGATCGTTGATTGTGAAGGATGCGGGCAAGCTCACGCGTTACGCCTATGAGGACGTGATGGCTCGGGGCACTCTGTTTTATCCTGTCGGGGTTGACCTGTACGGCGGCATGATTGTTGGAGCTTGCAGTCGCGATGAAGACATGATCGTGAATGCAACGAAGCAGAAGGCGGCCACGAACATCCGTTCGGCGATCTCGGAGAGTACGGTCGCGCTGGACTCCCACAAGGAGTTCTCACTGGAGCAGGCTCTGGCTTGGCTTCGTGACGACGAGCTTCTCGAGGTGACTCCAAAGCAGCTCCGGTTCCGCAAGAAGATTCTGGACCATAGCGAGCGGCGCGTTTCCGAGCGTCGCAGCGAAGTGCTGGTCTAGACCGGTTTCTGAACGGGCCAGAAGTAGGGCAGTTCAGGGTCTTCGGTCCAGCCGTGTTTTCCGTAATGCACCGCGTCTTTTCTTAAAAGAGAGGCGCGGTGTCCAGCATGGACCCTTGGGTCGCCGATCCATGGGGGAGCGATTGCCGCTTCGGGATTGAAACCGAAGGCCAGGAGCTTGTCCCGAACCGTATCATTGAAGCCGCGCCTGAGCCATTCATCGCAGACTGCCAGGCCGTACTTGACGAGTGAGGGCTCGAATCCACGCCACATGAGCGTTGCCGGATGGTTCTTCCAGCCCTTGGCTCCCGGCTTGGTCAAAGCGTTCATGATCTGGAGAACTTCGACCCTTTGCTTGCCCAGGCGTCTGCTGTCGAGCACCGCGGCGCTTTCTTCAAACGATGCGTAAGGCAGGAAGGTCTGCATGAAAGGTGCGCCCCCGGCGAGACTCGAACTCACGACCTACCGCTTAGAAGGCGGTTGCTCTATCCACTGAGCTACGAGGGCGAGTTGTGGAGGATACCTTTTCACCCTTGAGGCGCATAATGAAGCATGTCTAACAGCGAAGCGCCGGTCTGCGTTGCCGTGGTCATCTGCAACGATGTCATTGAAGATAAACGCACGAGCAACAAGAGCTTGATCGGCATCTTCAATGCGATCGCGGCACCTCAGTTGCCGGTCACGCATCCGCGGATGAACGTGCTCGCGTCCATTACCAACGCTTCTGGTGATCTCCCGATTACGCTGGTGCTTCGCACACCTTCGGGGCGAGACATCATGAAGGTCGAGGGCTCGGTTCCCATGCAGGATCCGCTTGCCGTGATGGATATCGTGTTCGAGTTGAACGGAGTTCCGATCGAGGAGCTGGGCACCTACATGGTCGACATTCTTTCGGAGAACTTCTATCTGGGCGGGCGTCGCTTCCAGGTGATTCCTTCGTGGATTACGCCGCAGCAGCAATAAGATGTGGATATTTCAGAATGAGGCGTTTCTGTCTGTCGTAGCGGAGCGTGGGGGCACCGGTCGGGTGCTTGTCCGCTCTCGGATTGAGGGGGATATTCAGCGGGCGTTGCCGGCGGCTGAAGTTTTTGAGGATGCTTCCGCGGATTATCGCTACCGGGCTTTTGTTTCCAAGGCTGACCTGAAGGCCTCGCTCGCGGATGCGGTCGATGCGATCGATTACGACAACTTTAAGAACTCTGTGCGGGACCGCAAACGGCACGATGCCTACATGAACGTGTGGGGAGCGATGGCCGCTACGTTCGGGGCTTATGTCGGCTCCAGGCGGAGCCGACACGAAGACGAATAGGATCAGTTGCTCGGAGGCACGAAGGACACGGTGTCGCCCTGCATGAGGGGCGTGTTCATGGGGACGAAATCGTCGTTGAGAGCGGCTCGCATATCGAGGTCGGTTAGGGAGAAATTGTGGGCCACTCGAAGATCTCGATAGAGCTCTTCGGGTGTCATTGCTTCAGTTAGGAGTGCTTCCTCGGTGAGGCCCCTTTGATCTTGGAGCGTCGCAATATAGCGAACTTTGATGGTCTTCATGTTTTATTCATCCTGCGCAACTCTACGCAGAAATCTCCCTGGCCTATCATTGTTCGGCATTTTTTGCAAAATGGGTGAAAGATTTTGTCATTGTTTTGTTTTGCCGGGATTAATGGCGGTGGTTTTCCGCAGCGGGAAGGGGAATGCGGCCAATCGCAGCGACTGAAAGGCTGGTTTGGTGCTGAATGCGGGAAAGTCCCAGGTGTGAGCGTATAATGTCACTAACCGGGTGCTCGCAGAAGCTGTAGCCGGGTGCGTTGATCGTCTCGAAAGCACCCCCTC
Organism: Fimbriimonadales bacterium; assembly: GCA_038210535.1. Classification (GTDB taxonomy): domain Bacteria; phylum Armatimonadota; class Fimbriimonadia; order Fimbriimonadales; family Fimbriimonadaceae; genus Fimbriimonas. The sequence continues at coordinate 66,587 of JBBQWO010000017.1, read as the reverse complement.
TCACACACCGGCCATGGAGGGCTTGAACATATGCTGGTGCTTACGCGCAAAGTAGGCCAGAGCATCGTGATTGGTGACGAAATCGAGGTGGTAGTGCTGGAAGTCCGGGGCGAACAGGTCCGGGTCGGCATTCGCGCACCCAAGAGCGTCAGCGTACATCGAAAAGAGGTGTACGACCAAATTCAAGAGACTCCTGCGGCTCCGGAAGAGGAGGCGTAGTTTTCGTGGCCAAAAGGGAGCCGGAGCTCCTTTCCCTTTCTGGACTGAGCGGCCTAGTTCTGTTTTTTTGTGCTGCGGGTCTGGGTGCCTTCCATGTGCGTTCCCTGGGGCCGGTGGGGCTTCTTCCCTATGCTTTCGTTCTTGCGGTGCCGTTTTTGACGGTGGTTTCCTTTATGTTTGTGTCCGCATTGGCTCCCAAGCTTTATGCGCCGGGTCGGCTGGTGTTTCCTCTGACGGTTTCCCTACCGATCATCTATTGTCTGTTGCTCGTGGTTTCAACGATGCTTTGGAGCAGCACGGGGAATTCACTGGTGCGTACGAATCCTGCGTTAGACGTCTTGGCAATCTGGTTCAGTCCTACGGTGCTTGCGTTGCTGGCGATTATTCAATTTGTCGCTCTGACTTTGGTGGGTAAGTTGATTCGGTAACACTCATGCAGGTTCATTTCGGCATCGATCTCTTGCATCCAGAGTGGGAAAGCGCGGTTGCCTGTATTGGCACCTTCGATGGTGTGCACGTAGGACACCAGTCGGTGATTCGGCGGGCCGTTGCCGAGGCACGGGGAGCGGATTTACCGTGCGTGCTCTTGACGTTCGACAGGCACCCGGCCGCGATTCTCGCACCTGCGCGATGCCCGAAGGCGATTGCCCCTCTTCAGGACAATCTTCACGAGTTCGAGAGGATGGGCGTCTCTGTGTCTATTGTTTTGCCTTTCGATGCTTACCTGAGCCGCACCACGGCTGACGAATTCCTAGAACGTTATTTGCACGGCGCGGCAAAGGCTCAATCCCTCGTGGTGGGGCATGACTTCGCAATGGGGAACGGGCGGGAGGGGGATACGGCTTGGCTCCTGAAGCGGATTCCGACCATCGTGATGCCACCCTTTGAGCTCGATGGCCACCGGGTCAGTTCCAGCGAGATTCGTGAGGCCGTGGCAACCGGGAACGTGGAGCAGGCTTCTAAGTTACTGGGGCGTCCGTTCGCGGTGAGCGGGATCGTCGTTACGGGCCAGAAGTTGGGACGCGAGTTGGGCTATCCCACCGCGAATATGGCTCGGTCTTTTGATCAGGTCTTGCCCCGAGACGGGGTGTATGCGGGCTGGTTCGAGTGTGATTTCGGACGGTTTAAGGCGGCAGCTTCGATCGGAACCCGCCCGGCTGTGGGCGGTGGTTTGCGGACGATCGAGCCTTATCTGTTGGATTACCCCGGAACCTCGCTCTATGGGATGCCTGCCCGGCTGGAACTGCTGCATCGGCTGCGGGATGAAAGGGATTTCGATGGGCTCGACTCCTTAAGAGAGCAGATCGGGCGGGATGTTGCGCAGGTTGCTGGTTTGTTGGCATAAGTCTTTTTAGAGGTTAGAGGCTCTTTAGCCAACGCTCTGCTTCTTGCGGATGGGTGAAAGCGATGACTCTCGGGCCCTCGGCGGAGGACGCCCAGGCTCGGATTCTTTGGCGTTTGCGCTTCCATGATCGGAAGTGCCAGAGGATAATCGAGTCCGTGGAGAAGGATGTTTTCCAGGTTTCCACGTTTCCGTTACAAATCGGCTTTTGGTCGATGATCCGGGTGAGGGTTCTCTTGAGGAGCCTCTGGAGGGAAACCCAGCGGGGGTAGTCGAGGGCCACGATGAGGTCGGTCCGAGAGAGGGGGATTTCGATCCACTTGCCATAGGCGGTATCGAGGATCCATGCTTCGCCCGCGCAAATCTTTTCGACCTGCTCGGTTTGGAACTCGTCGGTCGTGGAAATCCAGCCTGGAAGCCAAGCCATGTCGTCGACGGACGTCCACGGGATCCCCGTTCGGTCGCTGAGTGCCTTGGCGAAGGTGGTCTTGCCGGAGCCGCAGACGCCGTAGACGAGGATGCGCTTTTCGGTTAGAGGCATTTTGGTGTGTTGGTGTTTTGGTGTGTTGGCGGGTTGGTTTGTTGGTTTGTTGGTTGCTGGTGTTGGTGTTGGAGCCGATTTAGCAGACCTGCGATTAGGACCTGAACTCCGAGCAGCAGAATTCACCACACCAACTCGCCAACACACCAACCCCCAGCAGGTACAACGGAGTCATATTCCATGAGGCTAGAGTTGCGTGAGCTTTACCAAGAGGTGATCCTGGATCATAATCGGCATCCTCGCAACCGTGGCCGCCTAGAGAACTCTACCAGCCACGCCGAGGGGTACAACCCGCTTTGCGGCGACATGGTGACGCTCACTTTGTTGAGCGAAGATGGCATCGTGAAGGACATTGCCTTCGACGGCCAGGGATGCGCCATTTCCACGGCGAGTGCGTCGTTGATGACGGAAGCGGTCAAGGGCAAGTCGATCCAGGAGGCGGAGACGTTGTTCCGCGACTTCCAGAGCATGGTCACGGAGACGGGCGATGCGCCGCACGATGACCTGGGCGACCTTGAGGTGTTTGCGGGAGTGCGCGACTACCCGGTGCGGATCAAGTGCGCGATTTTGCCTTGGCACGCGCTTCACGCGGCGCTCATCGGTAAACAGGAGTCGGTAAGCACCGAATAAGACGTAGTAGGTTTAGAGGATTCATTCACAGATATGCCAAAACCGATTGAAATTCCCAAGAGGGACCTAACAAGCATCGAGAAATCGCTGATCGAGGCAGAGGTCATCGAGCAGATTCGGACGGTGTTTGATCCCGAAATTCCGGTCAATGTTTACGATTTGGGTCTCATCTACGACATCCGGATCGACGAGGAAAAGAATGCCCACATTCTGATGACTCTCACCTCGCCCATGTGTCCCGTCGCGGGGACGCTGCCTGGCGAAGTCGAGGTCGCCGCCGGCCAGACACCAGGCATCGGTAAAGTTTCGGTAGAGCTGACCTGGGATCCACCTTATAGCATGGACATGATGCCAGAAGAGACTAGACTGATGTTGGGATTCTAGTTTTGGCGTGTTGACGTAAATCAGCCCTCACCCACCGACAAGCAACCCTCAAACACACAGCATGAAATTTAGCGCACAAGAAGAATACGGACTCCGTTGTCTGCTACAACTCGCCCGAAACGGGGAGAGCATGACGATTCCGGAGATTAGCCGCGTGGAGGGGTTGAGCACGACTCACGTGGCCAAGCTGCTGATGATTCTGCGCAAGGAAGGGTTTATTGTGAGCACTCGGGGGCAATCTGGCGGATATTTGCTGGCAAAGAAGCCGCACGAAATCGTGGTTGGGAATGTGCTCGAGGCGCTGGGGGGCAAGCTTTACGATGGGGAGTTCTGCAATCGACACGCCGGACAACTTTCGATCTGCACTCATGCCGTGGACTGCTCGGTCCGTTCCCTGTGGCAAGTCGTGCAGACGGCCGTGGACAACGTCGTCAATCATATGACGCTGGCCGATCTGCTGACCACAAAAGAGACCTCCAACGTTCAGTTTGAGACGTTGCCCAGGAGATTGACGACTGTTGGATAACAACGCCCTGAGCTTTCCGGTAAGCCTCACCGAATCTGCGATCGTTCAGGTTCGCAGACTTCTAGCCAAAGATGGCCGCCCGGAGGCATTTCTGCGGCTCGGCGTCAAGGGCGGAGGTTGTAGCGGATTTGAATACTTGATGAAGCTGGACGACAAGCCGCGCGCTCAAGACTTCGTGTTCGAAGCGGAAGGCGTGCGGATTGTGTGCGATTCCAAGTCCGCGCGCTTTCTTGAGGGAGCGGTGTTCGACTACACGGGGAATCTGATTGGCGGCGGCTTCAAGTTCGAAAACCCGAACGCCACCCGAAGCTGCGGGTGTGGGACTAGTTTTACGCCGAAGTCGCTCTAGAGCCTGAAGGCTCCGACTCCGCTTCGTCGCAAGGGGATGGAGCGTGCGTGAGACACTCCCCTAAACCAGAGATTCTGAGGTGCACACCATGATCACGTGCTCATCATTGATCACGCGACTGATTTTGGTGCGGAGCTGAATTTGCCGATTTGTAAGTCGGACTCTGTGGCAGATCCCTTCGGAGGAGGGCGTTTTACCGTCCTTCAGGTGCCCGACGAGGAGAGTTCGGTCTTCGTGGGGAAGGCACCGGAGATATTCGGACAAGGGCATCGGCTCGTCAGGGCTGATCGCGCTAAACATGCGTTGAGATAGCTCGTCCGCTATTACGAGGTCGCTTTGCGGATGCCACTCCCAGACGCCGAGTCCTTTCTGGTTTAACGCCCGGTGCATTGCCCGCACTCGAGACTGTAAGAGTTTGACTTGCGCACTGGACTCTAGCTCCATCGATTCCGCAATGGCCTGAGCACGGTTGACCACGCCGAGTTTGCGCCTTAGGCGCGTCCAGTGGGTGCGAACGGTCGTGATCGAAAGATCGAGCTCGCGGCAAATTTCTTTGTCCGTAAGACCCTTGACCGCCAGGTTCAGTATCCTGCGCTCTGCCGGAGAAACTGGCCGGACGATCTTAGCGGCCGGCGTCGCGGCCCGCGAACGGGCGTCAATGCGCTCATGTTTATGCTCTAATACTGCAGCTTCCACCGTGGCTCTCCCTTCCAACACCAGACAGCTTCGCCTGATCCAGTGATCAGCGAAATACAAAACGCAGGATACCACGAGTTTCTGAACAAATGAAACATAAAAATATCAAGGGCTAAATCGTGAGTTGCGACGAGAAGCGCAATACTCGCTCTACGATGGCTTGTTTCACATCCTTAGTCGGGAAAAATGCCGACGCTTTGACCGCTACAAGCCGCGGTTGTGGCCGTGATCTGGTGGGACCCGTCCTAAAAGCTCTACAATCTAGGCAGTGACCCCGCACTCTCCGATGCTGCAGCAATACTTCGCGGTAAAGGCGGAGCATCCGGGAGTGCTGATCGCTATGCGGGTCGGCGACTTCTATGAATTCTACGGCCCCGATGCAGAGGCGGCGGCCGCGGCGCTTGAAATCACCCTTACCGGACGGGAGGATGCGGGAAACGGGCGCATTCCCATGGCGGGCGTGCCGTATCACTCGGTCGAGAAGTACCTCGCGCGGCTTTTGCAGAAGGGATTGAAGGTTGCGATTTGTGATCAGCTCGAAGACCCGAAGCAAGCAAAGGGGTTGATCAAGCGAGGGGTGACGCGGGTTTTGACCCCTGGAACGTTGCTCGAAGACTCAATGCTCAGTGCAGCCCAGAACAACTTTCTGGCTGCGATCTGCGTTCAGGACGGCCGGGTGGGACTGGCATTCTTGGAGCCTTCGACGGGGGAGTTTGCGGTCACGGAGCTTTGCGGAGATTCGACTCAGGAGTTGATCCTGCAGGAGCTGGCACGACTACGACCTGCGGAGCTCTTGGTGAGCCAGGACGCGGAGGGCTTTGCGCAAGCGGCGGCGGGGGCGCTGGGGACCGCCGTGACCGAGCAGGCGACCCCTTCTTTCGAGCGGGCTTTGCGGAAGCTTGCGGAGCAGTTTCAGGTTGCGAATCTGCAGGGATTCGGGTGCGAAGACAAGCCTTCTGCGGTCGTCGCGGCTTCAATGATTCTTGCTTACGCCGATCGCAACAAGCTGCCTCTCGGGCACATCTCTTCGCTCACCACCTACTCGCTCGATGGATTTATGCGGCTCGATCTGGCGACTCGCAAGTCCTTGGAGCTGACGCAGAACATGGCGGATGGATCACGAAAGTGGACGCTTTTGAGTGTGCTCGACGAGACGGTGACCCCGATGGGCGCTCGGATGATGCGGCGGTGGGTGGAACAGCCGTTGCTTGATGCGAGCGACATTGGCTCTCGTCAAGATGCGGTGGAGAGAATCTTAAAGAATGCGCTAATCCGGGGGGACTTAAGAGAGGCGCTGAAGCGGTTGGCGGATCTGGAGCGGCTGGTTTCTCGGGCCGCCGCCGGTATTGCAGGACCACGCGACCTGGCTTCGCTGCGAAATTCGTTGACGGCACTGCCCGTCGTCGCCGACCCGCTCCGAAAGCTGGGAGTGGGACGGATTCAGGAGCTTCGCGAGCAGATGAGCGATCACTCGGAGCTTGCGTTGATGTTGGAGAAGGCGCTGGTTGCCGATCCGCCTCACACGCTCCGCGATGGCGGCGTGATTCGGGAAGAATACGACCTTGAGCTGGACAAGCTGCGCGATTTGTCCAAAAATGGCAGGGGGTATATCGCCAGCTTGGAGCAAACCGAGCGCGAGAAGACCGGAATTGCACAGATAAAGGTGGGCTTTAACTCCGTGTTTGGCTACTACCTCGAGGTCCCGAAGAGCCAAGCTGCGAGGGTGCCGCCCGACTATATTCGCAAACAGACGACGGCGAATGCGGAGCGCTATATCACGGCGGAGCTTAAAGAGCACGAATCGCTGGTGCTTGGAGCTCAAGAGAAGTCCGTTGCGCTTGAGTCCGATCTGTTTAATCGGCTGCGGCTAAAGGTCGCCGACCAGACCCAGGTTCTGCTTCAGACAGCTCGCGCGTTGGGGGAGGTCGACACGCTGGCGGCACTTGCGGAAGTGGCCTCGCGCCGCCAGTACACGCGGCCCGTTATCACGGAGGGTGATCAGTTGCTGATCCGCTCCGGCCGACATCCGGTTGTCGAGGCCACGTCCAGCGGGTTCGTCCCCAACGACACCGACTTGTGCTGCTCAGTGGATCAGGGGCAAGACCCCAAACGCACGCTGATTATTACGGGGCCCAACATGGCGGGAAAGTCGACCTACCTTCGCCAAAACGCGCTGATCGTGCTGATGGCTCAGATCGGCTCGTTCGTGCCTGCGGAAACCTGCCGGATTGGTCTGTGCGACCGAATCTTTGCGCGCATTGGCGCGAAGGATGAACTGGCCTTGGGGCAAAGCACCTTTATGGTGGAGATGGTGGAGGCGGCCAACATCTTGAACCATGCGACGGACCGGTCGTTGGTCATTTTGGATGAGATTGGGCGCGGAACTTCTACATATGATGGCTTGGCGATCGCTTGGGCGATGATCGAGCACCTCGTAGATGTGAAAGCGAAGACGCTATTTGCCACGCACTATCACCAGCTCAATGCCCTCGCCGACCAGATGCCCGCGGTGGCGAACTATCGAGTCGCGGTGCAAGAGATCGGCGACGACATCATCTGGACACACCGGGTGCTCCCCGGGGGCACCGATCGCAGTTATGGAATCCACGTGGCCAGAATGGCGGGCGTGCCGAAGCAGGTGCTTGGGCGCGCGACGGAAATTCTGACGGAATTGGAGCGCAAGTCGGAAGCTCCAAAGGCAGTGACTCCGAGTACGCAGAAGCTGCAGATGACGCTCTTCGAATTTGAGGAGCCGCCAGTAGTGCAGGCGCTCGACCGGCTCGATGTGGATCAACTCACCCCAATGGAGGCGCTCCGACTGCTCGATGAGTGGAAGCGCAAATTCGGGAAGGCACCAGCCTCGAATAGCGGCAAGGCTTAGATCGGCACGTTGGTCGCTTGCGAAAATTCGGATCGCTCTTCGCTGAACTTGAGATGGATGCCTCTTCGCTGGATTTCTTCGAGAAAGCGGACTCCTGTCAGCGCGGTTTCGTAGCGAAGTGCCCCGGACGGGAGGCGACCCTCGGCCAACTCGTTCGCATGGATGGCGATCGAAAAGCCGGTGAGGCGCTCCATGGATGTAAAGCCGGTCTTTTCGCACTGATGGTCGTGGATGTCGACTTGCAAGCGCACGTTATGCCCGTTCTTGGTTCCAATTCCGATGCCCCGGACGACACATTGGTCTAGATCCTCGTAGCGCTTCATGGCTTCGCCGAAGACTTTGTAGAAGAGCTGGCGCGGGACCACTTCAACGCCCTCCACGCATACGGGCTCCTCTCCCCAGAAGCCAAAATCCTTGTAGGCCCGCATTTGATCGCAATGGCCAGGGAAGCGGATCGTTTTGTATTCGTAGTTGCGGAGCTTGCCTTGAAAGGTGTAGGGGGCGGTGCTTGTTCCCCCGGAGGTGGTGAAGGCTTCCATGCGACCCAGGCCCTCGACTTCCAGCTCTTCCAGTTCGCTCAGAGTGTCGATGAGAGCGATCTCGCCGTCTCGCAGCGCAATCGCTTGTTTGTCGTATTCCACCACCAGGCCCTCAATGTTGAACGTGAGCTTGTAGTTGAAGGGAGGCTTGGGGTTTTGTGGAAGTACGCCGCAGTAGAGCTTAATCGAATCCGTCTGGCCCAAGGTCTCGAAGAGGTAGGCAGCGATGCTGTTGACGAGCCCCGGAGCAAGTCCGGTGTCGGGCACAAGCGTGACACCGGCCGCCTTGGCCTCTTCATCTAAGGCGAGAACTTTGAGCGTCATGTCCGTGTTGCCGCCGAGATCGCACATGTGGACGCCCGCCCGAATCGCAACGGGCGCGATGCGCGGGTGCATCCAATAGGGAACGCAACTTAGCAGGACGTTGGCCGGGCGTAAGAATGCCAGGAGAGCGTCTTCATCGAGCGCATCGACGGCGAGCGGAACGCAAATCGCGCGTCCTGCGAGCAGATTCACGCGTTCGGCGCTTGCTTGCGCCTGTTCCAGGCGCGCATCGGCGAGGAGGATCGCTGCGGGGTCGGCAAAATTGGCGAGATCGTATGCGGCTGCGGTGCCCTGCATACCCGCGCCTAGAATAGCAAAAGTCTTGTTCATAGCTCCTCGTAAACTCCCTCGTTTGCGGAAAGAACTGCGGCAGAAGCGTACCAGTCCGCCGGTCTACTTGGTATCGTAAGGTTAGCGCCGCTCATGCGGGAAGGATTTCGAATTATATGGCCTCGGACATCACCAGACGACACTTTTTACAAACGACCGGCAGCCTTGCGGCTGCGTCCGTGCTTCCGAGCCTGGGCCTGACCTCGGTCCACGTGCAGGGCAGCGAAATGATTCAGGTCGCGCTCGTGGGCTGTGGCGGCCGCGGTGGCGGCGCGGTTGCGAATGCGCTTTCGACGAAGAGCGGCCCGATGAAGCTGGTCGCAATGGCGGACGTGTTTGAAGATCGCATGGCGAGCTGTTATGGCAACCTTGCGAAGGATTTCTCAGCCACGGTCGACGTGCCCAAGGAGCGGCAGTTCCTTGGATTCGATGCTTACAAGCAGGCGATGGATAGCCTCAAGCCCGGCGACGTCGTGATCCTGACCACGCCACCGGCTTTCCGATGGGTGCATTTCCAGTATGCGATCTCGAAGAAGCTGAATGTGTTTATGGAAAAGCCGGTGACGACCGATGGCCCGACAAGCCGACGGATGCTAAAGCTTGCCGAAGACGCTTCGGCGGCTGGACTGAAAGTTGGCGTGGGCTTGATGTCACGCCATGTCGTCGGCCTGCAGGAGCTGCAAAAGCGAGTCATGGACGGCGAGCTTGGAGAGATCATTTTGATGCGAGGCTATCGAATGCATGGCCCTGCGGCGACGTTCGAATCGACTCCGAAGCCAGAGGGGATCAGCCACCTCGAGTATCAGATTCGACGCTTCCACAGCTTCCTCTGGGCGAGCGGTGGTTGTTTCAGCGATTTCTACATCCACCATGTCGATCACCTTTCGTGGATGAAGAACTCGTGGCCCGTAAGCGCTCAAGCGGTGGGTGGACGCCATTACAAGCAGACCCGGGAGGGCGTGCCGTTCGTGGATCAAAACTTCGACAACTATGCGGTGGAGTACACCTTTGCGGACGGAACGAAGTTCTTGTTCGACGGCCGCTCCGTGGAAGGTGCTCATGGGCAGTTCTCGAGCTATATCCACGGCACGAAAGGCAACGCAATTGCCGCACGTTCGGGCGACTGTAACGGTCCGGCGGCCATTTATGCCGGCCAGGCTCCTCGGGGAACGCCGATTTGGCAAACGACGGATCGCAGCAATCCGTATCAGAACGAGTGGGACACGCTCATGAAAATGATCCGCTCGAACACGCCTTACAACGAAGTGACTCGCGGCGTTCACGCGAGCGTTGCCACCAGCATGGGGCGGATGGCGGCCCACACTGGGCAGGTCATCACGTTTGATCAGATGCTGAACTGCGAGCACGAGTTCGCGCCTAATGTGGACAAGCTGACGATGAATTCGGATTCTCCGCTGATGCCGCTAGCCAACGGCAGATATCCGGTGCCGCAACCGGGAATCTTGATTGATCGCGAGTATTAAGGCGTAACGGACTTCGTAAAGGAACGGACGCCGGGGTAGTTGCTCAGCAAACTGGTCCGGCTATCCCCTTGCACCAAAGTCAAGGCAGTCGACAGCGGGTCGGACGTGAAGCCGTCTTTGGCAATGACCGTGGCTTGCACGCGATGGGTCAAGCCAATCCCGGTCTTTGGGTCGATGACGTGCGAGTAGCGAACGTTGTCGATGTCCACGTATTGCTCGGTGTCACCGGAGCTTGAGATGGCACTGTTTTTGAGAACCATGGCGGTTCGCGCGTTCGGAACGTCGATCTTCCAGCCTTCGACTTTGGGGGGAGCATCGCCGAGCACGATGTCGCCGCCCATTTCGATAAGCGCACTTGTGACCCCGTGTTTTCTCAAGACGATCAGGGCCTCATCAGAGGCATAGCCTTTAGCAATTCCGCCTAGGTCTAGGCGCATATTCGCAGTGTCTAGGTGTGCGGTGCGGCCATCTGCGTCGAGGCGAAGCCGTTTCCACCCCACCAGCTTTTTCGCACTCGCCAGCGCTTCTTCTGACGGCAGCTTGGCTTCACGGCGGGCCTTTCGCCAAAGCTGAACGAGGGGTCCGATCGTGACATCGAAGGCTCCATCCGTCTGTTTTGAAATGATTTGCGCCCGTTGCAGCACCCGGAAGAGGTCTTCTGAAACTGGCACCGGTGCCTGTACTGCGCGTGAGCTGAGGCGCATCAGCTCGCTGTCGGCGCGGTAGTCGCTCATGATTCCTTCGAGCTCGGCGATGCGCTTGAATGCGGCTTCGCAAGCGGTGGCGGCAACTTGCGAGTTCTTGGCGTAGACAACCAGGCGGGCATCGATGCCCATGTGATACTCCGTAAAGGTAAAACGTGTGGGTTCGCTCGGCTCCTGCGTTTTCGCCGCCAGCCCCTGAGCACCCCCTGCCATGAGACACGCGACCATCCATTTCAGCTTTCGTTTGGGCACTCTGTTCTTGCTCGGACTCTCGACTTCTTTTGCCATTAGTTCATTGCGACAGAAACCGCAGACAGCGGTTCCAAAGCCAGCTCCTTATAGTGTGACGCTACCCAATTCGGTTGTAAAGATCACGATGGTTCCAGTTCCCGCGGGTGCGGTGAAAGTGGGAGCAGCAATGGTGAGCGTGAAGCCGTTCTATATGGCAAGTACGGAGACGACGTGGGAGGCATTTGACGCCTTTCTTGCGAGCGGACCGTCTTCAAAGCCTTACGATCAGAGCGTGTTTGCTGCGGATGCAGTCGCGCGGCCGAGCAGGAGCTACATCCTTCCCGACCTGGGCTGGGGGCATCGAGGCTATCCGGCCATCAATGTGAGCTTTACAAATGTGGAGATGTTCTGCCGATGGATGTCGGCGGCGACGGGCAAGAAGTATCGGTTGCCCACGGAAGCAGAGTGGGAGCTTGCTTCACGCGGAGGAGTCCCAGGCGATTGGAAGCTGGACGCCGCGAGCGTCGACAAACTCGCGTGGCACGCCGGGAATAGCAGCGACACGACGCAGCCAGTAGGCAAGAAGGCACCCAACAAGTTCGGAATTTATGATCTGCTGGGCAACGTTGGCGAATGGGCGACGGATGCGAAGGGCCAACCGATCCTGTGCGGTCCCACCTTCCGCGACCCCGCTTCCGCGGTGTCTCCGCTCGTCCGAAAGCGCTGGGCGCCCGCCTGGCAAGAGTCCGACCCCCAAATGCCCAAGAGCCGCTGGTGGCTGTCCGACGGCGCCTTCGTGGGCTTCCGCGTCGTGCGCGAACCTTAAAATACTTCGCCGCGCATTTCGAACCAAGAGTTCAAATGGGCATTAGTAGAACGAGTTCAGAGATCGACCCACTAGGGCTTGGGATGGCGGTCGCGGCTCTTCAGTGCGGAATGTGCGCTCTGCCCTTGTTACACTGACTGTTTGCGGCATAGCGACCGCCGCTGCAAGTCAAATCATCAATTCGAACAAGGACCCACTGGTTCGGATTGGCATCGGATGTGCCGCAATCGCATTCCTTCTCAATTCACTCGTTGGCTTTGCCACCGTTGGCCCATGGCTCAGCATGTGCCTGCTTCTAGGCTTGGCTACTCCCCGGCCAAGTGCCGCAAGAGATTCTCATAGTGGATCTCAATGAACGCCATCAGCGTGCCAAACAAAGCATCGCGCTGAGCCTCGTAAAAGCAAAATAACCTCAATTACTTGAGGTTCAGGTTCAAAACTGAGTGGACCGGCTGGGACTCGAACCCAGGACCAGCTGATTAAGAGTCAGCTGCTCTACCAACTGAGCTACCGATCCGAAGCGATTAGAATACCCAATGCGCGGCCGGGAAGGAAAAGGTTGTTTGGCGTGCGCTCATGGGCCCCGAAGGGCATAGAATAGAAGGATGCTTCTTGCCGCATTCGCCATGGCGCACCTCTTGTCCGCAACTCCTCCGGCAACCGCCGTTCAGGGGATGACGCCGCCCAAGGGTGCGGTCGTGCTTTTTGACGGGAAGGATACGTCCGCTTGGGTGCAGCGAGACAAGGGCGAGGCTTGCAAGTGGGATGTCATTGACGGCAGCCTGGTCGTCAAGAACGGGACGAGCGACATTGTAACCAAGCAGGAGTTCGGCGATTATCGGCTGCATCTTGAGTTCTGGCTGCCCTATTTGCCCGATAAGAAGGATCAGTCGCGGGCGAACAGCGGCGTTTACAACCAGGGCCGCTACGAGATTCAGATCTTGGACAACTATAACAATCCGACCTACAAGGCCGGCGGAGTCGGCTCTCTCTATGCGCAAAAGGACCCCGATCAGAATGCGGTTCTGCCGCCAGAGACCTGGAACATCTACGACATCGTGTTCCGCGCGGCAAGGGTAGGAAAGGACGGCAAGCTGGTGTCGAAGCCGATGATTTCGGTGTGGCACAACGGCCTGAGAATTCATCGAAACGTCGAAATCGCGGGTCCGGTGACGGTCGCGGGGATCGAGGGGCCATGGATCACCAAGGGCCCGATCCTGCTGCAAAACCACGGTGCCCCCGTCAGGTTCAGAAACATCTGGATCGTCGAAGAGCCCCGGGCTCAACAACTTTAAGGCTAAGTAGAACCTAGTTGTCCTCTGTCTGGTGGCCCAACAGGTGCCGCACCGAATACGCCTGACCGGCGTGATAGGCGACGTGGAACACCTGGTATTGGACGAAGCTGCCCCACGTGCCCCAATGCCCGGGATAAGGATCTTCCATGCCCTTCCCAGCCAAGCATGCCTTGGTTGCCTCGTGGATCCGCTTAACCTCTGCTAGCACCTGGATGGTCCCGAGATCGACCGCGAAGGGATGGTCCACATGGGAGGTGTAGTAGCGGAATGCGGGATCTAGAAGCGGACTTTTGACCGCGAGCTGTTCAAGGTCGGGCCGATCATTTCCCTCGCCAAACGTCCCGCCTTGGGCATGACCCAAACGAGTTGGCCGACGACGACCGCTCTTCCCACCCCCTATGCTCACGGCTACACGGACGACCAACCCGCAGGAGCCCGCCGTATTGTCGAAGCTACCAACTGGAATCCAAACTGGGCCGACGCCGCGGGGCAACTCGTCTCGACTGTGGACGACATGGCTAAATGGACAAAGGGGATGGGTTCCGGAGCGCTCGTCTCGCCCGAGATGCAGACCCAAAGGCTGACTTGGGTCTCGGGCATCCCAGGCGCGACCGGAAATTACGGCCTAGCGATCGGCCGATCTTGACCATGGCTCCACCACCACGGTGAACTCCCTGGCTACAACACGATCGCCGCATACGACCCGCGTTTCGATGCCACGTTCGTCTGTTTGACAAACTCCAACGTCCCTTTCGATGAAGCCGGCCCAGCCCAAAAAATAGTCATCGCCCTAAGCGAAATAGTGTCGCCTCCTTAGATTGCTGTCATTCGCGATGATATAACGGACCTTCTTGCAATCGCGTCCATGAATGTGACTCAAGCAGCGTAATCCCACGCTTTCAAAAATGGGGCATGATTCCGTTGAGCCGAGGAGCTTGCATGGAGGAAATTCAGAGAGCCCGGGAGTTGGTGTTGCGGCACGGCTGGAACACGACCTGCTATCAAATCCTCAATCCTGGATTCGATCTCTGGTTTTCGAAGCGCGTGGAAGGCGTGATTGGCTATGTCCATCGCAAGGGCGTGAATGTTGTGGCGGGTGCGCCAGTATGTGCGATGGCCGATCTCGAGGAGATGGTTCAAGAGTGGCAGGTTCGGTGCGTCGCGGCGGGCAAGCGACACTGCTACTTCGGTGCAGAAGAACGACTAAGGGCACTCACCGGCGGTGATCCGCAGTTCTCGACGGTCACCCTTGGCGCGCAGCCAGTCTGGACACCCGATTCCTTTCTCGCGAGCTTTCAAAAGGAAGCATCTCTGAGAGCCCAGGTGCATCGCGCGACCAACAAAGGAGTATCCGTAGCCGAGTGCCATACTGATTGCGTTCCCCTTCTCAGACCGGTGCTTGAGAACTGGCTTTCGACCCGGGGCCTTCCGCCGTTGCACTTCCTCGTCGAGCCCGAGACACTGAGAAACTTGATGGACCGGCGCATCTTTGCGGCGAGGTTGCAGGGCCAAATCGTCGCGTTCCTCGTCCTCTCCCCTATTCCGGGCCGGTCCGGGTGGCTGACCGAGCAGTTCGTACGGGGTCGGTCGGCTCCAAATGGCACGGTCGAACTGCTGCTGAAGATCGCCGCGCAAACCATGCTTGCGGAGGGGGCGGAGTTTATCACGATGGGGATCGTGCCACTTTCGAAACGAGCGGAAGACGACCATGCCAACCCAAAGTGGCTCAGGTTCTTGGCTTCATGGGCGGCCGCTCATGGCAACCGTTTTTACAACTTTTCCGGGCTCGACTGGTTCAAGAACAAGTTCAACCCGGACCGCTGGGACCCTGTCTACGTCATTTCTCAAGAGACCAAATTCAGCCCATCAACCCTCTACGCCGTAGTCTCCGCCTTCACTGGCAGCCCGCCGCTAATTGCCGTTGGCCGAGGTGCCGTACGGGCGCTGCAATCGGAAGCACACATGATCCTCCACAGACGGCAAAGTGGCAGTGAGGGGAGTTGATGGCGAAGCGAGGACACGCCGATTCCACTCGCAAATAGCATGGGGACAGGCTCACTTCAACCTGGTCGGCTTTGCTGGACGCACTTCGAACTGGCGAGCGGCGGAAGCGTTACAATAACACTGTCGGGGTCAAGTCGCATTCGTGATGACATTATCGATTCGTGCCAAAGAGCAGGAACGCAAATCTCGCCGCCAAGGTAATGGCGCCATGGCGAATTCGTAAGCCCTGCTACTTACCGCCGGTTAGAGTGATCCCACGGATGAAATAGCGCTGGCACGCAAAGAAGATGAGGAAGATCGGGATGAGCACGATCATCGAGCCGGCCATCATCAAACCGAACTCCGTGCGGTGCGCCTGCTGCAGCGATCTCAAGCCCACCTCGAGGTTCATGAGGTCAGGGTCGTTCAGCATCATCAGCGGCCCCATCAGGTCCTTGAACCCACCAACAAACCCGAAGACAGCCAGGGTCGCCAAAACCGGCACGCAATTGGGAAGGATGAACCGCCAGAAGATGACTCCATTCGACGCGCCGTCGATCTTGGCCGCTTCGTCCATCTCGCGCGGAATCCCCATCATGAACTGGCGAAGTAGAAAGATCGCAAACGCTCCGCCTCCGAAGAAGGCGGGGATCACGAAGGGCTTGTAGGTGTTGATCCATCCCAGCTTCGCGAAAAGGACGTAGCTGGGAATGAGCGTCACGACTCCCGGCAACATCATCGTGCTCAGCAAGATAAGGAAAAGCCGGTCACGGCCGCGGAAGCGGAGCCGCGCAAACGGGTACGCAACCATCGCTGCGGTGACGACGCTTGCAATGGTGGGGACCGTCGATAGGAACAGCGTGTTGAAGAACTTGCGGATGAAGTTCAGGTCGGGATCGGTCAAAACCGTGACGTAGTGAACCAGCGTGGGGCTCTTGGGCCATGACCACATCGAGGTCGTGCCGATCTCCGCCTCCGGCTTCAGCGACAGCGCGATCATGACGTAAAGCGGAAGCATGAACAGCACCGCGCCGACCAGCAGCACGATCCACAGCAGGGTGTAGTTGGAGCGATGCGCAAGCTTGGCAAAGCGCGTACTCCTACGGAAGTGCTCGGCGTCAGTCCGCTTCATTTCAGATCACCCTCGTAATAGACCCATTTCTTTGCTGCGGCGAGTTGAAGAAGGGTGAACGCAAGAATGACCACAAACAAAATCCACGCAAGCGCCGACGCGTAGCCCATTTTAAGCTCTCCAAATGCCTTTTGATAGAGCCAGACAACCATGAAGTTCGTCGCTCGATCGGGCCCACCCTGCGTTATCACGAAAGACTGGCCGAAAACCTGCAAAGCTCCGATCACGCCGGTAATGAGCGAGAAAAAGATGTACGGCGTGAGCATCGGCAGCGTGACGTAGCGGAATCGCCTCCAGTTGTTCGCTCCGTCCAAGGTCGCAGCTTCGTAGTAGCTCACCGAGATTGCCTGCAAGCCAGCGAGAAAAATGATCGTGCCCCCTCCTGCGCCCCAGAGGCCCATGATGACGAACGCGGGGATGACCGTCTTCGTGCTGCCCAGCCAGTTGATTGGTTCACCCGGCGTCCCGAGCATGTTGCTAAGCACGGGACCCAAATGCAGAAAGCCGGACTGGCCGTCCGCGCCGTAAAGGAACAGGTTGATGACGCCTTGATCTTTGTCGAAGAGGCGCATCCAAATCAGGGACATGGCGACGGCGCTTGCCAAAGAAGGCAGGTAGTACAGCGCTCGAAAGAGCGGGACACCTTTAACCTTTTGGTTGAGCAACAATGAAAGCAGCAAGGCGGCGATCATGCCCAGCGGCACACTGAGGCCGGCGAAGTAGAACGTCTGCCGCAAAGAGACGTACAGCGTGTCGTCGATGCGCGGATTCAGCGCGTCGGCATAATTCCCAATTCCCCGCCACTTTGGGGTTTGGATGATGTCTGATTCGGCGAAGCTCAGCAGGAACGAGTAGATCATCGGACCGGCGGTAAACGCGAGGCCGATGAGCCAGGGAATGAGGAAGAGGTACGCACTTCGGCTCTCCGTCTTCTCCTCGCGGCTCAGCTTTCGGCCGTATTCTGGGGCGTAGATCCAACCGAGCAGCGCGGCGACTAGCAGCACGGCCACTGCCACCCCGATTCCGAAGGGATAGTCGGGTGCCTCCACTCGGCTGAGCGCAAGCTCTAACTTTGCGGGCTCTTCCTCCTGGAGCTTCTTCAGCACCTCTTCAGCCGTTTTCTCACCGGATAGCACGGCGTAGTAGGAGCCCTGGAGATCGGATGCCACACCGTTTGTGAACCAGTCTGGAAGCTGTCGGGTGCGCACCCGCATGGCCATTTCATCCGTGATTCGCAGATTTTCCGGCATCCGGGCGGCACCGGTCGCGTCTGTCTTGGGGAGCCAAATGCCCGGCTCGAGCGCGAGTGCCCGGATGGAAGGCTGGCTCTCTCCCGACTGCGCCATCGGGATCAGACCCTTTGGCCCGCAGTACCACTTGACCCACTCCCATGCCTCTTGCGGATGCTCAGTGGACGCGAAGATGCCCAAACCGGCACCTTCGCCGGGAAGGTAGGGTGCTTCCCCGCGCGCGAAGGTCGGGAACTGGGCAATGTCCCAGTCATCCTTCATCTTTGCGCGCATGTCCTTCACTTCCCAGGCGCCCGACTGAAGCATGGCGACCGTCCCCTTTCGGAACTCGTCTTGCATCGTAGAGCCGGAACCGAGGGTGATGTCCGTGCTGCTGGGCATCCAGCGAAACTTGTTCAGGCAGTCGGACGCGAACTGGAAGACATCGACGACCTTGGGGTCGTCAAGAAAGAGCTTGGTGGGCCGCTCGTCGTTGTCCCACATTCGGACGTTGCTGGAGGTGAGCAGCGTCTCCATCCAGAGCTGAGGCCATGCCGTTGCCAGTCCGTATTGGTAGGGCTTTCTAATGTTCGGCTTGCGCAGGGTGAGCTGCGAGACCACCCACATGAAGTCCTTCTCGCGAAGCTCCGGCCGCACCTTCGTGTCCCAGGTCCAAGAGCCATCGGGATAGGGGATTCCCGCTTCACGAAAAAGGCGCTTGTTGTAGTAGATGTAGGCCGAGCAGGCGACGTCTCGGGGAACGGCATACTGCTTGCCATCATATTGGAAGGCCTTCACGATGTTCGGATAGCGGCCCTTAAGGTCGACTTCCGGACCGCCTAAATCTGCGAAGTCATCCAGCGGCTTCAATGCGTCGCGAGACGCGAACATCGGAAAGCGATTGGGGTTCAGGACGGCGACGTCAGGCGACACTCGCGCGGCCAGCATCGAGAGCAGCTTGTTCTCGTAGTTGTCGACGATCGGCTCGACTTTGACGCGGATATTGGGAAACTCGGACTCGAATTGCTTAACCAGACGGTTAAGCTGTTTTAAGTTGTCGCCGCCCGCGGTGCAAGCGTAGCGGATCGTGACCGGCTGCGCGACGGATAGGCAGGCACCCAAAAGGAAGGTAAGCAGGACGAGGAGACGTCTGGTCACGCATTCACCAGTCGCGGTCCAACGATGCTCAGGTCATCGGGAGGCGACTCGAGAGAAGGCTGCGACGGGTCGAGCGTGGCAATTAGCCAGCCATCAGACACCATCGCTTCGACCGCGTCGAAGGCATCGTTTACAAATTGCGAGGCAACGTCCTGCGTCATCCGCGACTCGCGGATTTTCTCCGACAAGGCGTCGAAGATGGTCTGAGCGGTTGCCCCTCCCCTTGTAACTCGAATGAGAAGCCCGTAAAGACCCATGTCCGGCAGCAACCTAGTGCCTCGGCGATAAGCTCGATGTCGCGAGATGCGGCCCCTTTCGAGGCGCGCGCCCCAGTCCTTCTCCACTCCCTCGAGGTCGAGCTTGAACACGTTCTTACCGCCGGCCAGGTATCGCGAGCCGGTGCCCAGAAAGTTGCCCGATATCTGCTTCGCCAGCCTCAGCGTGTATCCGCCATATCCCGCACCCACCACGTTATGATCCACGAAACCTCCGGTTCCGAGCCACTGCCATGCTTCCTCTACGCTCAAATCGAGTCCCGCGTCTTTGGCGATTTGGCCCGTGTAGTCGATCAGGTCGGTAAAGCATCCGTTTGCACCGTACCAAAAATCTGCGAATCGAATGTGCTGCGAAATGCTCTTCCTGTGGTTCTCGTCATACCACTTGGCAAGCCACTCCCTGTCGTAGTCGCCACGCTCCGCCGCGATGATGCAATACGCCACGTCGCGAGCGCCGACGTGCGCGAGCGACATTCCTGCGGACAGGATCGGATCGGCAAAGCCCGCGCTCTCCCCGATTAGAAACCAGTTTTCTCCCGCGATCCGCTCCGCCAGGAAAGACCAGTCCTTGGTGGTCGTCAGCTTGTTCTCCCGCGTTGCGTTCGCCACCAAGTCGCGAATCTTGGGCGCTTCGGCCACCGCTTCGGCATAGAGCTGCTCCGGCTTCTTCCCGGATTCTTTGTAGTAAGCCGCAGGCACGACGAGGCCGAGGGAGGTTCGCGTGGGACCGAGCGGGATGAACCATAACCAGCCGTAACCAACGCTGATGATCACGATCCGGGTGCCACCCACGCCCACGCTATCCATCCACTCCGCGTTCTGCCAGTAATCCCAGATCGCGATGTTTTGAAGCGAGGTTGGGCAGTCGATTTGTACACCGAGGGATCGTCTTAGGATGCCCGCGTGCCCGGAAGCATCGATGTACCAGCGGGCCTTCACGTCCGATCCGTCGTCAAGCGTGAGCGAATCGATGCGGTCGTCCACCTTCTGCACCGACCTAACGGCACACTCTTGCCGAACATCGCAGCCCATCTTTGCGGCGTGGTCGAGCAGGATTTTGTCGTAGATGGCTCTGTCTACTTGGAAGGCGGTTCGTTTGCGCTGACCGACGAATTTCGCTGGCCGACGCTCGGCCCGAAGGGCTCCATTCTCAATGAACTGGAAGTCCCAGAAGTCGTCGGTTCTGCCCCAACGATACGTTGCTCCGACCTTGATCGGAAAGCCGGCCGCTTCCACCTTGTCCCAGCACCCCATTTCATCGAGGATTTGACCAATCACCGGCAGTTGGCTCTCGCCTACGTGGTCGCGCGGAAAGCGCTCACGCTCAAAGATCGTGACGCTCAGGCGTGGGTGGTACTTTTTGAGGAGGGTTCCCAGGGTCGCGCCCGCAGGTCCCCCACCGATGATGGCTACGTCTGTCGTGATACTCGGCATTCTGCCGCTTACTTCTGCATGCCCCATTTGGCTTCCAGCTCGGCGGCCTTTTTCTCTCCGCCGTTGGACTTCATCAGAGAAAGAACCATAGCGCGTTGGTCGACCGGGACTTCGTCGTAGTTAATCTCCTTTTGACCGAGAGTTGACCGGAGCTTCGCCTCGTCAGCGGGACCGGCTTGGTCGCTTCCGCAGCCGGTCAATACGAGTGAGGCGAATAGAGCTAAGGGGATCAAATTCTTCATTTCTTATAGATTGGTAAACGGAAGATGACGAACCGTCCGGAGACGGTTCGTCAAAGGTGAGTTTGGGGAAGCGTTACCGCTTAGAGTTCCACATGTTCAATTCGGGCTTGTTCATGGGGTCGGGATTGGTTGCTTCGGGTCGGAATCCCTTTGCATGACCGTCTGCGAACGCAAAGTTCGCCGTGCCGGTTCCCGCACCATTGTCACTTGACTCGGCCATGGACACACCGCCGCGATTGCCTCGAGGGAAGTTCCGTGCCGCTCCGCCGAACTGCACCGCGCGAGTGCCACTTGGCACGCCAGAGCCTTCATTGCAGTAGAAGTCCTCTGCGGGTGTGCAGTCCCACATAAAGGCCTGCGTCGGCCATACCCATGCGCTGTTCGCGCCGATCCAACCTAAGCTGGACTTAGGAATGTCGCGGGTGTATTTTGGTGCGAACATGATCGTGTCGGAAACGTTCGTGATTTGCGTTTGGCTGATAGCTGCGCTCTTGAACCCGAAACTGTCCCAGCCGGACTCGCTTTGCTGCAGACCGATCACGCCCTGGCTCGAGTCATTCCTCACAACCTTGCCGACAGGACCGCCGCCAGAGAAGCTGTTGGATGCCATCGAAATCCATGGTCCAGACCAGGAGTTCGGATAGTTTTCCGGAATCCGCGTGTCGAGCGGAGATCGAACGATCTCCGCGTTCTTGGTGTAGGGCAGGATCTTCGTGGCCCAGAATCGGTCCGGCTGGCCGCTGAAGTTATAAACGGCGGTGGTGGGAAAAACATCGTCTGCGTCGCCGCTATACATGATGGCGGCGGTGTTGACCTGCTTGAAGTTTGAAAGTTCCGACGTCTTCTTGGCTGCCGTTTTGGCCTGGGCGAAAACGGGGAAGAGGATGGCGGCGAGAATCGCGATGATGGCGATAACGACGAGGAGCTCGATAAGCGTGAATGCTCTTTTCATAATCAGTTACCTTCGTTGGTAAAAATATTTCTCAGTTTTGAATAATGTTGGAGCAATGGCTTGCCCCTGAGCGCCCGAAGGAGCCAGTCCCGCAAAGATTTCCGGGACGTCACCTTCATCACTAAAAATAGCTCTCCGGCCCGGGAAGCGAAGGCTTCGCGCTCCGATGAACGCGTTCATATTACAACGGATTTCCGAAATGTAAAAGGGGAATGTTATATTTTTGTTTTTTTCTTGCGCCCGATGAGAGGGTGCGTTGAAGATCGAACGATCAGACTTGGCTCGATCCGAATGATCTCGCGGGGCACATTCGGATCATAGACGCGAGCAATCGCCATGTCCGCCGCTCGGGCACCAATATCGCTCAAAGGATTTCTAACCGTAGTGAGCTCCACACCCGATTCTCGAACGTCGGGAGCGTCGTCTACGCCGGCTAAAGACAGGTCCTCCGGTAGCCGCAATCCTTCTGCTTCAAGGGCCCGATAGACCGCTCCAGCGATCCCGTCATGCCATCCCATGAGCGCGGTGGGACGCTTGGGTCCGAGGGCCAAAAACCGCTTCACGAACCCCTCAATGCCCTCGGCCTTGCCGACCATGAACTTCTCAGCGCCTTCCCCGGCTTCAGATCGAAAGCCTTCCCAACGCTCTTTGGCAGAAACGTGGTCCTGATGGTGAGCCAAGAAGCCAACTCGTTCATGGCCGAGCTCCCGGAAGTGCCGCGCGATGAGTTTGCCGGCCTGCAAGTTGTCGATGTCGATCGATGACACGTCCTCGACCCAAGGGGTCGTGCCAATCAGCACGATCGGGGCACCCCTTTGGTGGAGGGAGTGCACGATATCCCTATCCGGCTGAGGGGCAACAACCACGAGGCCATCGCACCGGCCATCGTACTTACGACGAACCGCCATGCCGACATCGCTCCAGGTGGTCTCGACAAAGATGGTGACGCTCCAGCCCCTGAGAGCCGCTCGACCGAGGAGCCCGCTTAAGACGAGGTTAAGGTAGCTTTGGCTCTCGAGAGGGTGCCCCAAGAGGTCGGGGATGATCATCCCCAGGTTTTGGGAAAGCGCCGCCTTCTGGTTCTGCTCGAACGCCGGGGGCTTGTAGCGCAGAGACCGAATGGCCAGAAGGATGCGCTCCTTGGTGGCCGGATCGACCTTCTCGTCCCGCCCATTGAGCACTTTGGATACCGTGCCGATGGAGACGCCGGCCTGGCTCGCTACTTCTCGAATCGTGGCCATAACTGATTGGTCCGCTTAGGTTACCGGTTTAGTCGACCAACCAGATGGTATCGCATTCGCCACCGATGAACGCGTATATTGAATTCATGACGACGCTTCTCGCGCTCGCGCTGCTTAGCTTGCAAGGAACCGGCGCGATATGGCTCGAAGGTGAAAGCCCGACTTCGGCAAACGTGAAGTACGGGTCAGGAGCGCCGGGGCGCGCAGAACTCCTCTCCGGGGCCAAATGGCTCACCATCACCGGAGCGGTGCCGACGGAAGGAGTTAGCCTTTCTTACGACTTCGCGGCCAAGGCAGGAACCCGTGACGTCTGGCATCGCCTCGGCTACGAAACCGCGCGGTCGCCCTTCGAGTGGCGGGTCGATGGCGGAGCGTGGCATCGCATCGAGCCGACTGCACCCACGATAGAGCTCACCGAGCTGGCTACATGGAACGGAGTTGCTTGGCTCAAGATGGGCTCGGTGAACCTGACGGAGGGTGCTCACAAGCTCGAAATCCGCATCCCTAAGCCCAAGGGCGACGTGCTGTACGGATCGGACGCCTTCGCGATCGTCGATTCCCCATTCCGACCCTACGGCAAGTGGCAACCGGGACAAGATCCCCGCACCGATCGAGACCGGAATGCCGAAAAGCGCGTCTTCGCCGTTGCTGATAAATCCGGTCCGGAGCGCCAGACGATCAAACTCAATGGCGACTGGGAAATTGCTCGAGACGACGAAATCGCGCCTACGCTAGTGGCCACTCCGATGGTGCGGCTCGACGCGAATCCGGTTTGGACGGCCATCGAAGTGCCGGGCGACAAGGCTTTGAAACGCCCTGACCTCGTGCTTGCCCACCGCGTTTGGTACCGAACCAGGTTCCAGGTTCCGGCCGCTCAGGCAGGCCGGTCGTTCAGCCTCACCTTTAGACAGAACAGCCTGAACACCACGGTTATTGTCAACGGCCAGACTCAGGGATTTAACAAGAACCCATTTGTTAAGTGGAGCTGCGATGTCACGTCGGCGGTGAAGCCAGGGGTCAACGAAGTGCTTGTCGGAATTCGGGATGCCTGGTACGGCTTTACCCAAGACCCCGCCAACCCGGCCAAGATCCGCGAGAGCTTCGCATTTCCGGTGGCAAACGACCATCAAGGGTTTCTTCGGCTGGATTACCCGGTCTGGGGTTGCTTCGACTCCGGCCTCCTCGACACGCCTGAGCTCACGGTTGGCGGACTTGCCTTTGCGAGCGATGTCTTCGTGAAACCCAGTGTTTCAAAGAAGAGGCTAGACGCCGAGGTAACGCTTCGAGGGAGTGGGCGCGCGATCGTGTCGATTGACGCCGTCGATCCGGACACCAAGCAAGTTGCCGCCAAGATCGCCTCTCAGGAGGTCGATCTCAACCCGGGCGTTGACAATAGCGTGAAGCTTGGAGGAGCCTGGGCAGACCCCAAACTCTGGTGGCCCGATCAGCCGAAGATGTACCACCTTCGAACGACCGTCTCCATGGGCGGAGCCCCGGTGGACGTGAGCGAGACCCCTTTTGGATTTCGCGAGTGGACGACCGATGGGCCAAACTACCGCCTGAATGGCGTTGTTTGGCACGGCTGGGCCGAGTTGACCCTTGGTAACACCCCGGACACTTGGCTTGCCAACTATCGCAAGAACGGGCAGCGATTCGCTCGGATGTCGGGCACGGCACAGAACGGAGGCGGCATCCACTGGCTGGGAATGCCCTACGACGAAGCACTCGACTGGTGTGATCAGAACGGCGTGACGATCCGTCGCTCCGGGCCCCTCGATGGCGAAGCCATCGGCTACATGGCCGTCGATGAGGCTGGAGGCATCAACAAACCGCTCCTCCAGAACGTGCGCGATCAAATGGTCGCCCAGGTCAAAGGCGAGCGGAACCATCCAAGTGTCAACGTCTGGTCCGTCGAGAACGAGTGGCTCTATATCAACTGCATCAACCTCTACGGCGACAAAATGGATGCCTTCGAGGCCGACATGGATGCCACTATCAAGGCCGTAGAAGCCGTCGATCCGACGCGATTGTCGATGGTCGATGGCGGCGGAGCCGGCAAGGCAAACCTCTTCCCGATCCACGGAGACCACTACGTCTACACGAACAAGCCGGACGACTACCCGAACCTCGCCTATACGTCGCAGCCTCACGGCGGTGGGCGCGGACGCTGGGTATGGGACGGCAAACGGCCGCGCTATGCCGGCGAAGACTACTTTGCCAGCGGTATCAATCCGGCGGATTACGCCTGGATCCAAGGCGAGGAGGCGTTTGGCGGCAAGGCGGATGCGCACCGAGGCATGGCGCAAGTCCAGCGCATGATCACCGAGGGTTACCGCTGGAACGGCGCGTTTACGGCCTTCCACCTTTGGGTTGGGGACGAAGGCAAGCAGTTCCACGACAAGTACATCGCCAACGCCGAGCGCGCCCTCTTCGTGCGACAGCAGGATTGGAGTTTCCAGAGCGGCGCATCGATCGTCCGCACCCTCGGCGTGTTCAACGACTCGCACGATCCCGCTCCCCTCACGGCAAGCTGGTCAGTCGTCGTCGGCGAGAAGACGCTTAGCAAGGGATCGAAAGTAGTCGCCGTGGCCCCCGGCACAAAGGAGACCTTCGACATCAGCATGGTGGCCCCGAAGGTTGCCACGCGAACCGGCGCGAAGCTGATGCTCGACCTCCAAGCGGGTGGGAAGTCGGTGTTCAAGGACGTCAAGCAGGTCGTCGTCCTTCCCGACGTAGCGCTTCCAACTGGTTCGCTTGCCGTGTATGACCCGGGCGGAACGCTGACCGCTTTCCTGAAGGCCCGAAAGGTGGCGTTCCGAGCCGTCACGAGCTTGGTCGCTTTGCCCGCGGATGTCCCCACGCTCATCATTGGCCCCAACGCGCTGACCGAAAAGGAAAGCGCCGACCCGGCTCTGGCAGCGTATGCCTTCGACGGCCACCGGGTAGTCGTGCTGGAGCAGAAGCACCCGCTGCGATACGGAGCGCTGCCGACGGACCTGGAAGTTGCCGAAGGCGGAGGAGCCTACGGATTCGCGGAAGACTCGACGCACCTCACCATGAGCGGGCTCAAGGATGTCGATCTCAGAAGCTGGGGCCAAAACGCGCGCCTCTACGAGCGAGCCTATGTGAAGCCGGTCAAGGGCGTCCGCTCCCTCGTGCAAGTCGGCTCTCGCCTCAGCCAGACCGCCCTCGCCGAGGTTCCGGTAGGGAAGGGAGTCGTGCTTCTTTGCCAGCTCCAGGTCGGCCAAAACCTCACCCGTGGCGGTCCCTCGCGTACTCTACTGGCTAACCTTTTGCGACATGCCGCCGCCTACAAGTATGTCGAGAGGCCCGTTCGTGCCTTCGTGGGCGACGCAAATCTGACGAAGGCGCTGGATGCCGTTGGCGTTCGCCGGACTGCCGCCACCAGTGCACTCGATGCCATTCAAGGCGACGGGATTGCGGTCGTTTCCGCCACTGCGACGAACCTTGGCCAACTCGCCGCCAACTTGCCAAAGGTTCGCGCCTTTACCGAGCGGGGCGGATCGCTCGTCTTGAATGGCCTCACTCCAGAAGGGCTCGCCGACTACAACCGCATCGTCGGCGTCGATCATCTCATTCGGCCGTTCCGCCGCGAGAAGACCGCGTTGGCTGTGCCGCGCGATCTGCTCGCAACGGGAATCGCCACCGGCGATGTGGTGATGTATTCGGGCGAGAAGATATTCGACTTCAACGATGATATGTTCGTTGCAAAGGACATCTTCAGCTATGTTGTGGACACGTCGGACGTCGCCCCGTTCGCAATCCTTCCGAATGAGGAGCTTTACAACACGGTCAATGGGTTCCTTTCAGCCGACGGTTGGAAGTACATCTACTCGTTCGCCCTGAACGCGGGCAAGCCCGAGTACACCATGACTTTTCCGAAGGCGATGCCCTTTAACGAGCTGACCTGGGTTGGAAATGGCTTCTATCACAAAGTCACCAAGATCGGTCTCTCGTTCGACGGCGGCCCACAACTCACGTTTGACGTGCAGCCAAACATCGACCCTCAGGTCCTTTCAATCTCTCCGGCCAAGACTGCGAAAACGATCCAGTTGACCATCCTCGACTGGACGAAGAACGACGGGGCCACGAACGAAGTCGTCGGGATTGACAACATTTACCTAAAAGCGGCCCGCCCGGCTGACTGGTCGGCCAAGGTCCGCCCGCTGATGAGCGTGGGTGGTCTCGTTCGCTATCCACAAGGACGCGGCAGTATCGTGCTCGCCAATCTGGCCTTCCTCGACAAGGAGGCGGTGCCGGTCAACGCCGCTAAGAAGCAGTCGATTCTCGGGGCGATCCTTCGCAACTTGGGCGCAGGATTCTCGGGCGGCGCGAACATGGTCGTGCCCGGAGCGAAGGGACTCACATACACTCCGATCAGTCTGGCCGGCAAGGCCACCGCGTATCGCAACGAGCGCGGCTGGTTCGGCGATGCCAAGAAGACCCTTGCCGATCTGCCCACTGGCAAGCAGACATTTGGCAGCGTGACGTTCGACGTGTATAACTTCGCCACCTCGCCCGTTCCCACCGCAGTGGTGCTGGGCGGCGATGGCGTCCCTGGCAATCTCCCCACTTCCGTCGAGGGGATCAAGGTCGGAGCCAAGGCGAACGCGCTCTTTTTCCTTCACACCGCGCGGATGGATCATCGACGCGACGAGCGGGAGCGAAGGGAGGGGAAACGGTATGAAATGGCCCGTTACGTGGTCAAATACGCCGACGGCACCACGGTCCGAGTGCCGATTGTCGCGGAAGTCGACATCGATGACTACCGTCAAACCAACCCGGTGGATCTCCCCGGCGCTCGAGTCGCGTGGTCGAAACCGTTCCCTGGCGGCGACGGATCAGCGACCGCGTACATGATGCAGTGGACCAATCCCAAGCCAGACGTGCTCATCGAGTCCGTCGGGCTGGAGTATGGGCAAGACCGCCGAGGGGTTCCGGCCCTGCTTGCAGTGACTGCGGCGAGATGAGCTCGGGGGCCCTCGTGGCTACGCGTTCCGAATGGCAATTCCATCGGGGGCGTCAACTCGGGAGCCTCCCCCGTCGACGCACACCAAAGATCAATCCGTAAGGCCATTCCACCGTCTACTGACCTGTGAACGCGCCCGGCGGCTCCTCAACGTGCCCGGATTCGGCCGAAACATAGCTCGCGAAGACGAGTTGCACGGTCTTCAGATTGTCCGCGCCCCTTAGACCAGAATCGGAGCGCCCATTTAAGTCGTCCAGGATCGCGCGGTGGCAGGCGACGATGCTCGAGTGGACGAGATCATAGGCGGGATCGGCCCAGGGGAAGGCAGGCACCGGAACGGTCTCTTCACTCAATCCCTCTTGCGTGCTCACGTAGATTTTGTAGTCCTTGCCAAGCTCGATTGACCCCGCCGAGCCTTCGATGAGTAGGTAGGTTTGGGGAAACGCCTCTTCTCGCAAGCGAGAAGCGTAAGACATTTCACAGACAACCGAGTCGCACCCCGTCATCGACATCATCACGGTCGCGACATCTTCGCCGGCAATGTCGCCGACCCGGCTCGTCTGGCAATACAGCCGGGACGCCTCTCCGAACAGAAACCGCGCCACGTCCAGGATGTGGCTGCCGATGTCGGTGAGAATGAAGCGATCTAGCGTACGCAGAAACGGCTGGTTGTCGAACACCGGGAAGGAGCAGGAGAACTGGGCTCGGGCGCGAAAGGGCCGACCAATGGCACTTGAATCCAGTAGCTGCTTCACTCGCTGAAGCGGGGCCTGAAAGCGCCAGTTTTCGTGCACAAAGAACGGGACCGCTTCGCAGTCGAGCACCATCTGTTCGGCCTCCTCAAGGCTTCCGGCCATCGGCTTTTGGCACACGACGGGCAATCCGTGTTGGGCAATCGCGCGAACAAGTGGAGCATGAGTCTCCACGGGAGTGATCACATCCACGAGATCAGGCTCGGTTTCTCTGAGCATCCGCTGGAGATCGTCGTAAGCGGCAAATGCTCCCATCTGGCGAGCTTTGGAAAGGTCTGTGTCGCAGACCCCAACCACCGAAACGCCTTCGATCTCCTGCCAGGCGGCAATCTGATAGCGAGCCCAAAAGCCCGCGCCTACGACGGCAACTCTCACTCGCTTCCCCAGTCGATTCGTGCATAGGCGTAGCCGGAAAGTTGGATCAAAGGCCCAGTCCAAGGCCTCCCATTTTCGGTCCAAGTCGAGGGCTCGGCGGCGGCCAGCCTCGCTCCATCGTAGTCGAGAACCTTCAGCCACCCGTCGCCGGATTCCGAGAGGTCGATTTTAGCGGGTGAAGGTAGAAGGTTGGCCACGAGCGTTGTACGGCGCGACCCGAGTTCGAGGTCCAGCAGGACATGCTCCAGCGGGTGTTTCCCGAGGCGAGGCCGCGCCAACCCGCCTGCAAATGCGGCAAGGTCGGAAAGCACAAAGTAAGCCGGAATGAACCCTCGTGCGGACCGGAACCGCTCGGCACGCGCAAAGGAAATGCCGGCGACGCCCGCCTGCGTGAGGACGGCCACGCTTCCAAGGAGCCATGCCGCCCCGAAGAGGCTCTCGAATCGAGGATCGCTGCCGTCTCGATCAAACAAAATTGGCCCAACGTGAATGTCGCCGTCCGCGAACGAGCGGGCCGTCTCCACGCAGATGGGTTGGATTTCCAGCGATTCGATGATGGTGCGCACATCGAAGGCGTGAACTTGCGGGCAGAGGCTGAACGCGATATCACCGCCCTCACGATTTCGATTTAGGTGCGTGAAGTCGAAAGTCTCGCCTTCACCGCCGAACGCCGGAAGCGGAATCCATCTCGGTTCTGGCAGAGGTTTTGGAGGCGGAAAAGGTGATCCTTCCACGGCGGTGATCCGAATGCGCTGCCGCACCCGGTCCCCCGCCTCGAGCCGATAAGGACGGGGCCAATCGACGGGGCGGCAGTATGTCTTGAACGAGGCGTCGGTCCAGTTACGCTGATCTTCCATCTCGAAAATCTCGCCCTCAAACTCCACCCGCACTCCCCCGGACTCGATGGCCGCGATGTCGAAAAACGGCTGATGGGGAGCGATCAAATTAGGGAAAGTGGAAGCTTCCTTGCTGCCATCGGAATGGGTCACCACGCACGGTTGGCCCGCCGCTGAGGGTGGGTGCAGCAGGCAGAGCCCCGCTCGGTTCGTTTCGAGCCTCTCCAATGCCTCGCCTTCAAACGTGATGACGATCTCGTCGGCGGTGAAGTCGAGTTTCGTTGTCCACGCGAACCGTTCCACCGTCCCGGAGATGCCGTCCTCCGTACCTTCAAAGGGACCCTTCGGGGTTCCCCAACTGGCATCCCGGATCGTGCCGTACACCGCCCGAATCACCTCTTGCCCGTCGAGCCGGATGTCGCGGATCATCCCTGCGTCCAGATCGACCTCCAGCGAGAACCTTCCGGCCTCTCTTCGGAAGGGCTCTCGAAGGGCAGCGGCTCCGCGGGTAAGAGCTTGAAAGTCAAGGTCAACCCAAGTGCGCATCCGTGGGATCCCCTCGTCCGCCCAGGAGGTCTCAAGCTCCCAACTGCCAGGAACCCACTGCTCAAGCGTGATGCTCACTAGGCGCGGAAGCCTCGGCAGGATCGAATCGAAGTCGATATCTCCGGCTCCGAAGGGCGTTCCCACGATATCGAAGCCCAACATATCCGGCTTCCTCACCGCGCGAACATCCTTCGCATGGAGATTCACTACATACGGCCCGAGCGTGTCAACGACGGTCTCGATCCCTTCGAGACAGCCGAGCGAGTTCGCGGTGTCCAGCACGATGCCAGCCCAGTCCCGGCCCAACTCTTCAACCAACTCCCGAAGCATCCTCGACGGGAACCGGTCGTGGTTTTCGATCCCCAAGGTCACTCCGGCTTCTCGAAAGCGCTGCGCATAGGGGCGAAGCCGCTGAACCGCCTCCTCAAAACTTGGCTGATCCTCCTCGTCGTCGATGACGAGGCGCACGAACCCGCTCCGGTGTTGCTGAGCCAGCTCTAGGTGCTGAAGCAAGTGGTCGCCAATGCCGCGACACCCGGTTTCAATGATCAAGCCCTTCGGCACAGCTTTGTTTGAGGGCCAGGGCAGGTTTTCGCAGCACTGAACCGCATCCAGACCTCTCTTGGCGGCATATAAAAGCAGCCCGTCCAAGTCCATCTTTCCCGCCGCGATCATGCGGGGAAACGCGTAGCTTCCGACCCCGACGCGCAGCCCGGTCACTTCCCAGACTCGCCGGCCACGATCGCGCGAACTTGTTCTTTGACGCTCTCCGGCTCGAACACACGCTTCCAATCGCTCTGCAGCACACGCTCCCGCCCGTATTCGATGATCAATTTCGCACCGTCGGAGAACGGATTGCCAGCCTCCCCGAACACGATTGCGAGCGGGATATGGACGTGGCCCATCATGAAGTCCCTGGCCGCTTCGGCGGGAACTCCGCGCGCGATCGCCTCGTCCATCGCCTCTTTGATCACCGTGCAAAGCATCGCGGTCACCGTCTCCGCCATCGCCGGCTCCAGGATCGCCATCTGCTCAACGGTCACGCGATGGGTTCGCATGACCGGCGCATACATGGCCCGCACTAACAGCTCCGCCCGGGCGTAGTCCTCATCCGACCCGTTCTCCATCGCGCACACCGCGTTTTGCTTCGCCTTCACACCACCGAAGAAGTCTTTCCGGGCCTCGCCCTCCTCGTCGTTCCAGAGCGGCGGATGGCAGGGATGCGCGACAAAAAGCACTATGTCGTCTCGCCGGGCAAGCACGCCCGCATGAGCGGCGGCGGGATCGAGGGTCATGAGCACCGCACCTGCTTTCATCTGCGGCACCACGGTCTGCGACACGCCCCCGAGAGCCGTGTCCGGTAACGCGAGCACAACGATGGCCGCATCAAGAATCGCGTCGTCCGCATGGGTTGTCGAGAGCCCGCGCTCCGCCAGGTGAGCGACCCCAGCCGCTCCATTCTCCACGTAGGCGACGTCAAACTCGGGCCGTCTCCGTAGGTTGTCCACCAACCGACACCCCATCTTTCCACCCGCACCGAACAGCGCAACCTTCATCGGGAGGCATTTTACGCGAACATAACTCAGATAGCCCAAGATGGGCTAGAATCGCTGAACGCGTTCACTGAAATCATGCTCCTCCCACCTATCGAACCCGTTTGGCTCCCCGGAACGAACATCCAGCGCACGATGCGCCTGCTCGCCACCAGCACCCCGACGCATCGCAACCGGGTGAAGGTGCTGTTCTACGGCCAGTCGATTACCAAGCAAGACTGGTGGAAGGACGTCGTGAACGACCTTCGCCGGCAGTTCCCCCATGCCGACCTCGTCGCGGAGAACCGGGCCATCGGCGGCTTCGCCGCCAACCTCCTGCGGCGAACGGCTTTGCACGACCTTCCCGCTTTCTACCCAGACCTCGTCGTGCTCCACGACTACGGTGGTGAACCCGATTACGAGGCCCTCGTGCGGGCAATCCGGTCGACGACGGCCGCCGAGGTGCTGGTTCAGAGCGACCACGCGGTGTGGACGGGCGCCCCGGGCGAGGTGAAACCGCGCGGGGAGACATGGCACGACGCGCACGTCGGCTGGCTGCGGGATCTCGCGCAGCGGTACCGCCTGGGGTTCGTGGACGTGCGGACTCCATGGCAGGCGTATCTTGCCAAGAACACGCTCCCCGCCTCGGCCATGCTCACCGACGGCGTCCACCTCAACGCGAAGGGCTGCGACTTGATGGCCTCGCTCGTTAAGCCTGCCCTCGTGTACGATCCGCGCCTACCCGAGGACAAGTCCCTGGTGCGTGAAGTGCCCGCGAAGGGGACGATGGAGTTCGAGGGCAACCGGGTCGTGGTGTCGGGCGGCGAAGGGTTGAAGGTTCTCATCGACGGCAAACCTCCCTCCGCGCATCCAGAGCTGTTCGCGTTCGAGCGTCCCAGCACGGGCTTCGCCATCGACACCCCGGCCCTAATCGGGGTCAACTCGCTGGCGACTCCGATTGTGGAGGACTGGACGGTAACCCTCACCGACTTTGCGCCCGACGTGTCGCGCTGGCGATTCCGTGTCGAGGGCTCGAAGACCGGACCGGACGGCGAAGGAACGAGTGAAGCGCCGTTCGTCTCGAACTCGCGCCGGGTTGCCTTCGGGCCGGGCGATTGGTACGTGCGCGAGGCCTTCGGAATCGTTCGCCAGCGTCCCCCAGAGGGATTCGCCGTTCGCTGGCGCGGAGTACTCCGGGGCGCGGACACGGTTCCGGCAGGGGGAACGGTCACGGTGGCGAGCGGCCTCCCGCAGGGTCCACACACTCTCACGCTGATCGGGAAAACGCGCGGAGTGCGCGTTACGATCTACCGCCCTCCTTTCGCCTCCGGCGAGGGGTCAACAAACGTGTTCTCGGGTACGCCTCGTTCTCAATGAAGAGCGTTGAGGTCACGAGACGACCTTCTTAGCGCTCGTACGCTCCGATGTCGATGCGCCGGCCCTGCACGCGTGGCTTCCCTCCGGCGTCGGTGTCGCCCACGCCCGTGGCGCTAACTCCCGCATCGACGCCCGGCGAACCGGGGGCGAGTCGGAAGTCTTTGGCCGCCGCGTTGACGAATCGCGCTTTCCGGACAAGGTTGCCCTTTGTCATGTTTTCGCCGACGCCGTCGATCAGGTTGCCGCGCGCGACGACCCCCTTGGGCGGAAGGCCGTTCGCGACGCGCAACTGGGCGTATCCGTTGCCGCTCAGGACGTTATTGATCACCGTGACCCCCTCTGCCTGGTCGTTCTCCAGGAGCAGTCCCCCCGCCCAGATACCGCCCGACTTGCTGGGGCCGGCGCAGTTCACCACGGTGTTGTTCAGGAACGCCACGTTTCGAATGCGGTGGGTGAACTCAGCGGCGCCCCACTTCGCGACCATCATGCCCGGTCCGCGGCAGTCGTACACTACGTTGCCCACGAACGTCACGTCGTGCAGCAGACCACCGCTTTCGGTGCAGACGACAAGGCCGACCATGCAGTCGTGGACGATGTTGTTCTCAAACCGGATGTTGCCCGTGTCGGCGTCCCAAGCGTCGGCGTAGAGGCCCTGGCGCTCGACGTGGTGAACGTGGTTCCGCCGCACGATGACCTCTTTCGAGCCTTCCTTGACGTCAATCCCTTCGTGGAAGGTGTGGTGCACCTCAGAATCCTCGAGCGTCACCTGGACTGAGCGCTTGATGCTGATCGACTCCTCGCCTCCTCGAACGCAAGCTTTCGTCACCTCGCAGTGGGAAATGACCACGTCGTGCGACTTGTCGATGAGGATTCCCGAGCCGGGGGTGTTCTCGGTCCGGCAGTTCTCGAGACGGACGCGGTAGGAACCGGACACCTCGATGCCGACGAATCTCGAATCCGACACGTTCAAGCCGCGAATCGTAAGGTGATCCTGCCCCGCGGTATTGAGGCTGGTCAGCGAGACTTTGGCTCCTGGGGCCGCTTGGATGGTGATGCCGCGCCCGAAGTAGCTGCCGGACGTCGTCAGGCGCACCGCCTCGCGGTAGTTGCCGGCCCGGATGGTGACCGTGTCCCGCTGACGGGCTGCGTCGGTCGCGTGCTGGATGGTGCGAAACGGCCGATCGGTCGTGCCGGGGCCGGCATCATCGCCATCAATGGCCACGAAGATCGCCCGAGGCGCGGGCTGCGGCCGCTGCGCTCCCGCTCCAAGAAACAGCCCCACCGCCAACATCACCGTTCCGATCGTTCGACTCAGCACGTAGCGAGTTTGAACGATTTTAGTGAACGCGTTCACTAAACGATCCCCGTTGCGCCAAAACAGGAAAATTTGAACGCTATAATCCGTGACCGACGTTCACAATGCTGTGTCTTCTCGCTTCCCTTTTTGTGCTCCATCAGGCTCCGCCCTTGAGGGTCACAACGATACGATTCTTCCCGGCACCCGGAGGAATCATGAAGGGCGGACGCTTCTCCGGCTCCAACTCGGGGCCAACCAACGACTTCGAAACGCTCGCCGAGATCAAAGAGGAACCCAAGGCCGGACAATGGAACGAACTAGAGGTCAAGGGGCGGCCGATCTTCCGCTACTTGAAATACGAGGGGACCTGGGGCACAAGAGCCGCTATCGGTGAGATCGAGTTCTGGGCGGGCGAGCGAAAGCTTTCGGGCGCGACTTTCAGCACGGTTCCCGAAGACGGCAGGAGTGCGTCCGCAGCCTTCGATGGCGAGCCGAGCACGACCTACGCGGGTAAGGAGACAAACGGTCAGTACGTTGGCGTAGATCTCGGCGCGGACGCCCAAGCGTCCGCGCCGACGGTGTCGGTGAAGGCGGGGAGCTATTCGGGCCCGATTCGCGTCGAGGCGCGGAGCGCGACTCCGGGCGCAACCCTGCGGTATAGCCTCGCGGGTGCGACGCCGCAGGAGGATTGGGGGGACATCGTCGGACAGCCGATCGATATTTCGAAGAGCGCGGTGCTGGTGGTACGGGCGTTTCGGCCCGATCTCGCCGCGAGCGTCGCGACGGTCGTCCCTTATCGCATCGGCGCGACGAGCGACGGCAAGACCGTTCGTACCTTCCACATCGGCAACAGCCTCACAGACACCGTCGTGCCGTGGATGGAACCGCTCGCCGCCGCGGGCGGCCACGCGTTGGAGTTCCATCGCTTCACCATTCCCGGTGCGCCGACCGATTGGTTGTGGGAACACCCCGGCTCCGGCTTCGGCGATGCGCGATACGAGGAGGCGTTCGCCGCCTACGCGCCCTTCGACCACGTCTTCACCCAGCCCTTCGCCGGCCACGGGCGCTCCATCGAGAACGAGGCCGACTTCAGCGGGCGGTTCTACCAAGCAGCTCGTCGGCACAGTCCCAAGGTTCAGGCTTGGCTCTACGTCCAGTGGCCGACCGCAAAGCTGGACGATTCGTGGTCGAAAGGCGAGGGAGCGTTGGCGCAGTTGTCGGGAATCCACCGGCCGTCGAAGACGTTTGCCCAGGCGATCGAGAACTTCGTTCGGTACGCGGAGGCGGTGCGGAACCGCATCCATGCAACTTCCGCGGGCAGGCCGGTGGGCATCGTTCCGGCAGGCCCGGCCCTGGCCGCGCTCAAGGCTCGGATCGACGCGGGAAAGGTGCCGGGGATGACCGACCTTTTCAAGGACGCCTACTCGGACGACCTCCATCTCAACGCAAAGGGGGCCTACCTCGTCTCACTCGTCCACTATGCCTGCATCTATCGGGAGTCGCCCGAAGGACGGTTCGGCCCGCTCAATAGCGGACTGACGCCCGCGCAGGCAAAGATTTTTCAGACCATCGCCTGGGACGCTGTGAAGCGTTATCCCTTCGCCTTGCCCGCCCAAAAGTAGCCCAACCATGAAGAACCACAACGCTGCATTCCTACTGCTCCCGTGTAGCCTCGCCGCTCTGGCTTGCGTGGGCGCCAAGGCTCCCGCGCCGCGGACCACCTCGCCGCAGGCCACCGTCGTCACGATCGACGTCGCCCAGCGACACCAGACGATCGAGGGCTTCGGAACGTGCCTCATCTCGTGGGAGCCCGACATGGCCCGGTGGTACGAGCGGCCCGAAACCGTCCGCATGTTCGCTCAGGACATGGGACTGAACATTCTGCGCTGCAACCTTTGGGGCGATGGGACGATCGGGGCGACCGCCAACGCGGACTCGATCTCGTTCCGCGATCCCGCGTTCGCGAAAAACGACCCTCGGACGCCGGTCTTCCTGAAGTTCGCCCAGGCGGTGCGAAAGATCAACCCGGATCTTAAGGTGATCGGCACGGTTTGGAGCCCTCCGGCCTGGATGAAGGCGAACGGGAAGATCACCGACGACAGCTCGGGCAACATCGACGGCGCGACTTATCAGCAGGACAAAAACGGAGCCAAGGTCGAGAGCCTGAACCGGGTAAAGCCCGACCGCTATCCGCACTTCGCGAAGTGGCTGACGGAGATGGCACGCTATTACGAGGCGAACGGGGTGCCGATCTACGCGGTAAGCGCGGCGAACGAGCCGCAGTTCACGCAGAGCTTCGAAAGCTGTGTTTGGACGGCGACCGACCTAGCAAAGATCACCGGGATGACCGGTGACTCCCTGAAGAAGGAGGGGCTGGCTAGGGTGAAACTCTTCGGGCCGGAGACGATGACCGGCTTCAACTGGGAGGGCGGGCCAAACCGGCGGTACGTGCAGGCCTTCCGAGACGATCCTGCGGCATGGTCGGCGCTGGGTTTCTACGCGACCCACGGCTACACCGACGGCGTCTCGCCCGACGTCTCCAGCAACTCATCGGCGCAGTTCTGGTCGCTCGTCGCGAAGGACAATAAGCCGTATTGGGTCACCGAAGGCGGCACGGGAGGACATGCTTGGCCGGAGCCGGTACGGGAGAAAGGGGTCGGCATCGCGATTCACAACGCGCTGGTCGCCGGCAACGCCTCCGCCTTCGTGCCTTGGCAGTTCGCCGAGGGCGAGCCCTCCGAGCATGCGTTGACGGTGAAGGACCACCTCGACAAGAAGGGCCAAGTGGTGCGCCAGTATTCGCGCTTCATCCCCGCTGGCTCAGTTCGCGTTGACGCGACGCCCGCCTATGGCGATCTCAACGTCTCGGCCTTTACGAAGGGGAAGGACCTGACCGTTGTGCTGCTCAACCCGAAGGCGAGTCCGAAGCGGATCGTCCTCAATCTCAAAGGACTCTCGACGCTCGCGACCCTCAACGTAATCCGAACCTCGGCGACGGAAGATGGAGCGGTCTTGCCGCCATTGAAAGTAGCGGCCGGTCGGGCGACAGTGGACGTCCCAGGAGACGCGATCGTAACGCTCACGACGCTGGTAATTCCACCGAGGAGCTAAGCGGAACAAACAGCGCCGATAATGAAAATCCAGGTTGAATTTTGCGAACAGCGGCGGCCCTTGCGGGGAGGTTTCGGCACGAATAGGCACGCCGTCGCAGAGGGGCCGACGTGCCGCGTCTTTCCGGGCTTCGAGGCCACCTCGCTTGGCACTTGCCTTACCTACTCGACGCTGCGCGTCGCGCACACGCCGTCTTGGACGGTGGGGCAATGAAGCTGTCTTCCTGGGCCGTCTCGGCTGATCGCCCGGGGTCGGTCGCCGGCGAGGCAGTCGAGGACGGCGATGCACTGCGTCTTCGCGCCGAGTGGCGGGGCACGGTGCCTCCCGCCTCCGTGCGGCTCGAGATCGAAACCGACTTTCCGACGCAGCGGGTTTACCTTCACGGCTACGGGACCGGAGCGGGCGGGAGGGTCGTCGAGCTGCCCTTTGCGCAACCGGAAGCGGGCCACTCGTGTGTCGTCCTGATCAGCGAAGAAAGCTGTCTGACGGTGGAGGTCCACGACCACCGTGACTACGGCACAACCCTCTGGGTCTCGCCCTGTCGCGACGGAATACGCGTGAGCGTGTCGTTCGACACCGCTGGCGCGGTAGGCGTTGGCAAGCTTCCGGACGTGGTCGTGCGGGAGGCGCCGAGCCTGCATGACGGCCTGGTCCGGTTCGCCCAGGACGTCGCACGGGAGATGCGGGTGCGCCCGCCCGGTCCGCCGATGCGGGTCTGGTGCTCGTGGTACTACCACTTCCAAAACTTCGACGAGGCGACGCTGGAGACTTACCTCGACGGTTTCGCGGCCCTGCCCGACGACGTCCGCCCGGAGGTCGTGCAGATCGACGCCGGGTACTTCCCCTCGTGCGGCGACTGGCTCGAGACGAACCACCGCTGGCCGTCGGGCCTCGCGCGCGCCGCCGAGGCGATCCGCGCGAGAGGCTTCCGCGCCGGAATCTGGATCGGCCCCTTCATGGTGGGCAACCGCTCCCGGCTTTTCCGGGAGCATCCCGACTGGATGTTGCGCGACGAGGAGGGTGCCCTCGTCACCGAGATGCGGATGTACGGCGAGCAGCGGCTCTGGGGCCTCGTGGACGAGGAGTACTACGTCCTCGACGCGAGCCACCCTGACGCACTGGCCTATCTCGAAGGGGCATTCCGACAGCTTCGGGCGTGGGGATTCGACTACTTCAAGACGGACTTCATGTATTGGGGCTTCAGATCAAGCCGGGGCCTGCGCCGGCACACGTCCGGTTCTGGGACCCAGCACCTACGGAGCACCCTGGACGCTATCCGCCAGGCGATCGGGGATGAGAGCACCTGGCTCGCCTGCATCGCCCCTTTCGCCCCCTTTCTCGGCTACGCGGACGCCATGAGAGTGGGCGGCGACGTGGTCCCGAACTGGAGATCGGGTGGCCCGAATGACGCGCTCGTGGAACTGTTGCCCGTGGCGGCTCACATGAACGGGGTGTGGTGGCTCAACGATCCCGACGCGGTGATCCTCCGGGACTTCCACACCTCCCTGAGCCGCGAGGAGGCGCATTCGCTGGCGATGTGGCAGGGGCTCCACGCCGGGGTACTGAACACCTCAGACCCGCTTCACCTTCTCGGTCCCGAACGGATGGAGTGGTGGAGGAAACTGTGCGGCTTCGCTTCGCTTTCGCCTGCCTCTCCCCTTTCGACGAGCGGCTCGCCGATTCTCGCGGCAAAACGAACCAACGCCGTGGCGGACGGGATGGTCGTGGCGATCAATCCTTCCAAGGAGGAAGCGGAGGCCTCCATACCAGTGGCGGAACTCGCATTGCCGTGGAACGTTCGACTGCCGCCTCACGAGTCCATCCTAAGAGCTTTGCCATGAGAGAGCCGGAAACGAGTCCCGTTGATGCATCGTCCAGAACCATTCCAAAGGAGTGGGGCGAGGGGGCGTTTTCGGGGAACGGGCTGGTCGGCTTCATGGCGTACGCGCCGGAGGGCCATGTGATGGCCTGGGAGATCGGGCGGACGGACGTGATGGAGCGCAGGGAGGGGGGCGAGGCGGATTGCGACGCCTTCCGATTGCCGATCGGACGGGTGGTGCTCCTCGCGCCACCCGGCGAAGGGTGGCTGGCGATGGACCCTCGCGAGGCAGACGTTCGTGGCGCGGTGGGGGAGGTCGGCTTTCGTTCGCTGACCCACGCAGTCCACGATGCGATCCTGATCGAGATCGACGGCCCTGGGAGACTCGGATTTCAGCCCGGTTATTCCATGCCGCTCAGCGTCGAGTACAACCGGCCCATTCCAATTTCCTTGATGAACCCGCCGCCTGTGGTTTCTTATCTCGACGGGCGGCTGGTCTGCGCCCAGTCCGCCTCGCCGGGCCTGCCTTATGCGACGAT
This sequence comes from Fimbriimonadales bacterium, assembly GCA_038210535.1. Lineage (GTDB taxonomy): Bacteria > Armatimonadota > Fimbriimonadia > Fimbriimonadales > Fimbriimonadaceae > Fimbriimonas. The sequence continues at coordinate 26,466 of JBBQWO010000017.1, read as the reverse complement.
CGTCGACGACCTCGGAGGGGGGCGGTTCTTGGTGGCGGTCGGAAGAGGCGAGCGGCCCGTCGACGAGGCTGAGCGCATCTTGAAGGTGGCTCGGGAAGAGGGCTGGGACGGGCTGCTCGAGAGCCACGCGGCTTGGTGGCACGCCTATCACGCCGCCTCGTCCGCTACGCTGCCGGACGCGAAGATCCAGCGCCATTACGACCTTCAGGTCTACAAGCTCGCTTGCGCTACCCGTGCCGACCGCCCCGCGATGGATCTGCTCGGACCGTGGACCTTCCGAACGGTGTGGGCCGCGACGTGGTGGAACTTGAACATCCAGCTCTGCTATCCGCCGGTCTATCCGGCGAACCACCCGGAGCTGGGCGAGTCGTTCCTGCGGCTGCTTCACGAGGCGAGGCCCAACTTCGTCGAGAACGCGGCGCCTTGGGGGGACGCCGCGGTCGTTGGGCGAGCGACCGACCGGGATGGTTTAGGGAGCTTCGAGGGGGAGTGGTGCAACCTGCCGTGGGCGTGCCAGGTGGCTTGGCGGCACTGGCGCTACACGATGGACGAAGCCGTGCTGCGCGACGACGTCCTTCCCCTCCTGCGGCGTTGCATGAACTACTATCGTCATCTGCTCCATGAGGGTGTAGACGGGCGGCTCCATCTGCCTACCGGAGTCTCTCCGGAGTACCACGAGCTGGCCATGGACACGAACATCAATCTTGCGTTGATCCGCTGGGGCTGCGGGGTTCTCGTAGGCGCGGGCGAGGCCGAGTGGCGGGAGGTCATTGACCGTTTGGCTCCGTTCCCCACGGACGCGAATGGTATCAGCATCGGCGCAGGAGTGGTCCTCCAAAGGTCGCACCGGCACTTCTCGCACCTGCTCGCGGTCTACCCGCTCCATCTGCTCGATCCCGACCTCGAAGCGGAGCGGGAACTAATCGAGCGGTCACTAGCACATTGGGTGGGGATGGACGAGGAGTTCGTCGGTTACAGCTACGCGGCCGCAGCCTCGATGTACGCATTGCTCGGCAAGGGCGATGAAGCGCTTACTATGCTGGGCCTCTACTTTGAGAGGTTCGGAACGCCCAACACGATGTACCTGGAGCACGGCGGCTGGGGGGCGCCGACGCTAGAGACACCCCTCGCGGTGCTGTCCTCGGTTCAAGAGATGCTTCTCCAGAGCCACGGGAGCGTCCTCCGCCTCTTCCCGGCGGTCCCCACGTCCTGGCGCGAGGTCGCTTTCGAGAACTGGCGGGCCGAGGGCGCGTTTCTCGTCAGTGCGGTCCGTTGTGAGGGCGAGACCAGGGAGGTCCGGCTCGCCAGCCTCGCGGGCGAGCCTTGCCGCGTTCGAGTGGACCTGAGGGAGCCCGTCGTCGAAATCGACGGCCGACGGACTGCTTGTCTTACCGAAGGCCGCGATCTCGTCATTCCGCTCAAGCGGGGCGAGGTTGCTCATCTGCGGACGTCTCAGCCCTAAGCCTCGTTGCCAATGCGCCTACGTCTCACCGTTGCCAGCGACGATAGGGGCAGGCGGCTGCGCACATGCTTGCGGTGAGACGGTTCATCGCGAGCATAGCCGCTTTGAAATGAACGCGTTTATCGGAAAACGTACATACTGAGCCGCAATGGCTGAGTCACCTTCTCGATCTGTTGTCTACCCGTTTCCCGAGGGACTTGCTCCCTCCGCCCTCTTCGATGTCGAGGCGGACGGACAGGCGGTGTTTGTCCATGACTGCCCCCTCGGAGGGGTGGCGGCCTTTGAGGCAGGCGGTCCGACGAAGGTGCGCGTGCGGTCTTTGCGGGGAGGGGCGGAGCTCACCGTCCGGCCTCTTAGCCGAGGAGTCGTCGCCACCGCCCGCGAAGGATGGTTCGAGATTGAGATCAACGGGCCCGAGAAGCTTTTCTTGGAGTTCGGCTCGGGAGTCCTCCCCCTCCACCTCTTCGCCAATCCGCCGCAGACGGACCGCCCGGACCCGTCGGATCCAAAGGTGCGGTACTTTGCCGCGGGGGTCCATGAGGCGGGCCCCATTCGTCTGGGCGACGGGGAGACGCTTTACCTGGAGGGAGGAGCGGTGGTGCGCGGCACGGTCTTCGCGCAGGGCGTCGGGATTCGGGTCGCGGGTCCCGGTCTGCTGGACGGCGACGGGCTGGAGTACCAATCCGTTCAAATGCTCGTGTTCGACGGCTGTCGCGATCTCCGTGTCGAGGACCTGTTAGTCGTGGGAACGCCCTCGTGGATGCTCGTCTTGGGAGCCTGCGAGCGCGCGGTGGTGGAGAACGTCAAGCTTATCGGCTGGGTCGTGTGCTCCGATGGCATCGACATCGTGGGCTCTCGGGACGTGGTCGTCCGGAACTGCTTCCTGCGCAACAACGACGACTGCGTGGCCATCAAAGCGGTCGATTACCGAAAGGGCGAGGGACATCGCACGAATTGGCTCCAAGACGTGGAAGGGGTCCTGGTCGAGGGCTGTACGTTGCATAACGACCGCGCGGGCAACGCGATGGAGATCGGTTTCGAGACGCAGACGGAGTCGATTCGCGACGTCGTCTTTCGCGACATCGATGTCATCGCGGCTCATGGCGAGGGCGGTGTGTTCACGATCCACAACGGCGACCGAGCCACGGTGTCAAACGTTCTCTACGAGAACATTCGGGTGGAGCACTTTTACGACAAGCTCATCGACTTCCGCATTCTCCATTCATCGTACAGCCGCGACACCGATCGGGGACACATCCGCGACGTGACTCTGCGCAACGTGACGACCATTGCCGATCGTTACCACACGGTATCCCTGATTGGGGGCCACGACGCCGAGCACGACATCCAGGGGATAACGATCGAGAACCTGACGATGGGCGGCCGGCGTGTCGAGAGCTTCGACGAGATCGGCCTGTACGTCAAGCACGCGACGGACCTGATCGTCCGCTAACGTGGTGGGCCTACGGAAGCTTCGGCGTCCCCAACAGCTCGCGTTGACGGGGATTTGCTGCCGCCAGAACCTCTGGGCTGTAGAGCGACTCATAGGCAATCGACGGATACCATTTCCCCACGCTGCTGTGCCCATAGTGAACCTGCACCATATATCGCCGTTTCTCGCTGGTATTCATCGCCGCGCCATGCCAAACGTCGCTGCGGAACAAGCAAACATCCCCCGCCTTCAGCATCACCGCATGAGTGCCGACCCCTCCATACGAGGTTTCACCATTGGGATGACGTCCGGCTCTGTGAGACCCGGGAATAAGGGTGGTCGGTCCAAGATCCAGCGTTAAATCGTCCAGATAGTAGTGCGCCGTCGCCATAAAGATGGGAATCTGCACGCGGGGATCGTGAGTCACGTCTTCTGGTAAGGGGACCGGAAGATAGTCCAAGTGAATGCCCATCCCGCGCCCCTGCCCCGTGACCCACAGAGAGCCTCCCATCACGTGGAAATGCTCGCCAAAAATCGCCTCGCAAACGGCAATGATGTCCGGCTTGTCGATGTATTGCAGCATCTCTGGATCGCCCATGTAATTACTGGCGAGTTGCTTGTTGAAACACCACTTAGCAACCTCATACTGCTCGTCCGGTCCGCCCGAAGCATCGATCTTCGCCCGAAAGGCCGCGACTTCGACGCGGTTCAAGACCTCAGGAAAGATGCAGTAACCATCCTTGAACATGCCCTGAATCGCGGTTTCTAGATCGAATTTATCGGGATAGGGAAGATTCGGGATCGCCTCCCGTACCATCGTGTCCCCTTCGCCCCGCTTTGTGTTGTGCCCATTCGTGATCATGTTCGCTATTTTCCCACTTCTCGGTGAACGCGTTTATTATAGACATTTACGAAAAGTGAACCTCGTCGAAGAAGTCCCCGGACTGTCAGAGCCACGAAAGTTGAGCATAAACCCGCGCTAAAATGCTGGACTCACAAGTCCAACTCGAATGGGAACTCAATCGAAGGTAGAACTCGCCTTGCACTCCCTTGCGGGCTTTGTTGCAAACCAAATGAACGGACATGCAAGAGGGGTGGTAAGGTGCGAGCTTCCGCCAACAGAGAGGTCGAATACTCTGCGATGGGTTTCACTACAACATCGAAGGTGACGACAAATGGCAACAACTGATAAGTGGGAGTTCTACGAGGACGCCCAAGGAGAGTGGCGATGGCGCCGAACTGCTTCCAACGGAGAAATCGTTGGCTCTTCCAGCGAAGGGTATTCCAACCGCGCAGACTGCGAGGCGAATGCTCGACGTAACGGCTGGTCCGGCTAGCAACGACAATGGCTGGGCGCAAGCGCCCAGCTGCCTCGTGAGTCATCCTCTCACGGCGACTCTAACCATCGGTGATCCTGGTGTAGCGACATTTGCGACCGGCGGTGCCACCGCCACGATCGTGTTCGCCGCCGGTCAGACGCAGCAGACGGTGACCATCAATGGCGTCCGGGACGGCACGACCTTCTACGACTTCCGAGCCCGCACCTACGATGGCAATCTAATCGTCGGTGGCCCAGCGGACATCGACGTGGGATCGAGCTACCGATTCAGCCCTGAAACAGTGGAACTGCTAGTGGGAGAGACTCGCGAGGTAGCTCTGTACCGATTTGGCGCACTGACCAAGCATGGACATACCTCGACGGCTGGTTTATCGTCGGGTTCGTCCTCCATCGCCGTTCCTGGGGCAGCGAGCCTCGAATTTGGCGATGGCACGGTTCTCCGGCTGATAAACATCACCGCGGGCTTCCCAGTAGGCACAACGACAATCACGGCGACGGACCAGGCGAACAGCATCACTGCCACAATCGTCGTGAACGTTGTCCAAGAAGTCGTGCTCGAGAATGCGCTCGTGGCACCCGACGGAACCAAATTCGCCAAGGGTTCGGCGATCCGGACCTCGAGAATAACCGGCTGCCATGTTGCGCCGCCGGATACCGGCTGCGATTTCTTTCACCTTCACTCGCATGGTGGGGCGTTTATCGACGGCCACGGCCCCATAAACGATCGCGCTCCCACGAGCTGTGTCTTTGGCAAGGTGTTCCCGCCGCAATAGCTTCGAGGTGAGCTTCGGTTACCGGCGGTTACAGGCATCAATTTGAACCTGAAAGCGGCTCCCCCAAGCGCCTTCAGAATGCCAGCGAGGTTTCCTTGCTTTCGGGGAGGAGAAGCGATGCAATGGTGCCTTGCTTCGACTCTTCAAGCTTGGTGAATGCAGCATCGGTCGGGGCGAAGACGGTGAGAGGACCTTCGCTCTTCAGCGCATCAACCAGGCCAGCAGCCTCAGCGGCGGCCAAGAGGGTGTTGAAGTTGTTGGTTGAAGTGGCGGTTTTGACGATGTCTAGTGTTTGGTTACTCGCTTTCTTTTCCTTTGAATGATTGGGCAAAGGAGTGTCCTTTGCCCGGACTGGGCTACTTGAATGCTGTCGCAGCTACTTGGGGAGGAGAACGGTATCGATCACGTGGATGACCCCGTTTGAACAAGTGATGTCGGTCTTGACAACCTTTGAGCTGTCGACCAGGACGCCGTGCTGGTTCCTGACCTTGATGGACTTACCGTTCAGCGTTTTTACGAGGGTTCCGTTCTTCAACTTCACGACGTCAGCGGCCATGAACTTGCCGGATACGACGTGATAGGTCAAGATTGCCGCGAGCTTGCTCTTGTTTTCAGGCTTGAGCAGCATTGCGATGGTGCCCGGCTTGCTCTTTTCCAACTTTGCGAAGGCAGCGTCGGTCGGTGCGAAAACCGTGAACGGTCCAGGTCCCTTCAGCGCATCAACGAGTCCGGCCGCTTTGACAGCGGCGACAAGAGTCTTAAAGCTCTTTGCTGACACGGCCGTGTCGACGATGTCCATTTGGTTGACCGGTTTTGCAAATCCTGCAATGGCGGCCGAGACGGCAACGATTGCCGTAAGGGTGAATGCAATTAGTTTGGTGGTTTTCATGTTTTGAGTCCTTCGGTTGATTTAGCGTCCAGTAGCCATAGTGCGGCCCTGGGAGGGAGCTGCGAGGCGCACCGCTTGATAGATGGCGGAAATCGCTACGAGCATGTACACGGTGTTCGACAGCATGCTTCCGGCACCGAAGATAGCAGCGACTAAGTCGAACTTTGCCGCGGCGACGAGTCCCCAGTTCAGGCCGCCGACGATGAGCAAGATTTGCGTCAATGCGTTGAGTGTCTTCATTTCAAATCTCCATGCTCGCCCTGGGTTTGTATTCCGCAGGTGAACGATAAAGATGATAGCTCGGCTGTCTAAGAAATGTCAAGCATATGTCAAAGATTTTTAGACACTTTACAGAACGCGTCCAGGCTTAAAGCTTGACGCGCCTTAGACGAACGGGCTATACTCTCTCGACCCATGGGGATGCAGTACACGATCCGAGCGGCAGCGCAGCTAAGCGGATTGAGCGCACACACGATCCGTGCCTGGGAGCGTCGGCACCACGTATTGAGTCCCGCCCGGACCGAAACTAATCGCAGAGTGTATGAAGCTTCGGATATCGAACGGTTGAAGCTGTTGCGAGGCGTAGTCGCTGCCGGGCATGGGATTAGTCTGATCGCGCAGTTGTCGACCGAGGATCTTCAAAGTCTCATGGCGTCGCCGAGACCGCTTGGACCTTTACCCCCAGCGGAGAGTCCGAACGATTCCTCATCCGCGGCCTATCTCGTCGCTTGCGAGAGTGCCATGGATCGCATGGATGCGGATTCGCTTGAACAAACCTTGATGCGGGCCGCTGCAATTCTGGGCCTGAGAGAGCTTTTGGAATCAGTTATTGTTCCGCTGGTCGAGTCAATCAGCGTCCGCTGGGTCGCAGGTACGAGCACGATCGCCCAGGAGCACATGACGTCGGCCGTTTTGAGGACCTACCTAGAAAGCGTTCGATCCACCATGCGCTCGCCAATCCATGCGCCCCGCTTGCTGGTGACGACCCCACGGAATCAGGTCCACGAGATTGGGGCATTGATCGTCTCGATGTTTGCGGCGATGCAGGGCTGGAACGTCACGTACCTTGGACCCAATCTTCCTGCTGAGGAAATAGCCAATGCAACCCGGCAGTGTGCGGCTCATGCGGTTGGCCTCAGTCTCGTTTTTCCCGATGACGACCCGACCATGGCGTATGAACTCAAGCTCTTGCGTCACACGTTGGGACCGGCGGTGCCGATCCTTGTGGGCGGGCGCGCCGCGAGCAACTACTCTGCTTCCATCGCAGCGATCGGTGCTCAAAACGTTCAAACGCTTTCGGGCCTCCGCGAATCGCTTGATCAAATTCGTCGAGGGGCTGCTTAGACCCACAAATAAACCCATACAAGATCTATCCACCGTTTCGGCTCAAGCGCCTCCCTCGGCTCTGATAGGTTCAAACAGGTTCTTCCGCACAGCGGCAGCAGATCGTGCAAAAAGTCTGTTCGAACTCCATATTCGACGGGCAGAATCTGCTCATCGAGCCGCGCCCAGAATTCAAATTGGTGCTGGAAGCCCTAGAGGAAGCGTGGACGGTCTTGGGCCAGCCAAACGCGCTGTCATAAAAGGCCGACGCCCTGGAGAGATCGGCTACGTACAGAATCGTGAGAAGTTGTTGCGTTATGCTTGAAAGCCGGCACGTCATCTTGTACCACCAAGTTGATCGATCGTGTCGCAAGCTCCACAACGTCCTGCCCGCCACTCCGAGAGGGAGACGTTACTCGGAGATCTGCGAATCTAAATCTCGTATACTCGCAGCTTATGATGCGCGTCATAGCAGCGCATACGAAACCTGTGGAACATTAGATAGCCCATGGAGAAGCACTTCTATATCGATCCAAGCAGGTGCATTGGGTGCAACGCCTGTGTAGCTGCCTGCGCCGAGTGCGATACCCATGCGGGAGTGTCGATGATCCATCTGGAGCAGATCGAACGGGGGAATACGGTCCAAACCACGCCCGTCGTGTGCATGCATTGCGACGAGCCAGCCTGCGCCGCCGTATGCCCTGCAGATGCCATTAAGCGAACTCCGGACGGAGTCGTCCACACGTCCCTCAAGCCCCGGTGCATCGGTTGCACAAACTGCGTGTTCGCTTGCCCGTTCGGAGTGCCGAAATACGACGCGAAGCCGGACCAGATGATGAAGTGCGACATGTGCTACGACCGCACCTCGGTTGGACTGAAGCCGATGTGCGCCACTGTCTGCCCGTCTGGCGCCCTCTTCTTCGGTACACCTGAAGAGATCGCGGAGCGACGAGGGGGGCATGCTATTAACACCTTCCAGTTCGGAGGGCGAACAATCACCACAAGGGTTTCGCTGATGGTCCCGCGCGCGGTTGACCGGCTTAACGTGGATATTGGAGCGCCCGTCAGGCGCACCGACTTGATCAACAAGGTGGATTTGTTAACGATGGCGAGGAGCCGTTAATGGTTGAGAAGGAGCTAAGAGACGAGTTTCCCATCGACTGGGAAGATGACGATTACGTTACGCGTCGGGAGTTTTTTCGCTTCCTGACCTTGGCCAGCGGGGGTCTCGCCCTCGGCTCGGGCGTGATCGCAGGCTTCGCTACTTTCTCTCGGAGTGGAAGGTCGATGGACCGGAAGCTGGTCGGCAAAGCAACCGATCTCAAGCCGGGGCAGTCAATGAACTTTAACTATCCGCGACCAAACGACCTGTGCATTCTAATCCACCGAAGCGAAGGCGAGTTCGTGGCCTACTCGCGTCGCTGCACCCATCTTTCGTGCCCAGTCAGCTATCAGCACGACAAGAACCGGCTCTACTGTCCGTGCCACAACGGCGTCTTTGACGTTGTTGATGGCAGCGTGAAGCAAGGCCCACCTCCCAGACCGCTTCCGAAGATAACCTTGGAGCGCGACGGGGATGACCTTTACGCAGTAGGAATCACGCGCGGAGTTGAAGCATGAGGACGAAGCAGCAGGCCCGTCACGCTCAACACGGAGTCGTGTTCTCGGCGCTACTTCTCTTTAGCCTCGTTCTGTTGGCTATCCAGCTCTGGCTATTCGTAGGCGCGCTGGAGGGGTTACTCGACGGCAGAACCTTCATGCCCGTACCGGCAGCTGCCGTCAGCCTGATAGTCTTCGGTGTACAGATATGGATGTTCCTCGGGATGAGGCGGCTGGAGCGGCAAGATTAGCTTTATGATCAGGGTCATAGCACGCTTCTGAATCCCTGAACAAACTAAGAACATGGACGATAAAAGAGCCGCAAACCGAGTGCTCTTCTTAAACACGCTGGCCTTTGCCGTATGTTTCGCGGCGTGGACCCTCTACGGTGTTCTTATTACGTATCTCGTTGACCATCGGGTTCTGGTTCTGGACAAGAGCCAGATCGGATGGCTGATCGGAGCTCCCATTTTGACGGGATCCATCCTTCGGCTCCCTATCGGAATCCTGGCCGATAGGTTCGGCGGGAAGATTGTTTATATAGCCGTAATGCTCGTCTCTGCTGCGGCTATGTTCCTGACGAGCTTTGCGAGCACCTTCACTGGCTTCCTGCTCGGGGGCCTTGGCTTCGGCATTAGTGGTGCCTCCTTCGCCGCAGGCGTGTCCTACACGGCCGTGTGGTTCCCCAAAGCGAAGCAGGGAACGGCACTGGGTCTGTTCGGCATGGGCAACATGGGTACTGCGATTACTGCTTTGGGAGCTCCGACATTGCTCCAAAGACTGACGGATGGCGGGGCTAATCTCGAGGGATGGCGCGCCCTGCCGCAGATATATGCGGGCGGGCTCATCTTGATGGCGGTTGTATTCGCTTTACTCGCGATCCCGAAGAGGATCGAGGGACCTGCCAAGACTCTTGGAGTCATGCTCAAGCCGCTGGGCAATATTCGCGTCTGGCGCTTCGGCCTCTATTACTTCGTGCTCTTCGGAGGCTTCGTAGCGCTCGCACAATGGCTGATCCCGTATTACCTGAACGTTTACGGTATGACTCTGGCCGGCGCCGGAATGATGGCGACGCTGTTCAGCCTGCCGTCTGGCCTCACCCGGGCTCTCGGCGGGTTCCTTTCGGACAAGATTGGTGCGCGCACCACTCTCTATATCGTTTTAAGCGGTGTTACAGTTCTCTTCCTGCTACTTGTGGCTCCAAAGATGGAGATCACGTCGCCTGGCGAAGGAGTTCTTGCAGACAAGGCGGGGCCAGTCACCAACGTCTCAGATACGCAGATCGTAGCCGCGGGAGTGACCTATAGCCTGAAGCAACGGGCGCCAATCGATCCGACGATTAACTCCAAAACGCTGGTGCTTCCTAAGTTCACTTCTTGGCAGGAGCCGTCGGTCAAAGTGGGCGATGAAGTTACTAAGAAGCAGGTCGTTGCAAGGGGCGTTACCCACGTCTTTTTCCAAGCCAATCAATATGTCTTTACCGTCCTGCTGCTCATCGCCGGCATCCTTATGGGACTTGGGATGGCCGCGGTTTACAAGCACATTCCCGAATACTTCCCGAACGATGTCGGAGCTGTTGGCGGTCTGGTGGGCGTGCTCGGAGGCCTCGGCGGCTTCGTTTTGCCGATCGTGTTCGGATACCTGCTCAAGGGCACGGGCCTCTGGACCTCCTGCTGGTTTCTTCTTGCACTTCTTGCAATCGTGAGTCTCGTATGGATGCACGGCACGATCCTCCGCATGTCGCACAAGGTGGATCCTGCACCCGAGCCATAACCTATGATCAGCGTCATAGCGCGAAGTTCGAAAAAGGCTCACCTTAAAGGTGAGCCTTTTTCATGGCAGTACGCCAACTTACGCACCTCCACACCACCCCCGCCGACCTGACTCAGCTCTTGCGCCCCCTCCACGATTCATCTTGCCTAAAGAACCATCGGGCCAATGTATGAGGTTGCGATCACGATGTCGTCGTACCACTTCTTATTCTCCCGTCTGGAGTTTCCGTGGATGTGCAGATCGAGCGCGGCGAAGTTGATTTTGAGCGACTCCACGTCTCGAAGCCGAAGGTTGGGAAAGTCGGCGACCAACTTGCCGTCGATCCAGCAGCCGATGCGCCCATCCCGCTTGTCGGGAGTATTCGCGCTCAGCATCAACTCGTAGCATGCCCACCGCCCCAGCTTCTGAATCACTTCCGGACGCTTGACAAAGGACGGACCAAACTCTCCCGGTTTGTACGTAAATGGCAGCACCACGCCCGATGGAAAAAAGTGATCGCCCCACTCCGAACGCTGCTCGGGATGATAGCAGTACACGTTCAGCTCGCCGGGGGATGGCTTGGCATCGGAATCCCGCCAGTTCTCGAGGCTAGCGACGAACTTGTTGCGCCCGTCCGCTTTGATTCCCGGCGTGGCATACGGCAAACCAGCGGAGATCGCCGCGAGATACCCGCCGTTGTGACTCGATCCGATCTGGTCGAAGCCCCCGTCAAAGCGAGAATAGTAGCGGAGGAAGAGGGTGTCGTAGCCCTTTTCGAACCGCTTGACAACCGCGTTGCTCAGCTCTGCCTCTTGCTTCGGCACCCGGAACTCCAGCGCTCGCTTGCCCGCATGGACGTTTTCCGACTCGGTTGCCATCCTTATCTGTTCAAGATGGAACGTGCTGCTCCACTTCTCCTGTGGCATTCCCGCCTCAAAGTCGTCGTGAAACAGCACCGCGGCGTCCCTTGCGATGCCTCGATCTCCCGGAAATCTCGCAGCGATTCCGCTATGGCCTTCGGCCAGCGCGTCCTGAAGGGGAGCGACGGCGATGAGAGCAAGCACGACGAAGACGCTCATATCGTTATTCTATTCGAACACCCAAATCAGTGCGAGCGTGAGCCTAGCCTGGATGCATGGCACGATTCTCCGCATGTCGCACAAGGTGGATCCTGCACCCGAGCCATAACCTATGATCGGCGTCATAGCGGGAAGTTCGGAAAGGCCTCACCTTTAAGGTGAGGCTTTTTCATGGCAATACGCGAACTCACCCCGCTTCGCATCATCTTGGAACCCAAGGCCATCGACGCGCGAGTGGTTACCGACATCTATCGCCCTTTCTTCCTGGCCGGAATCGTCAGCGTCCTGACTGCCGGTTGCAGTCTTGGCGCGATAGCCCTCCTTGGCATAGCGCTTCAACAGAACTTCACCGCGAATGTCTGGACACCTTTCGTTCTGGCGCACGCCAACTCGCAGCTCTTTGGATGGGTCGGCTTTTTTGTAATGGGCTTTGCCCTTCAGCAAAATGCGCCGAGGCAGTCAAAGGTGGGCCTCTTTTATCAGCTTGCTACCTGGTCCCTTTGTCTGATGTCGGCAGGGATCGTGCTTCGTTTCTTTGCCGAACCTTTGATTGAGTCTCAGCGCGGGATCTGGCTCCCGGTGGGGATCTTTTCTGCCTTCCTGCAAGCCTTGGCGGTTGGACTCTTCATCGCCAACACCTCATTGACAAGGTTCAAGACGGGGCAGGGCCTTTCCTGGCAAACGAAGTTCGTGTTTGCCTCTCTTACCTGGCTCGTCGCAATATCCCTCGCCGAACCGGTCGTCTTTGCATTGTCTCACCAGGAGTCGGCCCTGGCATCGCGTGCGTTCGTTGCGCAGTGGATGTTTCCGCTGCGAGAGGCACAATTCCTAGGCTTTGTCGCAAACATGATCTTTGGCGTCGCCCTCGTCAAGATGAACTCCTGCTTCGGGGCTAAGGCTGCCAGCCAAGGACTGGGCAATGCTGCCTTCGTGTGTTGGAACGTAGGATTACTTATCCGGGTGACTGGCTGGATCCACTTCTATAACGAGTCCTTCGCCCAAGGCGCGGACCTTATGTTTAGGTCCGGCGGCGTTCTCTTGGCGACGGGTGCTCTCCTTTTCGTCGTCTCAAGCCGACTGTTCTCCCCGCTGCGCACGCCCCTACCGTCGCACAAGTTCGTGCGTGCCGCCTTTGGATGGCTCGTGGTGGCAGGAGCGATGGTTGTGCTTGAGCCCTTACATTTGGCGGCTGTCGGTCAACCCTTCTCTCACGCCTTCACTGGCGCGATCCGTCACGCTCTGACGGTGGGCTTCATCTCGCAAATGATCATCGGAGTGGGGATGCACGTCATCGCTCGAATGAACGACCTTCCGGAAGAAAGACAGAAAGCGCTTTGGACGACTTTCTTTCTCCTCAACCTCGGCAATGCTGCACGGGTCGGGCTGGAAGTGGCTACCGACTACACCCCATCTGCGTTCAAGCCAATGGGAGTGACGGGCTTCATCGAGCTGCTGGGCATCGGCATCTGGGGATTCCTGATGGTTTCGATTATGCTGAGACACCGACGAAGCGTGACCTCTTATGCGTGACCAAGAAATTTCCGGCGTTCCCGACCGCCCCGCGAACATTGCCGTTATCCAGGCCTGCAGCCTGCTAAACGGCCTCACCGAGGAGCAGCGGCAACGCTTGGCGGGTGAGTCTTTTACTGCTTATGCGGAGCGAAGTGAGATGATCTGGCGGGCCGGATCGGCTGCCGAGTTTGTTGCGATTGTGGGTGCCGGCTTCATCAAGATGACCAAAACTACCGCGGGAGGACAAGAAGTGGCGATGGAACTGCTCGGACCGGGTCAGTGCCTCGGACTATTCGCCGCTATCGAGGGGCGCTCGTTTCCTCTCAATGCGATCGCCGTCACCAACTGCTGGTATCTGAAGATTCCTACACGCATCGTCGCTGAGCTGTATGACAAGAGCAGCCAGTTCAAGGATCAGATCGTGCGGGGGCTCGGCCCGAGGCTGCGAAAGGCCCATGAGATGATGGCGAGGCTGTCGTCGAACAAGGTCGATGAGCGCATCGCCGCCGTCCTGTTCCTGCTAGCCGACTCCTATGGCAGCAAACAGCCGGAGGGACTTAGAATCGACGTGCCGCTCACACGGCAGGACATCAGTGAGATGGCGGGAACTACTGTGGAGTCAACGATCCGAACGATCAGCGCATGGCAGAAGGGCGGAATAGTAGCGACCGACCGCCACGTGCTCACCATTCTGAAGGAGGATGCGCTACTTGCAGTGATGCACGACATCTAGCGCTGCCAGTTAAGGTTGATCACTTCGACTGCGTCTCCAGGTTGAACGCTTACGTCTGCGGGAATGCGCACGAGAGCGTCCGCCATCGCCAGGCCGCTCAACATGTGCGAACCCTGCGCTTCAGCCAGATAGACGGCGTTGTCTCGCAAATATGCTCTCGCGAATTCGTCGCGGCCCTTAGATCCTCTCAAGACCTCGCCAGATCTAAGGCTCGCACCCGTATCGAGTGGGTGGCCAGTGATCTTCGCTAGTGCGGGTTTCACGAAGAGCGTGAACGTCACAAGTGCCGAAACGGGGTTGCCGGGCAAGCCAAAGACGAGCTGCCCGCTCGGAGCAACGCCAAAGTAGAATGGCTTGCCAGGCTTGATCTTCACCTGCCAGATGTGTTCCCGAACGCCAAGTGCCTCAAGTGCCGGTCGGGCATAGTCGTGATCTCCCACCGACATGCCGCCGCACACTAGAAGGACATCGGATGTGCCCAGCAACCTCCCGAAGACCGATTTTGTCTTCTCGAGATCATCCATTACACGACAGATTGAAACTTTATCGATCCACAAGGATCGAACGGCCGCCTGCACCCCGTACGTGTTGGACTCATACACCTGGCCGGCCCCCAGTTCCTCGCCCGGAGAGACGAGCTCGCTGCCGGTTCCCACAACCGAGACCCTGGGCAACATGAAGCAATCCACTGCGGCTAAGCCAAGCGTGGCAAGCATTCCTACCACGGGCGGAGTGATCCACGTCCCTGCGCTGAAAATGACATCGTCCGCCTGTAGTTCTTCCCCCCGTCTGCGAATGTGGCTGCCGGCGATAGTAGCTTCTCGCAACGACACCCTTCCCCCTTCCGCGGTGACCGACTCCTGCATCACTATCGCAAGGGTTCCGCTCGGCAGCCGGGATCCTGTGAAGACACGGCAAGCTTCCCCTTCTGAGAGGGCAATCTCATCCGCAGAACCCGCTGCAAGCTCGCCGACCACCGTGAACTCCGAACCATTGAGTGAGCCGACGGCATACCCATCGACGGCCGAGTTGTCGAATGGCGGCAGATCAATCGGAGCCGTGACGTCGATTGCAAGCACCCGGCCCAGGCAATCACCCAGAGGCACCGTCTCCGGCGAAGATCGCTCTGTATGGCGCAAGACGATTTCCAGCGCCTCTTCGTAAGTCAGCATTCGATTAGCCGCGCCAGCTCTTCAGGAGTATTCGCGCCCCGAGTCCAGTTAGGATTCCCGCCCAAGCTGATCAACTCCTCCTCCGACAACAAACGAACCCTTATGCGATCCAGCCACTTTGTCGGGCAACGCAATCCTTCTCGAGCCATGGCCGCAAGCTCAGCAAACGCGGACTTCCCATAGAGCGCACAAAGCGGCTGCCGAAATCCATCGCTAACCGGAACGCACGCATCTACTTCGAAGCAATCTTCAAGCAGTCGGACAAGTCGGGGATCAAACCTGGGTAAATCGCAAGACGCGACAAACACCATCTCCTCTCGCGGCTCGAACCGCGACAGGGCAGCAATGGGCCCAGAGAACTCCTCCTGATCCGCAATGAAAGCCGCCCCGACAGTAGGCTCACGTCCGAGAGTAGTCGAGGCAATGCCCTCGGCCAGCAAGGCGTCGACGATCCTCTGCGCCTGCGCCTTTCCGTCGATCGGCAGCGTCGCCTTGTCCCGGCCCATGCGCCGGCTTTCCCCTCCGGTCAAGATCACCGCCTCAATGCCCATCATCATAAGCTACCATCAAGGTCATCGGAAGCAATGACCCGCATCATATCGCTCTCGGCCAATCTAAGCCAAAATAGATTTGCACCATGAGCAAGTTGCCGAAGCGATTCACGGACTTCGTGGAGACCTACCCCGAAATAGCTAAGAGCTACCACGAGCTCGGTAAAGCCGTGTCGGACGCTGGGCCCCTCGACGCGAAGACAAGAGCGCTCATCAAGCTTGGAATGGCCGTCGGAGCTGGAACCGAAGGCGGAGCCCACAGCCAGATACGAAAAGCAATCGATGCCGGCGCAACACCCGAGGAGCTGCGACATACTGCATTACAAGCGCTGACCACGCTGGGTTTCCCCACCATGATGAAGGGGTTATCGTGGGTGGACGACGTTATCCGGACACATCAGGAACAGAGCAATGACTGAGTTCGACCGCGCAAGACCAAGAAGCCAAGTCGTCGCATTCACCGTAGCTGCCCTTCTCGGCGTGGCCGTACTTGCCGGCATCTACTTCGGCTCAGGACGCCTTACCCGCTTCGACACGCCATTGGCTGCCTACGCGATTGCGACTGTGTTCGCGGCTTTCGGCATGGGATACCGCTACACCATGTGGGTTCAGCGCCCGCCGACCTGGCGCTACTTTAAAGCCTCCTGGCGCCTCTTCTTTCGGCCTACGAAGCTTTTCAAGAACATCCTCCACGTTATCAAGCTCGCGTTCGAAAACATCATCATTCAGAAGTTCATCGGCAACCGCAGCAAGAGCCGATGGCTGGCTCACATGTGCATGGCTTGGGGCTGTCTGCTCGCTTTCGCCATCACGTTTCCGCTGAGTTGGGGATGGGTGATCTTCGGTCACGACGGCACTGGCAACTACATCGTCGAGTTCATGGGAATGCGCCAGTTCACGTTCCCGCCCGAAAGCATCATCGGCTTCATGATGTTCAACGGCCTCAACTTTTCCGCAGTTTTCGTGCTCGCCGGCGTCGCATTTGCAATGCACCGCCGAATCCACGAGCATGGTGCTCAGGCCGTCCAAAGCATGACGAGCGATCTGGTGCCGCTTTTCCTCCTTTTCGCGGTGTCGATCACCGGCCTCATGCTCACCGCAAGCTACAAGTTCATGGGGGGTGAGAGCTTCTCGTTCCTTTCTCTTCTGCATGCGCTAACCGTCATCGTTCTGCTCCTCTGGATGCCGTTTGGAAAGCTCTTCCACGTCATCCAGCGCCCCGCGCAACTCGGAGTGCAGTTCTACAAGGAAGAAGGCGCACGCGGCCCTCAAGCCGTTTGTATTCGCTCGGGACAGCCGTACCAGTCGCAAATGCACCACGACGATCTGGCCGACGTGATGCGCGAGATTGGCTTCGACTTCGGCGAGCACCAAAACCTCTCGCCTCAGGAAAAGCGGAAACTCATAGCCGTCAATCAAGCGGCACTCATGGGAGAGATCCCCTATGTCGGGTAGGGGGACTAGTGAAACGTTCGAGGCGCGGTCAATTTCCCTTGAATGACCCGCCGGGGTACCCACGCAAAATGCCTAAATCCTTCAGCTCCCTAACCGCCTCGGCCGCCCAGTGACCACTGGGCACATCGATGAAGGCGCGGCCCGCCGCGATTCGCCTGACGCGGGCCTGGAAAGTCTTGGCCAGCCGGAGTAGCTGTGCAGGCTCACCTCCTATAGAGTCCAGTTCGCGATTCACCTCGCGGATCGCGTGGATCAGTTCCTTCCAGTTTGGTTCCTGAGAAACCAGCATCTGGATATCCTCGCCTGATAGATCCGTTCGATTGAGGAGGTTCTCGGTTTGGTGCACGACCGCGTAGGTTTGCACCGCGACTTCGTAGCGGCTTCGACCGTTGGAGTGGCTGAGGCCATTCGGGTACCCGATGATCAGGCCGACCGCTTTAAACTTGGCCATCAGCTCGATCGTCCACATCGGGGCGTCCTGACCGGAGACTACGGCTCCGGTGCCGATCCGGCATTCGGCACGGCTTTCACTGGACTCCGCCGGGTGAGACTGAGCCAGGAAACTGCCGCTCGCTTGGAGCAGGAGCGCCACGGAACCAGCCATTGCGGGAATCGACATCACCCCCATTGTAGGTGATCCCCACGGACGCTGGTCGTACGCGCGAGAAGGCCATGGCGTCAGAATTCAAATATGACCATCAGCGTGCGCTACTTCGCGGTTCTTCGAGAGAGGAGCGGTCTGGAACGTGAGCTGGTCGAGACACTCGCAACGAGCCCGGAGGAGCTGTACGCCGAGCTGGTCGACAGGCATGCGCTTGGCCTGCCACTGCACCTCGTGCGGTTCGCCGTGGATGGCGGGCTCGTCGATGCGAACGTATCGTTGACGGATGGAAGCGAGGTTGCGCTGATCCCTCCAGTGGCGGGAGGCTAGCTCCCATGTTTCAGCTGACCAGAGACCCCATCGTGGGCTCGCTCCTTCCAGAGGATCGTCGCGCCGGCGCTCGAGTCGTCTTTGAGGGCACGGTGCGCGATCTGAACGAAGGGCACCGGGTTCTGGAGCTCGAATACGAGGCGTTCGACGAGCTGGCCATCCGCGAGGGCGCAGCCATCCTCGATGCCGCCCGGGAGCGCTTCCCGATCCTCGAGATCGCCTGCACGCACCGCGTCGGCAGATTGGGGCCAACCGATGTCGCTATCCGGGTGGAAGCGTCGGCTCAACACCGCCGAGAAGCCTTTGCGGCGTGCGAGTTCGTGGTGGACGAGATCAAGCGGAGGGTGCCCATCTGGAAGAAAGAGGAGTACGCGGAGGGGGGCAGCGAATGGCTCAATACGCAAGGGGCGCAATTGATCTCGCCTGAAACCTATTACGCTCGACAGATCCGGATGCCCGAGGTTGGCGTGGCCGGGCAGGAACGTCTGATGGGTGCGAGCGTGCTGGTTGTCGGAGCAGGAGGGCTGGGGTGCCCGGCGCTGATGTATCTGGGCGGGGCAGGCGTCGGTAGGATCACGATCGCAGATGGCGACCAGATCGACGTATCCAACCTCCACCGGCAACCGCTCTTCCGGGCAGCCGACGTCGGCCACTCAAAGGCGTTGGTGGCTGCCGAGCGGTTGCGATCCCTCAACCCACTCTCGAAGGTGCGAGCAATTGCCCAGCACGTGGTCGCCGCGACGGCGTCCGAGCTCGTGGCGACGCATGACGTGGTCTTGGACTGCACGGACAATTTTCGAGCGAAATTCCTTCTCAACGACCTGTGCGTACGGCTTGGCAAGTCTCTTGTGACGGCCAGCATCGACCGCTTCGACGCGCAGCTCATGGTGATCGATCCTGTCGGGCCCTGCCTCAGGTGCCTTTGGCCGATCGCTCCCGAGGACGGTTGCGTCGGATCGTGCGAGGAGAACGGCGTCATCGGCTACGCGCCAGGCGTGGTCGGCGCACTGCAGGCAGGCGAGGCCCTTAAGGTGATACTCGGCCTGCCGTCCCTCGAGTCGCGGGTGGCCGTGCTCGACCTTCGGACGCTTGATGTCCGCACCTTAGGACTCGAGCGGAACCCAGTGTGCCCAGCCTGCGGGACTCCACGGCCCGTCAAAGTGGAGGCAGACCCCCTGCTCGTCGCCGACATACTCGCGGACGACCTGATCGTGGACATTCGGGAGCCGTACGAGACGGCCGCCGATCCGCTCAACAGCGTGATGCGGATGCCGATGAGTCGATTCGATCTGGCAGATCCCGCGCTGCTCGATGCGCCCCGAGTGGTGCTCGTGTGCGCGAAGGGAATCCGGAGCCTCGCGCTCGCTCGCGAGCTTCGCGGGCGGGGCTGGTCGCATGTCTACGGCTATGACGGCGGGGCGAAGGAACTCCGCGCGGCGAGAGGCTAGCCGCCGATCTGACTCATGCCACGGCCGATAACCTTTTGCCCTTCGTGAAGGAAGTGCCGCTCCGGCTTATGCAGCACCACTTGGCGGAACAGCGAACGCAGATCATCGTCAGTCGCTCCGTTGCGTAGGTGCGTCCGAAGGTCCAGTTCCCCGTCACTCATCAGACACGGTCTCAGAAATCCATCGTGAGTTAGCCGAAGTCGGTTGCATCGAGAGCAGAGATCGTTAGAAATTTGGCTGATGAATCCGATGGTTCCGACTGCCCCGGAAAGTCGATACGTCCGCGCTGGTCCATTCGTCAGCACATGCGCAGGTTCGAGCACGCCGCACGTGTCCTGGATAGTCGCTTTTAAAGCGTCCACAGACACATACCGTCTGCGCATTTCAGCATCTGACAGCATGTCTCCGCTTGCGCGCTTAATCTGCAGGAGCCCGGAACCTCCTAGCGGTGACGATGCTTCCAGGGAGGGCCCCTCATCAAGATTCCAGCGCATCGGCATGAGTTCGATAAACCGCACATGAACCGGAGCAGAGAGGGTCCACTTCGCAAACTCCGCTGCCTCATCGTCATTGATCCCTTTCAGCACGACGCAGTTGAGCTTCAACGGCTGAAGGCCTGCTTCGATTGCCTCCTGAATGCCATTCAAAACCTGGCCCAACGAGCCTCTTCGCGCGACCGCTTGAAACCGATCCTCTCGAAGGGTATCGAGGCTCACATTCACTCTCGATAGGCCAGCAGCGGCGAGATCTCTTGCTTGGCTAGCGAGCAGATGCCCGTTCGAGGTCAA
This sequence comes from Fimbriimonadales bacterium, assembly GCA_038210535.1. Classification (GTDB taxonomy): domain Bacteria; phylum Armatimonadota; class Fimbriimonadia; order Fimbriimonadales; family Fimbriimonadaceae; genus Fimbriimonas. The sequence goes on along the minus strand of JBBQWO010000017.1, from coordinate 6,228 downwards.
GCTAATATCCGCTGCGCCACTTTCAGCGGCAACACGGATTATTTCCGCCAAATCCTTCCGCAGCAAAGGCTCGCCACCGGTAAACCGTAGCTTTCGCATACCCAGGGACGCGGCGACTCGGACCAGTCGGCACAACTCATCGGCCGTAAGATTCTCCACTTTGGCTGTTGCAGGGAAGCCCTGCTCCGGCATGCAGTAAATGCAACGGAAGTTACAGCGGTCCGTCACAGAGACTCGAAGGTAATCGATGGTCCGTCCGAAGGGATCGATCAAGGGATTCTGCGTCATCTATGAAAGTCAGACTTCCCGCCAGTCTTCTCCAGCAGTTCCACCCGCTCGATCGTCATCCCCATGTCCAGTTGCTTTAGCATGTCATACAGCGTCAGCGCGGCAACTGTCGCTGCCGTCAACGCCTCCATCTCAACCCCTGTCTTCGCCGAGGTCTTGACCACTGTCACAACCTCGATCCCCTCTGGCTGAATAGCAAATTCAACCCTTACACTTTCTATCGGCAAGGGGTGGCAGTAGGGGATGAAGGTTGGAGTGGACTTGGCCGCCATTACGGCTGCCACTTTTGCGACGGCAAGCGGATCGCCTTTCGGCACCGTCCCAGATTGAACGGCTTCGAGCGTAGAGGCGTTCATCCGCAGGAAAGATCTCGCGCGTGCCGTTCGAACGGTTGACAGCTTGTCGGATACATCCCACATGCTTACAACCTACCTTGCTGCAATGGCATTCGCCATGATGGATGTCATCGCATCATGCCCGATTTGCTTCCTTTATGCGCCTTCGTGTTCTGCGTCGCTGTGCTGTACTCCTCAGTAGGGCATGGCGGCGCCTCCGGCTATCTTGCCTCTATGGCGCTTCTCGGAGTAGCGCCCGCCGTGATGAAACCTACGGCACTCCTCCTGAATGTTCTGGTCGCAGGCATCGCAAGTGTTCGCTACATCAAGAACGATTGCTTCAACCGGAAGCTGTTCTTTGTGTTCGTCGCCGGAGCGCTCCCATTTGCGTTTCTTGGAGGCTCCACGACACCCCCGGATCGGATCTACCGCCTTGTGCTCGGGGGCGTTCTCTTGATTGCCGCGGCTGGGTTGCTGGTCTCAAAGCATGATCGAGCACACCAGGAAGTCAATCCGGTCCTCGCTGTCGCTGCAGGCGCTGCCATCGGCTACATCTCTGGCCTCATCGGAGTCGGTGGCGGAATCTTTCTGAGCCCACTGCTCATCCTGATGGGCTGGGCGACAAGCAAGGAGACTCTCGGCACGTCTGCACTCTTTATCTTCGTGAACTCGATCGCGGGTCTTCTGGGAAACATCAAGGGGCTCCAAGCGGTGCCTTTCGAAGGGTTGTGGCTGGCACCGTGCGCATTCCTGGGCGGAGTGGTCGGCAGCACCCTGGGTGCCGTCAAGGTGCCACCAAAATGGCTGAGAATGCTTCTGGCTGCAGCCGTAGCTCTTGCCGCCGCAAAGCTCCTGTTGACCTAGCCTATGATCGGAGTCATACGCTTTCAAGCGCTCAGGCCGTAGACTACAAAGGAGATGGCGAAGCTTCCTCTACCGATTGAAGAGTTGATGGACCAGTTCGGACCACACCTCAACCGCGAGCCCCTCGGCGGGTGGCGGGGACGAGGTGAGCCGGACAAGCTTGTCAAAACCCACTGCTGCTTCTGTGGGCAAGGTTGCGGCATTAAGCTCGCGGTTCGAGACAATAAGGTCATTGGCTTCGAGCCATGGGAGGAGTTCCCCTTCAACAAGGGCAAGCTTTGCCCGAAAGGGGTCATGCGCTACCTCCAGAACAACCACCAGGACCGCCTGCTGTCGCCGCTGAAGCGTGTCGAAGGCAAGGGATTCGCGCCGATCTCCTGGGACGAGGCTCTTTCCACTACCGTATCAGAGATACGCCGCATCCAGAAGCAGTACGGAAAGGACTCTGTAGCCATGCTCAGCGGAGTCTCCCTCTCAAATGAAAAGAGCTACTTAGTCGGTAAGTTCGCGCGTCTGGCGCTAGAAACAAAGGAGCTCGACTACAATGGCCGGCTCTGCATGGTGAGCGCCGGCGCCGGCAACAAGAAGGCTTTCGGCATCGATCGACCAGCCAATTATTGGGGGGACATCATTGAAGCGGAAGTGATCCTCTGCGCCGGCACGAATGTTGCAGAGTGCTCTCCGATCACCACCGATTACATCTGGCGAGCCCGAGACCGGGGAGCGAAGCTCATTATGGTAGACCCAAGAGTAACCCCACTCGCACGCACCTGCGACCTCCACCTCCCCGTCCGACCCGGCACTGATTCGGCGCTCTTCACGGCCATGCTGCGCGTCCTCATCGAGGAAGGCTACGTAAACCGGGAGTTCGTCACAAGCTACACCAGCGGCTGGGAAGAAACCGAACTTGCGGCGATGGAGATGACGATCGAAGAAGCCGCGGAGATCACTGGCGTCAAGGCGGAGGACATCCAGACTGCCGCCCGTCTGTGGGGCAAAGCCAAGACCAGCTTCCTTCTTCACGCCCGAGGGATCGAGCATCACACGAAAGGCGTTGACAACGTCCTCTCCTGCATCAACCTTGTGCTCGCCACCGGCAGGATTGGGCGTCCCGGCTGTGGCTACGGAACGATTACCGGGCAAGGCAACGGCCAAGGCGGCCGCGAGCATGGCCACAAGTGTGACCAGCTCCCAGGCAACCGCGACATCGAGAATCCGGAGCACCGCGCCTACATCGCAAGCGTGTGGGGCTGCGACGTGGAGGAGATTCCGGGGAAGGGCCACTCCGCCCAAGAGCTGATGAATATGATCCACGCTGGCGAGATCAAGGCGCTTATCTCGATTTGCTTCAACCCGCTTGTGTCACTCCCAGATAGCAACTTCACCCGCGAGGCACTAGGAAAGCTCGAGCACTACACCGCGATCGACTTCTTCCTGAATGAAACCGCTCACCACGCAGACATCGTGCTTGCCGGCTCTCTACACGAAGAAGAGGAAGGCACCGTTACCAGCGCCGAGTGCCGCACGAACCGCGTAAGAGCCGCCGTCACGCCTCCGGGGGAGGCTCGAACCGACACCTCTATTCTTCTGGAAATCGCCAGCCGCTTAGGCAAAGGCAAATACTTCGACCACTTCAAGACCTCCGAAGACATTTTTAACGAGCTCCGGGTTGCCAGTAAGGGAGGCACAGCCGACTACTACGGCATGACCTACCAACGCATCGAAGACGAAATGGGAATCTTCTGGCCCTGCCCAGAAATTGGGCACCCCGGGACCAAGCGCCTCTTCGAAGACCTCAAGTTCTTCACGCCGGACAAGAAAGCCCACTTCCACCCCATCAGACATCGGCCAAGTGCGGAAGAGCCCGACGCCGAGTATCCGATCATCCTAACCACTGGCCGAGTCGTTTCGCAGTATCTAAGCGGGACCCAAACCAGACGCATCGGGGGCCTCGTCGATATGTGCCCTGAACCCTATGTCGAGATCCATCCCACCCTCGCTGCTGATTACGGCATCGTGGATAACGACTGGATGCGAGTCGAAAGCCGAAGAGGGCACGTCGTGCTTCGGGCCAAGGTGGTCACCACCATCCGACCTGACACCATCTTCATTCCGTACCACTGGGCCGGCAAGCAATCGGCGAACCTGCTAACCAACCGAGCCCTCGACCCCATCAGCAAGATCCCCGAGTTCAAGAAGTCTACAGTGAAGATTAGCAAGTCCGAAGCACCCGCGGCCGAGCATGTGCCCGCGTGAAGCGACATCCTGCTCTCGAGCCATTCTCCAGGGATCACAATGTTGGCCTCGTGCTCGCTCGGTCACTCATGACCGCGACTGATCCAATCATCCAAGACTCCTTCGCCGCTACTTGGCAAGAAGAGCTGAAAGACCACTTCGACGAAGAGGAGCGGCTGCTCGGCCCACTCGCTCCGCCAGACCACAGGTCTCAGCTAAAAGGGGAGCACGACACCATCAGGCAAGCCGCCAGTAAGACGGAGGTCAACGGCCTCACGTTAGAGGAGTGCCACGCCCTCGGCCATCTGCTCGATCACCACATTCGGTGGGAAGAGCGAGACCTCTTTCCTACCATCGAAGCTTCGGCGTCCGAAGCGACGCTGGCAAGCTTGGCTGTAGGCACCGCGATCCTAGAAAAGCACCGCCGCAACAGCACCGCCGCACCCCGACGCCATGAGCTCGCCGACAAAAGACCTCGATTCGAATCCCTTGGTATAGACCTTGCATATTTGATCGAGACGGCTGCCCAAACCGGCCCCCTATGGGGCACCGAATCCGAACAGCTCGACACGACCTTGCTGTTCTGGAGACAGGGTGAAGGTATTGCAAATCATATCAACGACGAAGTCGATGTCCTCCTCATCTTCCTTAAGGGCTCGGCTCAGGTAGCCGTAGGTGATCAAACCCTGATCATGGCGGCAGGGCAGGCGATCATGGTGCCAAGGAACACTCAGCGCTCACTCCTAGCGCTTGAGGAGTGTTCGCACTTGAACGTTCATCAGCGACGAAAACGGCTGTCTCCGTTACGAACGACAACCATCGTGCCGTGAGGTCTTCTGCTCCAGCAAATAAGAAGATATAAGCGGAAAGTCTGACAGCGAACTCGCTTTGAAGCTTATAGGAGCGGGCGACGAATCGGCTACAACGATCCTTCGCACTTCAACGAGATTAGACAAAGCACCTCGGCGGGGCGAAACTCCGGGTGGATATTGCCGATTGCTCCGGCCTTTCCTGCGGACAGCTTGCCGCCAATCAAACACGACCAAAGGAAGCTAAAGACAACATAGGGTGCTGAATAGGGGCACAGCTAAGCCCGACGTGTGGATGATGTCGCACTTTGGCCCGCAAACCGGGATACAGAACTGCCGGTTTGAACCTGGTCGGCTCTGCTGGACGTACTTCGAACTCGCCCGACAATGACATTGTAGGGGTCACAGGTTCAAGTCCTGCACCGCCCACCAATTCAAGCAGTGTCCACGGAATCGCGATGACAAACTGGGAGCGAGCAGATGCACCTCCTGCAGTGCAAGGGAATAGCCTTCGATACAAATGAATGTGGCGACCAACCGGGCCGACGAACAATGGCCGAAGAATTGGATCAGCAGGCCGTCGGACCAAATCACAATTCAGGCACGTGGCGACAGGCTGCTCTGTTGCAGCTGCTGGCAAAAGTCACCAAGGCCCAGCACATGACTTGTTGGCCAGACACCTCGGTGTTGGTGTTGCGGAATCGTGCGACACCCAGATTCGGATTTCCATCGACGGTCAACTTCACAAGAACTTTGCGGCTGGATTTCTTCGTGAGGAACTTCGTCTGGCTCTACTTTGTAGTGTCGAGATGGTCCTCCAGGTTCACTCGTTTCGCGAGTACATCTTTGACCGTGAAGACATGCTTGAACTCCCGCCGTTCGGATTGGATGCCCAGGAAGAAGTCGTTAACAACTAAGTAAATAATCTCGCCTGCCTTGATCACTCCGCCTGATCTTCAGGCGGAGTGCATTCCTGTTACCGTCAGTTACCCTCCTCGTGACATCTGGCATTGCGCTCGAACCGGTCGTCGGAAAAGGGCGGGTGCACGAGGAGTGTCGAATGATGTTCGCCGATCGGGGTGTCCTTGCCCTGCTAGGCACCTCGGAGATTCCACCCTGGAACCTTGATCTCTTCGCAAGATACATCGCGGATGAATACAGCCGCAAGGTAGCCGCGTCATTGTCATCATGGTAAGTGGCGGTACGGGCTAGAATGGGCCGCAGGCTCATCCCTTTCCATTCGCCTTCCGAGTTGGCCACAAGCGCTTGCACATCCGCCGCAGTCTTGACTCCATCAAGTACGCGTCCTTGAACTCCTCTCACGGATTTTCCAGCAGGACGGTGAGCGGCTTGGCGGCGACATCATCACGTGGGTGTGGTTCAAACAGCCCGTTGCCTCGTGGCCACGACGGCACGATGGTCTCTTTGCCGTTGTCTACCACGCGAAGCAGCTCGGGGTCCCAGAGATCGAGTGATGAGTGTCTTCACACCAAGAGCTGGTAGTCGCAGTATCGACGGGCACGAGGTGTACGTCGCTTGCATTGTTGTCGTTCATTTTGTAATGCTCCTTGCACTCGGTGCTAAAGCGAGGAACGCCTTGGCAGGGCGTTCCACCATAAATGTTGGACGATTCATCACACGACCTCAACTGAACCCGCGCTAGAACAAAGATAATCTAGATTGGCGGCATGGGGTAT
>JBBQWO010000016.1:0-86987 GCA_038210535.1 Fimbriimonadales bacterium | reverse complement strand
GAAGGGGGCGTCTCCTACGCGTCCAATTTGGAGCAGGTTGAGGAGGTTACGTTGGGCGTGGCCCGCGAAGTTCTGCAAACGGTCAGTGGGGCTGATCCGGAATTCGAGCCTCTCCTCTTCTTCTACGAGTTTGGTGAATCCAACATCGGGTTTCGAGTCGTCCTTCGCGCCTTTAGCTTTAGCGACTCATCGACGGTCAAGCATGGATTTATCAAGGCTCTCCATGCCAAGTTTGCAGAGACTGGAATCGAGATGAACTATCCGGTTCGAAAGATAATTGGCGAGAAGGCGAAATTGCATGACCACGAAGAAAGCATCCCCCACAACCTCTAATGGTCGCGTGAACGCTTAAAGACTTCTCCAAGCGAGGAGACCCTCACCTGAGAGAAAACTGGCTGTTCAGTCTTTGGATGATTCGCTCGGCGCAGCTCGAGTCGTCGTCCGACCCTAGCTCGTTCACCAGGCGTGAGATTTCCTCTCCGAAGAATGGCGTCTTGACGTGCAGACGTATCGAAAGCTTTTCGGCAGGTGAGCGCGAGTGGCCTATACGCGAGCGGTATCTGGTCCCTACGCGCACACAAGCTGCGGCTTCATGGGGCCGGCCGAAACGGCCGTAGGTGACAGCGGCCAGGTCCAAGGCGACACAGAAGATGCGATCCAGGCCGTACCCCCCCTGCCTCAGCATTTTGGTCACGCCCATCACGGCGCTCTCGACGTCGCCCACGCCGATGCCGTAACCGGCTTGACCCATGCCTTCGACCGCGGCAAAAACTCCATGATCCGCTCCAACAAAGTCGCACGGTTTCCATGTTTTCCAGACTTTCACGCCGTAGAGGCCCCAAATAAGGGTCGCGTTCGCAAGCGCAATCCTCTGCTGAGCATCAATTTCTGCGGCCGCGTAGGCGATAGCGTAGTTCTCTGCAGCTTCCTCGAAGCGGCGCAAGTGCCACTGAATTCCGGCCATGTTGATGCGGGAGTTTACGATCGCCGAGGGCTCACCTGAGGCGTCAGAGAGTTCAACTGCCAGAAACGCCGTTTGCACGGCAGCCTCCCACTGACGTCGCTCCATCTGAACGAATGCCAACAGCGACAGAATGCTGCCGCGGCCACCGCGGTCTTCAATGGCAATGCAACCTGCGTCTGCCTGTAGGAGCAAACGCTCGGCGAGGCTGTATCGTGTAAGGAGGTTCGCAAGCCACGCCCCCATCCGCATGACGGTCAGTCTCTCCTTCGATAGTTGCTCACTTGCCGCCAGGGCACGAAGAACGAGTTCCAGCATGGGCTCTGGAGGAGATGAAAGCACCAGATCCAGTCCGTGTCTTGCCAGTAAAGAGACGGCCACGTCCGGATGTTCGTCTGAGAGAGTTCTTAGGATCCTGGCGAGAGTGTGATGAGAATCTGTAAGCTCTATGCAGTGACTGTGGGGCGCTGTCCTATTCGCTGGAGCTGGGAACCTTGATCGCACCTCATGTCCGATCGGGTGCTCAACCTCATCCAGTACAGCCTCTCCGGCCCCTTGGACTTCGAGCTCCCCGCATGGTAACCAAAGGCGGTCGCGACTGGATTCTATGGGCAGGCCTAGGTGCCGCAGCTCCATTGCAGCACGTCGCAAGTAGGCAAGTGCGTTGCTCCGCTCGGCTTCCGGCCAAAGAAGGTATGCCGTCTCGACCCGGCACACTCCTTCATCTCGATGCGCTGCCAAGCGCGCCAGCAGGAGGCCCTGTTGCTGAGTCCTCAGGCGCACCTGCATATCGTTGCGGTAGAGGCGAACGCGCCCGTCAAGCCCAAGGCACCACTCTCCCATCAACCTATATATAGCAGGTTTCCTCAAATGGCGCAACGACTGGCGGCGCGATCTACGAGATCGCGCCGCAACTTATCAGGGGCTACAAGCCTTCAGGATTCTCGCGGCTGATCAGCCCCTTACCCTGCGAGGTCGTGGGACAGCCTAAGAAGTAGTCCCACCTTGTGCCATCTCTAGGCGCGGTCACCACGACGCGAATGTTTCTGCCCTGGCTGGGCGAGAGCTTCAGCGTCATGGATCTGCTGCCAGAAACCAACCCTTCGGTTCTGAAGAGGATGCTGTTCCCCTGATAGACACTGACCGCGTCGGGTATCGAGTAGTGAGCATAGGAGAAAGTGACTTCACCACAGGACTGGCCCACATTGTGGACTTCGATAGTGCCGCCCTTGCCGCCACTCTGTTGCTGGCTGTTGCAGGTCGACTCTTCTTCCCGCTCCCCCTCTGCGTCTCCGTCCTGACCGCCGAAGGGCCAAGACCAACTGGCGTTTACCGCGCCGCTGCTATTCACCTGGCCGGTTACGATAAATTCGCCCTTGTCGGGGGTGGAGCCTTGCATCTTGAACTGGCCCTGCTGGTCCACAGTGCCCTTCAAGGTCACGATGTCGAAGTCGCGGCTGAAGGCCACTCCCGAGACTGATGTTGGATCCCCCTGCTCTCTCAGAGCGGCGAATTCATTGGAAGCCACGTAGGTAGCACCGTAGAAAGCATCTCCGCTGATTGGGAATTTCTGGTTCCGTTGCGCCTCGGTAAGAGTTGCCCAGCCTTCATTGAGAGTGGTTGCCTGAGTCATGATTTGGTCCAGAGCGGCGAACGCCGCAGCCCAATCAGTAACGGCCTCCATATAGAAGGTTTGACTGGTCGGTGGGATAGCTGCCTGCACCATCTGTTGCAACACTTGAGATTGGCCGTCCGACGCGTAGTCCTTGCCGACCTGACTAATTAAAGCCCTCTGGAGCGGGGTAAGCCGTCCCGCGAGCGCACTCCCGGCGAGTTCGCTGAGCCACTCTTTTCGGGTGTCTGCGTTCACGGCTCGGCTACTTAAGGCAGGGATACCTGCATCACCGCAGCCGCGGGATTCCAGTTCATCTGACTGGAGGGTGAAGGAGAGGACGCCGGCATCGAGGCCAGAAAGCGTCAAAGCATACGACCCGCTGAGAGATGGATTGGCACCCGGTTCCTTGGTGACGACCAGGCCCGAGCCCGTGGACGTGACGTTTGCTGCCCCCTGGTAGACACCGACGTTGTCATAGAACCGGGCGAGTAGTTTGTCGGGGAGCCAGGTGAGCGAGATAGTCGCCGAGAGGTCTCCATTGGTGACCAAGCTGGGGTAGCCGTCCGGCGTGAAGAACATGCGGGACGAAACTTTGTCAATCGACTTGCCGGTGCTGATTTCGATTGGGACATCGGGCAGGCCGGCGTCAGTGATGGAGCCCCAGATGCGGGTGGTCAGGCCGTTCGCGCTCAGCCCGACCCAGTTGTGAACGCCCGTGCCGTTGTCAAGTGTGATAGGGGCTGGCGATGGCGCGAAGATCAGGCGCGTCTCTTCAGGGGGAGGAGGAGGTGGCGACGACCCATCGCCTCCTCCGCAGCCGAGGATGATAGCCGAGGTCACGGCAAATGCCACAAAGGCGTAATGATATTTCGTCATGGTCGGGCTCCCGGTTCCGGCAGTTTCATCGCTTGAGTTTTGATGTCGAGCAGCAATGCTTCGTGCCAAACCACGTCTCCTTCATTGCCTTGATTGGGTCGCCTTCTGAAAATTGGGATGTGCACTTGAGCACGGGGCGACGCTTTCGAAGCATCTGGAACGGCATCGAGGCACCATTCGCAATCCTCATCAGGCTCTTTGAACGCTGGGTCGATGAAGTCGATTCTGAAGCCTTCGCTAGTCCTTGCGCCGAACGTCTTTTCTTCACCGTTGTGGAGGTATCTCTTTGCCGAGAAGGTGGTCTGCGCGAACCTTTCGTCGCTCAGGAATAGCACCTCGTTGTCGAATTGGAGCCGCTGCTCGCCTTGGACAGATTGCTTGCCACTGCAGTAGTCCGCGACTTCGAATGTCGCATCAACCTCTTGCGAGAGCCGTCCTAGTTCAGCCGCGCGATAGACCTCCTGCATTTCTCTAAGGGAGAGTTTAGAGAGATCCACGACCCAGATGCGCTTGTATTTCTGGAAGGCGTCGTCGCTGTCCTCCCTATCGAACCAACCGTCGAAGCCGAATGTGGTCCAGTTCAGCGGGTCCTTCGCAACAATTTTCCTGCTCTTGCCCGGCTGGTTGGGATCGGCGATGATGAGTGCGTTATCAGTCGTGGCATAGCACAGCACCGCATGGCCGCTTTCTTCATTATTGATTGCCACGAGAGCCGGCCAGCCGCTCGCATGGATTGCCTTTGCTTGCGCAATCGCTTCGAAGGGTGCTAGGCCGGTGGGCGGAACTGCATCGCCACTTGCATCGACCAAGCCAAGTTTAAAGAGGTCACCAAAGCGCACCTGAAGTTGTTGCGACATGAGGAGGGCGTCCCGGTCATCGAACGAACACGAGCGGTACGGGTCAGTGTCGCTCTCGGCACAGACGGTGCCTTCATTGAACGGTTTGAAGTGCCGGAGCGGGCCATTGCCGATTCGCTTTAGCGCGTAGTGGTAAGCGGCCGAGATTGACATACCGGTGCAAGCCCCATCTGGCGCACCGGTCGTTCCCAAATTCACAAACGGCCAATCGTCGGTGCCCGGTTTGAACCCGGAGTCGCTGGCCCGGCTAGAAGCGGTCCGATTGCTATTCTTCGCCACAAAGAACGGGGCTGCGCCGCCCAACTCCGAGGTGTCTGTCATGGACATCAAAGAGGGGAAGACCATGATTCTCCGAGTGGTGCGGTCAACGGAATAGGTTACGAAGTTCAGCCAAGACTCCGCAGGGTCGAGCGAGACGACGATCGGATGGTCCGCGATGGCCGCTTGAGCCGCCACCTTCGTTGGCAAAACGATCGTTACCGGGAAGAGAGTTGAGTTCTGGTCCACCTCTTGGTCCGAGCGAATACGGATAAGTGGCGTGGTTGGATTTGAAACCTGCTGTTGGAACGTGTGGCTCTGGATGACCGCAGAGGAGATCTCGAACTTCGCCCCGGCATTGATGCCTCTGTTTACTCGAATTTCGAGACCATCGAGCGGGTGAGACGGCTTGTTGAGGATCATGGGCTGGCCCTCGTACGTCAGCGTGGCGAGAACCTGAAAGGGCTCTGCACTAATGCTGCCGACGGGCCGCTGTGGAGCTAAGGGTGGTGGAGGAGGAGGTATCGGATCGGTAGGACTGTTGCCCTCCGTTGACCCTCCGCAACCGGAAAGGGCTGCTATCAAAACCCATGACAATCCTGCTGCCCCAGCTATATAGCTCAAGGGGCGGTACCTGGTATTAGTGCGGTGCTTCATCCCACGGAGGAGTATGACGACGCCTACGTATCCCGACCGTATCCCAGGGGGGCGAGTCCCGTAAACATTGGTGGGCTTCATCGACTCAAGGATCGATGAAGCCCACCAATGTCAGCTTGAGGCTGTCCTAACGCTTAACCTTGACCTCTTGATAATCATCAGGATTTAGGCCCAGCTTTCGTAGAGCGTCCAGGTCCATGTGAGTATCGCCTCCTACGTAGGTGCTATCGCGCTTATGCATGTAGTAGCGCTGATAGGATCCGTCAACCTGGTAGGTCTTCCCGGACGAACTTGCGACGGTGTTTTCCTCGTTGATGTAGTTCAGGAAGTTGCGATGCGAGGCGTCCCCTGACGCCATGCGGTCGTAGTAGCGCTTCATGCTCGCGTCACCTTGAGCGTGGATGGCGCTCATTCGCTGCTGATGTCGCTGGGCGCTGTCCTGGATCCAGTTCATGTTCCGATTGTGTTGAGCGGTCATTTGCTGGCCAAATTCGTGGATTTGCGCCATGCGCTGCTGATGAAGCTGGGCTTGCCGCTGCTGCCAATCACGGCTGATCCTGCGACTGCCATCGATCGCTTGACTCATTGCGACGTACTTGTTCGGATCTCCGGTCGTGGTGATTCCCGTGACGGTCACGATCCAGATTGGCCCGCAATCGACTGTGCCGCCGATGATGAGCGCACGCATGGTCTTCCCGCTGTCTGAGTAGCTGAACGCGACTCTCGCGGTCGTGACATCGCCTTGAAGGCCAGCCTTGGCGAAGGCGTTCTGATTCTTCTCCCGCAGCTCTTCGTCTACTTTGACACTTGAGATCTTGAAGTCCTTCAGCTTGCCGAACTTCCGTTCCACGTAAGCGGGCATGTACTCCATAGCGGGTTGAAATGGCTCGATCCGCATGGCCGGGTGGGTCTTGGCGATCGAGTGGTGCATGGGTGTCGCCGTTTGAGGGTTGTAATACTGAGGCAAGCTCGGATCACCGCTAAAGAGCAGCACGCTGCCATTCGGACTGACCGTCACGTCTACCATCGAGTAGATATCGAAGGTGCGCGCCATGTAGGCCCGGTTGTGCCAGCCCTTCGGCAGACTCACGGCGTAGGATTTCTCGACCGGGTCCCTTACATCCACGAAGTCCATGGTGGGAGGCGTGACCTTGTCCGAGACCGTCTTCTTCTGAGCTTTCGCCCCTGCCTTGGTCGGAGCTTGCGCTTCAGCTCGAGTTGCCGGAACGCTGGCGCAGGAAACGGTGAATAGGATCGTAGCTAGGATGCATTGAGGGGCTAGTGCCATTGCTTGAACTCCGTGGATGTGCCGAGAGGCATCCGCATATCCCATTATAATTACCAGGGCGTATCCCCAGCGTATCCCCCAGCATAAAAAGTCGGTTTTCAAACTCCTCCCCTTGCGCGAAGCCGAAGGAGGGGACTGGGCGGGTCAACTCCGAAACAGAAACCCTGTCCCTTCAACCAAGAATTACTAACCTCCTGCGCAAACCCAATCAATTCCTATTGGCGAATAAAGCGAGCAGGAATCAGAAGGGTCATTCCATTCCACCTCCCAGAAGGTAAAATCCGCCCCATGTTCAACGGTCTCGGCCTAAACCTCGGCAACCTTTCCCGCCTCTCAAACGCCCAAACAAGATCCATAAGCCCGGAGAACTTCACCGGGGAAAAGGGGAAGGGCGGAATGGCCACTACCGGCACGGGAGAACGCTGCGCCAGGGAACTGGGACAAGGATGGAAAATCTCCCCGAGCATCAAAATCGAACCGGGAGAAATCAGAGAAGTCGCCAACATCGACGGCTCCGGAGCCATCCAGCAAATCTGGATGACCCCCACGGGAAACTGGCGCTACTCCATCATCCGAATCTATTGGGACAACCAAGAACACCCCAGCGTCGAATGCCCCGTAGGCGACTTCTTTGGATGCGGATGGGGCAAATATGCCCAGCTCACCAGTCTCCCCATCTGCGTCAACCCCGGCAGCGCCTTCAACTGCTACTGGGAAATGCCCTTCAGAAAAAATTGCCGCATCACCTTCGAGAACCTCGCCGATGAAGCCATGGTTCTCTACTACCAAATCAACTACACCCTCACCGAAGTCCCAGAAGACTGCGCCTATTTCCACGCCCAATTCCGCCGAACCAACCCCCTCCCCTACGGCGAAGACTACACCCTCATCGACGGAATCCAAGGCAAAGGCCACTACATCGGAACGTACATGGCCTGGGGCCTCAACAACAATGGCTGGTGGGGCGAAGGCGAAATCAAATTCTTCATGGACGGCGACGAGTGGCCCACCATTGTCGGCACCGGCACCGAAGACTACTTTTGCGGCTCCTACGATTTCGACAGCAAAGTCGTCCACTCCAAAGGCGTCGAAACCCTCGAGTACACCGAGTTCTGCACCCCCTACGCCGGAGTCCCCCAAGTTATCCGCCCCGATGGCCACTACGTCGCCAACACAAGATTCGGCATGTACCGCTGGCACATCATGGACCCTATCCGCTTTGAACAAGACCTCCGAGTCACCATCCAAGCCCTAGGCTGGCGCTCCGGGGGCCGCTACCTGCCGCTTCAAGACGACATCGCCAGCGTTGTCTTCTGGTATCAAACGTTGCCCAGTGCGCCCTTCCCCGAGCTTCCAAGCCGCGACTACCTTGAGATTATTTAGGATTGGCGAGCGGCAAAGAGAGCTGCGACTGAAATGAAGATCCAAAGCACGATGCCCTGAACCATCGGTCGAATTCCGACCGATTTGAGAGCCTTCATAGAAATGCCCGCCCCGATCAGGAAAAGGCTGATCGAAAATCCGCTGACCGCAAGAAGCTTAATGCCCGGGGCAAGCGGTTGGATTGCAGGCAAATAGGTTCGAAGCAGACTGGCCAAAAGGAACAGAAAAATAAACCAAGGCACGGTGAAGCCACCCTTCCGCGTGTCGGCTCCTTTGCTACGGGAGAGCCATATTGCGGCGATCAGGGTGATCGGCAGAAGATAGAGTACGCGGCTCAGCTTGACCGCCGTGGCCGTTTCGAGCGAGGCGGCATCGAACGCAGCGGCAGCGCCCACCACGCTGCTCACATCGTGAATCGCAATCCCTGCCCAGACCCCAAACTGCTCAGGCGTGAGTCCAAGGCTGTGGCCAATCGGGGGGAAGATCAGGAGCGCGACGGCGTTCAGCAAGAACACGGTTCCCACGGCAACGCTGACATCCTCTTGAGGCGCGTCGGTCACCGCGCTCATTGCGGCGATCGCCGAACCACCGCAAATAGCCGTTCCGGTGCTCACCAGCAGCCCCGTAAGCGGCCTAATCTTGAGAGCCTTCTGCAGGGCGTATCCAAGCAGAAACACCGCTGTTATGCTCACCAGTGCGAAGCCCAGTCCGGTGGCCCCAGCGTCCAGGATTTTATGCAAGTCCATGCTGAACCCCAGAAGCACCACCGCACCCTGAAGCAAAACCTTACTCGCCTTCTTCGATTGCTCGGGGTACGGATTGCCAAGCGTAAGCGCAAGCAAAATGCCCGCTACTAACGCAGCGGGCGGCACAAAGGCGACATGCGCCGGTATCGCGAAGAGCGGATAAAAGCACAGAGCCATGACCAAGAAAAAGGCGGCTCTGCGCACGATTAAGGATAGCCGATGCCGTCTACCGCTTTCTGCGCTTGCGTTTGGGTCTGTCTTCAGCGGTCGGGTTTACCGGGTCAGCCTTTCCAAGTGACGCCGTGACAGGATCCAACTCACCCAAGACAACGATGGCGTGGGGAATGGGGCGTGACGGAGTGGTGGGAGTCGAGTGGCCGCTTGCTTTGATGCTCTGCCCATAGACAAGCGAGGTAGAGAAACCTGAATCGAGCAGCACCGCCTCATAGAGTCCCGCCGCCGCCGCCGCCCTTGCGACCTGCTCGGACGTGTAAGAGTGAGTCGCGGCACCTAAGACGATCTCTCCATCGGCGGTCACTCCGAGGAATGCACGTCGCCGAAAATCTTGAATGTCTTTGGCTCCAAAGGTATCCATCTGCTCGCGCGTGCGAGGGATGCCGCTGTGGACGAGCCACACTCCGGTGAGCAATACATCGGTGACATCTGGCATGAAGTCGACGAATGCCTCATGGCTGCGCATCGTATCTGGTTGAAACGGAACGATGCCGATGCCTGTCGCGCCCCACAAAACCACGGGCCGGTTCCGAAGTTTCTCCCACCGCTCTTTTGCCTCATCGGGCACAACGCTCGGCATGGCCGCCGTTTTCATGGGGCCTACCATCCGGTTGTCGGAACTTCGAATATCTGAGATCGCAAAGAATCCGCCATTGATCCCCGCGACGGCACCCGTAGTCTTCTTGACAAATTCAAGGACGCCTTCGCGGGTCTCAGACATGAGGCTGGTTGGCGTACCGCCCTTGACGAGGGCAAGCTTCACGTTTTCGAACGTTCCTTCTTGAAAGGTCACGGGCGATTTCTTGAGCGGTCCGAGGTAGGCGGCCAAAGCTCCGCCGCTCGTGGATCGCTCCCACTCTTCAAGCGCCCTTTCAAAGCGCGTGTGGACATAGCGGTTGACGGAAAAGATGGTTGGCGACTCTTCCGCAAGCCCGTTTTGGATGCTAAACGCCATCGTGTAGCCCGCAGCTTTCGTCAGCTCCTGCACCTTCTGGTCATTCATGCCGTTCGGGTAGGCAAAGTAGGGGACCGGCTTGCCAAGTTGCTTCTCAAGCTCCGCCTTGGAATCGTTCAGCTCCTTGAGTTGCTGTTCCAGAGGAATCTTCGTGATGTCGTCAGGATGCGAGATGGTATGGCCCCCGATCGTGATCAGCGGGTCCTTGGCAAGCTCCTGCAAGGTCGCCCAGTCCATTTTCGGGTGGAGACCTTCTTTCTTGCCGACGAAACCCGTATGCACGAACATGGCAGACGGATAGTTTTTGGCTCTCAAAATCGGTAGCGCGTGATCGTAAAAGCCCTGGTAATTGTCGTCGAACGTGAGCACGATCGATCGTTCTGGGATCTGCTCGCCCTTCGTTAGGTGATTGTAGAGTTGGTCAAGCGAAATGGGAGTAATTCCATCGGTCTCTAGCCGGAGCAACTGCTCCTGAAACTCGTCGACCGTGCAGTCGAACCACTGCGCGTCCCTTCCGCGCTCCTTGATAATGTCGTGATACATGATCACCGGCACTCGCTGCCCTTGAGCTTTCAGGGAAATTTCGGAGTAAGGAGGAGGCGGCGGAACGACGATCGCGGGCGGTATTACAGGGCTTGCCACCGGTTCGGTCACAGACGATTCTTGGCGGCAGGAGGCGACAAGAAGTCCGGCGAATAGGAGCAAGAAAAAACGATGCGCCACCTCCATAGTGTGACGCCGAAACTGCTTCCGAAATTGCGGTTGGTGTGACTTGCAGGTGCTCAAGACGTCTGCTCGGGTAAGAGATTCTAATGGTCGCGCTCCTTCTCATCCTCTTGCTGGCACCAGCTCAGGGCAAAGTCATCGTGCCGCCCTACGTTCAGCTTGGCGAGAATGACCAATCCGCGATCAAAAGCGCTACCGTCGTCTGGCACACTGCCGCCGAATCCGCAGCCCCAGCACGCTATAGGGTCGATGCGGGGCCCTGGATCAGCGCCCGTCAACTCTCCCCGCGAAAGGTGCAGCTTGGGAGCGTTCCAATCCATTACGTCCAGCGAGCCGACCTGACCCCCCTGGCACCGGGCGCCTTGGTCCGCTATGAAGCAGGGGGAAGTGTCGGAACCTTTCGAGCCCCGAAGGCTCCGGCACAGAACTTTTCCTTCCTGGCGGTTGGCGACATCGGGCGCGGCACCTCGGGTCAGAAGAAACTGGCGACGACCATGGCTGCACAGAATGCCGACCTGGCGGTGCTCTTAGGTGACCTCGCGTATCCCTTTGGCCGCGTGATGGATTACCGAGACTTCTTCTTTCCCATTCAAAACGCTGATGCCTCTTCGGCCGTCCGAGGCGCTCCGGTGCTTCGCAACACCCTCAGTATTGCCGTGACCGGCAACCACGACACCGCTTATCGAAACTTGGGCCGCTATCCGGATGGACTCGCTTACTACGCGTACTGGTTCGCCCCCACGAGTGGCCCAAGCATGCCCCTGAAAATCAAGGGAACGCCCGCGCAGCTTGCGGCCCTAGGGGAAGCTGCCGGGGGGCAACTCGACCGTATCGGCAACTACAGCTTCTCGTACGGGAACAGCCGTTGGGTGGTGCTGGACTCGAACGTGTATGTGAACTGGCGTGACCCAGCCTTAAGGCAGTGGCTCGAAGGAGAGCTTCGTAAATCCCAGCAGGCCACCTGGAGCTTTGTTGCCATGCACGTGCCCCCCTATCATTCGTCTAAGACCCATGCCGGCGACACCAACACCAGGGTCATCGTGGACCTATTCACGCAGTTTAAGGTGGATGTAATGTTCGCCGGACACATTCACAACTACCAGCGTTCACGGCCGTTCAAGACTAAGAGCGGAGCGATGACCCTTGATCGGGCGTTCAATGGAACCACTGCTACGAGGGCTGACGGGACGCTTCACATCGTCTCAGGCGGAGGAGGTGCCGAAATCTATGATCGCAAACAGAGCGACATGCCCGCCACTTGGCAGCCATTCACCGCTCAGTTAAAGGCCGATCACTCGTTCACGAGGGTGGACGTGAAAGGGCGGGAGCTGGTGCTGCGCCAGATTGACAAAGATGGCGGCACTATCGACCAGATTCGCCTCACGAAGTAGCTTTCCATCCAAGAGTCTCCGCCGAGTGAAGTCCTCCTTGTTGTCGTTGCTTCACGAATCGAGTGCGTCAACTCTTCGAGCGAGCGCTAGATCATAAGGGGAAAGGCCGCCCACGGAGTGGGTATTCATGCTGATCCGCACTTTTTTATAGCCAATTTCCAGCTCTGGATGATGATCCATCTCGTCTGCAAGGCCAGCAACCTCGCAGGCGAATGTGATGCCTTCCTTATAGCTGGCGAACTCGTACGACTTGGTCAGCTTTTCACCCTCGACATCCCAATCTTTGAGTTCCTTTAGGCCCTCGGTGATTTCGTCACCGGAGAGCTGGCGATATTCAAGCTGCATTCCATCAGCATATCTCAGCTTGCGATGCTTCGGACGGTTTGTTGAGCACTGTATCCCATCATTGCTTCGGCTTCGGCTTCGACTCGGTGCATTTCTTCCTCGAGCTTAAGGCGCAGGACCTCGATTTCAGACGGGGTGGCCTCCTTCGGGACATAGATCGGATCGCTGAATACGATGACGCCTTTCGCGAAGGGGCAAGGCACGTTGTACTTATCCCAAGACTTAAAAACCCACCGGGGTCTGCAGGAAAACCCGGCTGCCCGGAGTGCGGCTCCGCCCTTCTGCGCCATCGCCATGACGCCGTCTTGGACAACACCGTTCGGGCCGCGTGGCCCGTCGGGAGTCATCGCCATGGTTCCTCCGTTTTTCAGCGCGCGGATGGACTCCACTAACGCCCGAACTCCGCCACGGCCCGTGCTTCCCCGGATGATATTGAAGCCCAGCTTGCCAAATATCCGCGCTTGCATTTCTCCATCGCGCGAATGGCTGATGATGACCCAAAGCCCTTTGCCACGGAAGTGATTGGCGAAGGCAAAGCTGCGGCCATGCCAGCCACACAAGATCGTTTTTGAATAGTCAGCCGGCGCGCCCACGATCTGCATACGCATCGTTGACCCAATGAGGCGCACGAGCGAGTAGAGCAGCCCACTGACGAGGTGAGGGCGAATCGCGCGCCACCGATATTTCAGCTCAGCCATCCACGCTTCCTTGCGAGATCGACCGCGGCATGGAGCGGATAGCGGCGCTGCAAGTCTGCGAGCAGCTCGACTGCCTTGGCCGGATCTTCTTCCCGTTCGAGAGCAGCGAGCGCGAGCATCGCCTCGGGTGTTTGAACGTCTTCCGGTCCTTCGACTGCGCTCCTCAAAAGGGCTCTCGCGACGAACGGGGCGGTGGCTTTGCAGCGGTCAGCGTATTGGAGGCGCTTCAGGATGGGAATTCGGTTCATATGTCCGATCAGCGCCAATCGCCTGAGGACATCTGCCTGTTGGTCGATGGAAACGAGCGTGAGCAAAGTGGAAAGAACATCTGCCTCGTTCGTCTTCTCATCCAGCTTGTGATATGCATCCGCCAAGTCCCAAAGGGCCTTCTCGTCGTTCGGATGACTCTGCAAGTGGTGTTTTGTTGCCGCCACCGCAGCGGCTGGTCCCCGAGCACTCATCTGATCGAGCGCTTCATGCTGCATACGAACTTGACCCAGATCAGGCGCCCGGAAGATGAAACAAAGGAGGATGCCCGCAGCGAAACCGCCAAGGTGTGACCAATAGGACGTGCCTGCAGTGTCGCCGATCTTGACGAATGCGCCCGCGATCTGGAGCCCAAGCCAGATCACGGTGACCGCTAAGACCGGGAGAGCAATGTGCGGCACTACGGGAACTCGCAGGCTGGTGTACCGGATCGTGTAGTAGGCGGCGCATCCCGCAATGGCTCCGCTGGCCCCTATATACGGCGCGGGATCGGGCGCATTCTTGGTCATCAAATAATGGGCAGCCACGCCGATGACTCCACTAAGGAAGAAGACTATGGCGAAGCGAAAGGAACCCGTCGAAAGCTCAACTGCCGCGCCGACGGCACCGAGAAAGAGCATATTGCCGAGCAGGTGCAAGACGTTCGCGTGAAGAAACAACGAGGAGAAGGCAGTACCTGCTCTCGGCTGGTTGGGCCGGAAGCCGAATTCGTAGGCGAGATCAGGTTGAACGAGCAACGCAAAAGCCGCGGCGAGGTTCGCCACGATCAGAATCAGCGTAATGAGAGGCAACCGGCCGCCACTGCTCACGCTTCCAGCAGAGCTTCCTCCGAAATATCCACGTTCACATAAGTCTCCTGCACGTCATCGAGGTCGTCCAGGGCGTCCAGCAGCTTGAGGAGCTTGATCTGGTCCTCTTGGGAGAGTTCTGCCTTGTTTGTGGGCACGTAGTTGAGGGCGACGTCTTTGGTCTTGACGCCCGCCTTGGTGAGCGCATCGTTGACTTGATGGAGGTTTTCGAGAGCCGTGTACACCGTAAATTCCTCTTCTTCGGGAAGGACATCTTCCGCGCCTGCGTCGAGAGCTTGGAGCGTGAAATCATCTTCATCGAGGCCGACCGCGTCTACTGTGATCTGGCCGACATGCTTGAACTGCCACGTGACCGAGCCGTTTTCCGCGAGGCTCCCCCCGTTCTTCGTGAAGGCGTGCCGAACTTCTGCGACTGTACGGTTCTTGTTTTCGGTATAGCACTCGAGAATGATCGCGGCTCCGCTGGGGCCGTAGCCTTCGTACGTCAATTCTTCAAAAGCGGCTCCCTCAATTTCGCCGGTACCGCGGGCGATGGATCGCTTGATGTTTTCGACGGGGACAGAGTTCTCCCGCGCTTTCTCCACCGCGACTCTGAGGCGCGCGTTCATCGAGGCGTCGCCACCGCCCATTCGAGCCGCAACAATGATCTCCCGGCTGATCTTCGTGAACATTTTGCCGCGAAGGGCATCCTGCTTACCCTTCCGGATCTTGATATTTTTCCACTTGGAATGCCCTGCCATGTATGTGATTGTGGCACGGCAGGAACGCCACCGGGGAAGACTAATCCAGCCTGCTGCGTAGCCATTGGAGCGCAATGATGGTCTTGGCGTCTCTGATTTCTCCCGCGTCCAACTGTCTGAAGGCTTCAGTCTCCGCAAGCTCCACGAACTCGAGATCTTCGCTGTCGTCTCCGCCGCCGTCAGAGATACACGTTTCGGTGGATATCTGGCCGTAGTAAATGCTCAGCTTTTCGGAGAGAATTCCTGGCGAGCCATACATTTCGTATAGGAGCTTGAGCGATTCGAGTCGGTGGCCGACTTCTTCCTCGACCTCCCTCAGAGCCGCATCTGCGGCAGACTCCCCTTCATCCACCTTGCCCGCGACGATCTCCATCAAATTTGCTTCGCCGTGTCGCTCGAGGGGGATCCGTAACTGGCGCACAAAGAGGAGCGTCTCTGCTTTGCGATCGTGAAGCAGCACTCCGACGGCATCTCCCGACTCGACGACGATCCGTTTTTGGCTTGGGTGGTTCGCCGTTCGAATCTCAAGCTCGTCCAATTTCGCCCAGCCTTCGTAGAAACGCTGCCTCGAAACCACTTCAAAATGTGACATATCGTGTGGGACGATTGAACGCGGCCATTGATCGCGCGTAGGATGTTCTTATGAGAGCGCGAGTCTGTCTACTTCTTTCTGCTGCCCTGGTGTCTGTAGGTTGCGCACAGGAGCCTCCGGCAATCCAGTCGCTTCCCGCCAAGGCGCCGGGACGATACGCGGAGACGTTGCCGGTGGGGAGCCTTTCCCGTAAGTACATCCTGCGGGTCCCGAAGGCGTACGATGCCACGAAGCGTTTGCCGGTTGTAGTGCTTCTCCATGGCTGGACTTCAAATGCGGCCCGGATGGAGCAGTACACACGTTTTGTAGACAAGGCAGAGGCAGAAGGATTTTTCCTGGTTGTTCCTGAAGGCATGGGCGAGCGGCAGGGCTGGAATGTTGGTTGGATCGATCTGAGCTTTAAGAAGCCCGACGACCTGGGATTTATGACCGCCTTACTGGACAAGGTTGAGCAGCAGGTGGGCGTCGATCCTTCGAGGGTCTACATCGCGGGCCATTCTAATGGCGCGATGCTGGCGCAACTAGCGGGATCGAAGCTTGGCAAGCGCGTGGCGGCTATCGCGTCTGTCGCGGGCACCATTGGGCTGCCTGGGCTTAGCGGACGGCCGGCCCAGACGATTCCTGGTCCCGAAGCGCCGATTTCGGTGATGCTCATTCATGGCAAGAAGGACGTGATGGTTTCGTATGCCAGTGAGTTTCAGGCACTGCTCATGGGTTTCGGGGCGAGCGACACGGCCAAGTGGTGGGCCAAACAAATCGGGGCGGCATCTACACCCAAGGAGCAAAGATCGGGGGGGATGATCACTGAAACGTTCTCCGGCGGGCGAGAGAACACCGAGGTGGTTTTGGTGAGCTTTGATGAAGGGAGCCACGACTGGCCTTCTTCTGCGACGAACATGATCTGGGACTTCTTTAAGGCCCATCCAAAGAGACCCTAAAGAGGCTCAAAATCAAGATCCCGCAGGGTTTTCGAGGTCGCTTCGGGCAGCGTGTCATTGATGAAAGCTCCCGCAGCGGCCTCGCTACCCGCGAGGTACTTCAGCTTGTTCGCGGTTCGGTAGGGCGGATAGAACTCGACGTGGAACCAGTTAAATGCATAGCCGGGGACGGCGGGTTCCTGGTGCATGGCCATGATGTACGGCATCGAAAAACCAAAGAGCTTGTCGTATTTGCGGGTGACGACCAGCAGCGCCTCGGCGAACTGGTCCAAATCCTTGGCGGTCATGTGACGCAGCGACGATAGGTGGTGCTTGGGGGTGACCCAGACCTCATAAGGGTAACGGGCAAAGAACGGCACAAAGGCGACAAAGGTGTCGTTTTGCCAGACGATATGGCTCTCGTGATGTTCGTGGTCGAAATCTTCGACCCCGATGCCCTCTTGCGCCAGCACGTCTTGCATGAGCGGCCGTCCGGTCTTTTCAAAGTGCGCCCGCTCGGCGGCCAGCTCTATCTCCATGGTGGGCGGGATGTAAGGGTAGGCGTAGATCTGGCCGTGCGGGTGTGCGAGCGTCACCCCGATCTCCTTGCCCTTGTTCTCAAAGATAAACACGTATTCGACTTGTTCGCGGTCAGCCAACTCGTTGTAACGTTCTTGCCACACCCTTGTGAGCTTGCGGGCCTGATTGTAGGCAAGACTCGCAAACGTGCTGTCATGATTTTCCGTGTAGACGATGACTTCGCACACGCCTACGCTCGGGCGTACGGGGGTCAGCCAGTTTCCCTGAACGGCAGGCTCTGGAGCGTTTGGACTGAGCGACGGAAACTTGTTCTCGAAGACGGCGATGTCGAACGTTTCAAACGGCACCTCCGTCGGAAACCCGCCCGGTTTAGTGGGGCAAAGGGGACAGTAATCGGCCGGAGGCAGGAAGGTTCGATCTTGCCGATGGGTGGCTGTGATGACCCACTGATCCAGGAACGGGTGATAGCGCAACTCGGACATAAGGGCGTCTCATTTGTACCAGACCGCGCTCGTTGCTCATTTGAGTAGGGCTAAATCGCTCGTAAGGGACGTCCAAAAACTCGCGAACGCCACGAGGCAGAGTTGCCAAGCGGCGTCGCGGAGGCTGTAGGTGATTGTGACGAGGGTGGAGTCATTCCAAACCGCCCTCACTAGTTATCATCGGCCAAAAGAGCCTTTCTTCGCTATCGCCCGAGTGGGTGATTTGATTGGTGCGGCTGTAGTACGCCGCACTGCTCCTAAACCGCGGCCGCGGTGACGGCCTGGCTCTTTAGCTCTTCCAGTCGATTCTCGACTTCATCGATTCTCAAAGTCACGCGGCACGGACTAGAGTCGTCGTGGCCCTTGAATTCAAGATCGAGGAGATGATCGTTCCGCTTGGCGAGAATGTAGCCGTTCTTAAGCGTGATCTGCATGGCTCCCGTGGCGAGGGAAGTCTGAAGCACTTCCAACTCGCAGGCCGCCGAGTTCAGGTTGCTCTGCATCCCGGGGTGACAGAGGTCGGCCAAGTGCAACATCGCCATGCCGCGCGGACGGAGGGAGATGTTGAGCCAGCGCGAATAGTCGTGCGCGCCGCCTTCGATGACATAAATTAAGTTGTTTGGCACAGTTGTCCGAACGTGAAGCGGCTGGTTGAACCATTGCTCACGTCTCTCCTTTTCAATATATCATGGTTTTCGGCAGCACGGCGTCCGCACTTTAGCGCTTGCCATGCGAAGGCGCGTAAACTCGACAGATGATCCTAGTGATCGATAATTACGACTCGTTCACGTACAATCTGGTGCAATATCTGGGTCAGTGTGGCGCCGAAGTGGTGGTGCGTCGCAATGATGAGATCACCTTGGACGAGATCGAGCGGTTGCGGCCTGATGGCATCATGCTGTCGCCGGGTCCCTGCACTCCCAAGCAATCCGGTGTTTGCCTCCCGATCCTTGAATCTTATTTGGGGAGAGGATTTCGAGGAGTTCCCCTTTTTGGCGTTTGCCTCGGCCATCAAGCGATCGGGCATGTTGCGGGTGGCGTCGTTCGGCAAGCCCCGAACATCATGCACGGGAAGGCCAGTATCGTTCGACATGACGGAAAGGGACTGTTTCAGGGGATGCCCAATCCTTTCAGCGCCATTCGATACCACTCCCTCGTGGTGACGCACGAGAGCGTGCCACATGGGTTCATCGTGACGGCCACCGCGGAAGACGACGGCGAGATCATGGGACTCAGGCACGAAAGCTTGCCCATCGAGGGTGTGCAGTTCCACCCTGAGTCGGTCTTGACCGAAGAAGGGTTTCTGATTGTCCAGAACTTCGTTGAACGAGTGAACGAGGCGGAAAGCCTGCGAACCTAGGTTCGGAACGTGCTCCTAGGTATTGTCCGCCTTAGCCTTGTCGATGTCGATGTCCGTGGGTATCTTGAACCAGAAGGTCGAACCGACGCCGACTTCCGACTCCACCCAAATCTTGCCCATGTGAACTTGCTCGACAAGGTGGTGCACCAGGTAAAGACCCAGGCCCGTGCCATAGATTTTTCGGTTGTCGTCGTTGTTGACGCGGTGGAACTTCTCGAACACCTTGGTGAGATGATCCTTCGGTATTCCAAGGCCCTTGTCGCTGACTCCGACCAACAGTTCTTTATTGTCCGCACGTGCAGTGACCACGACATCGCCTCCATTCGGCGAATACTTGATCGCGTTGTTCAGCAGGTTCGTCAGGATTTGATCGAGCTTGTCCTCGTCGCCCACGATCCGGCCGGGTAGTTCGTTCTCCACCACCAAGTGAACGTTGTGCTTGTTCGAGGCTTGCCGCTGGATCATAACGGACTTTTCTAGCAACGGCGTGAGCTCGAACTCGGTGTAATTCGGCTTCAGCGATTCGCCGGCTTCGATACGCGCGGTGTTGAGCAGGTCATCGATCAGGCGGCGGAGGCGATCGCACTCCTGGTCAATGATCGTGTGGAATTCGTGCCGTTCTTCAGCACCGTAATATTCCTCGCCGTCCAGCAGTGTTCGGACGAAGCCCTTGATCGCGGTAAGGGGCGTTCGAAGCTCGTGAGATGCCATCGCGACGAAGCTGGACTTCATCTTGTCGATGTTCCGAATATCCGTGACATCGCTCATGATCGCCACGACGCCAATGGACTTGCTTTCCTCGTTTCGCACTTCTGCAGACTGCACTTCGTAGATTCGCTCGGAACCGCCGCGCATGATGAGCATCTCGCCCTTGTGCCCCTCGGTCCCGCCGGACGCCGTGAGATCGAGCACCTTGTGTAGGTCCTCGTTCTTGATCACTTCGTTTGCCTGCTTGCCGATCACTTCCGCGCCCAAGTTGAAAATGGACCTGGCTGAGGCATTGATCTGAAGCAGCCGACCTTCGGGAGAGACCAGCATAAGCCCTGCAGTAAGGGATTCGAACGTCTGGAGCAGCTCTTCGCGCTCTTCGATAACTTCTCGATAAAGCTGGAGGTTGGCGATGATCGAGCCTACGTTGCGAGCCATTCGCTCGAGCAGCCGCACGTCCTCGTCGTTAAAGTCCTCGCCATGGCGCTTGTTGAAGGCGTGGAGAACCCCGATGGTGTTGCGTTCCACGACCCGGTTTTCTTCGTCACGCCTCTCGATCACGAGTGGGACGGTGACTCCGTTCTCAACATGCATGATCGCGAAAGGATCGTCTTTCGTTCGTGGATCGTTGAGATCGTGGAAGATCAGGGGCTCGGCTTCTCGGAACACTAGCCCCGAAACTCCGTGATTGGCCCTGACGCGGAAGAGCTTGAGCTTGTCCTCTTCCACACCGTAGCTGGGTGGAATGCCCATTAATTCACCGAGTTCGCGATCATAGAACATGATCACAATCTTTTCGGCTTGCAAAATCATCGCGATGCGCTGAACCAGCCTCCGAAGCGTCACATCGGCTTCATTGATTGGGGCGACGTCCATCGCCTCGGCTGCGCGCGAGTTGGCGGGCACATTATTATCAGTCTCGTGCTGCCTTAGCTTTTGCTCGAGACCTTCGATCTGCTTTCGTAAACGATTGTTTTCGTCGCGTAGATTATGCAGGTCGTCGTGCTCGCTCATCACGTTCGGTACTCCAGAGGACACGGCGTCAACTCTACCCCTTCAGAACCGCGCAGTGCACCCTTCCAGAAGCAATTGAAGCAGTTTGTCAGCTAGGATGGGACTTTGGACGGAGCGACCTAGAAGGGAACTTGTGGGCTGCCACGATATACTGATAGATGGCAATGACCCACGAGTTGGAAGAGATGCCATTGTTCCCGCTGAACACGGTGCTGTTTCCTTACGCATCTGTCCAGCTTCACGTCTTCGAAGAGCGCTACCGTGCCCTCGTGCAAGATTGCCTCTCCGAAGATCGCCCATTCGGCATCGTGCTCATTCGTTCTGGCGAAGAAGTCGGCGGGCAAGCCGACCCCTATATGGTGGGCACTGCGGTTCGAATCGTAAAGGTGCATACCTACGACGATGGACGGATGGACATTCAAGTGCGCGGAGAACGGCGCTTCCGCATTCGTCAACTCGATGAAACACGAGCCTATTTGACAGGCTTTGT
This sequence comes from Fimbriimonadales bacterium, assembly GCA_038210535.1. Classification (GTDB taxonomy): domain Bacteria; phylum Armatimonadota; class Fimbriimonadia; order Fimbriimonadales; family Fimbriimonadaceae; genus Fimbriimonas. Next base: position 66,078 of record JBBQWO010000016.1, on the reverse strand, counting down.
CGAGCCCGTTGTCGAACATGCAATCGAAGAAGGGCCCAAAGCAGAGCAACTCTTAACTCGCGCTCGTGCGGAGTTTGAAGTGTTCATTCAGCGCCTCTTTGCCCGTCAAGAGTTTTCCGTCCAGGTGGTCTTTCCGCCCGATCCGGTGGCGTTGTCCTTTACGATCGCGAACTTGCTTCAGATGGAAAATCTGGAAAAACAGCGACTCCTGGAGACGACCGACACGCTCGAACGGGTGCAAGACCTTCTTCCGATGATGGAGCAGCAACTTCTGGAAGACGCGACAGACCCCTCGACTTACCGGCTCACCAGCGACGATTTGCGCGAGTGGATTTTGCCTAACTAGCTTGCAGCATGTCCTTGCGAGGTTTTCCCCTTTCGCGGGTGACGATCGCTGCTAGGAAGAGCGCCGCGCTCCAAGTTTTGCTTGAAAGGGCTAACATACGTCCGTGATTGGCCGGCTTCGTGGAGAGGTGCTTGAAGTCGAGGGCAACTTGGTTGTTATCGACGTGAGTGGCGTGGGCTATGAGGTGATGGTGCCGGACGTGGTGCTCTCACAACTTGCGGTGGGCCAGCGGGTGGACCTGCTTATTCGGCAGATCTTCCGCGAGGATGGGGTGTCGCTCTATGGCTTTGTCGCTGGCTTTCAGCGAAGGCTTTTCGATCTGTTGTTGACGGTGAAGGGTTGTGGTCCTAAGGTGGGCCTTGCCCTGCTTGGTCAGCTTGGAGAGGATGCCGTTGCCAGTGCGATCCTTGCCCAGGATGCCAAAGTGTTGTCCCGAGCAACCGGAGTGGGCCCCCGGCTCGCGGACAGGATTGCCCTGGAACTGCGGGACAAGATTCAAGAAGAGTCATTTCTTCGTCGGATCGAGGCTTCGTCTCCGAAGCGGAAACCCGAACCTGAGGATGAGCTTGTGGACGCGCTGGCTTCGCTTGGGTATCGGAAGAGCGAGATCGATGGAATTGCGGAGCAGGCTCGGGAGGCCGGTGACGACGTTCAAGATCAGATTCGAACGGCCTTGCGGTTGCTCAAGAAGTAAGCCTCTTTACGACGCGGGCCCGCTTGGGCCAAACTCCCGCGTTCGCTTTTACGGCCGCCCGAATCGACAACACCGCGTTGATCAGCGCCAGCAGGCCGAGGATGAGCCATCCGATGGCAAATCGCAGCAGGAACTCGGTCCAGGAGAAGTGCTGCCAATCGGTTTGATAGTGGTACCACAGCCTTGAAATCGAATAGATGAGGGAGCAGACCATCGCGACTCCCAGGAGCAAGTTGAGGAGGAGCGTTTCATAGAGCGCCTGGAGGGCATGCGCTCGAACATAGCGGCTCCTGCCGGCAACTGCTGCGCCAACCAAGGGCCCCCAGATCGGCGCAAAGATCGCCGCCACATGCATCAGGGCCGCCATCCGCTTCTCATGCGGTGCGGGTATCGGTTCCACGCTTGGGATTACTTGCCGCGCGATGTTGGGTTGCATGGTGGTTCTTGTTTGAAGTGCATAGGGGGACCAACCTCAGCACAAAGAATACGCCACCTCAAAGCGACACCGGACATTCACGCGCGTCGGGAGACTCTGCCGTTACCTTAAACGCCAGACGATCTTGGCTTGATTGCCTAGGATTTCCTTTGCGGTGTAAGCCTTCGCGTGCCCGTCCCCAAAAATGACCGGGGTCGAGCCATCGTCGCTTCCCGTCGCCAGATACCGAGCGAGGATCGGCTTGATTTGGTCTGCGGGAAGATCGGCTAGCTCCTTCACCAAGTCGCGATCGCTGACGAGGGGCGGAGTGAGCCGGGGGTTCTCGGGAGTTGGGATTCCGGTGTACGGGCTGAATTCGTATCCCCGATACTTCTGATCGACTGGTCCGTTAGGCGTACACGCAAAGAGCGCCATGTACGAAGGATCGTTCTTCTCGAACTCAGCCGTCGTCTTGAATGCCACGCATCCCGAAAGCTCTTCTTGCTGCTCCGAGCATCCCCTCTGTCGATCGACCGCCGACGAGCTGTTGTAGCCAACCGTCATGCCACCGCGCTCCTCCCAAGTCTCCGCAAAAACGCCGCTGGAGCCGGGAGCGACAAAAATACGCTTGTCCTTCGCGTAAACCAGCAGATTGTGCGGCCACATGCGCTCGGGGCTGCCTTCCGGAATTCCATAGTTCGTCGAGGGCAGAATCTTGCCATCCGCTCCATCGACATACAAAGTGAATGCCGTGCCAATTTGCTTCATCTGAGCCAAAGCAGCGGTCTTCAGGCTGCTTTCCTTTGCGCGGGCAAACATCGGGAAAAGGATTCCGGCAAGCACCGCAATGATGGCAATCACCACCAGCAACTCAATCACCGTAAATCCGCGTAACTTGACAACTTTGTGCATACGATTCCTCAATTCTCGGCTTCCCCTAGATTCTCTTTCATGCCCGAGACGACACTTCCCATTTTCCCAGGGGCTTCGATGCCCTTCTCACCCCTCACGCCGCCCTTGATCAGGCGTAGGAGCGGATTGCTGTCGCCCAATCTGCGCATGTATACCGCTTCGGAGCCGACCGAGGCGATAAGCTGATTGGGGCCGCTCCAGGCCAACCGCATTCTCATAGCCGAAGGAAGGCCCGACACAGAGCCGCTCGTGACGCTGTTCATCGCAACCAGTGGACCGCTCACGACATACTTGCCGTTCGCGGTGGCACTCGAGCCGTTACCCTTGAAGATCATCTTGACCGATCCCTTTTTTGAAAAATTGATCGTTCCCTTTTGAATGCCGGACTGCGTCAGCACGGGCGGTTTGTCTTGATTGATCTTAAGGGTCTTGACGACTTCCCAGTCGCCGATCAGACTGTGATGCCGGCCGTTACCCATCATGGCCCGAACCATTTCCCAATCGTCGTTCCACGGCTGGTACTTGTAACCCGCAAAAGCAAGGAGCCCGATCAACGTAATCGAGAGCAACCCCCGCGCCGAGCCAGGCTCGACGTATTTGCCCGATCTACGCTTCTTCTTCTTTGGGGCGTTCTGCAGGCCGGCTCCGATAGGTACGAAGTGGCATTCCATACACTTCTCGTGTCCTGCAATCCACCTGTTGCCGCATTTGGGACAACGCTCTAGATCCATAGTGACCAATTATAGGATGTTTGGGCACATTTGCGAAAGAAACAGTGGGTGAAAAGCTGCATGTGTGAAATCTTTGGCAAGTCTTCGAGCATTCCCCCGCATAAAAGTGCGTAAGTGGGCCCTTTTCTCTGCTCGGTCAAACGCGTAAAGGGTCACCGAGGTAAACCCCGCCGCATGAGTGAACGGATGCGTGTGGCGGTCATCGGTGCGGCAGGCCGGATGGGCCTCGAAACGGTCAAAGCAATGTGCCCGGAAGCAGGGTTTGAGGTTGTGTCGGTTGTGGGGCGCAGCAAAGCAGGAACAAACTTCCGAGACTTTCTGCCAACCGGTCCCAACCTGGTTTTGGAGGACAAGTTGGGTGCTGAACTGGATCGAGCAAAGCCCGATGTGATCGTTGATTACGCCCACTACTCAGCCGCGGGAGACCACGCGGACCAGGCCACCAAGCGAGGCATTCCTTTCGTGTTCGGCATGACCGGCATTTCTGACCTTGAGATCCGGAACATTAAGGACATGATTCGAGACACCGGGGTGCCGGGAATGATCGTCCCGAACTTCGCGATCGGCGCAGTGCTCATGATGCGTTTTGCCGAAATCGCGGCTCAGTGGATGCCCGACTGCGAGATCATCGAGATGCACCATGACCGCAAAGAAGATGCGCCCAGCGGCACCGCCATGTCTACCGCACAGCGCATCGGCAACGCGCGTAAAGGCGAACCTACCAAACTGCCTCGCCAAACTCTGAAAGTCGAGGGCGCGCGCGGAGGCATCGCGTCGGGAGTGCCCGTCCACTCGGTGCGGCTTCCGGGCCTACTGGCCCACCAGATGGTCCTCTTCGGCAGCCCCGGGGAGACGCTTACCCTGCGGCATGATTCCTCCGACCGAGCAGGTTTTATGGAGGGCGTAAAGCTCTGCGTACGAGGCGTGGGAACCCTCAAGGGCCTCACGATTGGAATGGACAAGCTCCTCTTCCCGTAGCCTGCAATGGTGCCCCTACAAAGGTGACCAGGGAGCAAAAATGGAACTATCGCAGTCTAATTCTGCGGGGGTGGCATTGTCTTGCCAAAAAATCGTGAACCGCGTGCGGCGCTAGAACTCTGGGCAGGAGTCGAATGCACCGTTAACCGGATTCAAAACAGCTACTTCGATCAAACGGAACTCAGCGGCCATCACGTGCGTGAAGAGGACCTCGAGCGCATCGCGTCTTTGGGCGTCAGCTCGGTGCGTTATCCGGCACTGTGGGAACACGTCTCGCCCAATCACCCCGACGAGCGCGACTGGAGCTTTCTCGATAGGCGTGTACCCAAGCTCAAGGAGCTGGGCGTCACCCCGATCGCGGGTCTCGTTCACCACGGCAGCGGGCCGTCTTACACATCTTTGGTGGACGAGAGCTTCCCCGAAGGCCTTGCTCAACACGCACGGGCAGTTGCCGAGCGCTTTCCTTGGCTTGATGCTTATACTCCCGTGAACGAGCCGCTGACGACGGCCCGATTTAGCGGACTCTACGGCATCTGGTACCCGCATGGCCGCGACGACGCCACCTTCATTCGATGCCTACTGAACCAGTGTAAAGGCACCGCCCTGGCCATGCTCGAGATCCGAAGGGTCAATTCGGCGGCGCGGCTCATCCAAACGGAAGACCTGGGGAAAATTCACGCCACCCGCAAGTTGCGCTACCAAAGCGAGTTTGAAAATGAGCGGCGATGGCTGTCGTGGGACCTGCTATGCGGCAAGGTGGATCGTCATCACCGGCTCTGGAGCTATCTGCGCAAGTTTGGCGCGAGTGAGGAGGAGATACTCTGGTTCAAGGATAATGGCTGCTCGCCAGATGTGCTGGGCTTGAACTATTACGTGACGAGCGAGCGATTCTTGGATGACGACGTCAGCCAGTATCCCGAGCACTTGATCGGATCCAACGGCAAGCAATCCTACGTTGATGTCGAAGCCGTGCGCGTTCGGCGAGAAGGCATCGCCGGAGCAGGCGCAATGTTGACGGAAGCGTGGAAACGCTACGGATTGCCCCTTGCGATCACGGAAGCGCATTTGGGATGCACGCGCGAAGAACAGCAGCGGTGGCTGCTTGAGGTTTGGAAGTCGGCTACCGCGGCCAAGGAACAGGGCGCCGATGTCCGCGCGGTGACCGTTTGGTCGATTTTTGGAGCGCATAACTGGGACTGCCTCCTCGCCCATGAAGGCGGGTGCTATGAATCAGGTGTCTTCGACTTGCGTGCACCTGAGCCCAGGGAAACCGGTCTGGCGCGCGTCGTCCGATCACTCGCAACCAATCAGGTGCCTGATGAGCCCGCATTAGAACAGCCAGGCTGGTGGCGGCGCGAAATCCGCTTCCAATACATGCCGCGCGGGACTGCGGCACCGGACTTGGCTCGACAGCCCTCACGGCCGATTCTTATCGCCGGCTCGTCGGGCACTTTGAGTTCCGCATTTGCAGCGCAATGCGAGATGAGAGGACTTCACTGGAAGTTCTTAGGTCGGCAAGAAATGGAAGTTATGGGCCCCGAACAGGTCCGCGAAATCATGGCGGACTTGCAGCCTTGGGCAGTCATCCATGCGTCCGGATCTTCCCAGAACGAAGGCACGGAAATTGAACCAGAGCGTTGGGAAGATGACTACCTAGAGAGCCCAGTCAACCTAGCTGACGTTTGCAAAGATCAGGGCTGTCGCCTCATTTCTTTTTCAAGCGATCAAGTCTTCGACGGCCAGAAGAAAACCCCCTATACGGAGGAGGACATTCCAAATCCTCTCAACGAAGTTGGCAAATCGAAGCTTCTCGCTGAGCAAAGAATTCTTTCGATCCTGCCCCAAGCGCTCGTCATTCGAACGAGCCGTCTGTTTGATGACCGGTCGCGTCAGAACGAGATGTGGCAGCTCCTCGAAGAATTGCGCAAAGGAAACCGCATATTTGTTTCCGGGGCGGAGCAGATTTCACCTACCTACGCGCCTCACCTGGCCTACGCCACGCTTGATCTGCTCATAGACGCAGAAACCGGCATTTGGCACCTCGCCAACAAGGGTTCAACCACGTGGTTCGACCTTGTTCAAGTCTGCGCCGAGCATTGCGGCCTGGATCCTCGTCGCGTGATCCGAAGTGAAGCGGACTCGGTACGGCCAAGCTACTCGGTGCTCGCTTCCGCTAAGGCGGACGTGATGCCGACCTTGGAGCAGGGCATTGCTAAGTTCGCTCAAAGCCTAGGCTCACTTCGAGGAAGGCGAGCGTACGCCGCTTAGCGTTGGCGCGACTGCGGCAACGCTTCCGTCCAAGTAAGCTAGGTTGTTCGCGCGGCCGTGTCGTGGCGGGTCCGCCATGTCCGTTTTCGGACTGCCGGAAGCGTTCATTCGAGGATTGTTTGACTCGAAAAGCATGATGGAGCCCGGCGGATCCTGTGCCTTTACAACTCCGGCATTCCGGGCAAAGCCGAAAGAACTGCTCTTTACTTGAGGGCACTGGTACACGCTGGTCGAGTCAGCATAGGGAATCGACGCCGTCACCCAAGTGGCAGCTGGCGGAAGCAAGTCATCGAAGTCCGTCGAGTAAAGAATTTGCGCGGAGGCGGACAGCTTGATATTCGCGAGACAGTCAACGCGCCGCGCAGGAAACCGGTTCTGCGCGAGAATCGGGAAGAGGAGCGCAGGAACGAGCACGAATCCACAGCAACCACAAAGGCAAATGCCGCCCAGCACCAGAAACCATTTTCGATTGCTCCGCCGGGCGGACGGGCCGGGGGGCGGCTGCTCGCTCAGATACGTCCCCCGTTCATCACCCGCATTACGATTTCTCGACGAGTCTCGATTTCACTGCCTTCATGGCAGCCTCTGTGCGGCTGTTCACCTGTAGCGCCTTGAGAATATTGCTGACGTGGTTCTTCACCGTCTTTTCCGCGATGCAAAGCTTCGTCGCAATTTCCTTGTTCCGAAGGCCCTGAGCTACAAGGTCCAGGATCTCTTGCTCACGATCGCTCAAGACAAACATTTCGGAGTCGTCGATCTCTTCTTCTTCCTTCACTCGGCGAAAGTCTTCGAGCACCCGAGCCGCAATCCGCGGCGTGATCTTCGCCTCGCCCTTCGACGCCAGTCGAACGGCTTCGATAACGTCCTGAGGAGTCGAAGTTTTCAGCAAATAGCCAAGCGCGCCCGCTCGAACAGCTTCGAAGACCGTGTCATCGTCTTCCTTAACCGTCAAGATGACGACATTGACGCCCTTTTCCTTCTTCAACAGCTTTCGGCACATCTCGATGCCGCTCATTCGAGGCATGTTGATGTCGGTAAGCACGACGTCGGGGGGATCGGCCAAACAGGCGTCGAGCGCTTCCTGCCCGTCCTTGTAAACACCGATGACTTCACAATCAGCGGCAAGGCTGAGGGTTTTCTCTAGCGCTTTTCGGTAAGACGACTCGTCGTCCGTGACGACGACACGAATCTTGTTTGGCATACAAGTGCGATTATATCAATTGTTGGGGGTGATCTCGCAGACGAAAGCTCACCTTTACCATTGGCCCTCCACAATCGGGCATCATTAGGGGTAAGCCGGGATGGCGGAATGGTAGACGCGGCGGTCTCAAAAACCGTTGATGCTAAACATCGTGCGGGTTCGAGTCCCGCTCCCGGCACTACAGGGCGGATGCCCCCCTCAGCGCAGCAGGCAGTACGTGCCACAATCTCGCCTGGGGCAAACAGCCTCGGGAGCTCTTGCATTGGCGATTGACACCAGCGACTTTAAGAACGGAATGCACATGTACCTCGACGGGGACGTGTGGACGATTATTGAATTTCAACACGTGAAACCCGGAAAGGGCGGCGCGTTCGTGCGGACCAAGCTGAGAAAGGTTCGCTCCGGCCAGGTCTTGGAAAAGACCTTTCGATCCGGAGAACGAGTGGAGCCTGCATTCGTCGAAAAGATGAAGATGCAGTATCTGTATCGGCAGAACGAGGAGGCGATCCTCATGGACTTGGACACCTACGAACAGATTCCCGTGGGGATGTCGACGCTAGGAGATCAGGGGAAATATCTCAAAGAAGACATGGAGATCATCGCACTCCAAGCCAGCGGCGAAACGCTCGGATACGAGCTACCAAACTTCATTGAGTTAGAAATCGTTGAAACGGATCCCGGCTACAAAGGAGATACCGTTAGCGGCAGCAGCACCAAGCCCGCGAAACTCGAATCCGGCGCGGTCATCAATGTCCCCTTCCATCTCAACGTTGGTGATGTGGTTAAGGTGGATACCCGCACCGATAGCTATCTTGAACGCGTCAAGAAATAGTCCCGTAGAAGATAGTGCATGAGTAGCGGCCGATTTGGAGTCGATCTTTCCGAGACCTTTGAGAACTTTCTCACAGGTTGCGCCAAGCTGCTTATGTGGGTGGGTGCCCTGGCCACGATCGTGGCCCTTGGCCTCCTCCTCTACACCGGGATGAATGCCCAGCAGGCCCAGCTTGCCGATGCCATTCGCAACATCGAGATCTTTCAAAAGATTCTCACGGTCGGCGTTATGGGCCTCGGAGTCGGATTGTCGTACCTCTTCTGGGGCGAAGACATCCTCGGTGCCGGGCAGCTCCTTCTCGCGGGGGCGATGACATTCTCACCTCTCTATCTGCCTTCCATTTTAGGGGGAGATTCTGCTGGACCGGCACTGGGGGCTGCCGTGGGCGCGATCCAGCAAGGTGGCATGATCTACGGCATTATCGCCATCGCCGTAACCTTTGCCGACGTGATTATTCGGGTGCGCCAGCGAGTTAAAGTCGGGGTCAAAGCCGACCAGCTCAAATACGGCAAAGGGGTTCAAGAAGAGAAAGAGAAGCAGAATGTTTTCATGGGCAAGTGTTGGCAGCTTCCTTACTGCCGCAAATTTGTGCGCGAGCGATGCCCTATCTTCCACGCCAAACGCACTTGCTGGAAGGAACTCGTGGGCTGCATGTGCGAAGAGAGCGTGATCCGAAACGCGATGGAAAATCGGCCCATCCCCAAGGACGCCCTCCTCGCAGGCAATCTCATCCCGCGCAACAGCAAGCTGACCGTCGTGCAAAAGAAGGAGCGCTGCCGCACCTGCGTGATCTATAACGAGCACCAGCGGCACAAGTACAAGCTCTACATGCCCGCCATCGTTGGCAGCTTCATCATCGCGTACGTCGTTGGCCGGCCGCCGCTTCTCTCCGCGACCGAGCAGTTGGTCGCGGGCATTAACAAGATCGTCCGCCAAGGCACGCTAGGAGGAGCCGGAAACTTTACGCCCCCTCAAGTGTTCGTAGAAATGCTGCTGGCTGTGTTCTTTATCATCGGATTAACCTATTCGATGAAAACACTTGAGTTCCTGATCTTCCGGGCAAAAATTTAACCTCAATGGCTACCACTAGCGCGCTGATTGTGATCGATGGAGCACAAGGGGAAGGCGGCGGCGCTCTCTTACGAACCGCGCTCGTGATGTCGGCTCTCACTCAGCAGAGCCTGCGCATCGACAACGTACGGGGCGGCACCAAGCACGCGTCACTCGATGCGGAAGACCTCACCCTAATTAAGGCCCTCGCCCGCTCATGCAAGGCGGAGACCACCGGAGCGGAACTCGGTTCCACTAGCGTTGCATTCCTCCCCACCGCCCGCCCCACGGGTCTCACGGGCAGCTTGGAATCGGTTCGCACGGAGACCGGTCGCGGCCCGAACTCCTTGATCGTCCTCAACGCGCTGCTCCCCCTGCTGGCTAAAACCGGCGTGTACTCCAGCATTCTGGTCGAAGGCGAGACCTACGGCTTTAACTCGCTCAGCTACGACTACTTTGCAAACGTCACGGTAGAGGCGCTCAAGAAGGCCGGTCTCTATTCCGTGCCCGATCAGTTGCGTCACGGATTCGGGCGAGAGGCAGAAGGCGAGGTGGCTCTGGACATCGAGCCCAGCGCGATTCAAGGCTTGCAATGGAACGAGCGAGGTCCCATGCGCGGCATGTCTGCCGTGGTCGCCACGTGCGGCCTGCCCAAGATCGTCGGCGATCGTGCAATGGCCCATCTCAAGAACATGGCCGCAAACTCTGGGCTCCAAATCGACACCCAACAGGTGTCCTTCGATGGCAAGCAGAGTGGCGCTTTCGTGACGGTCTGGAGCCGTTATGATCGAGGCATCGGAGGCGGCACCGCCATGGGGATGCGCGGGGTTCGCGCAGAAACCCTGGCCCAAAGCGCGTTTGCCCAGGCCTTCGACTGGATGTCCTCAAACGCGACCGTTGACAGCTTTTTGGCGGATCAACTTCTTTTGCCCCTCGTGCTGGCCGAGGGACCTTCGGTCTTCACCGTGCCGAAACTCACCCAACGGCTGATGACCTCGATCTGGGTCGTGAAGCAGTTCGCCCCGATTCACATAACCGTGCGGGGCATCGAGAATGGCCCTGGCACTATCACGATCCAGAAGTGAGGTCAGTCGGCTGAGACGCTTAGCATCGCGCCAAGCAGCCCCGGTGCCACGCCCAGAGCTTCGTCCACTTTCCCAGGATCTTTCCCGCCGGCAGTCGCAAAGTCAGGCTTGCCCCCGCCTCCGCCACCGGCGATTTTCGCAACCTCACGCACAAGGTTGCCCGAGTGCGCGCCCTTGGAGACGGCATCTTTGCCCGCTTTGGCTAGAAAAGTGATACGCCCATTTCCTACCACCGCCACGATTCCCACAAAGTTGGGATCTTGGGCGGCGGCATTGTCGAGCGCCTGCGCCGCAACTTTCTGATCGACGTCTCCAAAGTTGCGGACCCACAGCCTAACGCCCGCCGCAAGCTCGACGTTCTGCTCGGACTCCGCCTTAGAGTCCCCTCTAAGCGAGGCGACCTCGGCCCTCTCGCGCCGACGGCGCTCGTCTTTCAATTGCTCTTGGAGCTTGTCTAACGCCTGCACCAGATCTTTTGGATTCGTCTTGATGGCGTTGGCCGCTTCCTTCAAAGTATTGCTTTGATCCAGCGCCCACTCATACGCTGCTTCGCCGGTGATGGCCTCGATGCGTCGCACACCGCTCGCCGCGCTGGCTTCACTCATGATTTTGAACAGCCCAATTTCCCCCGTCGTCCGCACATGCGTGCCCCCGCACAGTTCCCGGCTGAATTCGCCGACTTCAACCATCCGGACCTTGTTGCCGTATTTCTCACCGAACAATGCCATCGCGCCCCTGGCTTTCGCTTCGGAGATGGGGATGTCTACGTGGGTCTGTACGGGCGTGTTTTCGAGAACTTGCTCGTTGACGATTCGCTCGACTCGAGCGATTTCTTCAGTGGACAATGCTTTGCCGTGCGTGAAGTCGAAGCGCAGGTTGTCGGGGCCAACGTAAGAGCCCGCTTGTGTGACGTGGGTTCCGACAACGCTACGGAGGGCCGCGTGAAGCAGGTGAGTGGCTGTGTGGTTCCGCTGTATCCGCGCCCTGCGGGAGCCGACGACTTTCGCTTGGACGGATTTCCCGAGGAGCGAGGCGCTCAACGAGACCGGGACCGGGACGGTCCCGCCACGTGTGTGGTGCCAGTAGGTGCCGGCGATTTTGGTGGTGTTGGTGACTTCCAAAATGGTGCCGTCTTCGAGGATGAGCTGGCCATGGTCGCCGGTTTGGCCGCCGGATTCGGCATAAAAGGGCGTTCGGTCGAGGGCGATGAGGAGGGGGTTGGGCGTTTGGCTTTGGGCGTTGGGGCGGATTCGGATGATTCTTGCGGGTTCTTCTGTGCAGTCGTAGCCGGTGAAGAGGGTGGTTTCGGGCGCGTCCTCGACCGCGAGCTCGTCCCCGCCGGACACTCCGCCATACACGCTTTCGCGCTCCTGGCCCGCTCTCGAGCGGTTTCGAGCGTCCTTCATGAAGACTTCGTATTCTTCGAGGTCAACCTCGACGCCGGCCTCCAAAGCGATTTCTTGCGTTACTTCCAAGGGGAAGCCAAACGTATCGTAAAGCTGGAAGGCCTGCGCCCCGGTGACCTTCGGCAGAATATATGAAGGCAAGAGGGGAGCTATGAGGCAAGATGCGTCCCTGATTTCGCGATAGAGCCTTGCGACGTCACCAGATGTCCTCACTTCTTGTGAGTAAACATCCGTCAGGTGCTGTGCTTCTTCGTCTGTTTCGAGCCCAGTGTCTGCATCCACGATTCGATTCAAGCTTGAACTGAGAGGCAGGTCGAAGTTCTTGTTCTCGCGATAAGCATCAGCAAAGCTCTTAAGTGTCTGGATGAGTTTGGACTCTAGCGCGTCTTCAAGTATCTCGTTTCCGGCGCTCAACGTCCGCCTAAACAACGCCTCCTCATTCCGAAGCGTCTCCACAATCACCTCGCGCCGCTCGACCAACTCCGTATAAAAATCCCCAAGCGCCTCGACGACGCCTTCATAAACCAGGTGGAAGAACGGCTCCGTGAAACCGAGCACTCGCTGGCCCTTCAAAACCGCCCGACGGATCAGCCGCCGCAGGACATACCCGCGCCCGGTGTTCGATGGCAGAATGCCGTCCATGATGCAAAACACCGAAGTCCGAATGTGATCCGCGATGATGCGGACGGCTCGGTCGAGGTTCTCATCAGACCCATAGGTCGTATAAGTCGTATTCGACTTATTTGCAAGCTGGACGATCACTTTAAGGATGGGCGCGAAGACGTCCGTGTCGTAAATCGACTTGTATCCCCCGAGCGCAACCGCCGTCCGCTCAAGGCCCATGCCCGTATCGATCGACTGAAAAGGAAGCGGCGGCATCCCATCCTTCTCGTATCCCTCCGCGGGACGCTCGGGATTGCGGTGGTGGCCCTGCCACTCGTATTGGATGAAAACGTCGTTCCAAATCTCGATCCACTTACCGGCGGCATCGTCGCGAAGGTAATCCTCACGGCTGTATCCTTCGCCCGGCGGCTCCTCATCGGAAACCCAGTAGAACATCTCGGAGTTCGGGCCGCACGGTCCCGGAGGGCCCGCCGAGAAAGAGCCGGCCGGCCAGTAATTGGTGTCTTCACCGAGCCGAAAGACGCGGGACTCGGGATCGATTCCGGCGGGAATCAGCCAAAAAGCCCACTCGTCGTACGCCTCGTCATCATCTTCAAAAATAGTGAACGACAGCCGCCGGGGATCGAGGCCCAGCCACTCCGAAGACGTCAAGAACTCCCAAGAAAATGCGATCGCCTGCGCTTTGAAGTAGTCCCCAAAAGAGAAATTCCCGAGCATCTCGAAGAACGTTAGATGCGAAGGATCGCCGACGATATCGATATCTCCGGTTCGTACGCAGCGTTGGCACGTCACCAGCCGCACATGATCCGGCTTCGCCACGCCCCGAAAGAACGGCTTAAACTGCACCATCCCCGCGCCCGTAAACATCAGCGACTCATCGAGCCGCCCAGTGGCATCGTAGGGGATCAGCGATGCCGCTGGGTAGATCTGATGGCCTTTGGAGATGAAGAAGGCCAGATATTTTTCGCGCAGTTCACGGACGGTCATGGAAGCTATCAGGGTACCAGCCGACCCTTGCCGCCAACTCTCCTAACCCGCCCTGTTTGCCGCAACCCACTATTACAAGAACTCGTAATCCGCGTAAGCTAGACAGATTCAGGAGAACTGCTGATGAACCCCACTTTAACCACCGGAACGCGAGCCCGACGTGTTGGCCTCAAAGTCGCCTTCGGCCTTACGCTTTGCGCTTCGTTAGGTGCCGCTTACGCTTTCAGAACCATCTTCGCCCGACCTGGTGAGGCGGCGCTCCGATTCATACCCGCCGACGCGTTGATGGTGGGTACGCTCGACCTCAGCCCATCCCCGCAACAAGCGCTGGCATTCAAGAGAATCGACGACGCAATGGACAGGAACGACATGAACCGCCTGGTCGAAACCTCCGTGCTCGACATCTTCTCCAAGAAGTCACCCGCCACCGACGCTCTGCGGCCGCTAGTCCAACGAAACGGTGCCATCGCTCTTCTGCCTTTGAAGACGGAACAACCCGGCACCCAAATGGTCGGCCTCGCCCTGATCGCGGTATCCAGCGGAACCGAAGCGGAAGCCATCTTGAAGAAATTTGGCAAGCCCACCTTCTTCCGAGGCACCAAAGGCTAGACGCTCCCTGGTGATCGCTCCCCTATGATGGTCATGGACGATATCCTCGTCCTTGGCGAGCGACCCTACTCGTTGCATGCAGCCAGAATGGTCCGCGATGGCCAGGTCGCCAGCGGCGCGTTCATCCCCCTCGACTACGACAAAGTCTTCGACTTCATTGGCAAGGAAATGAAGGGCAAAGGCAAGTAAGGCTCCGCCAGAAAGAAAAGAGGGAGCCACAGATGCGGCTCCCCAATTGCATTTCATGAAACATGAAGAAGATTCTTAGGCACCTGGCAGACCCAGCTTCCGCCCAGGCCGTTCCGCTGTGACGGGGTGAAAGGTCCAAGGGCCTACTTAGGCTCGAGAGTTCTTAGGATCGAGCGCCGCTCTCAAGCCATCGCCCACGAAGTTAAGCGAAAAAATTGTGAGCGACAGGATCAGGCAAGGCCACAACAACGTGATCGGATGGCTCGACATATTGAGCCGCGCCGCGTTGATCATGCTGCCCCAACTCGGGTCTGGAGCCTGGATACCGATGCCAAGAAAGCTTAACGTGCTCTCGGCCAGGATGGTCCCTGCAACCTCGATCATGCTCACTGCCATGATGATGCCCATAAGCTGAGGGAGCACGTGCCTGGTCGCCAGGTAGAACGTCGACGCGCCATTAGCCTTTGCCGCCACGACGAACTCGCGATCCTTCAAAGACGCGACTTGGCTACGTACCAGTCGCGCAATGGAGGGCCAGGCCGTGAACGACAGGGCGACGATGACCGGAAGCATCTTGCCGATCGGCCCTAGAAAACCCTCGAACGTATCCGTGCGCACGACGCTGACAATCAGGATCGCGAGAAGAATGTCCGGGAAAGCAAACATCGCGTCGGTAAGCCGCAGAAGGGGAGAGGCGATCCAGCGCGGAGCGTACACGCCGAGTACCCCCACCGTGATGCCCACAAGCAAGGCCATGATCTGCACGATAAAGCCCACCATCAGTGAAATGCGCGCGCCCTCGGCGAGACGAGCCAAGATATCGCGCCCGATCTCATCTGTGCCGAGAATGGCTTTCCCGAACGGTGGCTGAAAGGGCTTGAGAGCCTTGCCCGCATCATCCACTACCGGGTCGTAAACACTCGAAAAGCTCTCGGCACCGGGGGGCTTGAGTTGCGCATCGCGAATGACCGGTGCGAAAATCGCAAAGAGCACCAGAAACAACAGGAACGCTGCTCCAAAGATCAACAACGGATCGCGCTTGCCGCGATGCTTTCGGGGGATGCGAACGATCAAACTTGCGACTCCCTAATTCGAGGGTCCAGCACCGGCAAGAGGAAATCCACCAGCAGGTTGAGCGTAATGAACAGGGCACCCGTCACGAACACCCCGGCCTGCACCAACGGCATATTCCCCTGCTGAATAGCTTCGATCGTCGTGCTCCCTAGGCCCGGTATGGCAAAGTAGCGCTCGATGACAAAGGAGCCGGTGAGCAAAAAGCCGAACGAAGTGCCGATCGCGGTGATGACCGGCAAAATAGCGTTCCTAAGAGCGTGCTTCAGAATGAGTTGCAGCCTCGGAACTCCCTTGGCAGTTGCCGTGCGGATAAATTCCTGCTGCATCGTATCGATCATGCTCGCCCGCGTGAGCCGCGTAAGGAGCGCCATCGGACGGGCGGCGAGAATACAGACTGGCAAGATGAGATAGTAGATTTCCGGCGCCACCAGCACCACGTCCCACGTTTGCGGAAGTTTGTCTAGTTGAATCGCAAAAATGTAGACGAGCAACGGCGCAAGCACGAAATTGGGCACAGTTACCCCCAGCGTCGAGACCGTCAGCACTCCTCTGTCTGCAAAGCGATTCTGATAAACCGCCGCAATCGTCCCCAGGAAAATGCCGATTGCCGCCGCAAGCGCGATGGCCATAAACGCGATCTTTGCCGTCATCGGCAAGGTGCGCTTGAGGATGCTGCTTACTGGTTCAGTGGTTCCGAAATAGCTTCGTCCGAAGTCGCCTTGAGCCATATTGCCGACGTATTCGGCATATCGAACGGGCCATGGACGGTCCAGCCCCATCTGCTTCCGCAAAAGGATAACGCGCTCTTGAGACGCCTTTTCACCGGCAATGACCGTCGCGGCATCACCCGGCGCAAGCTCATCCGCGACGAACGTTACCAGCGAGATGAAGAGAAGGCTGAGCGCGCCAAAAAGAAGACGCAGAAGTATCGTCTTTCCAAGCCGCACGGCAAGGGAGTCTACCGCTATCTTGCGCCGCACGCCGACTGCCCCGTTGTATGCTTCTGCCGTGGTGATCGTATTAGCTGCTCTTGCTCTCGCGCCCGTTGTTCCGTTGCCAAGAGCACACGCTCACAACGACTACGCTCAGCCAAGGCCCCTGCTCGATGCGCTGTCACATGGTTTCAGTTCCATTGAAGTCGACCTCTTCCTCGTCAACGGAAAGCTGCTCGTCGGCCATGATCGAAAAGACCTCACTGCCTCCCGCGACCTCGACGGCATGTACTTAAAGCCGCTGTCCCGTCTGATCGCCGAGCATGGCGGCCACGTGTACCCAAAGCCTGCCGAGGTCCTTCTGCTTGTGGACATCAAAGCCGACGGGGCCGCCGTGTACACCCAACTGAAGCTGCTCCTCAAGCCGTAC
Source organism: Fimbriimonadales bacterium (assembly GCA_038210535.1). Taxonomy (GTDB): domain Bacteria; phylum Armatimonadota; class Fimbriimonadia; order Fimbriimonadales; family Fimbriimonadaceae; genus Fimbriimonas. The sequence goes on along the minus strand of JBBQWO010000016.1, from coordinate 49,315 downwards.
GAGAAGTTTTTGACCCGGTTCCGCAACGGCAAATTCGAGCAAGGAGCCCTCACCGTGGTGCTTTCCGGAGACCGGCCAATCAGCGTCTTAGCTCAAGAACGCGAACGAGTCGCGTTCATCGACGGTCGCCCAGAGAACCTCTTGCCCGCCCCCGGAGGCTCTTTACTCACTCCTTTGATAAGCACGTCTTGGGCCGCAACGTTCAAGTGGCGAGGCGAAGGACCCATGCCCGCGGAGGAGAGACTCCGTCTCGATGAGATGGTGCGGCTTGCCCATCGGCGGCGTCAGAAGCTCCGCTTCTGGGCAACCCCCGAAGATTCCCGCGTTTGGTCCGTCCTACTCGACGCAGGCGTTGACCTCATCGGCACGGATAAGCAAGCGTTGCTCGCTCAGTTTCTGAGGTCCAAAGCTGCCCTGGCTAAGCAGCCTCACGACCCATCGCAACGATCGAAACCTGTTGCGCGACCCGCCCCGCAATTTCCTTGAATGCCTCTGCCTGAGGACGATGGGGAGCCGAAATAAGGGCGGGGACGCCTTTGTCTCCGGCCTCGCTGACACTGGGATCCAGCGGCACTGATCCGAGATAAGGAACCTTCAGCGTGCTCGCCATTTCTTCGCCCGTGGTACCCGCAAACACTTTCGTGACTTCGTTGCAGTGAGGACAAACAAAGCCCGCCATGTTCTCGACGACACCCAGAATGGGTGCGTTAAGCCTTCGGAATAGCTGCACCGACTTGCCAGCGATGTTTGCCGCCACATGATGGGGAGTGGTGACGATGATGACGCCCGTGAGAGGCACAAGCTGCGCCAGAGACATGGGCGCGTCACCGGTGCCCGGGGGTAGGTCTACCAGCAGATAGTCGAGATCGCCCCAATCCACATCGCCCAAGAGTTGCTTCACCGTTCCGGCGACCATGGGTCCACGCCAAAGCACGGCTTGGCCCTCCTCGAGAAGGAAGCCCAGGGACATCACGTGGATGCCGTAACGCTGGATCGGAACGATTTTCTGATCTCTCGTAAAGGGGTGCTCGCCATCCGCGCCGACCATCATGGGAATGGAGGGCCCGTATACGTCCGCATCCATGACTCCCACCTTCGCACCGGTCTTCGCCAACGCGATCGCCAGGTTCACCGTCACGGTGCTCTTGCCGACCCCCCCTTTTCCAGAAGCGATAGCGATGCAGTTCTTGACCCCAGGGATAAGATCCTGAGCCTCAGTGGGCCGAGCGCGCACCTGTGCCGTCATTTCGATGGCCACCTGGGTAACGCCCTCCACGGCCCGCACGTGATCTTCGGCCTGCTGTTGGAGCTGTTCCTTGACCGGGCATGCCGGGGTAGTGAGTTCGATCGTGAAAGCCACGTCGCCTCCCGTGATGACCAGGTTCTTAATGAATCCGAGGGAGACGATATCTCGGTGAAGGTCGGGATCGACCACGTTGCGAAGGGCGTCCAGCACCTGCGCTTCGGTTAGAGGCATTAGGGCACAGGTTACCTCCCCCGTCGTGCCTCCATCCACCTAGGAGGCATCTCTCGGAAGAGGCAAATGTTGCGCTACCCTTCAGCCGTTCCAAAACTCCGCAGTCAAATTCCCCCTATTCGCTAATCGACATAGTTTTTGCTTAGGCCGAGTTCTTCGGGAGCGTGGAGGCGAAGCATCTTTGTATCCACGTCGGCCGGGATCGCCTTCTTGGTGGCCAACGACACGGCGACCATGATGCCGATGCTCAGCGGGACGCCCCAGATGGCGGGTTGTTCCATCAGGGAACGCGTAAGAGGGGAGACCTCCCACTTGAGGATGCTTTTGTCGAGCAGCATGGAACAGATGATCGCGGCTAAAGAGAGCAGGCCGCCCAGGAGCATGCCGTAAGCCGCGCCGTATTTGGTGAGTCCCTTCCACCAAGAGCCCAAGAGCAACAAGGGGAAGTACGACGCCGCGCCGATTGCGAAGGCCCAGCCGACCATCATGGCGATGTCAAAGGATTCGACGAGCAGCCCCAGAAGCATTGAAACGGCTCCGACGCCTATGGCGGCTACCTTGAACGCCTTCATCCGCTGCTCGTTTGTCGAGGCGGGGCGGAGGATGCGGCCGTAGATATCGTGCGCGAAAGCTCCGGACATCGAGACGAGCAGGCCGGAAAACGTGGACATGAACGCTGCGAACGCTCCGGCGCTCGTGATGCCACTAAGGATTTGGCCCAGCAGTTCGTTTTGGAGCATCGTCGGTAGCTTAATAACGACGGTATCGGTGGCATTTGAGGCGTAGAGCTGGGGCATCAGCGCGCGTCCCAGCGCCCCCCACATGGGCGTGAACACGTAGAATGCGCCGAGCATCACCATCACCCAGAGGGTCGTACGGCGGGCGGCGCGCCCGTCCGGGTTGGTGTAGAAGCGAACGAGGATGTGCGGCAGCCCGGCGGTGCCGCAAACGAGAGCAATGATCAGTGAGTAGGTGTACAGCAGCGGGTATCCATGCTTGCTGCTCAGCGGCCCAAAAGGGCTGACCCATTTCTCGTTTGAGGGGGCGTTGGGCGTGATGGCTCCCGTATTTTCACTGAGGTCTCCGAGTCGCTCGGTCCTGGCGACCTGGATGGTAGCGGGCTCGGAAAATTCAATTTTCGCGCCGGTCTTGACTTCCTTGCCGTCCTTCAAAACCGGGATCCCATTCCGCCGGATCGTGGCAGGCTCGAAGTCGATCCGCGCGCCGTCCGGAATCTCGAACCCTCCGTCTGTGACGACAAGCGGCTGAGAAACCAGATCCGAGAAATCAACGGGATCTTCGCCTGCCTCTGCCTTTCGGACTGTCGTGATCTTGGCGAGTTTGGCTCCGCTTGGGAACGTGATACGCGTGCCTTCCGCAGAGGAAAAGGACATCATGTTGTTTGGATAGGCACTCGCGCCCTTCATCGTAATGTCCATCGTCTTGCCAAGGCGAGGCGCTCCGGCGGCGTCTACATTGGCGCCCACCGCGCTTCCGTAGCCCCCAAAGACATTGAGAAGGATAAAGAGCGGAGCGGCAATCGCGAAAACTTTGATCCAATACTGGAAGGCCTGCACCAGCGTGATGCCCTTCATTCCTCCCATCGCCACGTTGAACGTGATCACCGAGCCAACGATGAGGATGCCGACCCAATAGGGCCAGTTGAGGATGGACATCATCGTCACGCCCGCGCCCTTCATTTGCGGCATCGTGTAGAAGAAACCGATGCAGAGCACGAAAATGACGGCCACTTTGCGAAACGCGGGGCTGTCGAAGCGGCCCTGAGCGAAGTCGGGAATGGTGTAGGCACCGAATCTTCTCAGAGGCCCTGCGATGAACAGAAGCAGAAAGAGGTAGCCCGTAGCGTAGCCGACCGGATACCAGAGAGCATCGTAGCCGTTCTTCATGATGAGACCGGCAACGCCCATAAACGAGGCGGCGGAGAGGTACTCGCCGGAGATCGCGCTGGCATTCCAAAAGACGCTCACGGAGCGGCCCGCGACAAAGAAATCCGCGGCTGTTTTGGACTTCCTTGTTGCGGCGATGCCTAGCCAGATCGTCGCGATGATGACCGCGATGACGAACAGGAGCGGGATCATTTGGCGCTCCCGTCCGCACGCATCTCCTCAGCCTGTTCATGTTCGATCTGCTCTGTCTTTTTCACAAATAGCCAGCTCAGCGCCCACGTGATCGGATAGAAAAGAACGGCCAGAAAGAACCAGGTGAACGTAAAGCCGAAGACCCTAAAGGCCATTTGCTCGGGCATGTACAGGTTCAGCAAAGGCAAGCCGATGAGCAGTAGGATAAAAACCGCAGCGACGCTAAGCCCAAGCTTTGCCTGCCTCTTCATCAGTCGGGAGACGACCTTCGGATCAACTTCAGCCATACCGGGCAATTATCCACGGTTTTCGAGACGGTTGAGCAGAAAATCCGCCCACGCCCACGGTGAGCCATCGTCTTCGTGCTTGCAGTACACGTAGCAATTCTTCTGCTGTGCGGTGGCCGAGAGGAAATACGTCGCCCATTCGGCTAGGGTCTCTTCCGTCGTGTCGATTCGGCGGAGGCGAATGTAGTGGAAGTCGGCGGTGTCCTTCCGATCCGCCTTGGCCTCGTCACGGTCAGACGCGACCCAGGCGACGTTATAGCGACGCATGATCTCTTCGACCTCGGGGCACACCCAGGTTTCGTTGCGGAACTCCATCGACCACCTCGCCCGAAGCCCTCGCTCGCATTCAAGCTCTTTCACTTCTGAGAAGTCGTGGGGCAACGCCGCGAGGAAGCCTTCAAGTCGCTCGTCGTCGCGCTTGAGGTTTGGAGGGAGCTGAATCAGAAAGGGTCCCAGCTTGCCTGCTCTCGCCATCGGGAGCACTCTTCGAAGCATGTAGTGCACCGCATCGTAGGTCTCTTCTTTGAGGCGTCCCAGGTGCGTAATGCGGCGGTGCAGCTTAAAACTGAACTGGAACTGGTCAGGCGTACCTTCGATCCATTGCGCGATGGCTTCTTCGGTCGGTGTCTTGTACCAACTGCCGTCCATTTCCACTGCGTTGTATCTGCCCGCGTAGAAGTTTAGAAACTCCTTTTGCTTTAGGCCAACGGGATAGAACCGGCCCTCGCCCTGCCAGGGTTTGTATGAATAGCCGGAGAGACCCACGAAGGCGTTAGCCATCACCTAGATTAGCAAGTAAGGGCATGTCTGCGGTGGCGAAGCTAGAATAGGTGGTTGCAAACGAAGAGAAATGTGCTGGTTACTTGCGACGCCGAGTCGGATGGGCTGCTCTTGGAAGAGCTTCGGCGAAGCGGATTGGTCGAGTTGCCGGGCGCCTGGCTGGACACCGGCGATGCCGTCCAAGGCAGCATTCTGCGGGTCGAAGCTCGCTCTCCATTCGAAGAACTCTCAGATTCTCTACAACGTTTTGGCTCGGTCTTTGCCCGGCATATAGCGCCCGTTGACTACGAGATCGCGCTGGCGGGGACGGAGTCCGATCTTGGCGCAATTGTGTCCGTAGCCGGCGACCTTGCGGCCAGGATTGATCCTACCAAGAGCTTTTCCGTGCAGTCGAGAATTGTAGGCGTGGGAAAGCTCCCGTACCGCAAGGTGGTGCTCAACGAGACGTTGTCCAAGGCCTTGGAAGAGGCCACCGGTGCCGAGATGGACTGTCGGGAGCCGGAACAGGTGGTCTCCATCCTGTGTACTCCCTCGACAGCGGCGATCGGGTTGTCGCTCACGCAGTACAACCGAAGCGCGTGGCCGGGCGGAAAGCACCGGTTTAAGCGTGAGGACGATCAGGTGAGCCGAGCCGAATTCAAGTTACTAGAGGCGATTTGCGTGTTTGAACTCGAGCTTCCCACTAAGGGGCGTGCGCTAGACATCGGAGCGTCCCCCGGCGGATGGTCCCGCATGCTGGCCGAGCGTGGCCTACACGTCGATGCGGTCGACCCGGCAGACCTCGACCGCCGCTTGCGCGGAAACCGGCTCATCTCTCACATGCGAAAGCGCATTCAGGAATATTCCGCCGGATCAAAGGAGTTCGCGGTGATCGTGAACGACATGAAGATGGATGCGAGGGATTCGATCGACATCATGCTCGGCTTTGCCCATCGGCTGACGCCGGGGGGGACGGGCGTGATCACCTTGAAGATGCCCAAGTCCGGCACGTCCGCTTCAGAGTCTCGAACGACGCTTGACATGCTGGCAGATGACTTTGGACGTCTCTCTCAAGGCTACGAGATTATCGGTGCGCGGCAGCTCTATCACAATCGGAGCGAAGTGACCGTCGCTCTGCGACCCAAGCGGACAAGCTAAAGGCGGGCGATGTCTCTCATGGCATCCGCGAAAAGCATTCTCTCCTCGGGAAGCCCGACCGAGACCCTGATGCAGCGGTTGAGCGGTGCTGCCCATGGCATTCGGATGAAGATGCCGCGGTCCCCGAGGAGGGCAATGAGCTCCTTGGCCCGGTCGCTTCCGCCTACGTCGATCGCGACAAAGTTCGTTTCGGTGGGCAGGGCCGTAAGCCCGAGCTCGCCCGCTAGGGAACGATATTCCTCTCTCCCTTTACGAGTCTCTTCGGCCACCCACTGCGCGTGAGGCTGGTCCTTTAGCGAGGCGATGGCCGCGTAGTAGGCGAGGATATTCACTTCGAAATGCATGCGGATACGATTGAGGGGGCCCACCGTGTCGGGGTGGCCGAGGGCGTAGGCGACTCTCATCCCCGCCATTCCGTAGACTTTGGAAAATGTGCGGAGGCGGATCACTCGAGGATCGTGGAGCCACTTGGAGGCGGAGGGAATGGAGGGAGCGAACTCCGCGTAGGCTTCGTCGATGATAATCGCGACATGCGACGGGATGGAGTCGATGAAGGCGGACAGGGCTTCTTGGCTTTGCCACGCGCCCGAGGGGTTATCGGGGTTCGCCAGGTAAACGATCTTCGCGTCCACTTCTCTAGCCATCGCGGCCAAACCTTCAAGATCGGGCCCGTTTTGCAGGTAGCTCACTTTGACCAGCTCGCCGCCTACCCCGATGACTGCGTACTCCATCGTCGGATAGCCGCCAAGGCTGGTGACGACTTTATCCCCTGGGTTGAGCAGCACTCGGGCGATTTGTCCGAGGAGCCCGTCGATTCCGGGCCCGATGACGAGGTTGTCTTCGGCACAGCCCAAGTGGTCCACGAGCGCCTCTTTCAGTTCGTAGTGGGTTCCATCCACATAGTTTTGGATGGAACCCAAGGCGTCTTGAATGGCCTGAAATGCCAGTGGCGAAGCACCAAACGAGCTTTCGTTCGCTCCGAGCCGAACCGCGAACTGGCCCCCTCTTTGCCTCTCGATCACCTCGGGGGGAGTGAAGGGGGTGGTGGAGGGAAGGCCGGCCACGATCAATGAAAGATCCATGATTTGACCAGAGTATAGGCTTGCAATGCGCTGCCTCGCCGTATCACTCTATATGGCAATGAGCCCCCTCTCGCTCCTGATTCTGCACGCTGCGTTTCCTCAGTCTCAGATTACGATCGACAACATCGAGCCTGGGACGGTGGTTCGGCACCCGGTCGTGATCTTGGAAGGTACGGCCAAGGACGATACGATTGCGATTGGCGGCGATTGGAAAAGTGCTGGGAGATTCCCAGTTGCCGGAGGGAGGTGGCAGGGTTTTGCCGAGCTGAAGCCGGGCAAAAACATGATCGTGCTGCAAGCCGGCAAGCACATTCTGAAGTATCTCATCGAGTACAAGCCGATGACAACGCCCCACAAGGTGCTCACACTTTTCCTGAAGAGCAGCGACGGGAAGGACGAGTACTACACGAACCACTTGGGCGACAAGTTTCCGATCCGGGACAAGATGGACGTCGCGATGAAACTGCTCCAGGCGGCCTGCGCCGAGTCGATGTACAAGCAAGGATTCGGGCGCAAGACCTTTAACCTCGAACTGGAGAAAGACGGCAAAGTAAAGCTGCACACGATCCAGGTTCCAAAAACCGCCGCGGAGATGCGAGCAATGGAAAATGTGGACGCGTGGTTCTACGCCTACAAGCAGATCGAGACCAAATTTGACGCAAAGCTGTATCGCTGGTGCGGCATGCTTGGATGGACGCGGTTCGACAGCTTCAGTGGCAAAAAGGAAGGCCACATGGCGCTCGGCGGGGGGGCTCAGGCGCTGTTCGGAGGCGCGAGCATGGGCTGGTGGCCGGCAACGTTCAAGGAAGTGCCGCTGAAATTCGCCGACACGTATCGAATCGATCCGAACGCGATGTTCGAGGACAGCGCGGGCAGGCACACGGTGTGGGCGAACGTTTCGACGGCTTACGGTGCGATGCTCCACGAGCTCGGCCATACGCTCGGACTGCCTCATTCGGCTGATCGATTCAGCGTCATGTCGCGTGGGTTCGACTACTTCAATCGATGGTTCACTTCGGTGGAGCCAGCCACGGGTAGCGAGTCGAAGAGCAAAACTCCAGCCGCCGATGAGCGCATGCGATGGGATGCTTATTCAGCGGCGAAGCTCAATCTCAATCCTTGGTTTAGTGCGGACGGGCAGCAACAGGCGGAATCCGCCGGGCCTAAGATCACTGTCAAAGCGGACGAGGTCACGATAGAATCCAGCCCCGGCATCCAGCTTTGGGGAGTCGATCGGGACGATACGACCGCAGTGTTTGAAACTACAAAGGAGTCGCCCAAGACGCTTACTCTCTCTTTGGAGAACCTCCGCAAGCGCCTAGGAACCACCAAGGAGTTTCGAGTGACTGCGATTGATGCTAATGGGCGGCAAACGGTGTTCGATGTGCCAGCAGCAACTCAGTAATTTCGGGGAAAGAATGGCAAACAAAGTCGGGAGCGATGCCTGATCCAAAGCCATAGGACGCAAGAATGAACGGGACGTTGCATGCGCGGGCGGCGACTTCGTCTCCGTCCGCATCTCCGATCATCACGGGTGAGCGAAGGTTGTTGCGCTCGATGACGCGGCGAAGATTCTCTCCCTTTGGCATGTGGGTGTTGCCGAAGCATTCGAAGTCTTGGAAGAACTCGGCGAATCCGGAGAAGCCGAGAAAGGTCTCGATGTACCCTGTCTGGCAGTTGCTGACGATAAAGAGCGGAAAGTGCTCGGCAAGCTGTTTCAAACCCTCGCGCACCCCAGGGTAGATCGCTCCTCCCATTCGAGCGATCATCGCGTTGTCCTCCGTCGCGGTCTCGGTAATCAGCGTTTGGACCTGATCGTGGGGGATGCCGTCGAAGGTTTGCCGAATGCAATCGTCATGCGGCTTGCCCGTGACTTTGCGAACGTCGTCTGCCGTGATCTCTCGGTAAGTGATGGCGTTTCGGCTGAGAACGGAGTTCCAAGCAACTGCGCACGCAGGCGTCGTGTCCCAAAGCGTGCCGTCCAGGTCGAAGACAATGGAATCAAGTCGCATAAGCGGCTTATCGTACCGAGACTGGGCGGATGTGGGTAGCTGCTACAGGGCAAGGTTAAAAAACCTTGTGGCGTTCGCGGTCGTCAATCGCGCGCAATCAGCGGAAGAGATCTTTAGCACTGCCGCAAGCGCGTCGTTGATCAATCCTACATAGGCCGGTTGGTTCGGCTTGCCGCGGAAGGGGGTGGGAGCCATGTAGGGGCTGTCGGTTTCGATGACGAGGCGGTCGCGGGGGATGGTGGCTATGACTTCCCGCAACGCATCCGCCTTCTTGTACGTGATCGGCCCGTCGACTCCGAAGTAGGAGCCTAGCGCCAACGCTCGTCGGGCATCCTCATGGTCTCCGGCGAAGCAGTGAAAAAGATAAGGCTGGAGCTCCTGCGATTCCAGTAGCTCCAGCATGTCCGGATAGGCTTCCCGGCAGTGAAAGACGACCGGTTTGGCCATCCTTCTCGCCAGCGCGAGCTGCTCCACCAACGCCCGTTTTTGCTGTTCAGGCGAGGCATAGTCCCAGTGGTAGTCCAATCCGATCTCACCGAGCGCCACCACCCCAGGGTGCATCAGGCACTTTTCAAGCTCATCCAAACCCGAGTAGTTCGCCGTATAGTTCGGGTGCCATCCGACAATGGCTGAAACTGCTTCAAGTTGCTCGGAAAGCGTAATCGCACGTTCCCATCCTTTGGGCTCGACGCCGACGACGAAGAGCCGACCTACGCCAGCCTCTTGAGCCTCCGAAACAGCGGCGGCTGGATCTGGAAATGCGTCTGGATCATTGAGATGACAATGCGTGTCGATGAGCAAGTTCAAATTGTTACGCAATCAGCGCTCTTTCGGGCAACACGTAGCGCCAAGTTTCTGCTAGGGTAGATTCCACTATGCTCGAAGTTCAACCGCTTTCTTCACGCGCAAGGCTGCGCCGTGGGTTAGCTTGCCTCGCCCTTGTCGGCATTTTCGTCGGCCCCGCGGCTGCCCAGAATACAGCGAACTGGAAACTGGCCGAACGGTTCAATTCACAGGCGCTCTCACCCTTTTTGTATGGCTCGAGCGTGAACCCCCGGTTCATCGGCAAGTCAGATGTCTTCTGGTACTCCTGGAAGGACCCGAGCGGCGTCCGATTTATGATCGTCGACCCGGCAAAACGATCCAAGAAGCCGCTCTTCGATAGTGCCAAGATGGCTGCTCGCCTCACGGAACTGCTGAAGAAGCCTTACGATACAACGAGTCTCCCGATCACCACTCTGAGTTTCAATGACGACGGCAAGAAATTCAACTTTACGGTTGAGCGTCGGAGATTCGAATACACGATGGCCACGGAAGCTCTCAAGGAGATCACGGACGAAAAGCGGCCAGATGCTCCTCCTGCGGCTGCCGGAGGCGCGGGTAGGCAGTTCGGGCAGGGCCGTGCACCGGCATCCGACTACCGTAACTACTCGCCGGACAAGAAGTTCTACGTCTATGCAGAGGATCACAACCTTTACCTCGTGGATGTCGCCGATGAGAAGAAGCCGATTCAGCTCACTAAAGATGGCGCGAAGGATTACAGCTTCGGCGCGAGAGGGGAAGGTTCCCGGGGTCAACAGCAGCAGCAGCAGCAGGACCAGCAGCAAGAGCAGACCGATGTGCAGCGCAACGAAGAACTGCGAGCGCGCGATCCTCGCGTTAGGGCAAATGTCACGTGGTCACCCGACTCCAAGACCTTCTATGTGACCCGAACCGACGTGCGCAAGATCAAGGACCTCTTCTTGGTCAACTCACTGTCCACGCCGCGCCCAACTCTCATGACGTACAAGTACGCCATGCCCGGAGATCTCGAGGACGGCGAGCAGGAAGTCTTTGTGCTTGACATGCCGAAGAAGGAGCTGAAACAGCTCGAACTGAGCAAGTACGACGATCAGCGCCTCTTTGAGATGACCTGGCTCGAGAGCTCCGACACGATTCGCGCTACCCGCCGAGACCGTCTTCAGCGCAACCTCGAGCTGATCGACATCGATCCCAAGACCGGAGGCACGAAGATCCTCATCACGGAATCAACCGAGAACGGCTTTCTAGAACGGCAGCCGATCCGGTACATGAAGAAGAAGGATGGCGACTTTGTCTGGTGGTCCGAGCGAGACGGCTGGGGACACCTATACCTCTACGACCGCAATGGCAAGATTAAGAACCGCATTACGGAAGGTGCTTGGCGTGTGGACGGAGTTGCAGATCACGACGAGGAGAAGGGCGACGTTTACTTCTATGGAGTTGGAAAGGAAGCGGGTGAAAATCCTTACTATCGCCACCTCTACCGGATCGACGCGAACGGCAAGAACCTTCAATTGCTTGATCCCGGCAACGCCGATCACACCTCGGCCGTCTCGCCGAGCAAGAAGTTCTTTGTGAACACCGCGTCCCGAGTGGATATGGCTCCGAGCGCGAGACTTCTCGACGACCGCGGCAACGTGGTGCTCGATCTTGAGCAGCAGAATATTCAGGCTCTGCTCGATTGGGGCTGGAAAGCGCCCGAGTTGTTCAATGTCAAAGCTGCGGACGGCGTGACGGATATCTACGGAGTCATGTGGAAGCCCGTGGACTTCGACAAGAACAAGAAGTATCCGATCGTTGCCCACGTCTACCCTGGCCCTCAGACCGAAAGCGTCACCTCCACGTTCTCGCCCGCAAACACGAACCAACGGTTGGCCAATCTCGGCATGATCGTGATTCAAATTGGAAATCGGGGAGGCAATCCTCGCCGTTCCAATGCCTATCACAGCTACGGCTATTACAATCTGCGCGACTATGGCCTCGCGGATAAGAAGGCCGGAATCGAGCAGCTTGCTGCGCGAAACAGTTGGGTCGACGTAGATCGAGTCGGCATCTTCGGCCATTCGGGCGGCGGCTTTATGACCGGCGCGGCGCTGCTGGTTCCTCCCTACAACGACTTCTTTAAGGTCGGAGTTTCGAGTGCGGGCAACCACGATAACAACGTGTACAACGCGAACTGGAGCGAGCAGCACCATGGGTTGAAGCAAGTCACCGACAAGGATGGCAAGCGGTCGTTCCAAATCAAGGTGCCCACCAATGCGGAACTGGCTCAAAACCTGAAAGGCAAGCTTTTGCTGGTGCATGGCGATATGGACAACAACGTCCACCCCGCCGGCACGGTTCGGCTCGTGGATGCATTGATCAAAGCGAACAAGCGGTTCGACTTCATGATCATGCCTGGCCAAGCGCACGGCTTCGGCCCGATGCAGGGCTACTTCACGCAGATGATGATGGAGTATTTCGCCGAGCACCTGATCGGTGACCACTATCGCCAGTCTGCCGACATGACAGTCAAAAAATAAATCTCGTGCGGGAAGTATTCCCGCGCGTAACGGAAGCCATGCGCTATGCTCAACTCGTCCCGCAAGGGACTTGAGAGGCATAGCGTTGGCACGTAAATTTCCCCTTCTTCTCATTGGTTCCACTGTCGCGGCCCTAGCGGTTGCAGGTGTCGTGATCCAGTCCCGGCTCTTCATAGGCAAGCAGCCGGATGGATCGGTGCTGGTCTCCACCGGACAGACATTGACCCCGGCCGGACAGTCGGTGACCTTCGATTATCAAAGGCCAAAGGACCTTGCGATCAGCCCCGACGGACGGTATGTCGCCGTGCTGGCCCATCGACGTCTGCTGGTCCTGGATCGCGCGGGCGTGCAGAAGGGCGATTTGGCGATCACCGCAGGGCCGTTGGGAGTCGCGTGGTCTCCCGACGGCACCAAGCTTTACGCCTCGGCGGCAGCCGGCAAAATATTGATTGCCGATTGGTCGTCCGAGAAGCTGACGAAGAGTAAGGATTTGCCTGTCGACGGCCTTCTAGCGGGCGAAAAGAAGCTGCGCCCCGATCCTCATCTCGCCGGACTCGCAGTTTCGCCCGACGGCAACACCCTGTTCGCCGCGATGACAACGCGAAACACGATTGCGCGGGTGGACCTCGCCACCGGAAACGTTCTAAATTTGATTGCAACCGGTATCGCTCCGTATCATGTCGCACTGTCCGCCGACGGAAAAACGCTGGCGGTCTCGAACCGGGGCGGAAGCCGCGTGCGCCCGCCGGCAGCGCAGATCGACCCCAATACGGAGCAGCCCTTCGAAGGAACGGGAGTTCCTACTCAGTTGAGTGCTTCGACTCCTGTACAGATCAATCCCGTCACCGACGCCGTGTGGCAGGGCAGTGTTTCGCTCATCGATACCGCTACCCTCGATGCAAAGGAGGTTGCGGTGGGTCGGCAACCTTCGGGTTTGGCATTCTCAAGGGATGGCCGGAGCCTGTATGTCACGGAGTCCGACTCGGATAGCATCAGCTTCGTCGACGTCCCTCTAGCTCGCGTTGCCGTCAACCTAAGCGTTCGCCCCGATCAGGACCCTCAGTTCGGGCAAATCCCTACCGATGTGACTCCAAGTTCGGACGGGCAGCGGCTCTACGTAGCTCTTGGCGGCGTCAATGCGGTGGCGGTTGTCGACCTGAAGTCTCCGCCAAAGGTCGCAGGCTACGTTCCGACAGGATGGTTTCCGATCGCTTTGGGGATGGAAGGCGACCGGCTGTTCGTGGCAAGCTCAAAAGGCATTGGATCCCGGCCGAGCAATAAGCAGACAGGATTCGGAGTGCACGACGGGGTCGGACTCTTGCAGTCGATTGCGCTGTCGGACCTTGCCAACCTGAAGTCGCACTCCCAAAAAGTGGCGCAAAACAACAAATGGCACGAAACGCTCGCGGCCCGAGCCAAGCAAAGTCCATCGCCCGTTCCCCAACGGCTGGGCGAGCCGTCGGTCTTCAAGCACGTTGTCTACATCATTAAAGAAAACCTGACTTACGACTCGACGATGGGGGATATGAAGGAAGGTAACGGCGATCCGAGCCTGACCACATTCGGCGAAAACGTCACCCCGAACCATCACGCGCTCGCCCGCGAGTACGTGTTGTTGGACAATTTCTACACGAGCGGAACGAACAGCGCCGACGGACACCAATGGACTTCCTCCTCGGTCGCTAACGGCTACATCGAACAGAACTATTCGTCGAACGTGAGGAGCTATCCCTACGACGGGGGCGATGCGCTCGCGACTTCGCCAGAAGGATATCTGTGGACCGCTGCGCATCGTGCTGGCAAGTGGGTGCGCGTCTTTGGCGAATTGGTCAACAAGCCTAAAATTCTTAACCCAGCGACGGGCAAGGCTCCAACATTCTTGGAAGCATGGGAAGACTACAAGAGCGGGAAGAACTCCATGGTAATCGAGGCGCATACCGATAATGCGGCGCTGCGACCGCACATGCACCCCAATTTTATCGGCTTCCCGTCCATCATCTCGGACCAGTGGCGAGCCGACCAGTTTTTGAAGGACCTGAAAGGATGGGAAGCGAATGGCCGAATGCCCGACCTCTCGATCATGCTTCTGCCGAACAATCACACTTCAGGCACGCGAGTAGGAATGCCGACACCGCAGGCGTCGGTAGCCGACAACGATCTGGCCCTCGGAAGGATCGTTGAGTCACTCAGCAAGAGCCGGTTCTGGAAGGACACGTTGATCTTGGTGATCGAAGACGACTCGCAGCTCGGCGTTGACCATGTGGATGGGCATCGGTCGGTTGCGTTTTGCATTTCGCCTTACACGAAGCGGGGCGCGGTCGTGAGCGAGATGTATAACCACACCTCATTCATCCGCACCCTCGGCCTGGTGCTCGGGATGCCGCCGATGAATCGCTTCGACCGAAACGGCGTTCCTCTAACGGCATGCTTTACCGAAAAGCCGGATTTTCGCCCCTATACAGCTAGGCCCACAAACATCCCTCTCGACACCATGAATCCTTCGCCAGACAAGCTAACCGGCTTGCAGCGCGAGCTTGCCGTTGCTTGTTCGAGCCTGGATTGGAGCGACGTGGACAAAGCCCACGCCATCACCGTCGCGAAAGCGTCGTGGTACTCCGTAAAACCCAATCAGCCCTTTCCCGAGCACTTCTACAGCGCTCCAAAGGATCAGGAGTAGGAGCCCTCACCGGGTATTTGCCTTAGAATCCCTTCGGCCGGGAGAGGGTGCGCGAGTCTAACACGAAGGTCCCCGAAATTATGCTTGTCCGAACTCCCTCCCCCCTCGCGGGGGCCTCGCGGGGAGGGCCGGGGTGAGGGGGAACGCCGGCGCTAAACACCCGAGCAAACCGTGTGTAAAGGGATACCCCCTATGGGTATACTTCCGCCTGATGAAGGCCGGCAGAGTCAAGACCGAGAGAATCGCCACTTGGGCGAGTGCAATCTGCGCGGTCCACTGCGCTCTGACGGGCTTGGCGTTGGGTTTGCTTTCGGTAGCAGGGCTGGGCTTTATGCACTCCCCCATAGTCGAGGTCCTCTTTCTGGGAACCGCGGTGGGAATCGGCGGATTTGCCCTCTACCATGGGCATAAGCGACACAAATCCATCGTGCCCGCCATCATTTTCGTTTTCGGACTCTCCTCGATCGCGCTCAGCCACTTTGCCTTCGATCACGGCAGCTTGCAAGGGGTCTTCATGGCGGTATTCGGCGGTGCCGCGCTCGTTGCCTTCAACCTCGTGAATCAGCGTCTAGGCGGTCATTGCGGCTGCGACGATTGCCGTACCGGTAAGCACTAGAGCCGATTGAGCCAAAGCACTTTGCAGCCCCACTGTCCGAAGCCAAAAAACCGAACCACGGACAACTATTTGGGCTGTGTACGGCCTGGCCACGTGTCCGTCCGGAAGGGCGATGCAGGCAGCGCGGACCCATTCACGAGATTGACGGCCGGATTGTTCGACCATCCATAGCGGACGGCTACTGGCTTCGGCACGTCAGCGCTCCACACGATGACCGAGTCCCCTTCGATCCGCGCCTGAGCCCATCTAAACTTCCGGTCTACCCCTGCGATAGCGAACCCTAGCAGCGGCCCGTTATCGGAGGTTCGCAAGCCCTCCGCGTGCTTGAACCGCAGCCGCATCTTGCCTGCTTCCGCCGCAACGCTCTCAAAAACCGGGCCCGAGTAGGCGATCTTTAGGCCGTAGGTTTTGGCCAAAGCGTTCAGCGCCAATCGCCGTCCGACTTCGCGCTTGTTGCGTGGGTGAATGTCGTTGGCCTCGCCGATGTCGATTGCGACCGCTTGGCCCGTATTGGCCAACCCAAGCGTCATCGACTGCGCTTCCCGAAGCTCGGCCCACTCGCTCTCTACGGGTTGCTCGTTTCTGGCGGTGAAGTTCGCGAGCTGGACGAAATAGAAAGGAAAGTTGCCCTGGCCCCACTTCGTGCGCCAATCCTTGATCATGGTCGGAAAGAGCTCCCGATATTCGTAGGCTTTGCCAGCATTCGACTCACCCTGATACCAGATCGCCCCCCGTATGGCATAGGGCACAAAAGGAGCGATCATCGCATTGTAAAGCCCGCTCGGCACCCAAGGATTGCCGGGGCCGAAGGGAGGCTGAGGCTGGCGACTCATAAGATCAGCGGGAGGAGGAGGAAAGCTCACTTCGACCTTGCTCAGCCAGTCTCCGGCAAGGCTCATTGGCAGCGAAGACTTATCAACCGGCCCCACCTTCATCTGATCCGCGATGCCAGTAAATCCCCCGCCGCCTGAGTGGTCGTACACGCGTACAGCCAGCGTATTCGTGCCTACGCGCAACGCACTAGCGGGCACCCGGTACATGCGCGGCGTC
This sequence comes from Fimbriimonadales bacterium, assembly GCA_038210535.1. Lineage (GTDB taxonomy): Bacteria > Armatimonadota > Fimbriimonadia > Fimbriimonadales > Fimbriimonadaceae > Fimbriimonas. The sequence continues at coordinate 32,775 of JBBQWO010000016.1, read as the reverse complement.
ATGTACCAAAGAGGCGTTGTGGCCGTCGTGGCTCCGATTTCGATCCCATTGACATAGGTGACGTCGAAGTCGTCGATCGGGCCTAATTCGAGAGTGAGATCCTTGCCGCTCCAGGTCGGGGGCAAGTCGAACGATTTGCGGTACCAAACGGCTCCATCCATGGGCCCTTCGAGCGCTTCGATCGTCTTGGGCAGAGACACTTTCTTCCAGTCACTCGTGCTCAAAGATGCGTTGGCCCAACCCTCGGCAAAGCCCTTGTTGCCGGGATCGCTCTTGTAAACTTCGGCACTCCACGCCGCATGAGCCTGGTCGAAGGCAGCCTTCTTTGCCGGAAAATCCTTCAGCCCGGCCAAATAGTTGTTCACATAGTAGGAAAGAGCGGGGCTCTTGAGCAGCGTCTCCCGGCTGGTCCAAGACTCCGCAGGCGTTCCTCCCCACGACGTATGGATGATGCCTACCGGAACTCCTAGAGCCCTTTGAAGCTCCTTCGCAAAGGCATTGCCCACGGCTGAAAAGCCCGACACGGTGGCTTTTGAAGACACGGCCCAAGCACCGCGAACATCCTTTTGAGGTAGATCGGCGCTCACATGGTCGGCGTTGAACATGCGCACATAGGAGTCAGTCTCCTTGAGCGCCAGCGCCAAATCGTCGGCGTCGTTCTGACGCCACTCCATGTTCGACTGCCCCGAGGCCACCCAGACTTCGCCAATCAAGACGTTTCTGAACTGGAGGGTGGATCGTCCGGTGACCGTGGCAATGTAAGGTCCCCCTGCCGACATCGCGCTAAGCTTGGCTATCCAGGTGCCGTCAGTCCGAACGACCGTTTCGGCGGACCGGGGCCCCACGCGCACGACCACCGTTTGCCCCGGCGTGCCGGTCCCAAAGAAGGGGATCGGCATATCTCGCTGCAGAACCATATTGTCCGCGAATACGGAAGGCAACTTTAAAGCGGGCTCTTGGGCGGCCAAGGTGCACAGGAAAGGAATCACGCTAACGCTTTTACCTGTTCCCCTCACGCGAGGGGGATAAACTACAGAAACCCGATCGCGGATGGGGCCAGCGGACATGGTCCGGGAAGAGCATGAAGTACACCGTCGGCTGCGTACCTTACGCGAACGCCATCCCCCTCGTAGCCTGGTTCGAGAAGCTGGGCGAGAAATCACCTGTACGTGTTCGCTACGATATCCCTTCGCGTCTCCCGGCTCTTCTTGCTACGGGCGAAGCCGACGCAATCCTCGTTTCCAGCGTCGACGCCCTGCTGATGCAGGGTCGACGGATGGCCGAAGGCGTCTGTATCGGCTCCCACGGCCCTGTTAAAAGCGTTCGCCTTTTTAGCAAAGTGCCCCCATCCGACATCACTTCTCTGGCCCTCGACGACAGCTCGATGACCAGCAATCGACTGGCTCAGGTGGTTCTGCGGGAGCGCTTTGAAATCCAGCCCTCAACGCACCCCCACACGCCTGATCTTACGGAAATGCTTGACGGCCACGACGCCTGCGTCCTGATCGGCGACATCGGAATGACCTCACCCTCCGAAGGCCTTCACGTCCTGGATTTAGGAGAAGAGTGGCGGCGACTGACGGGCAAACCCTTCGTTTGGGCCGCCTGGGTCGGGCAAGAACGCCTGACGCCCGAGCTCGCTTTGTGGCTCGCTACCGCCGCCGGACACTATTGCGTGGGGCGAGATTTGGCGGCAGAAACACTCGGATACAAGGCAAGCCGGCTCTTGATGAGTAAATGGTTCCGGGAACTCGAGGATTCAACTCGGGACCATATCGACAGCCAACGCGCAAAACTTCTCGAAATTGCCAAGTTGAAGGTTGGATGGCAGGACGACACATTGCGCGACTATTTCCTAAACGTCATGGTCTACGAAATGGACGACTCCGTCTTAAACGGCTTACGAGAGTTTCAGCGATTGCTGCTGAAGAACGGCTTCGACGATTGTGTGCATTTCCCGGACATCGTTTCCCCCGCGACGGCGAACCTCGATGCTATGAGGGAATTTGGCCCGATCAGCCAAACCGGCTGATGACGTCCGCAAACTTCTCCTTTACGACCTTGCGCTTCACCTTCAGCGTGGGCGTCATCTCGCCGGATTCCTGGCTAAACGGCTGATCCAGAATCGCGTGCTTCTTCACCATCTCAAAGGGAGCCAGCGTCTTGTTCGTTTTGTCGATTTCCCGCTTGATCAGCTTGCGAGCCTCATCGGAGCCGCTCAGCAAAACGTCTTCGCCAACTCCTAACTCCGCGCGCACCATTTCGAAGTTCGGAATGATCAGCGCCACACAGGCATCCATCGCATCCCCCAGCACTACGGCTTCCGAAATAAACGGGGACTGCTTCAGCTTGTTCTCGATCGGTTGCGGAGCAACGTTCTTGCCATTGCCGAGCACGATGATGTCCTTCTTGCGGTCCGTAATCTTAAGGCTTTGGCCCTCCATCTCGCCAATATCACCGGTATGGAACCAGCCCTCTTCATCGATGACCTGCGCCGTCTCCTCGGGCATGTTGTAATAGCCCGTCATGATGCCAGGCCCCCGCAACAGGATCTCGCCATCCTGCGCAATCCGAACCTCCATATCGAGCGGCTCCCCCACCGTCCAATATTTATTGCGATCGGGGTGGTTGATGCATGTACCTCCGCCCGTCTCCGTGAGCCCATAGCCCTGCAAAACCCCGAGCTTCGTCGCTAACAGAAACTCCGCCACGTGAGGGGGCAGCGCTGCGCCGCCGGATACAAAAAATCGCAACCGTCCGCCCGTCCGCGCCCGAATTTTGCTCATCACCAGCTTATCGGTGAGCCCCGCTAAGGGCGCAAACTTGCCCTGCGCCTTCTTCACGCCCTGAGAAAGTCCCAGATCGAAGAGCTTTTTCTTCAGTCCCCCTTCTTTCGCGATGGCGGCCAAAACTCTGTCAGTGAACGCCTCCAGGAAGCGCGGAACGCAGAGCATGATCGTCGGTCGAACCTTCTGCATGTCGCCCGCCAGCGAGGCCAGACTCTTCGCATAGGCGATCGTCGCCCCCATCTGAATAGGCAGCACCTGCCCCGCAATGCGCTCATACACGTGCGACATCGGCAAAAAAGAGAGGAAGGTATCGGTGTCGTGCAGCGGCAGCCGCTTCACCGCACTCTCGCAAACGTGCAGCGGGACTTCATGGCGGAGCATGGCCCCTTTCGGCTGCCCCGTCGTCCCGCTCGTGTAGATGATCGTAAAGAGATCGCCTCGTGAAGTCTGATCGATCTCGCGGTTCCACTCCTCCTCTGAAAGTTCGTCCTTTGCCGCCATGTCCCCGAGCGACTTCAGCAGCAGCGAACGCACGGAGTCCAGCGAGGCCACCTTCTTCAACTGCTCCTCGTCGCCAGCCAGAACGAGGGTGGCTCCCGAATCACAGATAATAACTTGTGCCTGATCCGCGGGTAGCGAAGGATAAACGGGCACACTCACAATTCCGAGCGAGCTACACGCCCAATCCGCAAAAGCCCACTGCGGGCCGTTCTCGCTAATAATCGCAACCCGGTCGCCGCGTTGAACGCCCAGGCTCTTAAGCGCGCCCGCGTAGCGACGCACAGCGGCCGCCATTTCCGCATAGGAAACCTGCTGAAAGCCCTCCTTCGAGGGAGCGAGGATGGCGGTCTTATCCCCGTATCGAGCAGCCTGCTTACGCAGAAGATCTCCAAGCGACGTTGCTTCCATGACAAGATTCAGTTTGCCCGAATCTTGCCCAAGCGCAAGTCTGAAATCACTAGGACCCTAGTCTTTCTTCTTCTCGGCGATCTCTATCAACAACTCTCGAGTCAACGGATCGAGGAGCACACGCTCCACATAGAAGCGAATTCTTGTGCCCTCGGCGATATCTTCCGGTTTCTTCGTAGGATCAATGAACCGCGCGTCAAAAGAGCCGACCAGCGCCTTCTTCTGCCCCTCGTTCAACACTTTGACGAGGAGATCCTGAATCACCTCGACCATCTCGATGAGCGCGATGCTTCGCTTCATGCTCATCGACTTGGTCTTGGCGGCGATCATGGCCGAGAATTCCTTGGGCGGATACTCGTTCTTTTCAACGGCCTTCATGTAGACCTCGTCCACCTGTGCCTGCAACTTGGCCAGCTCGTCGTCCTCTTGGCCCAGAATCATTTTCTGCTTAGCCCGAGCTTGTTCGATCGCGGGCAGGATTTTGTTGATCTGGTCCTTTGACAAAAGCAGAGGCAGTATCTGGTTTAGCAGGTCGATCTTTCGAAGTTTGGTAAAGATTTCGTCGCTGCGCTTTCCCCGCTCCGTGCTGATAGGCTGAGCGGAGGCGGTTCCGACGAGGGCAAGGCAAAAGGCGATGCTAAGAAGAAAGCTTTTCATGAGACGTGCGTGATCCTCTTGTGTAGACGCTCAGCACCGCCTGCTCGTAACGACGATAAGCGTTATCATTGCAACATGCGCCGCGCATCGCTCGTAGCCGTTTGCCTATTGGGCTGCGGAGGCTCCGACGAACTTCCCACCGAGTCCGTCTGGTATCCGCCCAATGTCCCAGCCCGATTTTTGCCCGGTTCCACCCACGACTTCATTCAAGCCGAAGCGGCGCGGGAGGCGGCCGCAGACCCGGTCGTTTATTCATTCGCGCTCTGGGGTTGCAACCGCATTAGCTGGGGCGATGTGCCGAAAGTCAACTGGCCCAGCACCGCCAACCAGCCCTGGCTCGCGCAGCTCATGGCAGACGTCCAGGCTATTCCCGGCATGGATTCCAGCATCGAACAAGTGCCGCCCCACCTCTTCTTCACGGGCGACCTGGTGCTGAACGAGGCTGACGATCAGGGCAAGTCTCTGAAATCGCAAATGGAAGCATGGGCACCCTTCTTCAAGAGCCAGCCTCTCTGGACGAGCGGCGCAAACTTGCCCTTCTTGATGCTGGGCAATCATGAGGCGCTCGTATCCAAGCAGGTTCAGCCCAACGTCTACTACGAATTTCTGCCTGACACCGACATCAACCTGACCTATTGGAACGAATTGCTCCGCACCCACAAGCTTTTCCTTCCCCCAGTCGAGCCCGTCAAAGGCATCCACAAGAGCGCGGCGAGTTCCATCGACCAGGTGGCCTCTAACAAGGAAGCCTTTGCCTCCTATTCCTTCGATATGGGCGACATCCACTTCGTCGTGCTCAACACAGACACCTTCACCGATCATAAGGACGGCGACGCCCGCTCCATCGGCTGGGTCCAGACAGATTGGCTCGAAAAGGACTTAACCGAAGCGGAGAAGACCGCAGACCTGATCTTCGTATTCGGGCACAAGCCCGCTGTCCCCTTCCCAGGCTCGGGCAGCGAGACTCAAAAAGGCGATCTGCACATCAACGACGCGCAACAAGCCGACTTCATCCGCATCCTCAACAGTCATCCCAAGGTCGTTGGCTACTTTGCTTCCCACGCCCATGCCTGGGGTATCGACTATCTTGAAACCCCCGGCGTGCCCAAACGCACCGCCCAACTCATCGCTGGCAACGGGGGCAGCATCTTGCAAGAATCCTGGCAACCGGAGGGCGGAGCCTACTTCGGCCCTACCGTCGTCAAGGTCCACCGTAGCGGAAAAGTAGTGGCCAACGCCTACGGCCGTCCCGCCCCAAATCCCATCTACACCCCGCCCAGCGGCTCATTGGTCCAGAAAGAAGAACATCAAATCTATCCGGCGCCGCCAAGCGTTCAGTGACGCAGCGCCGAGACTTCAAGTCAGCTATGCCCCCCACAGACAGTTCAGGCAGAAAAAGCCCCCCTGCCGGCTTGCTGTAGCAGAGGGGAATGTCGTTCGAGGAATCACGCGACCTCAAGTTGGGCCGCTTCGTCTGAGCCATGCTCATGCCACGGACGGCCTTAGCCGAAAAGTTGTTCCAGCCAATTTTGACCAACCTCGCAAGTCCTTAATGAACGCGAACGTTCAACACCGGCGATCCTTTCTCCGCCAGAGGTACCCTTTATTCAACGTGAGTGAAAGGATTCGCATCGGAATCATCGGCTGTGGCCAAATTGCGCAGCACCATATGCAGACTTATTCAAAAATCGAGGGTGCCGAAATGGTCGCTTTCGCCGATTTGAATGAAGAAGCAGCCCGCACCTCCTCTGAAAAATGGGATGTAAAGGACTACACCACCAACTTTCGAGACCTCCTGGCGCGAGACGATATCGATGCCATCGATGTCTGCCTGCACAATAACTTCCACATGTCCGCAACCGTCGCGGTCCTGGAAGCAGGCAAGCATGCCTACTGCGAAAAGCCCATGGCGGGCTCCTATCGAGACGCCGTAACCATGTTTGAAACCGCGAAGCAGGCGGGCAAACAGCTTCACATCCAACTTTCAACGCTCTACGCAGGCGAGACCCGTGCGGCCAAAGAGCTGATCGACCTTGGCGAACTGGGCGACGTCTATCACGCCCGCAGCGCCGGCCATCGCCGGCGAGGACGGCCCTATGTAGACGGGTACGGCACGCCGACCTTCGTTCAAAAGAGAAACTCGGCCGGAGGCGCGCTCTACGACATGGGCGTGTATCACATCTCCCGCTGTCTCTACCTCTTAGGCAATCCCATGCCGAAACGGATCAGTGGCAAGACTTATCAGCAGGTTGAGATGGATGCCAAGCGAAGAGAGACTTCCGGCTACGACGTGGAAGAGATGGGCCTCGGCTTCGTCCGCCTAGAGGGCGGTTCCTCGCTGGACATCTTCGAAACCTGGGCGGCAAACCTTGACAAGATCGACGGCACCATCGTCCTCGGGTCGAAGGGCGGCGTACGGCTCGACCCCTTTAGCTTCTTCAAGAGCTACGGAAATCTCGATATGAACGCCACTGCCGATCTAGGCTCTGCCGACTTCCGCTGGAGAAACGTGGTCGGGGATCACCAAAACTTCGAGAACTCCCAGGCCCACTGGATTGCCGCGCTCCAAGGCAAAGTCGAGCTCTTGCCGACCGCTCAAATCGCCCTCAACACGATGCTCATCTCAGAAGGCATCTACATGAGCCAGCGAGAGGATCGAGAAGTCACCGCCGAGGAAGTCCTCGAAGCCAGCGTAAGCACCGCCGTAATCCTCTAGCAACAGGAGGGCTCGTGCCCTCCTAATCCTAACCCTTCGGTCGCCGCCCCTCCGCCTCCTTAAGCCGAGCCTCCGTCCTCAGGAGATATCCGAACAGGGCGAACCACACCAGTAGGGGTGGAAGTGCTGCTACCAATTGCCAATTCTGCATTGTTAAACTCCGAATCCAAGGCCATCAATCCAGCGCGGACGCGCAGTCGATAGAGCCAAACCGAAAGGATGCCCATAAGCAGCATGAGTGTCAGGACGACATACGCATACTCGCCCTTGATTTTCCCCTTGAGAATTGAGTCGCTTGGATGGAACGAAACGATCTGGGGCAATCGGGGAAACACGAAAATCAAAAAGAGTGCCGGCAGAATCGCGGTTAGCGCGTAGGCCGCGCTATGCGAGGCCCTGCGTTCAGGGTCGGGAAACGCCCCTCGCACCGCGAAATAGGCTGCGTAGATGAAGAGCACGACCAGGAACGATGTCTGGCGCGGATCCCACTGCCACCACGCGCCCCACTGAACCTCCGAAAACACGATGCCGGTGGCCATGGTGAGCAGGCAAAAGATGAACCCGAGCTCGTTAGCCGAAGCCGCGCGCTCGTCCCAATGACGATCTTTGGTTTTCAGGTAGTTGGCGCTGAACCAACCGCCGAGGAGCAGCAAAACGGTGGCGAGGATCGGACACGGGAAGTGCCACACAAAGATCCGCGCAAGCTCCGGCTGCTGAAATCCCATCGCCGGCGAAATGTGGAAGCTCCACACGGTCGCCGCACCCATCGCGAGAACAAATAATAGTCGACCTAAGGTTTTCAACTCTTCCAAATCGCAGCAAAAAGCCACGGACCGATTGCAAACGTCGCCACTGCGTACCCGACGAGCCCCAGGGCAGACATCGCCCCGCTCTCCGCAAAGCCGCTTCCGAAAGCTGCCCGCATCCCCGCCACTCCCGCCGCCATGATTGGGAGCAAGATCGGCACGGCAATGGCTCCCGCCAGAGATGACCGGTTCGCCGCGCGCGCGACGATCGCTCCCGTCAAGGTTACCGCGCCCGCCAGCGCCGCGCACCCCGCGAACAAAGTCAGCCAGTAGAGCCAGGCAATTTTGAGATCCAATCCTGTGAATCCCAAATAGAGGAAGCTGAGGATCAGCGACATGGCTCCAAGTTGCGCCAGATTGAACAGAGCTTTCCCCCAATAAACCGCATGTGGCCGGGCCCACTGTCTCAGCAAGTCTCCAGTGCCCTGCTCTTCCTCCGTAACAAAAGTTCGCGGCAAGGACACGATGCTGGAAAACAGCACGGCAACCCAGAGCAGCCCTGCCGCAATGTTGCCGTCCAGTTTCGTGTTCATAGAGGCAAAAGCGATCGTGAACACGGTGACGATTCCGAACAGGCCAGCCGTTGTGAGTCCGCTGCGCGAGCGCAGCTCGCTCCGCAGTTCCTTGCCGAAAACCGCTGCGATCTCAGCTTTCCAACCGGAGTTCAAGATTGGCCAGCCTCCTTTCACTTGGATCGTTGCTCGCGAAAAGCACGCACCCTCGCGCGGCTTGCTCCAAGACGATGGCTTCCACGAGCGCACGCCCCTCCTCGTCCAAACTCGCACCGGGCTCATCGAGCAGCAGTACGGCCGGTTGTGCCTGCACAGCCAAAGCCATCTTCAGCCGTGCCTTCATGCCCGTTGAAAGGTGGCCCGCCTGCAAATCGGAAGCATGTTCGAGCCCGACCATTTTCAACAAGGAGCCTGCGCGTGACTCGCACGCCCGAAGGCGGGCGGCAAGGTCGAGATGCTCAAGAGCGGTGAGCGAGGGATAGAGGGACTGCTCGAGTGCACTCAGTGCCAGGCACTTGCGAACGTCTGAACATGGCAGCTTGACCTGGCCCTCGCTTTGGGGAAGCAATCCCGCGATGACCTTTAATAGCGTGGATTTCCCCGAACCGTTGGGGCCAAGCACCGCCAATCGGTCCCCCTTCACCAGATCGAAGGAGAGGCCCCTGAATATCCACCGGCCGGCAAACCTCTTGCCAAGTGTTTTGACCTCCAACACACCTGCAAGTGTGGCACGGCCCATTCAAAGCCGATAGTATTGGGTGCGAGGCATGGAAGAAGAGCGCTCCCTTCAGGTTCTGTTGGAACACCCGCCGAAAGGCTTCAAGGTCATTGAGGATAACAAGTTTGAGCTTGTGATCCGGCATCGAAACGCGGGCATGGGCTGCATGACCACTTTCCTTCTTGTCTGGCTCGGCGGATGGGGCTGGGCATGCGTTGCAATGCTCTTCCAATACGTGAGGCCCAGTCCCGACCAGGAGCCGGTGTCCCTCCTCATCGTTCTCGCGTTGTGGTTCTCCGAATTTTTGGTCGGCGGTTTCTTCCTTTACGTCCTCGCTCGAAGGTCGTTTCGTTTGGAAGGGAGCATGCTCACCTTCGAAGTGGAAGTCTTTGGCATCAGGAAGGTCAGGACGGTCTCGAAGGATGACATTCGAGGGGTCAAGCAGGTCAAGGACGGGGGCGAGGGTGACGACAGCTTTCCAAGTTGGGGCTTAAGGCTAGAGACAGGCGAGAGGCGCTCCATAAGCCTGCTCTTTCGGCAACCACATGAGTCGAGCCGCTGGTTGGGGCAAGTCCTCCAGTCTCGGTTAGGCGTCCCTTTCCACGACGTCCCGGAATAGGCCCGCGGGCCGTTCACGTCCTGTGAGCGGTACCTTAACTCCTATGAGCCCAACTGAGGGGAAGACCCGAGAATGGCAACGCTTCTTCGACTCTCACGCCGCTGCGTACGAAGACAATCCGTTCACTAAACACACCGCCGCGGAAGTCGATTTTTTCCTTTCCCTCTATCCCCTCATCCCTGGCAACACCGTCCTCGATGTAGGCTGCGGCACCGGCCGCCACAGCATCGAGCTCGCCAAGCGGGGGTTCAAAGTAACCGGCCTGGACCTCTCGGCGGGGATGCTTGAGATTGCAAAAGCCAACTCCGGCGACCTCGAAATCGAGTGGCTGCAAGCGGATGCCACTGACTTCAAGCTCGATACGAAGTTCGACGCTGCGCTCTGCCTCTGCGAAGGAGCGGTGGGTCTGATCGAAAAGGGTGAGGACGCCGAGCAGCACGACCTGGCCATATTCCGAAACATTGCCCAAAGCCTCAAACCGAACGCCCCCTTCCTGCTCACCGCGCTCAACGCCTATTCCACCATCCGCCAAATGTCGGACGAGCACGTGCATGAGGGTCGCTTCAACCCCGCTTCCATGATCTCCAGCTACCAAGACCAATGGGATCTACCTGACGGTGCGAGGATCATGACCATCTACGAGCGCCTCTTCATCGCTCCCGAGGTGGTCAAGATGCTTACCGCCAGTGGCTTTACGGTTGACAACGTTTATGGCGGAACCGCCGGCTACTGGGCTCGAAGGGCGCTAAGCCTCGACGAGGTTGAGGCCATGTACGCCTGCCGTAGAGCGTGAGGGAGCTTGGCTGCCGGAGCGCCTCTCCTCACCCCTGCGTGTATGCTCACCAGCATGAGCATCGCCGCGCTCCTGCTTACCTTGGCCCCCGCTGTCAGCGTCCAGACGCTTCTGCCCGAGATGACGGACATGATGCACCTGACCGAACGGCCGAACCCGGCCTACACAACGGCCCAGGCAAGCAGCTATGACCGGAAGTCCAACCCTGGCCCCAACAGCGATCCGTTTGCGAACGCCGATGCCGGCCAATTCCTGAGAACCGAACGGACGGAAGGCAGAACCGAATACGTCATGGCAGACCTAAAGGGCCCCGGCGCGGCGGTCCGTGTCTGGTCTGCCAACCCGGCAGGAACCGTCCGGTTCTACTTCGATGGCGAACCAAAGGCGCGGATCGAGCACAAGATGGTCGACTTACTCAGCGGCAAAGTCGCGCCCTTTACGCCGCCGTTCGCATACGGCGCAGCCCAGGGCTTCAACCTCTACTTCCCGCTGCCCTACGCGAAGAGCCTCAAAGTCACCGTCGATGACACCGACGAGAACAGGGCCCGCGCCCTTTACTATCACGTTGGCTTCCGATCGTACGCAGCCGGCACCGCCGTCAAGACCTTCACGCTCGAAGACCTCAGAACAAATTCGGCGGCGATTGCCCGCACTCGCAACCTCCTAAACAACCCGCAATCCACGCTGCCCAAGAAATTAAAGGTCCTGAAAGATGGCCCGCACGTTTTGAAGCCGCACACTCAGTCGGTTACGCTGATCCAAGGGAGCGGCACTATCCGAGAGCTGAAGATCAAGGTCGCCTTTCCGATCATTCAAACGATCCGAGCCATGGACTGGTCAGATCCGCACCAGCCGCATAACGTGCTTAGAAGCGTCTTGCTTAGCCTGAGCATCGACGGCAAGAGAACCGTCTCTGCGCCTCTCGGCGATTTCTTCGGGACGGCGCCCGGCATCAATCCGGTCAACACGCTTCCGTTCGAGGTCCGTCAGGACGGCACCCTCATTTGCCGCCTCCCGATCCCCTATCGGCGCGAGCTGTTGGTCACGCTCCAGAACACCGGCCAAGCTACTGTGCCCCTAAGCATGACCCTACGCCACCAGAATGGTGCGCCGCAAGGAGGCTTTTATACGCTGCACACCAATTGGAAGCTGAACAAAGGATCCACCCGTCCGATGCGCGACATGAACTTTCTGAACACCACAGGAGAAGGCTACTGGGTGGGTTCAAACCTGCACATCGCAAATCCCACGCCGACCTGGTGGGGGGAAGGAGACGAAAAGGTTTACGTCGATAATGAGGCGTTTCCAAGCACCTTCGGAACCGGAACAGAGGATTATTACGGCTACGCATGGTGCTCGCCGCAGCTCTTTAACCGCCCCTACCATTCGCAGCCAAGGTGCGACGGGCCGGGAAATTTCGGCCACTCAAACGTCAACCGATGGCACATCCTAGACCCGATCCCGTATCGAACCGCTATTAGATTCGATATGGAGATGTGGCACTGGCAAGAAGTCGAAGCCACCTTTGCGCACACTGCTTTCTGGTATGCACCGCCGAGCCAGCAACCGGCCCTCCTAAGCCTCAAGGACCTCCTGCCCCCAGAGCTGAAGCCCGCGGCGCCCGTAGCCGGAGCGCTTGAAGGGGAGAAACTCCGCATCATTGCAAAGACGGGAGGAACCACCGAAAATCAGGGCGGGTTTTGGGAACTCAGCGCCGGAGAGCAACTCTGGTGGAAGCAGCCTCAGATCGGCGAGAAACTCGTTCTCGCGATCCCGGTAAAGGAGGCTGGGACCTATGAGCTCATCGGCAACTTCTGCCGCGCGACTGACTATGGCATTCACAAAATGCGACTCAACGGCAACGAGATCGCTCCTATCGACTTCTATGGAACCGGAGTGTCGTGGAAGAAGCACTCGCTCGGCACCTTTGAACTCAAGGCAGGGGACGCGACTCTCGAGATTGAGTGCCTGGGCAAGCGGTCGGAGGCGGCCCCTGGCAACATGTTCGGCCTCGACTACTTGCTGCTTGAAAGGAAATCCGTGGCTACCAGCGCAAAAGTCCACCTTGATCGCCTTTTTGCCAGGGTTGGCGGAAGCTACCGGATCGAGGGCCGCCTTAGTGGCAAGGTCACCGAGCCGGTACTCGCGAGCGTCCGTTTCGAGTCTGCCCTCGCGTTGCTGCTCAATCAACTGAATGCCACGTACACCGTTGAGGGTGGCACTTACACCATTAGAGGATCCGGCGGACCTCCTCCGTAATGAGCGGCACCATCGAGATTTGGCCCAAGGAAACAGGCATTCTCGATTTGCCGGCCGACTGGCCACGCTTTGCCTCAGCCGACCTGGTGAGGATGGCCAACGATTGGCCCCTCAAAAGAATCCGATTCGCAGGGAAGATGCATGTCTTTACGGAGCAGCTTCACCGCGAGTGGGCCATTGAAACAGGTGTCATCGAGGACCTGTACGACATTGAGCGGGGAGTCACCCAAACCCTCATCGAGCAGGGCTTCAGCGAAGCGATTCTGCAACCTGGCTCGACGAACCGAGATCGCAATTTCGTTCTCGCCCTTCTCCGAGACCAGCAGGGAGCGCTAGAGGGTCTCTTCGATTTCGTCGCCAGCCGCCGGCCGCTTTCCACCTCCTACATCAAAGAATTGCACGCCCTAATGACCCGCAGTCAGCCATCGGTTGTTTCGCAAGACGCAACGGGCCAGAAAGTAGAAGGGCCAATGCTGCACGGCGAGTGGAAGCAGCTGCCCAATCACCCACGCCGAAACGGAACGAAGTTCGTGTACTGCCCGCCCGAGCACAACGCATCGGAGATGGAACGCCTGGTCTCGATGCACCTGGGGCACCCGGATGTGCCGCCGGAAGTTGAAGCCGCCTGGCTGCACCACCGCTTTACGCAGATCCACCCATTCCAGGACGGAAACGGACGCGTGGCCCGAGCGCTTGCCTCACTGGTGCTGATCAAGGGCGGTCTCTTCCCGTTGATCGTGCCCCGAGACGAGAAGTCTATCTACCTAGACACGCTTGAACTCGCGGATCACGGCGATCTCCAGCCGCTCGTGCTTCTGATCGCGCGGCGAATGCAAGTTGCCGAATCCAGAGCAAATGCTATCCTCAGCCGTATTGCCGACTGAGCTTTGAGCACTTCCTAGGGCCAAACGACCCAATGAGGTCAAACTTTAGGTACAAACGAAGCGCGGGTGCAACGCGACTCGTAGGCAGTTCATCTCAGTGGGCGAGTGGTATTACATCGGGCATTACGGACAACTGGGTCCACTAACGAAAGATCAGGTCGATGAGCTGATCCAGGGCGGCGTCATCGTGCGCGAGACCTACGTCTGGCGAAACGGCATGACAGACTGGGTCCGAGCCGATGCTTCAACCGAATTGGCCTTGAGCTTCCACGTCCTGAGTCCCGCAGGACCACCGCCTCCGCCTCTAGCGCAAACGACTCCCGTCATAAGCCCCCCAAGCTATGGGACGGACTACAGCGGCCAAACCACCCAGATGGCTGCCGCCCAGCCGAGCTACTTCCCACGGTCCGCCACTGTGAAGAGCGATCGCAGCAAGACCGCCGCCGGAATCCTCCAACTCGTGATCCCGGGGGTGGGCCGAATCTACATGGGCTACGCGGCAATCGGCGTTCTGCAGCTTGTTCTCACCCTCTGCGGAGGGATCGGATGGATATGGTCCGTAATCGACGGCATCGTCATCCTCGGCGGTGGGGTAAAGATGGACGGATATGGTCGGCAAATGCAGGACTAGCGCAAAATTAGCGGCACTGCAAGCGTATTCAAAGCGTCTACTATGTAGAACTCCAATGCGCCTCCTTCTTCTTCTCGTCATGACCGCGCTCCTGCTACCCCTTTCAGTGGCGCAGGATTATAAGCCAAAGCCGGGCCAAACCGTCCTCAAGGTTGAGGTCGAAGGCCGTGGCAACATTTTTATTCGTTTGAACACGAAGGAAGCACCGAAGACCACCACACACATTCTTAATCTGGTGCGCCGTGGTTTCTACAACGGCCAGCGATTCCATCGCGTGGAGCGCACACCGAAGCCGTACCTGGTCCAGACCGGCGATCCGAATTCCAAAAGTGGCGATCTCAGCGGAAAGGGCGGCAGTGGCGCAAAAATTGCTTATGAAGAGACCGGCTTCAATAACGATGCGGGTGCAGTCGGCTTGGCTCACGATGTGAGCGACAAGAACGCCGGTGATAGCCAGTTCTATATGCTTCTCGACCGGGCCACGTTCCTAGACAACAACTACACCGTGTTCGGGCGGGTTGTCGAGGGGATGGACGTGCTTCAGAAAGTCGTGCGCGGCGACAAGATCGTATCGATCAACGTCCTCTCGGGTTAAGTTGGCTATTTCAAGCGCAGATTGACGGCAATGCCGCCATGTCAAGGAATCTTAGCCTCTAAGCGGGTACACATGACTGATCCATGCTCTCCCTCCTCCTCGCGGCCAGCATCACTTCGTCTCCGCAACTGCCAACTTACCAACGCCCGAGAGACATCTGGGTGTTCCGCTCCGTCCTCGACCGCCGCGCCCGCATCGTCACCGCTGCTCTCAATGATAAGCTTTGGGTCGCCTACGACGCCGTAAACTGCGGCCTCTACAAAGCCTGGTTCGGCGGCGTTAAGTTCGACGGAGCCGTCTACACCACGGCTCATGGCCCGCAACCAACCAGCCTCGGTATGGCCTACGCCGAAGGAATTACGGATCGGCCCGTCTGGAGCCTTGGTGGCGCTCCGGTCAAGGCAGAGTTCAAGGGTTATCGCCTCAATGGCAAGCAGGTCACCTTTAGTTACAGGCTCACATTGCCAGGCGGGAAAGTGGCCATGGTCAAGGAGACGCCCGAATACCTTCCAGCGGGAGACGGCCGCTCCACGTTCGAGCGGATCTACGAAGTGCAAGGCGTCCCGAAAGGCCAGCGCCTTGCCCTCCAAATGACCTTTGGCAGCGTGGCCGCCGCCGAGGATATCAAGACCGACGGCACGCTCAGCGTCAAATCGCTGGAGGCCAACAGGCCGGTCGCGGGCGAACTCCTCTTGAACAACGATAAGCCCACCAGGCTCGCCGTAACCTTCATGGCCCCGCCAAGCGGAAGGGCGCAACGATTCGCAATGGCTCAGCAGGAGCCCACGCCTAGAGAACCGGGCGTGTCGGTTCGTGTCTACGACATCGGTGAAGAGATGACGAACGTGCCTTCGCTGGTAGCGGGTCAAACGCCGAACGTGTCCTTTGTGGCGCCCAACGTGAATTTATCGGGCAACAAGGATTTTAGGGGCCCGGACGACAAATTCGTCGCGATCGTCACCGGCTTCATCAATGTCAAGAATCCCGGTCTCTACACCTTCCGCCTAAGCTCCGACGACGGCTCGATCTTTTGGATCAACGAGCGAGAAATCATCAACCATGACGGGCTGCACGGAGCGGCCACCGGCAAGGAGGCCCAGGTGCAGCTCGCTCCTGGTGAGCACCCTTTCCGTATCGACATGTTCGAGAACGCGGCCGATGATGTTCTCAAGCTGGAATGGAAGCGTCCAGGTGCCAGCACCTTTGAAGTCGTGCCTCCTGAAGTCTTTACCACTCCTGCTGGCGAGGTCCGAGTGACTGCCCCTGGCAAAAAGAGGGTGCTTCCACGAGGCGCGGTTGGCCGCCCAGGAGATCGGCAGCCGCTTGGAGGAGTTCACCCTTCCTACACGCTTACAAGCCTTCTTCCGAAGGACTTTAAGCCACGAGTAGGCGGCATCGACTTCCTTCCAGACGGGCGGCTGGTCCTTTGCGCCTGGGAAGGCGACGGAGGGGTGTACATCCTCGACGGCGTCACCGGCTCGGGTCGCAACGTGACCGTCAAGCGTATCGCCGCCGGCCTTGCCGAACCGCTCGGCATCAAGGTCGTCGACAACAAGATTTACGTCCTCCAAAAGCAAGAGCTCACTCAGCTCGTGGACCACGACGGGGATGACATGATCGACGAGTATTTCGCGGTCGCCAACGGCTGGGGCGTCACTCCGAACTTCCACGAATTCGCCTTTGGTCTCGTGCATAAGGACGGCACATTCTATGCCACCTTGGCCACCGCGATCGATCCAGGCGGGGCGAGTTCGAAAGTGCAAAATATCGACCGCGGACGCATCGTTCGTATTTGGCCAAGCGGCAAGTTCGAATTCGTAGCAAGCGGATTGAGAACCCCCAATGGCATCGGCGTCGGGCCCAAGGGAAGGGTTTTCGTCGCGGACAACCAGGGCGACTGGCTGCCGTCCTCGAAAATCCTGCTGATGCAGCATGGAGCCTTCTACGGCAATCGCTCGGTCGATCCTGCTGGTACGCAGAAGTTGAACGAGACCCTGCCGGTTGTTTGGCTCCCACAAAACGAGATCGGCAACTCGCCGAGCCAGCCGGCGGAATCGAGGGACGGCCCCTACAAGGACCAGCTTCTGCATGGCGACGTCACGCACGGCGGTCTGAAACGGGTCTTCATGGAGGAAGTGGACGGCAAGCTCCAAGGCGCGGCGTTTCGCTTTACTCAAGGACTTCAGGCGGGCGTGAACCGCATTGTCTGGGGTCCCGACGGTGCACTTTACATCGGCGGCATCGGCTCGACGGGCAACTGGGGTCAGGAAGGCAAAGAATGGTTCGGACTCCAGAAGATCAAGTACAACGGGCGGCCCACTTTCGAAATGGTCGCCGTCCGAGCCAAGACGAACGGCATGGAGCTCGAATTCACCGAGCCTCTTGCTGAGGGGGCTGGCCTCGATCCTGATCTCTACACCGTCGACAACTGGCGCTACGTGCCGACGGCGGCCTATGGCGGAGACAAGATCGATGATCGCCGCCTCGCGGTGCGATCAGTGACGGTCTCCAAAGATAGAAAACGAGCCTTCCTCGAACTGCCCGACCTTCGGCCCGAGACTGTGGTCTACGTGCGCGTCGATCCCCTGGTCGCCAGCGCCAGCGGACGTGAGCTTTGGGCAACCGAAGCTTGGTACACCCTGAACCGCATTCCCAAGAACCAGACTGTACGCGTCGGGCAGGCTCAGGCCGCCAACGTGCTGAGCGCGGAAGAGAAGCAGCAAGGCTTCAAGCTCCTTTTCGATGGTCAATCCACCGCCAACTGGCGTGGCTTTCGGAAGACGACGCTACCCACGGCCTGGAAAGCTCAGGACGGCATGTTCAGCATCCTGCCAGGCACGGGTTCAGGCGGCAACGTGGTCACGGTTGAGGAGTACAAGGACTTCGACTTCCGCATCGAATGGCGGGTGGAGCCAGGCGCGAACAGCGGTATTTTCTACCGTTCCTCTGAGAAGTTCACCCCCGCCTTCATCACGGGCCCTGAGTATCAGATTCTGGACGATGCGCGGCACCCTGATGGCAGGAGTCCGCTCACGAGCGCCGGTTCGAACTACGCCCTCATCGCGCCCAGCAAGAAGGTTGTTCGGCCTGCAGGGCAGTGGAACCAGACGCGCATCGTGGCACGAGGGAACAGGATCGAACACTATCTGAACGGCTTCTTGGTTGTCAGCTACGAGATTAACAGCCCGGAGTGGAAAGCGGTGCTCGCGAAGAGCAAGTTTGCAGGAGCGAAAGAGTACGCCCAGATGCCCGAAGGGCGCATCGTGCTCCAAGATCACGGCAACCGGGTCAACTTCCGCAACATTCGTATCAAGAGGCTCTAAGGATGCCGCTGCTGCTCGATCGCGCCGGGGTCGCATCGGTCTTTACCATGACCGATGCGATACCGGCGGCCCGGTCCGCGTTTCTCGCGCTTGAATCGGGTCTGGCGCATATGCCTGAACGGCTTGCCGTTCGCATAGCGGAGCATCAAGGCACGCACCTCACGATGCCCTGCTACGTGCAGCAGCCCGGAAGCGGCATCCTCAACGTCAAGATTGCGACGGTCTATCCCGAGAATTCCCGGTTGTTTGGAATAGGGACGACTCTAGCCTTTCTCGTGCTGCAGGACGCCCGAAGCGGGGAACTGCTGGCTTTGATGGATGCAGAGCACCTGACGCGCATGAGAACGGGGGCGGGGTGCGCGTTAGCGACCGACCTCCTTGCAAGACCGGATGCGCGAGTGCTCACGGTGTTTGGAGCGAGCGCTCAAGCGGAAGCCCAGGTGCAAGCGATGTTGGCCGTGCGATCGATCGAGCACGTTTGGATCGTCTCCCGGTCTGCGGATCGTCGCAGCAGCTTCATCGACAAAATGCGTGGGCTAGGCGTGAACTGTGTAGCCGGGGAAGACGCAAGCCGTTGTGTGGCGGAATCGGACATCGTGTGTACTGCGACAAGCTCAAGAACCCCAGTCCTCGAGGGTGCTTGGCTTAGAGAGGGAACGCACGTCAACGCAGTCGGTTCTTTCCGGTCCGACTTGGCGGAGCTCGACCCGCTTGCTGTGTCGAGATGCAGCGTTTATGTCGACCACGAGCCCGCGGCCCGCAACGGGGCCGGCGAGCTGATTCAGGCAGTAGAAGCCGCCACCTGGAGTTGGGAGCAACTGAAAGGCTCCCTCGGGCAGCTCTTGACGAACAACGTCGCGGGCAGAACGGGCGCAGATGACATTACGCTTTTCAAGTCGGTGGGGATTGCCGTGCAGGACTCCTTTGCCGCAGCCGCAATATATGAACGTGCCAACGAACGTGGCCTCGGCACAACCTTTAGCCTCGCGTGATCGAATTTTCAGGCGGTGAAGATGCTATACCTATAGCGGCTTCCAAGCCACAGATGACCACCTCCGAGTTCCTTTCTCTGCTAGAGCAATGCCCGCTCATCGCGTCCGTGCAAGCGGCGGACGGTTCTCCCGTAGCCCATCCCGAAACCCTTGCAAGACTCGCGGCCGCGAGCAAGAACCAAGGTGTGCAGGTGATCAGGATGCAGGGAGTGGAGAACATCGCTGCAGGAAGAGAAGCGACCGGCGTGCCCGTCATCGGACTCATCAAGCGCGACTATCCGGAGAGCGAGGTCTACATTTCGGCCACGTCCAAAGAGATCGACGAACTCGCATGTGCCGTCATCGCCCTCGATGGCACCGCGCGCAAGCGTCCCCACGGAGAAGACCTCCAACTTCTCATTGATCGAGCCCATAGAAAGGGAGCGTTGGTGCTTGCCGATATTGACACTCCTGAGTCGGCTGACTACGCGGCGTCGTGCGGGGCCGACTTCCTCAGCACGACGCTAGGAGGCTATACCCAGGAAAGAGCTGCAACTCCAGGGCCAGACTTGGATCTGCTCAGACAGGTAGTTGACAGCAGTTCGCTCCCGGTGCTCGCTGAGGGGCGATTCGATCAGCCCTGGCAAGTTGAAGCTGCGCTGCGAATCGGTGCAAAAGGCGTCGTCATCGGCGGTGCCCTGAACGACCCCGATAAGAACACCGCGCGGTTTTTGCCGAAGCAACAACCAACCGGATTGATCGGGGCGATTGACATTGGCGGCACCTGGCTGCGCTACGGAACCTTCACCGGAGATTGGCAGCTTATCGACTGCGAGCGCATTCTCAATCCGGCGAGTCGCATCGAACGCATCGATTGGATACGGCATCACATTCGGAATTCGGGAGCCGCGGCGGTTGGAGTGAGCACGGGCGGAATCGTCGATCCGCGAAGCGGCGAAGTTTGGACGGCGAAGGAATATCTGATGCCCGATCACATCGGCATCACTTTCGACGAGCGTTCTCTCGGGGTGCCGACCTACGCGCATGGTGACGGGCACGCAACCGCGTGGGGCCACGCGTGCCTTCCTGAATTTGCGGGTAAACGCGTTGCGAGCCTCGCTTTGGGAACGGGGGTGGGCTGCGGCTTTGTTCAGGACAACCGCATCTGGTCGGGCAGAAGAGGCGAATACCCTCGGCTGAACGATTTGCCCGCTCCGGGCGGCCGCACGTACGAAGACTTGCTCGGCGGGATCAACCTCACGAGACAGCCGACTCAAAGCCAAAGGGACGACGCCATTGCAGCGCTTCGAGGAGCCATGAGTGCGTTGAAAGATCTGTACTTCCCGGACGAGATTGTGATCGCCGGGTCGGTGGGCCTGAGCGACTGGCTGACGCCGCACCTCAAGGATCACGGTGCCAAAGCCAGTCCATTCGGGGCCGACGCCGGGTTGTACGGCGCAGCGGCCCTGGCCCTCTTCCCCTGCTACCTCTAAGGAACCCGAATGCGTCGAACGCGATTGTAGGGCTGGTTCTCGCCCAGGTTCCCGTCGGCAATCCAGAGAACTGATCCGTTGGCATTGAGGGCAAGTCCTTCCAGCCCAAAAAACTCCGCGTTTACTCCATCAGCATCGACAAAACCAGCGATGCCGTTGCCCGCCTGCGTGCTCACCTGTCCCCCAGTGATCCGCCTCACGATGTGATTAAGCGTATCTGCGACATAAATGTTTTCGCCTACGATCGCAACATCTTGGGGCCCCTTGAACGTCGCCTCCGACACGGGCCCGTTATGCTTGCCGCTGACTCCCGTGCCGGCGAACGTCGTGACCATGCCATCCAGCGTCACCCGCCGGATGCGGTTGTTTCCTTGGTCGGCAACCAAGAGGGAGCCGTCGCCATTCAGAGCGAGCCCATACGGTCGGTCAAATCGAGCGACCGCGCCGTTGCCATTGGCAAATCCAGCGACTCCATCAGAGCCCGCAAGGAAAGTCACAGCACCGGTAGTGGGATTCATAAAGCTCAAAGTGTGCCGATTCACATCGCTGAGCACCAGTCGTCCGTCCGGCAACGCCAAGAGTCCGCGTGGTCTTCCTGGATTGGTCGCGACGACGGTAGCGCCGCCAACCAACGGATCGACGCGCCAGATGGTTCCTCTGGCCGTGTTCCCCTCCACATCCGCGTCTGTCTGCACGTACAAGAACCCGTCTGGACCGAGCGTGATGCCGAAGGGCCGAGAGAAATTCGCCTGCTTGACCAAAGTGGATACCTGCCCGTCGGTGCCGATCTTTCGAACCGCACCATTGTCAAAGTCCGAGACGAATACGGTGCCGTTCGGAGCAACCTCGACGTTCGCAGGGTTGTGGAAGCGAGCGTTCAAGTGGTTGCCGTCGACGAGATCGGCATCCTGGTTGCCCCAAACACGAACAAACTCGCTCGTCCCATCCTCTCCGGAACATCCGGCGAGGACAAGAAGCGAGAGGCAAAAAAGTGGTAGTCGGCGCATACATGCATTGTTGCACTAACGGCTAACTCTGGCAAGCGTTTGAGGCCATGTGCCTAAAAAAGTGATAAGTCAGGACGCTCTTTCCAAAAGCCTGCTTTGTCCTGAAGGGCCTTTGCAACACTCACGAGAACGTCTTCGCGATACAACCGGCCTACCAGCGAGCGCGACCGGCTGTTGCCGTTCGCATCGCCGCCCCACGGGATGACGATTTGGGGATGCCCGGTCAAGTTCGTGTGAGCAAGCGTGGACCCGCCGCCCACGCAAAGAAACATGTCCAGGTCACCAAACTCTTCCTCGAAGCGGTGCATCAACAAAGTTCTTGCTCTCTGGGCCTGCAGATACTCCACCGCCGGTACATAGCGGGCCGAACGGAACGTCTCCGGCCAGCTCGAATTCTTGAGCTGATCGATCTTGTGCGTCCGAGTGAACTCGTCGAAAGCCGAGCTCGACTCCACGTTCAGAATGGTGAGAAGCCCTTGAGCCATGGGCGCGAACGATACGGAGCGAAGACTTGCACCCATTTCCCGCAGAATCTTTACCCCGGGATCTTCCTCCATCGCCTTCAAATCTTCGGCATTATCCTTTCGAACGAGGAAGCCGATTTTGAGCCGCCGGAAGTCCACCTGCGGTTGGTAGGAGAATGGACGATTCACCGCGCTAGGGTCAAGGGGATCAGAGCCGCAGATGGTAGCCAGCACGAGAGCCGTATCTTCCGCTCGCCTGCAAATGGGCCCTGCTTTGTCCATGGTGTAACTGAGAGCCATGCCACCATAGCGGCTCACCCGCCCATAAGTGGGTCTCAGGCCCGTGACTCGGCATCGGGTGCTGGGCGAGATGATGGAGCCAAGCGTCTCCGTTCCAATCGAGAATCCCACGAGCCCGGCTGCAGTGGCCGAAGCTGAGCCCGCGCTGGAGCCGCTGGAGCCCTGTTTAGGATTCCAAGGGTTCTTGGTCGTCCCACGAAACCACACGTCTCCCATCGCCAGAGCCCCCATGCTGAGCTTTGCGGCCAAAACGGCACCTGCCTCCGCAAGACGTTTGACGACGGTAGCGTCGAAATCCAGAATCTGGTTTGAGTACGGATCGGCTCCCCACGTCGTGGGGATTCCCTTCGTCGCAAACAGGTCCTTGATTCCGTAGGGAATTCCGTGAAGGGGTCCCCGATAGTGCCCCGAATTGATCTCCCGCTCCGCCTGCCTCGCCTGGCTCAATGCGAGACTTTCCGTAAGCGTCACCACGCAGAGTAGCTTGTCGCCATAGCGCTTCAGCCGATCCACATAGATTTCGGTGAGTTCCACGGGAGAGAGCTGCTTGGTCCGAACGAGATGAGCAAGCTCAGTCAAGGAAAGAAAGGCGATATCTTCGGTCTTCGCAGGCTTGGATAAACGTGTCGATGTTGTGCGACTCTGCACCTGGGAGCCGGGCAAGGATCCACCGCCAAGCGGAGTGAAGACGGTAGCCGGCTCAGTGGTGAAGTCGATCGGTTGCTCGCGAACCGTCTCGAATCCTCGCCGAGCGTTGCGAACTTGCCCAAGGACACGCTGGCGCTCTTCATCGGTAAACGAGATACCTGCCAATTTCTCAACCGCCTTGAGGTCGTCCAGTGACAGAGTCTCTGGGTTTTGGAACGGTCCCAGTTCGCCACGAACGACCGTCCCGGCGGCGGCGGTAAGCAAGAGGTTGGTAACAAACTCTTTTCGAGTCAATCCATGCGACATAGCATCATCCTAGCACCGAAAATTCGGTGGCAAGCTATGCGTCTGTCGGTCGGGTCGGGGAAAAACTCCACAAGCATAAATTGCGGTTGTGCTTCATGTTTAAGTGAAGATTAATGCCGCAGCCGATAACTTAGAACGGCTGTATCAGTTGGAGGAACAAATTACGGAGCCAGAGACAGAGGAAAGGCAACTCTCAGATCGAGAAAGAACCGTTTTACTTCTTGCGGCAGAGGGCCTTACCGATAAGGAAATAGCGAAGCATCTCAATCTGTCGCAGCGCACCATCGGCACTTATTGGGAGCGCATGCGCCAGAAATTGGGGCCGTTCTCTCGCACCCAACTCGTTGCCCGCTTCTTGCGTCTCGAAGCAGAGATCGAGCGTTCGAGCGAGAGTTATGTCAACGTGTTTGCGGGCTGGGATGAAGGCGTCTGGATCGTTGCCTCGACGGGAAAGACCATCTATGCCAATCAACCGGTAGCGACACTTTTCAATGTGCCTCTGGAGCACCTCATGAATACGGACGGGCCCGGCCTGTTGGCGTCGATTATCGGCGAGAAAGCGGGGCTCTTTCTCACTGAAGCCTCTCAAAAGGCGGCGCGGACAGAGGTCCAGCTCGCGATGGAAGCCGGGGGCACGCGCTGGCTCAGCTTCCGTGGGTCTCCCGTCAGCGACCGGCGCGGACAAAGCTCGGCCACGGTCGTGATTGTTCAGGATCACACGTTCCACAAGCGCGTGCGGCAAACGCTGGATCTGTGTCGCCAAAGCCTCGACACGATTTCCGATCTGTCGTCCGACCTTATTGTTCGATTTGATGCAGACCTGACGTGTATCTTTGCGAATCGCGCGTTTCGAGAGCGGCACAAGGTAGCCCCAAGCGATTTGGTCGACAGGCGACTAGTCGAACTGACGATGTTCCAACCGGTCGACGAATGGGAGCAAGCTGTACGAAGCGCGTTATCTACCGGACAGCCAACGTCCATTGGCAAAACTCATGTCGTCCCCGAGCCTTCACATGAGCTGCAGCCAACCAGCGTGCTTTGCATCACTCCTGCCTAGCCGCTACAATGGAGACCTGTGTGCACGGCCGCGGATCTCATCGGGTGCGCTTTCGAGAATCTGGCCAAGCGACCCGGCTTCGTGGACCGGCCCTACCAGCGGCACCTAGCTTTGCTGCTCTCCGATCTCATGGCTCAGTCCAGCACGGGCGCTTTCGAAGCACCCACCGGACTTGGCAAATCGTTAGCCGCCCTGATCCCCGCGATTGCACACGCGATTGCTGGACAAAAACGAACCATCATCGCCACCTACACCAATGTGCTCGCGGAGCAGTATTGGCGCAGCGACTTCCCGCTGGCTTTGAGTCTGTTTGAGGATGAGCTGACCAAGCCCATAAAGTCCCAGCTCCTGATGGGGCGTCAGCGCTACGCCTGCCTTGCCACCTTCGGCGAGCAAGCTCCCTCCGAAGTAAGCGCATTTCGAAGGGCGGCACTGATCGGCAACGAATCTGAGTTTCGCATCCTGGCCGGAAGGCGAGGAAAGGAACTCGACCAACTTTGGCAAAAGGTCGCCACTCCTCCCGTTTGTCCCGGCCGCCTTTGCCCCGATTACGATGCCTGCTTCTATTACAAGGCAAGACGATCGGCGGAGAAAGCCGAGATCGTCATCACGAACCATAGCGTCGTCATTTCAGACGCGCTTATGTCCCGGAACGAGGAGAGCGAGGGGTTACTCGGAAAATATGACTTCCTGATCCTCGACGAAGCGCACGACTTCCCACAAGCAGCGATCAACGGCCTCGAGTTCGAACTCAGCGGGCCCAAACTCGCGATGCTGGGCGCAGTCTCGGGCCGGTTGGAACTCAGCCTGGATGGGGTCGCGGGAGCTGCAGGAGAGACCCTGGAATGGAGCGCCGTGTGTGGGAGCTTTCGCGAGAACATCGAACGGTGCAGCCGGGCGCTTGTGAACTATGGTCTCAATTTGGGCCCAGGCATCCTTACTGCCTCTCCTGAGGAAGTGCTCAATCATCCTCAAGTCCAATCAAACAAGACAGAAGGTGGGATGTATGGGGCACGCCAAATTGCGGACCGGGTGGGAAGCGCGTGCAACACTTTCGCCGACACAGTTGGGACCAACCTTGAGCGTTGGCGAGAACAGTTCCCCGAGCTCGCACGCGCCGCGACTGATACCTCGCGCAACTACCTCAGCTACATCAGAGACTTTGGGAGCGGCGCGTCACTCGTCTTTGAGCCGCAGGGTGTTGCCGTAAGCTATGCTGGGCGAAACGGAGGCGATGCGGTGCTCCGGCAAGACATCATCGGCTTGGCCGAGCCGCTGAACGAGCTGATTTGGTCGAAGACGCCCTACGCCTGTCTGTCGGCTACGCTGGCCCTCGATGACACGTTCGACTTCTTTCTCCGGAGCACCGGGGCCGAACCGCAGTTTCAGGAGATCCTTCCCACTCCGTTCGATTTCACGCATCAGGCGGCCATCTATCTCCCGCCCGAGAACTCGATTCCGGACCCGACGATTGCTCGGCGCAATGGCAACGAGGACGAATACTTTAGAGCGGTCGCGCGTGAAATTCAGCAGATAATCGAAGCTGCTGGAGGGCGCACGCTCGCGCTCTTCCACTCGCGTAGAGAAATGGAGGGGGTCAATAAGTACATCCACCTCCCGCCGGAGTTGCCAATCTACTTGCAGATGAGAAGCGGAGTGAGCACGGTGGGCGAAAAGTTCATCAAGAACGTGCACGCGTCACTCTTCGCGCTGCGCTCCTATTGGACGGGTTTCGATGCGCCGGGCGAGACTCTCTCATGCGTCGTGTTGGTAAGAGTCCCCTTCGAAGTCCCCACCGATCCCCCCCAGATCGCTCGGATGGCGTACCTGCAAACCCAGGGTTTGGATGCCTTCCGCGAGCACACGCTCCCGCTGGCGAAGATGCTGATGCGTCAGGGAGCGGGCCGCCTGATTCGAAGGGACGCCGACAAGGGCATTATCGCCCTGCTCGATCCACGCTTGCAAACCAAGCGCTACGGAGAAGAGATTCTCAACAACCTCCCTCTCGGAATGAGAACTTACCGAGACATCCGAGACGCCATCGGCTGGATCGGCCTAGAGGATCCGCCATCTTCTTACGGCAACGGGTTAGGTGGCGGGGGCGTCCGCGCAAAGTAAATTAGTCCAGCGTCCCCCGCTCCCCCTCGCGAAAGGAAGAGAAGTATTGCTTGATTTAAGGTTGACGATTGTCTACAATATCTTGTGGCGCGCAAGCCGACGATTAGCCCAACCAAAATTTCCATCTATCTCGCTTGCCCGGTGAGATACCGGTGGACGTACATCGACGATCGAGGTCGTTGGTATATGCGGGCGAAGAGCTGCTACTCGTTTGGAACGACCCTTCACAAGGTGCTCGAGCGGTTCCATGACACGGGGGACATTGGAGTCACGACCGTGGGCCAGGTGGCTTCCGCTTACGAAGAGACCTGGATTGACGCTGGATTTCGATCTGCCGACGAGATGGCGGAGGCTTATAGTGAGGGCCTTCATATCTTGGAGCGCCACGTCCAAGAGACGTACGAAAAATCGGCGGATGCGAAGACGCTGTTCGTGGAGAAGCAACTCAAAGAAGACTTGGGCGAGTTCTTCCTCATGGGCAGACTGGATCGGGTAGACGAGTATGAGGACGGCACGATCGAGGTGGTCGATTACAAATCGGGACGGGAGACCGTTTGCTCCGAGGAGCTTGAGAACGATATTGCGATGAGCGTGTATCAGTTCTTGCTTAAGCGCAAGTATCCAGACCGACCCGTTCGTGCCCGAATTATTGCCCTTAAATCGGGCGACTCGGCGGTTTGGCAGATGAGTGAACTGGAACTGGAATTGTTTGAACGAACAGTGAGGCAGATCGGAGCGGAGATTCTTTCCGAGGACTTTTATGAGCGAACGCCGATGCTCAAGCCCTTGTGCAACGGATGCGATTTTCTGCCGCTCTGCAGAAAGGACCCTGCCTTCGACTAGCCCCTGAGAACTCTTGTCGAACCATCGACCATGACCCTCGCGGCCGCTTTTAAGTCCGCCAACGAGACACTTTTCAGCTTTGCTAAAACTTGATCGGGCATCCACGGCTGACCTGCTTTCATGTGCCAATAGCCGGCCAACAGTGTTGCCCCCTGAATATCTGAGACGATCGGGGCGTTGCCGCTCAAGTAGAACGGGCTGAACTCGTTGCCCCTCAAGAGCACGGCTTCAGCCATCCCGAGTGCGCGGAGTCTAGTCGACTCGTGCCAGGCATCTACGTCTTTTTGCAGCGCTCTTTTCACCTGTTCGAGATCCCTTTCCGAGGAAGCAGCTTCGATCAAAAGGCGACTCTCAAGTGCATTTGGGGTGGGCGAAAGGAGCGCTTCTTGTCGATAGCTAAGGCCGAGACCCTGGCGCACGACGCGAAAGAGCGATGAGCCCTTACCGCCACCCAAGGCGAAGATGGCAAGTAGACGCGGGTAAAAGTCGCCGGACTGCGGATCCAGCTTCGAGGCGACGTCCATCGTCTGAACTCCTCCGAAATTTTCCGTGAACAAAGCGGCTTGCGAGTAATCCCGCCGTGGCCGTTGAGGAGCAGGTAGCTGCCACTTTGCCATGCGAGCTTGCCAAGCTGCCGTCGGTGCGCCTGCGTCGAAATTCCCTCCGATGGCAAGGGTGATGTTCTCCGGGCGGAACACTCTCGCGTAGACTTCCCGGACTCGTTCCGGGTTGAGCCTTACCGTTGGAAAAGTGAGTGGATGGAGGGCGATCTGCCACGGATCGCCGGTCGCGAGGGGTCGCGTCAAGTCCTCGTCGCGGAGGCTGGCATTCCTCAAGAGGCTCTCCATCAGGGCCAAGCCATGGGAGATCTGACTGCGAGGCAAGGCAAACGAAACCCTGGCGTGGTCGAGCGCAAGAAAGGTCTCTATCGGCGAACCGGCGGTCAACGTCCTCATTTCCCTTCGCGGGAACTGTTGACTCCCCTGCGGAATAGCGGAGACGGCGATCTGAAGCAGCCCCATCTCTGCGGCGGTAAGGGAGGGTAGCGCGACTAAAGCGTGGATGGAAACGAGGCCCGCGCCGACGTCGCTCACTTCAACGACGATGCCTCTGGCCGGCGTTTGGGTCGGGGGTTCGAAGTCCACCGGCGTGGAGGGAATGATCGTGCCCGATCTGCGACCCTTGACGGTTACCGCGCTGTCCGACTGAAACTGAGCGAGGGCTTTGCTGAACTGCTCGAAGGTCATCGCTTCGATGTTTTCACCGAGCGTTTCCGGCCGCAGGTCCCGCTCTTGGACAAACAGCATCCCTCGCCAAAAGCCGCCGTGGTCAGGGCCGGCCAAACGCTGCTCCACCCACCGGTGCGCCATGTACTTTGCTTGAGTAAAGAGCGGTTCTGGCCTTGCCTTCGCAACGATGGCTCTTAAATCAACTTGATCGGTCGTTCCGAGGATGACCAGGCCCGCGTTCGAAGAGGGGGTGTACGTGACAAAGCTCGCGGAGACGTCGGCTGCCAGGGCCAGGGCTGCGCTTAACGTAGCGGCTGTGGTGGGACTTCGAAACGTCGGAACCGCCACCGCGACCGCGCTTCCGTGAGCATTGACCTCTACAGTTCCCCCGGTCTCTGGCGTTCGGGGAGTGAGCGGAGGAAGTTTGGCTTCATCCGTCTCGGCCCAAAGCTGCTTGATCTTCGCGGTAGTAGGGTCGATCTCCACATTGCCGCTGACAACGATGGCGATGTTTGCGGGGATCAGGGTCGTGGTTAGCAAGTCGGTGATGCCTTGCGAGGTCGGGCTCTCGAACTCAAACGCGCTGCTTCCCTGGTTGCCGTATGCCTTGCGCCAAGCCGCTTCGGACAGCCTCGCGGTCGAGCCACGGGAGCGTTCTTCCAGCTTGATGACGCCGATTTCTTTTGCAAGTCGCTCTTGGGGCCAGGTGTGCGCTTTTAGGAGAGAACTCAGCGCAAAGAGGGCCAGATCCAGCTTGCCGGTCGGAACGTCCAGCGAATACACGGTCGTTTCTCGCAAAGTCTGAGCCCTTAAGAATCCGCCTTCGGATTCGAGGCGAGTATCCAAAGTGCCATCGCCCACCGCCATCAGGTGCTCCAAGAGGTGTCGATCGGCAAACGATCCCCCGGCTCGGGCACCGAGGAAGAGTTGTACGGAGAGTGCCTTGGCGCGCGGTTGCTGCTCGACTAGCAGGACCGCTCCGTTCGGAAGCACCGTTCGTAGCCGCTGGGGCTGGTCGATAGGAGCTTCCGCGAGGGTCAGCGCACAGGCGAGAAGAGAAAGCACGTATCGTTATGACGTGTTCGGATGCTTGGAATCGTGCAGGGAAGATGGCGATTGTTCTCGAACAGGTCAGTTTACGGACAGGTCGAAGAAGCCGCTTGATGAATAGTACATGAACTCCGTTGGAGAAGCAGGCAAGTTGCGGAACTTGGTTTTTATTGCGCGGTTCTAACAATATGGACAGGGCTGCTCCAATTTCCACATGAAAACATCTGCGTTTACGCTCATCGAACTCCTCGTCGTTATCGCAATCATTGCCACGCTTGCCGCCATTCTCTTTCCTGTCTTTAATCAGGTGAAAGCAGCTGCCAAAAGCACGGCCTGTGTGAGCCAGCAAAGGCAGCTATCGATGGGTGCGGCCATGTACATGTCCGACAACGACGGCGCGATGTTCCGACACCATGAGGACTGGGTGCTGGACGATGGTTCGCTCGTTCTGAATCTTCCTGCGACGGCCGAAGAGTGTGCGGGGGGTGGCTTTGGGAACAGCCAAGCCGAAAAGCCATGGGCGATTTTCTTTCAACCGTACATGAGGAACCGACAGATGCTCTTTTGCCCCGGAGACGACGCTCAGCGATCAAAGAACCTGAGCACCGACTTGGTTGGATACAATGGTGCCACCGAACAGGCGGGCGAAGAATGCAACATTGCCCCGGAATCTGAAAACTGCCTCTCTCAGAAGAACAACCTCACGATGTGGAGCTATTTGCTCAACTCGGTATTCACTCACAAGTCCTGCCGATATGCAATGGAGGGCGTGCTCCCCTCGTTTGCAACAGAAAGCGCCATCGCGGGGCTTGAGAATCCGATGCTGATCATGTTCTCCGAGCGCAACTCTGCGGGGTTCGCCGATCCTAATAGCGCATTCTATTACCCACCTCAAGACGATTACGATACGTGGGCTGGCGAAGGTGCCTTAGTGAGATCGGGGGAAGGTAGCAGGCCCCAAGAAGGATGGCTCAAATATGACCGGCACCGAAAAGGCGCGAACTACATCTACACCGATGGCCACGCTAAGTTCTTGTCTTGGTCAAAGGCTCGGCTGGATCAATACCCCGATCGCAAGGTTCGCTACCCGCTCATCGATCCGCCGAAGTAACGGTGTACGGTCTTCAAATCAAGAAGATTGCACGTATTGACTGTCAACGGGTCGGCTTGGCGAGAATCAGATACTGGAGATACTTGCAATCCTCGAATCGATTCGCGGTTATCAAATTTAAGGCTTTGAGCTTACGGCTCGGCGTAGGATGAAGGCCCCGCATCCACTCGATCTCATATCCGTTTTCGGGAAGGAAGCGGCGGATCGACTTGCCCGTAAAGAACCGCAGATGCGTCCGATCGAAGATCCCGGAGTCCTCGTAAGGGAAGTCGGCATCCTTGGCGATGCGGAGGAAGGCGTCCCAGTGCCGGATGTTCGGAAGGGACATCAGGACCTTGCCGGTCGGGCTGAGCAGAGCCTTCGCTGCGCGAAGCACGTCCCCCGGCTCAGGCATGTGCTCCAGGACGTCGTTGAAAGTGATCAGGTCGAACTTTCCTTGCGGTAGCTCCGGAAAAACCTTGATCGCTTCACCGACGAACACACGATCGAGCCGTGACTTGGCATGTTCGGCAACTTCGCCATTGATCTCCACACCCCACACTTCGATCCCTCCTCGCTTCTTAACGGTAGCCCCAAAGGATCCGCTCGCGCAACCGACATCCAAGAGAGTGCGGACATTCTCCGGCACGGCCTCAACGATTTCGAGGCGCGGATTTTTGTAGTATGCAGGGAGCCCGGAGATGTCTGACACTTACAACCGATTCTAACCCGCCCACCCGGTCGTCTGCCGGGAAGGGCTGCAATCAGCGTCGTCGTAACCGTAGGTCAACGTTCCTTGCGCCGCAGGATGGCTCGTGCCCGCGTTGGGCCCCGCAAATCCTCAAGCTCGTCGCGCATTCGTAGACCGGTGGCCCGACTCCGGAGGAGTCAAAGAACTTAGCCGCGGGTCGAGGACCCGGGGACCCCGCTGCACCGCACCCCTGGACCGCCTGCCAATAGAGTGGCATTAGCATGAGGTGCCCGCGGAATCGACTACATGGAATCGCTCATTGGAACGTTTCAGACGACAGCCGTGAAATTCCCGATGTATGATTTACATGGGAATATGACCGCTACGCTTTCCAGAAACCTGCTCTCGTTCTCGCTGGCGGACCAGCGGACGTGTAGAGTTGATCTCCAAGTTTTACTTGGTGGATATTAATTTCCTCTACGGCCATTACCTCACACTATGATTGCCTTACCTCCTGTCAGCCGAGTTTGTAGTTCGCGATTTCAGTTCAGCATCAATAAAAGTCTTAAGGCAAGGGACCAACAACTTCTACGTCGAATTCACGTGCCACCTCTATCGCCTTAGCCATGTCTGGCTGACCGTCAGCAGTCAACTGTGACATTGCTTCGAAAAACCTCTCGTATCCGCCGGGCGTGCAGAGGAAGAGGAGCTTGCTTGGCTGCGTTCCAACATTCCTATAAGCATGGGGTGTGCCCTTCGGAAAATGCACGTAGTCACCAGCCCTGACCGTAAACTTTTGGTCATCAGCCTGCACGAGAAATTCCCCATCCAACACGTATAGCATTTCATCCATGCCGGGATGGATATGCAAGGGTGCCCCATTTTGTGGTTGGCTGATCGTTTCAAAGAATGAGGAGTCTTCGCTCGTTCTTTTGAAAACCTGAATTTCGCCCATGACGTTCCATTGTGCTCCTTCGCCTGCTGGAACGTAAGTAAATGTTTCTGCCATTTTCCACTCTCCGATTTGGTTTAACAGTGCTGAGACTTCTGCAACGCCGTGCACAGCGACAGAACTCCTGATTCTCATGATTGTGCCAGATTTTAGTGCTCGTGAGCGCATGTCGTATTGATACACGGTTATGCACCCGCAACTTGTGTTGGCTCCTCGCTGTTTGGAGTGGATGGCGTAGTCTTTGATGCGTGACAGAGAGTGATGTTTTCGCGGTTGCTTTGCACCTTTCGTTTCCTTGGCGTATCAGCGGCATCGAGTTGAAGGAGGAGACGTTGCACCTCTATA
>JBBQWO010000015.1:0-94919 GCA_038210535.1 Fimbriimonadales bacterium | reverse complement strand
CAACTCCGAGCAGATTTCCACGGGTGAAAAGTTTGGCTCTAGGATCGCCATAGAGGCCGCCTTGACGGTCTTCGCCAATCTTTTTGACCCGTCAAAATCAGCGCCATTTTCAAAAACACGAGTTGCTCAACTTCCTCCTAGAAGTCTGCGTGCCCCGGCACCCGGAAGTAGGGGATAACGTCCCGGATATTCTTCATTCCCGTCACGTACATCATCAACCGCTCGAACCCGAGCCCAAATCCCGAATGCGGAGCGGAGCCGTAGCGCCGAAGGTCGAGATACCACCAGTAGGCTTCGAGCGGGAGGCCCATTTCCGTGATGCGCGCTTCGATCACGTCCAGCCGCTCCTCGCGCTGCGAGCCACCGATGATCTCTCCAATGCGAGGTGCCAAAACGTCCATCGCCCGCACTGTCCGGCCGTCCTCGTTCTGCCGCATGTAGAACGCCTTAATATCCTTCGGATAGTCGGTCAGAATCACCGGCCGCCCCACTTTCACCTCAGTCAGCCAACGCTCGTGCTCGCTCTGCAGGTCCGTGCCCCAAGAAACCGGGTACTCCCAACTCTCCCCGCTGGCCTCCAAATGTTTGATCGCCTCGGAGTAAGTCATCCGCTCGAACCCGCTGTTCACCACGTGCTGGAGCGTCGAAAGCAGCTCCGGCTCAATGCGCTTGTTAAAGAACTCCAGGTCCTCCGCGCAGTTCTCCAGAGCATCCGAGATCACCTCGTGCAGAAACTCTTCCGCAAGATTCATGTTGCCTTCGAGGTCGCAAAATGCCATCTCAGGCTCAACCATCCAAAACTCGGCCAAGTGGCGCGAAGTGCTGGAGTTCTCGGCCCGAAAGGTTGGCCCGAACGTATAAACGTTCGTCATCCCCAAGGCCACGGTTTCAGCCTCAAGCTGGCCGCTGACGGTCAGATAGGCCGGCTTCCCAAAGAAGTCTTCCGCGGGGTCGGTGCTGGCCAGCTTGTAGCGACGAGCTTCCCCCTCAACATCGGTATGCAGGTTGGTTGAAACCGCAAACATCGCACCCGCGCCCTCCGCATCACTCGCGGTGATAATAGGCGTGTGCAGATATTGGAATCCCCGCTTCTGATAGAAGTTGTGGATCGCGAAGGCCAGGCGGTTGCGCACTCGATAGACCGCGCCGAACGTATTCCCACGGTGTCGCAGATGCCCAATCTCACGTAAGAACTCGAACGATGCGCCCTTCTTCTGGAGCGGATACGTAGCGGGATCCGCCTCTCCAAACACCTCGACCGACGTGGCCACCAACTCGACAGGCTGGCCGGCTGCCGGCGAAGCCACGAGCGATCCGTCAAAGCGCACACAAGCGCCACCGACGATCTTCTTGAGCTCGCCTTCGTCGAGAACTCCCGCATTGACGATCACCTGCAGGTCGCGAAAGCAAGACCCGTCATTTAATTGCACAAACGAAAGCCCTTTGCTATCGCGCCGAGTCTTCACCCAGCCGTAAGCGGACGTTTCCGTTCCAGGTTCAAGGCCAAACAAATCGCGAACGTAGGTGCGCCGGTAGTCCATGGGGTGGCAGAGTGTACTTGAACGCCAAAGGATCTCCCTTGTGATCAGTCGCCACTCCGAAGCCGCGCCCCTTCATCGATCAAGTACTGAAGAGCAGGCAGACAATCGTGGGGTTGGCTCATGCCTTCCTCACGTTCGACACAACAACGTTCGAAGCGGCTACTTTGCCGCGAGAAACGGATTCACGATCTTCACACCCCGGATCGTCTGCCCGTGATTCATGTCCTCGGTCAGGACGACCGAGGACTTGCCGGCTACCGCCGCCTCAATAATCATCGAGTCCCAAAAGGAGATTTGGTTGCGTTCTGAGGTGTCAATGGCGCGGAGCACCATCTCGGCATCTGGAGCAACGACGATACCGCGACCAAGTTTCTCCAACACTCCTCTGACCTTCCACGGAGGGATTCCGAGCTTGCCTGTTGCGTTGACGTAAACCTCCTGCATGACTTGGACCGATACAACGATCTTCGGCCCCGCTTCCCTTACTGCTGCCAAAGCGATTTGTTGCTTCTCGGCAGCCGACTCATCGAGGCTATAGAGGAAGATATTGCTGTCTATAAAGGATAGAGTCTTCTTCCTCATGGCTTCGGATATCGATCGAGGCGTTCTCTATAAATGTCTTCGCGATTCCACGCCCAAGGTTCCCGCGGCGCAGACAAATTCTCCATCGTGTCCATCAGCTCCGCGAACCACTCATCCTCTCCACCAACCTCTCGGGCGAGGAGTGCTCTGAGCCAAGCGTTCAGAGACTGATTAGAGTCCCTCGCCTTCTGTCTGAGCGCTTCGAGAACCTCTTCTGGAAGGGAAATGGTCACGTTCTTCACAACCTTAGTGTACACGAACTTCGTGTACCTATGGAGCAG
Source organism: Fimbriimonadales bacterium (assembly GCA_038210535.1). GTDB lineage: Bacteria > Armatimonadota > Fimbriimonadia > Fimbriimonadales > Fimbriimonadaceae > Fimbriimonas. The sequence continues at coordinate 92,515 of JBBQWO010000015.1, read as the reverse complement.
CCAGCCCCTCGGCTCACCGAATCTAGACTTTCCTCCAAACGCATGCTTTCAGATCAAGTTCGAACTTTTCCAAGGTTTGTTGAAGTCTATTGCCCCAGAGCCCCAGCTGGGCAGAGTTGCCCGTTTCAATTACGACAATGTGGTCGTCCCTTAGGGTCGCCCGGTGCTTGTGAATCCATCCCGGATCATTCCCGGAGCAGGTCAGCCGCTGAATGGCATAGGTGTTCGTGTCGAGCCTAAAGACCGGCGTCTGCCCTCCGCGCTGTTCCGCGTAACCAAGCGATCCTATGATGAATATTTGGTCGTGCACCAGAGTTGCAGTGTGGAAATCGGTGGGCGGAAAAATTGAGTAGGGATAGCCAAATATCCGAATCTCACCATCTGGACTGAGGACAAAGACATCGTTATAGATGCAGAAATCAGGATCGTAGGAGTCCTCGTGCTCTCCCGCGATCAGGATGACTCGGCCATCGGGCAAACAGGTCAAGCTCTGACCAAAGCGCTGAGCACACCAAACTGGAGCCTCACGGGGCGGGCGATATGACTTATCGCCAAACCGTTGCTTCGCCCCATATGCATTGACTCCGGCACGAATCATCGCTACCCGGAATGGTTGCGTCAACTCCTCCGGGTTCGACCTGCCCTCGACAGGTCTTCTACCGGCGAGATACTCCTCTTTCGTGATTCCGATAAGCGGCACCTCTGTGATCTCTCCAAGGCCAAGAAACACTCGGTGCGCGTCTTGACCGGAGAGCACCACTTCAGGTGAATAAGAGAGGAGAGCAGCCATAACGGAGTTGCTGTTCTCCGTGTCCGGACTGATTCGCTCAAGCGCCGGCTCTGGCAGCGCCCCCAAAGTGAGAAGGGCAGCGACCATCGAAACGTCGCCATTTTCTGCCGCGGCCGCCAGCGGAGTTTGTCCCAGGAAATCGGGCACCTCCAGATCGGCACCCCTCTCAGCCAACCAATGCAAGGCAGCCGCGTTCCCACTGCTCAAAGCGCAATGGAGTAGGCGATCCAGGTCAACATCTGCGTCACGGTTCATCAGCAACTCCGCCTTCTCAATCTCACCACGAAGGAATGCCACTTCGAGCGCGGTTTGGCCAAAGGCGTCCTTCGCCTTTGGGTCAGCTCCCGTAGCAAGCTCCTTCGCAACCTCCTCGACAGTTCCCACTGCAACCGCCTGCAAGAGCGGAGTCCAATTAAGCGGCGAACCGTCCGCCCCGCCCGTCAACAGCGCCTCCACAACACTGAAACGAGAGAGGCGATAGGCGGAGCCGATCGGGGTTTCTCTGTACGAGGACATGACATCCAGCGGGACTCCCTCGCTGAGCAGGAAGGCCACCATCGGCAAACGGTCGCCTTGGCCATGCACGGCGTGAAGCATCGCCGTGTAATTCTTGGCCTCCCGGTACTGCAAGTTTGCACCGTGCTTCTGAAGTAATTTCACAACGTCTACATTGCCTGTCAAAATTGCTGACCCTAATATTGAGTGGACAGAGGGCCGGTCCCCTGGGACCATGTAGTTCGCCCCTGATTGCAGCAGTAATTCGATTATGGCAAGCGAGGGGTTGAGATCGGCGATGGCATACGCCAGGGCCGTGGAGCCTGCCTCCTCCGCCCGGTTCACCAACTCGGGAGACCGCTTCAAAAGCAACCGAACCCCCTCTACATCCTTAGCGAGGACCAAGTCATGCAACCGTGACATCTGCACTTATTCTAGAATGAGACGCTAGGAGCGCGGGCGTCCCCGAGGCTGCAACCCACCAATTGGAACATCGCACCTCCATGTGCACCTGAGTGTTCTCCGTGATCCTTGTGTTAAACCTAAGAATTCTTTATCGTTTGCCTCGAAGATCGGTTCACACGCACCAGAAAAGTGGAAGCCTCACCCACGTCACTCTCTTCACCCCTTTCACCCAAATCATCCCCTCATTCCGTCCTCGCCAAAAGCCGGGTATCATAAACCCCGAGGCAGGGGACGCGAGCGGCCGTTGACTGGAATTCTCTACGGAGAATTGCACTGAGCGGCTACAGACGCCCTGCCTCAAGTCAAGAAACGAGGCTTAACACTTCTAAACATGCCGCTGGATCCAGAAATTAAAGCAAGCACGATCGCCGCCAACGCGACCAAAGACGGGGACACCGGTTCCACTGAGGTCCAGATTGCGATTATGCAAGCCCGTATCCTCCAGATTACGGACCATCTTCGTACGCACAAGAAAGATTTCCACAGCCGCCGCGGGCTGCTTCTCCTCGTTGGAAAGCGACGCCGGCTCGAGGGATATCTGCGCAACAAGGATGTCGTCCGATATCGTGAGCTGATCAAGAAACTCGGTATTCGCGAAGTTAAGCCCCGATAGTATCGGAGGCAACATTTGAATATTCACACCCACGAATTCGAAGTGGGGGGCAAGACCCTCTTTATCGAATCCGGTCGAGTCGCCAAGCAAGCAGGCGGCTCTGTCCTTTTAGGCATGGGCGAAACAGTCGTTCTCGGCGTGGCAACCATGTCCGAGAATCCCCGCGAGGGACTCGACTTTCTCCCCCTCACTTGCGACTACGAAGAGCGTAAATACGCCGTAGGCAAGATCCCTGGCGGCTTTATGAAGCGCGGCGGACGACCCAGCGAACGGGCAGTCCTCACTTCGCGTCTCATCGACCGCCCCTTAAGACCGCTTTTCCCCAAGGGACTGCGAAATGACGTGCAGGTGATCTGCATGCCGTTCTCAGTCGACCAGGACAATCCCCCCGACGTTCTCGCGATCTGCGCAGCCGGCGCTGCCCTGGCTGTCAGCGACATTCCATTCAAGTACCCGGTAGCCGGCGTCCGTGTCGGAAGAATTGACGGCGAGTTCGTTCTGTTCCCCTCCGTGACCGAGCAGCGCGAAGGTGATCTTGACCTGGTGGTCGCGGGGCACAAGCACTCCATTTCGATGGTCGAGTCTGGGGCGAAAGAAGTCACCGAAGACGATATGGTCGCGGCGCTCAAATTCGCTCACGACGCCATCAAGCAGATCGTTGCTGAATTCGAGAAGTTTGGCGAAATCGCCGGCAAGCCGAAGCGTGCCGTCAAGCTCCGACTCGTCGACGAAGATCTTAAGAAGAACGTCGAGAAGAAATACAAGAAAGATATCGAGAAGGCGCTCACGGGCAAAGATAAAGCCATCCGAGAATCCGCTCTCACCGACCTTTCCAAGGAAATTGTCGAGAAGCTCAAGCCCGAATACGATGGCAAGCCAGAGCTGCAAGCCATGCTGTTTGAGGCCGTGGACGGAGTCGCCAAGGGCGTCATCCGCGAGATGGTCATCAAGAAGGATCAGCGCGCCGATGGACGAAAGCTCGACGAGCTTCGCCCGATCGAAGCAATGGTGGGCCTTCTCCCCCGCGTACACGGCTCCGGCCTCTTCACTCGCGGACAGACCCAGGTCATGACCGTGGCGACTCTCGGACTTCCGAACGACGCCCAAACGATGGACGGTCTCGAGGACGAAGAGCCCAGACGGTACATGCACTTCTACAACTTCCCGCCTTATTCGGTCGGTGAGTGCCGCCCGCTGAGAGGCGTCGGACGTAGGGAAGTGGGCCATGGTGCCCTTGCCGAAAGAGCATTGAGGCCAGTGGTTCCCGTCGAGGACCCCGAGTTCCCCTACACGCTGCTCCTCATTTCCGAGTGTCTCGAGTCCAACGGTTCCACGTCGATGGCTTCCGTCTGCGGCTCGACTCTCGCGCTGATGGACGCGGGCATCAAGATCAAGGCGCCTGTCGCCGGCATCGCGATGGGCCTCATGTCCGATGGCAAGATTTTCAAGGTCCTTACCGACATCCAAGGTCTCGAAGACTTCACGGGTGACATGGACTTTAAGGTTGCCGGTACCCGGGAAGGAATCACCGCCCTACAGCTCGATACGAAGCTCGAAGGAATTCCTGACGACGTTCTGCGACAGGCTCTGTCACAGGCGAAGACGGCAAGACTCGCGATCCTCGACATCATGGAAGCTGAGATTTCTGAGCCTCGCTCTGAAGTCGGCCCAAGCGCTCCTCAGGTTGTTTCAATCAACATCAACCCCGAGAAGATCGGCGCGGTTATAGGACCAGGCGGCGCAGTGATCAAGAAGATTACGGGCACCACTGGAGCAAGCATCGACATTCAGCAAGACGGCCGAGTGCTCGTCGGCGGCAACGGAAAGGAGATGGTCGAAGCGGCTATCGCCATGATCCGTGGCCTCACCGATGACATCGCGGTCGGAACCCGGTTCACCGGCCCTATCACCCGAATCATGGGTCGTGGCGCGATGGTCGAGTTTATGCCGAACAAGGAAGGGATGGTTCCGAAGGAGCACATCACAACCAAGGACATCCGGCGAATCGAAGACGTGGTCAACGTCGGCGACGTCCTGAACGTGGTCGTTCACGAAGTTGACGGCATGGGCCGCATCAACCTCACGGCTCTCGGAATCAAGCAGGATCTCCCGACCCTGGAAGAGAACGAGACCGCGACTCCTCCCGAGCCAGGCTCGGGCGATGATCGCGGCGGACGTGGTGGTGGCGGACGTGATCGAGGCGGAGATCGAGGCGGACGTGGTGGCGGTGGCGGCTACGGTGGAAGAGATCGCGGTGGCGATCGAGGCGGAGACCGTGGAGGCGACCGAGGCGGTCGTGACCGTGGTGGAGATCGAGGCCCCCGGCCCGAAAGAACCGACTCACCAAGAACCGAGTCAGCTCCTCCTCAGGCAGAGCAGTCGGCACCGCAGGTGCCAGACGGCTTTCCGAAGCGAGGCGACGACGACAACATGAACGCCCGGTTTAGACCGAGACGCTAAGTCCCTAAGCGGAGTTCTAAGAAAGCGAGGCAGTCGTGCAGAAGTTGCACGGCCGCCTCGTTCTCCATCTACATGGGCGAAATGCCCATGCCTCTGGTTAAAAGCCTCCTCGCATCGCAAAGTGCGGAAATCCTTTCGCTAAGCAGTTGACATAATCCCTGTTTGGCAGCTTAAAAGTAGGCGCACGTTTATCTTGTATTTTTCAAAGCCGCCGCAAAGACTGCATAGAATCAAACTACTCACTCTAACCCCTGAATCCCAAACCGAAGACTAACCCCCGCAGGGAAGGAAACGGGAAGGAAATGGGAAACGGACCGCCCTCCCGGAAGGCAAGAGGGCCTCACAAGCTTTACAGGTCGCTAAAAAACTCAAAAACCTTATCAGAGAAGCCTGGCAATCCTTCGTGCCCAAAATCAGGATAAGCCACGTACCGCTTCTTAGAGCGAATCTTGTTGTATGCGGCAAAGCAAGTGGATGGCAGAGTAGTCGTGTCCATGAGCCCAATGCTCATCAGCACCTCCGCCTGCACCCTCGGTGCTAGATGCTGAATGTCGATGTAGCCGAGGCGGGTGAAAATCGCCTCCTCACGCTCATGCAGCGGGTCAAACATTCTAAAATACGAGCGCAACTCCGCATAAGAACTGCCACCCATGTCCATCTCCCAAGTTCGACGATAGTCGCTCAAGAACGGATAGGAAGGCGCAATCTTCTTGATCCGGGGCTCCAAAGCCGCACAAGCGATCGCCAACCCCCCGCCCTGCGACCCGCCGATGCAACCCACCCGGATTGCATCGACTTCCGGCATCTCAATCACGAGTTGGGCCAGTCGTGCCGTATCGAGAAAGATCTGCCTGAAGAGGAGCTTGTCCTCATGATCTTCGAGCCCACGGATAATTTGGCCGCTGTGCGTGTTGCCCCGAACTCCGCCGACGTCCTCACTCTTTCCGGCCTGCCCTCGGCAGTCCATAGACGCAACCACAAAGCCCTGCGAAACATAGTTCAGCTTGTCGCACCAGTCCCCACTGCTCCCCGTATAACCGTGAAACTGAAGCAGGGCCGGGGCAGGACCGGCAAGACCCTTGGGCACAAACAGCTTCGCGTGAATCCGAGCACCCCCTACTCCCGTGAAGTAGAAATCGAAGCAATCCGCAATCCTGCTCGAAAGCGCATGGGGAATCTTCTCCACCCGAGGAGGGATGCCCGCTAGGTCGGACATGCCGCGTGCCCAGTAGTCATCAAAATCCGCAGGTCGCGGATTTCGGCCTTGATACTTCTCAAGGTCTGCAAGAGGCATGTCAACTAAAGGCATAACAGAGGATTAAGAGAAAAGCGTTCTCAGATCTTGCAGCGCAGCACAGAGATCCTGGTTGTCGCGACGCCTGCACTCCAAGCTCACGCGCCCATCATATCCAAGCTCCTTCAGGCGAGCGACAAACCGTTCCACATCCGGATCGCCTGGCGCGGGATCGACACGAGCTCGGTCGCCAAAATGGACGTGCGTCGGCAAAAAGGGCACCTGGTCACGCCAGTGCTCGAGCGGAGCGGCGGGCTCGTTGCCATCGAAGACCCACTCTGAAATAACGTGGTAAGAATCGGCGGTGTAACCCACCCCCAAATCCCTCAGGGATAGCGCGAGCAAGCTCAAATCGTTGCCCACGTTCGTCTCCGAACGGTTCAACGACTCTGGCGCAATCTGAATTCCAAAAGGCTCGGCAATCTCCGCAAGCTCTGCTGCAACTCGCGCAAACTGAGCGGTCCCTTCAGAAGCTACCAAACCCTCAGGAGCCCTGCGAGACCCACCGCTGCCCACGACCATGACTGAAACGCCGACCCGGTGCGCGCCTTGGATGACTTCGCGAGCGTAATCGAGGTACGGCGTTTTCTCGGAGCCAAAGAGCTTGATCGCGCCGGGGAAGAAGAGATTGGTGACTTCGGGTCGCAGCCTCGTGTAATCGGCCTCATTCTCAAGAAGCTGTTGGGCTGAAAGCTCCACGTAATCGAAACCGGCAGCCAACGCATCCTCCGCCTCCGAAAGCGCGCAGCAGATTCCGAATCTCATGCCTCACCTCCCGCTTCGGTCAATACTTTGCGGAAGGAGGTCACGGCGACTTCAAACAATTCGGAACCGCTGAACCCCCCGTAGGGACCGCCGGCTTGCAGATGCGGCTCCATGGTTAGCGGACCATTCCACCCCTGCTCGATCAGCCATCGCATCGTCTCCACCATCTGAGAATCGCCTGCGCCTGGGGCGACAACTTTGCCGTCCTTTGCATCCTTGATATGGACCGTATCCAGGTAGGGAAGCAGCCATGGAAACCAGTCGTCCAAAGGTTTGAAGCCGATCAGCACCGTGTTCGCGAAGTCGAAGCATGCCTTGAAATGGTCTCCGCCCAGGTCCTCAAACAGGCGTTTTGCATTCTTTGGATAGGCCCCCCAGTATTTTCCGTCGTTCTCATGGATCAGGGTTGCTCCAAGATCTTCAGCCAACCTGCGTTGGTCGGCCATCCAGTCGATGATCGTCGACGCCATCGCGTCATGCTGATCCTCGGGCACTTCCGGAGTAAAAATCCGGATCCGTTTGACGTTGATCACTGAGCCGGCATGAATCGCTTTTCGAAGCCGTTCGCGCTCGCGACCCTGAAGCATGACGTCGTACTTGATCTTGTTGACAGGAGACCCGATCGACTGCACCACGATACCGTTCTCACGGCACTTATCGTTGACGCGCTCGATGTCCTGGGTGGTGAGATCGAGCACGTTGACCCCTCCCACCGAGCGAAGGTCCAACCCCGTTAAGCCCAGCCGGACAAGCTCTTTCACTTGAGTGTCCAGGTCGGGGCTGATCTCGTCGGCGAAGCCGGTCAATGGAAAGCGCATCGCCAGACGTTACCCCGAGGAAACTTACTTGGACCATCCGCGCACAATCGTGCGGACCAGCTCGCCTGATTCCGTCAGGTCGGCGGCTTTCCATCCACCCTCGCTTGACGCACCAGGCTTTAGGATAGAAGCGGCCTCGACCTTGTCGGCGACAGACCAGTTGAGATGGGAGATTTCATGCTTTTTGAGGAATGCCATCCACTCGTTTGTTGATGCAACGTCGACCTTGCCGTTGCCGTTGGCATCGCAGGTTCCCCATTCCGAAACCAAGAGAGCAACTCCCTTGGCCATTGCGGTCTCGGCCTTGGCCCTCAACCACTCCTTGTGCGTACCCGCGTAAAAGTGAAGGGTGTAGGCGACATTTGAATCCTTGATTGGATCGGCGGCTGCGATGTCTACGTCCTGCGACCATGAGGGAGAGCCGACGAGGATCAAGTTGTCCTTGTCAATCGCTCGGATGGCGGCAATCACACGTTCAGAGTAAGGCTTAACCTGGTCGCGCCAACTGATCTTCTCCGGTTCATTGAAGATTTCATAAATCACGTTTGCTTTCCGGCCATACTTCGTCGCCATCTTCTGGAAGAACGCCGTCGCCTGCGCTTCGTGCTGGTGAGCCTTGTGATCGTGCCAGTCGATGATCACGTACAAGCCTTCTGCGATTGCCGCGTCGATCACCCGGGAAACACGTGCGGTCTCGGCCTCGGGATGCTCTAGATAACCTCCAGGACCGACGCCGACGGCCACCCGAACGATGCCTGCCTTCCAGTCGTTCTTGAGCCAGCGCACCACGCCCGGCGTGTAGTACTGTGGCATCCACTGGCTCCAGAAGAAGCTGTTGCCGGCCAAGCTGACTGACTTGCCATGTTCGCCCACTATTCGTCTGCCTTTAGCCCTTAAGAGCCCATGCTTGCTAACCGGCGTGGGCACTTCCTGGACTCCTCCATCATCGAAAACGGACGAAGCAGCCAGAAGGGTGGCGAAACAAAGCAGCGTGATCATAGCCTAGCGCCAGCATAGCAGGCTTTTTGAAGCTAGAGCCCGCCGGCTTGACTTAGATCAGATCGAGCAATGAGCGCATCTTGTAAATCGACCGCTGCTCCATAGGGAACATCCGCAATGATCGCCGGGGAGACACCGACGGCGGCCGAGGCGAGGCTTAGCGTACAAATCTCCAGACGCTTCTGAACCGGTCCTTGTGAAAGGCTAATCGACTGAATCCGGTTCTCGGGGAAGATCGTGACGGTCCGTTTCCAAACTCCGTCCCGCACGAGCACAAATCCGTCTAGGAGGCAATACCCTAGAATCTGGAACCGCTTGCAAGCGAAATACCAGGCGGCGGCAGCCGTGGCCGGCATGGCTGCAAAGGCAAGTGGCCCTACGATCGCTTCTGCGGCACCTACTAAGATGACCGCGAAAATGAGATAGCGAACAAAGCTCCTGCGCCTTAAAAGGGGGCTAACTTTAGTGAAGGTGGCGCGGTGCGGCTCGATAGGGAAGGCCAAGTGCAGCACGTCTGCCACTCGCTCCCTCGCAATTAGCGGGGTAAGCACCGCTGCTCCGCCAGCAGAGTGATCCGCATAGGATGCCGCGGAGTCCGCATAGACATTGCAGTATCCCAGCCGCCTTTGAAGCACGGGTGCGACGATTCGAATGGACTGAATCCGGCGAACCGGCAGTGTGGCTTGAATCTGGGTGAGCAGTCCGTGCTTCAACCGCAAGACACCCTCACTGCGCGAAAGCTGAAACCCAAAGTAGACAAACACCGACGTGATCATCGAGAGCACCCAACCGGCGAGAAGCACGAGGAGCAGTACCACCATGCCCGTGATCATCGCCGCGTTCGACGCCCCAGGCATGACATTGGCGGAGGGGAGATTCTTTGCCAGGTTCGGCAACAGCTCGTGGGCGTAGTTGAGAAGGCCGAGGAAGAAGATCACGATCACGCCCGCCCGATTCTGGGTGGCCCCCGCAAGCAACAAATCCCGAACAGAAGCTCGAAAGATCGCCTCCTCGGGAGGAGTTTCAAGCGCAGGTGCCTGCTCAACGCGTTGCAACGCGGCCGAGAGCCTCTCTGCTTCTGCCATCCCGACGACGTTCAACTCCACCTCGGCATCCCCGCCTGAAGCCGTCTCAACCTTCAAGCTTGTCACTCCCAGCACTTGGTGAAGGAGATTTCTCTTGAGGCTCACGTTCTGGATGCGCTCAAGTGGGACGGTGCGCTTCTGCCGGTAGAGAAGCCCGGAGGTCACCGTGAAGGAATCGTCCGAAAGCTCATAACGGATCGTAAAGTAGCGAAGGACGGCAGGAATGATCGTCAGAACCCCAAGTCCGGCAAGGATAAGCTCGAAGCCCAGATCGTTTTGCTTGCCTCCCAAAAACCGCAGAGCAATGAATGCGACAAAGACTCCGCTGATGGACTTCAGTTGCTGAATAGCGACAACCAGGATGGACGCGCCATGCAGGCGCTTGGAGCCCTCATGCATTGGTGTAGCGCCCTTCGAGGATGGCTTCTCGGAGTGTCTCGGCCTCGACGGGTGTCAGTCCAGGAATCGAGCCCACCGAGCCCAAGGCTCCAGCGACGTAGATGCTCACCTGGACCAATCCCCATCGCCGGTCGAGCGGCCCGGAATTGATGTCGATGTGCTGGACTCTTCCGCGCGCTACACACCGCCGGCTCTTCCACAAGAGCCCGTGGCTCATCACCAGATCATGCGTTCGAAGCTGGTAAGTCCACGCCCTGTACTGTCGATCCGCAAGCCACCACGAGAGCGTCGCGAATCCGAGACAAACCACTGGTGCGATGAAGGGGATGTACGACTCTTTGTCAAAAGCGCCTCGTACAATCACTAACTCCAAGGCGGTGAAGAGGACTGAGAGGATCGTCCAGCTAATGACACCGCTCCACCTCCACACGTTACGAATTGCGGGATGTAGCGCTTGAGGAGCCACATGGACCAGCTCTACCCTCTCGACCGCCGATTCCTGCACCCGATGATTGTATAGTCAAACCCGGCGGGGAAAGTTATCGACCACACAAATTCTTCTCCGGATGACAACGGCTCCATGGCCAGCGGTTCCACAGAGCGCCGCCTGAATCTTCTTTACGAAGCGGGTCGACGGCTTTCCCGATCGCTCGAGCCTCACCTGCTGTTCGCATCGCTCACTTGCCTGGTCCAGGAAGTGATGCCCTGCGATGGGCTCCTCGTCTCTTCTTACGCGCCTGCTGACGAGGTTATCCGCTGTGAATATGCATGGGTGAGCGGCGAGATTCATGATCACACGGCGTTTCCTGCACTTCCCCTCAATCGTGACGGCACGGGCATGCAGAGCCAAGTGATCCTCGAGCAGAAGTCCCGGCTGTTCGACGTCGTGGAGAAAGTTCGAAAGAGACCCGAGGGTCACTACTCCGAGATCACTCCCGATGGCAGCCTCGAATCGATCGTGGAGCGCGATCCCGTTACAAAGTCAGCCCTTATGTGCCCGATGTTGCTTGATGGCGAGGTCGCAGGAGTGGTGCAGGTCATGAGCAACGCAGGGCAGGCATTTACCCAGGAAGACCTCGAACTGCTGGAGGTCCTGGTTCACCAACTGACGCCCGCATTAGAAAACTCGCGCCTATACTCTCGGCTCCGACATGAGCTTGAGACGCGCGAAGCCGCAGAGCGTGCGCTTGCGGCCAGTGAGGGCCGATTCAAGACTCTGCTGGATGCGATGCCACTGATTACGTGGGCAACCGACGCAAAGACTCTCCGCTCCGAATATCTGAACCGCCACTACTTCGAGTACACGGGCCTCGATCCTTCAGTCGGCGTCAGTGGGGGCTGGGAACTGGTGGTTCACCCGGAAGACCGGGAGAAAGGGCGAGAGCGGGTCACCGCATCCTTTGCTGAAGGCAAGCCCTGGCGTCAGGAGATCAGACTGCGAGCTGCAGACGGAACATTTCGCTGGCACTTGTCTCGAATGGTCCCCCTGCGCGACGAAACGGGAGCCGTCACCAAGTGGATGGGCAGCAGCACCGATATCCATGAGCAAAAGGAGGCCGAAGCCGAGCTTGAACGGCGGGTGTTCGAACGCACGCAAGAGTTGGAAGCGGCGGTCCGCGAACTGGAAGGATTCACCTACAGCGTCTCGCACGATCTGCGATCGCCCCTGCGGGCGATCGTGTCGACCAGCGTGATGCTACAGCAAGACTTTGGAGAGGAGCTGCCCGAACCCGCTTCCGAACTGCTTACGCGGCAGGCAAGCGCCGCGAAGAAGATGGCGGTACTCATCGACGACCTTTTGCGTCTGTCCAGGATCACTCGCCAAGAGATGCTCCGTAGCACTGTGGATTTGAGCTCAATGGCTCACGAGATCGTGCAAGAGATGCAAGCCGGCGATGCCGCCGTCACAGTGGAATTCCGTATAACTGAGCCACTTCTGTGTGAAGCCGACGAACGGCTGATGCGCCTTGTCCTGGCAAATCTTCTCAGTAACGCAGCCAAGTTCTCTCCCGATGGCGGGGTAGTCGAGTTCGCGAAAGTTGGAGAGGCGTTCGTTGTCCGCGATCAAGGGATTGGATTTGACATGAAGTACGTAGACCGCCTCTTTCGCCCCTTTGAGCGGCTCGTGCCGGACGCGGAATTCCCCGGCACCGGGATCGGCCTGGCAAACGTGAGACGCATCATCGAGAGGCATCATGGCAAGGTTTGGGCTGAAGCCGAGCTGCAAAAAGGCGCGGCGTTCTACTTCACGCTTCCATGACCGACGAGACTGTAGCAGTCGCAACGGTGCGGCCCAGTCAAGAAAGCGCCCTATTCCGACTATTTAGTCCAAGAATGGAACCCCGACGGGCTACCATGGCATAGGATAGTGAATACAGGTGTCCAAACACCCGAGGAGACGCGTACGCGAAATGACGAAGAGCTTGAGCCTTGCCGCGATGGCAGTTGTATTTGGAGTTTGCTTGCCCGCAAGCGGGTTCGCCCAGGCGGCGACGGACAAACCACCGGAAACCAAGAAGGAAGAGAAGGACCCTAAGGTCACCGGTTATGAGACCGCGATCAAAGATCTAAAGCGTGTCGACGGCCCATTTCCCATGTATCAGCGAAAGAAGGACATCCTTCTCGAGCTTCCTGAGGACAAGCTCGGCAAAATCTTCCTTTTGCAAGCCACCCTCGCAACGGGCCTCGACAGCGGCTTGCTTCATGCGGGAATGCCTATCGGCAACAACGCGGTGGACGCTTTTCGATTCGACAGAAATGAAGAGCAGGTGTGGCTGGTTCGCCCGACCATTGCCAACCGTTGGCAGAAGACTGACGATTTTGCCGTGGGAGCGGAGCGCCAGTTCCAAGAAGCGATCTTGGGCACTTTCAAAATCGAGCAGCAACATCCAGAAAAGAAGCTGCTTCTCATCAACGTCACAAATCTGTTCTTCGGCGACGTGGTCCGTCTCTCCGAAATGATCGTCCAAGGTCTCGGCGGACCCTACATGCTTGACCGCGAGAAGTCTTCTGTGGAGAGCGTCAAGGGCTTTGCCACTAATTCAACCGTGCAGATGAAGCTGCACTACTTGTCGCCTCGCGGCGGCGGCGGTGGCGGCCTAATGGCTCTGCTCGGGCTTGGCGCGCCTCTTTCGCTCGAAGATGACCGCAGCGCTCCTCTCAAGGTCACCTACTCGGTATGGTTCCGCAACGAAGATGGCTATGAGCCTCGCCAGGCCGATCCGAGGATTGGCTACTTTACCGAGAGCTTTTTCTCCATCGATAAGTATCTCAACACAAACCGGACCGAGCGGTACATCAATCGCTTCCATCTGGTCAAAAAGGATCCGTCCGCAAAGGTGAGCGAAGCCGTCAAGCCGATCGTGTTCACCATCGACAACTCGATCCCCGCTGATTATCGTGAGGCGGTTCGAGCAGGCGTGCTCCGCTGGAACAAGGCATTCGATGCCATGGGATTCAAGAATGCGGTTCAGGTTCAGGATCAGCCAAAGGAGAATTACGACCACGCGGATGGCCGCTACAACGTCATTCGAATGATGGTCAGCCCAAGCTCCATCTTCGGCGCGATCTCGCTATTTCGAACCGATCCTTTCACTGGGCAGATCCTCAACGCTGCCATCACATTGGACGGCAACATCATCCGCGACCTTCAGCAGGAGCATTTACGCAATGTCAGCAGCCACGTTGGTGGCGGCAAGCACGCGTTGGAAGTCATGACCCGCGACCCGCAGCGCATGATGACGGATGACGAGTTTCTCTTTGCGACCCCCGCAGAGAAGGCCGTGAAAGAGAGCTTCGCGAAGATGTCTCGCTTCGGGTTAGCCGGTGAACTCTGCACCCATGCGGCAGACCAGGCGACCGCTGGCGTCCTGAGTTGGATGGCCGTTCAAGCCGCTCCGGTACGAACTGCCAAAGAAGACTACGTAAAGAAGTTTCTGTCCGATTGTGTGAGCCACGAAGTCGGGCACGCCTTAGGGCTCAGACATAATTTCGCAGGATCAACAAACCTCTCGACGACCGAGCTCGCCGACGACACTATCACGGGTCAGCACGGAACCTCCGCCAGCGTCATGGACTATACGCCCGCAAACGTGCAGGCGGTTCTCAAGGGCACCGGCAACTTCTACGCACCGGTTATCGGGCCGTACGATGTTTGGGCGATCAAGTATGGCTACACCGAGTTTGGCGGCAAAACGACAACAGGCGAGAAGTTCCAGCTTGCCCAAATAGCGTCCGCCTCGGGTGAGCGCGGCCATGCATTTATGACGGACGAGGACGCGGATAGTTGGAATCCCTACGCGGTGCGATTCGACGGCGGCAGCGATCCGCTGGTGTTCAGCTCAAAGTCGCTCATCGCTCTTAAGCGAGCGAGAGACTATGCCATTCTCAACCTTCCTCGAGCCGGCGAAAGCTACTCTAAGCGCACCAACGTCGTTCTGAACTCGATCATGCGGTCCTTCCGAGAAGGTCGAACGGCGGCACGATTCGTCGGCGGCATCGCGGCTAGCCGCAACTTCAAAGGAGACAAGGGTGAAAAGCCGACCATGGCGCCGGTGAGCCCTGCCTTGCAAAGACAGGCGGCCAAAATGATCGCGACAAACTTCCTTGCGCAAGGTGCCTTCAAGATGCCCGAGGCAGTTCTGACGTCGCTTAGCACTGACGAGAATGAAGGCTCATGGACCGCCCCGGTCAGAGATTTCATTGGCTTCAATCAGCAGAATCTCTTGGCGCTGATGCTTTCGGCGAGCGCTTCAGACAGAATCGCGGAGAATTCCTACAAGGTGAAAAATGCCTACGGACTCGACGAGCATTTTCAGATCGTCACCGGAGCCGTGTTCGCGGAGGTTGGATTGAACCAGTCGATCGATCCTTTGCGACGAGACCTTCAGCGATTCCTTGTCTCCGGCCTAACGACGATCGCGGGTGCCCCAAACGGATCGGTGAACGAAGATTCCCGAATGCTGGCTGGACAGTCGCTGAGCAGCCTCCGCAATAAGATGCTGGCCCAGCTCAAGCAGCCAAAGAATCTCGACAACATGACTCGTCTCCACCTCAAGGACAGTGCTGAAACCATCGGGCGATTCCTGAATCGAACGAATGTGGTCAGCCGGTAAAATACATGGCCTCGCTCTTGAACTAGCGAGGCCCATCGCCCATGCAATCCTCCCTCGCATCTCTCAGCGCCGATCAGATAGCGAACGAGCTTCGTGCTTACGTGGGTTGGGTCGTCCGCATTAACGGAGGCTCGACAACGGCACGAAGGCCGGCCCATCGCGTCAAATTTCACTGGCCCCCGCACCCGATCAGCTATAGCTTTCACGTTCTGGCATCCGATTGGAAGGGAAGGGCTCCTTTGGAAATGCATGAAGAGACGTTCGAGGTTGAAATTGCGAATACCCCGTATGGAGTGTTCGGCCGTTGCCGTGACATCTGGCATGAGGCGCGGGGAGATACCTTGCTCGAGATGCTTCAGAACCTGCAGCAAAGCTCCGAACCACTTTTTGCGAGACAGCTCGCGATCAGCCAAGCTCTCGAGCTGCCGCAACGCTTTACGGGTCACGTTCGGGAACTGAGTGCGTTGGACCAGCTCAAGCTGCTCTATTGCGGAGATCGAGATATCGCGAATGAAGCCCGGACCGAAATAGAAACGCACGCGAGCTCCGGCCTCTATTTTCCCAGCCTCATTTCGATTCTAGACGACCGAGCACATCCTAACCGACGCTCCGCTCAGTGGTGTGTATTGGACCTCTTCGAATCGCTGCCCGACTTCTGTAAGCAAGAAGAAGAGGAGCTCGAAGCGGTTCGGGCAATGAAGGATCTGATATGGTCCGCAGAAGACGACTTTGCCCGCACGATCTATAAGGCCGGCGTGGTGTTGGGCGGGCACATCCCGTACCGACATGGAGGGCCGACCTTGCTGGAATGCCTCTACGCGCCAAGCAAAATCGGACGAAGGAGCGCGATTCACGGGCTCTTCCATGTCGTCGAGTGGATTCCAGAGATGAGGGATCTCGTTGTAGCCGCTCTGGAGCGTGTTGCGCTCCAAGATGAGGAGCCCGTCCTACGAGAATTTGCTGCATCCATGGCCGAAGATATTGCAGTAGGAGCCCAAGATCACCGACTTGAGCCGGTTTTTGACGAAGAAGCTTGACGGAGACGTCTCTTCGTGCGGGAATCTTGATCGAAGCTTAACGATATCCGTGAAGTAGCCGATAATTTCTAGTAGATCATCACTTGCCTCATGAATAACATCGCTCAAGAAAGTTATCACGCAGCCATTGCGCCCGCGCTGCTCGACGCCCTTTCTGACACGTTCCTATGCGTCGATGCAGAATGGCGCATCACCTTTCTAAACCTTGCCGCCCAGCGCCACCTCGACGGGTCCAGCGACAAACTCCTGGGAACCTTGCTCTGGGATGTCTGGCCCTCAGGGGCCGAGCCAGTGATTGAATCCAAGCTGCGCGAAGCGATGCGGGCCGGTATGCCCATACAATTCGGAGCGGAGTGCCTCACGAGTGGCCTCTATTTCGATGTTCGAGCGTTCCCTCTGGACGGCGGCATTGCAGTCCATATGCGGGACTCGACAGATCGCAAACATGCGGAAGACAACAGTCGCAAGAGTCAGGAAAGGGTCTCAACCATCCTGCAGAACTTGCCCGTCGGTGCCGTGCATATCATTGGAGAAAGAGTGACCCTCAACCGTGCGCTGGAGTCGGTGCTCGGCTATTCCAACGACGATATTAAGACTCTCTCGGATTGGTTCCTCCTCACTTGCCGAGGCGATGTAGGCGCATCGGTAAGGGCGCGCAAGAGCTATGAGGCGATCAAGCACGCAGGCTTCAGAACGATAGGGCGGGAGCTATTCGCCAAAGACGGAACCAGTCGCATCTTCGATGTCTCCTGCTTCCTCGACGAGGTGGGTGAGGTATGGCTGCTGCACGATCTGACCGATCGCATGGCCAGCGAAGAGAAGTTCCGGATCCTCTTTGAGCAGTCAAGTGAAGCTCACGTGCTCGTGAATGAGCACGGGATCATCGATGCCAACCGAGCAACGATCGAGATGCTGGGCTGCGCAAGCGCCATAGAAGTCTTGGGCCGGCAACCAAGCGAATTCTCCCCAACGTATCAGCCCGACGGCAGCTTGACCAGCGAAAAGTCGCTCGAGATGGATGCGATCGCCAAGCAGAAGGGAAGCCATCGCTTTCAATGGACCCACCAGGCGCAGGACGGACGCTTGCTGCCATGCGAGGTGACGATTACCCAGCTATCCATCAGCGGCAAATCGGCACAGCTCGTCGCATGGCGGGATCTGACGGAGCAAAAGGAAACCGAAATGCGGCTTAGGCGCAATGCAGATGAGCTTCGCCGCATGGCAGAAGAACTGCAGACCGCTAACGAGAGCCTGATCGAAGCCCGCGATGCGGCGTTAGAGTCGGCCCGCGCTAAGAGCCGATTCCTCGCCACCGTCAGCCACGAAATCCGCACCCCGCTCAACGGAGTCATGGGCATGACCGGCCTCCTGATTCGAACCGATCTGGATGCGCAGCAGCAAGAATTCGTGCGCACGATTTACTCAAGTGGCGAGACCCTCCTCAGAGTCATTGGAGATGTTCTCGACCTTAGCAAAGCAGAGGCAGGGAAGCTCACCTTGGAATTGGCGGACTTCGACCTCAGTCAGGTGGTAAGCGAGACGACCAGCCTCTTCAGGGGCCAAGCCATGGAGCGAGGTCTCAAGCTAGAAAGTTCTGGCATCGATGAGCCCCTTCGGGTGACGTCGGACGCAGTGCGAGTGAAACAGATATTGGGGAACCTGATCATGAACGCGATCAAGTTCACCCCCAGCGGGGAAGTGCGGGTGGCTATGGCATCGCAGGTGGATAAGGACGATTATCTCGTAACCCTGACGGTAAAGGATACGGGCATCGGTATTCCACCCGGCCGACTGGATTCCATTTTCGAAAGCTTCTCGCAGGCGGACGACTCGACGCAAAGGCTCTTCGGAGGAACCGGACTGGGGCTCACAATCACAAAGCGGCTCGTCGAAATGATGGGTGGAAAAGTTACGGTTAAAAGCGTGCTCTATTCGGGGAGTGAATTCTTTGTCTCGCTGAGGCTTCCCCGAGGTGCTGGTGCCGAAGAGAGGACAGAGAAGCCCCAACTAAGTGCCGACGGGTTGACCGGGCTTCGAGTGTTGCTCGTGGAAGACAATCTCGTCAACATAATGGTGGCTCGCAGAAACTTGGAGTTGCTGCAATGCAAGGTCGTGGTCGCCACCAGCGGAGAAGAGTCTATCGAAGCAGTTCAAAAGGCCGAGTTCGACGTCGTGCTCATGGACGTGCAAATGCCTGGCACCGATGGGTTGGCCGCCACCCGCGCGATTCACCAGTACCGACCCGAATTGCCCGTGATCGCCCTCACTGCGAATGCAATGGACGACGATCGTCGCGCCTGCCGGGAAGCGGGCATGATCGGATTCCTGACCAAGCCTTTCAACCAACTGCAACTCATCGAATCCCTCAGCCTCTGCGTGGGCCTATAGGCGTCTTACTTCCGTCGCAGGCCAGCAGGAACGACCGCTCTTTCGAGTGCATCGAACAGCAGTTGCACAACAATCGCGAGCAGGGCCGCAGGGATCGCGCCCTGTAATACGGCTATGTTGTCATTGCGCGAGAGACCGCTTATGATTGGTTCGCCAAGCCCGCCCGCTCCGATAAGAGCCGCTAACGTGGCGGTGCCTACGCAAATGACGGCGCTCGTCTTGATTCCGGCAAGGATAGTCGGTAAAGCGAGCGGCAAATAGATCTTGCCGAGCATCGCGCCCGACTCTAAACCCAGCACCTCCGCCGATTCTCGCAACGGCAGCGGAATTGTCGAAAGCCCGATCGCAGTGTTCCGTACAATCGGCAGCAACGAATAGAGAAACAGCGCCGTGATCGCCGTGCTATCGGTAATGCCGAAGAAGGGAATCGGGACAAGCAGGGCGATCAACGCAAGGGAAGGAATGGTCTGAATCACCCCCGTACCCCCAAGAATGAAGCTGCTTAGCCTGCCTGGTCTAGCCGCAGCGATCCCCAGGGGAACTCCGACTAACACCGCAAGAAGCAGAGAAACTCCTACAAGATAGAGGTGCTTACCAACCCAGCCAGCCAATTTCTCAACGAAGGGCTCCTCTTGGACCTTTACCTTCCGGCCGGAAACTTCCGTAAAGTACATCGCCGCCGCCTCAGAATAATTCTTCGTCTCATCCGCCTTTGCATTGAGCCG
This sequence comes from Fimbriimonadales bacterium, assembly GCA_038210535.1. Classification (GTDB taxonomy): domain Bacteria; phylum Armatimonadota; class Fimbriimonadia; order Fimbriimonadales; family Fimbriimonadaceae; genus Fimbriimonas. The sequence continues at coordinate 73,068 of JBBQWO010000015.1, read as the reverse complement.
ACTCATAAAGGACTCGTCGATCGTGCCAACAACAGTCTCTAAGGCGGCGACTGCCTTTGGGTCCAAGGTCTGGCGATAGACAAACACGGCCTTATAGGTGGGGAAGAATTGCCGATCATCCTCAAGCACGGTGAGGCCAAACTTCGCGATCTGAGCATCCGTAGAGTAGCAGTCCTTGATATCGATTTCGCCCGAATTCAGGGCTGTATAACCGAGCCCATGGTCGATAGCCCTTACATCTGCAAGCTGGATGCCGTACTCGGCCATCACCTTCTTCCAGCCGTCGGCTCGATCTAAAAACTCGTGAGTGGGGCCCGCCTTAAGCTCTGGGTGATTCTTAAGATCGGATATTTTGGTGATGCCTAAAGCAGCGGCCCGTTCTCGCTTCATCGCCAATGCATAGGTATTGTTGAAGCCCAGTTCCCCCGACACGCCAATGCCCTGCCCAGCGAGCTCGGAACGGATTTGATCTAGGGAGATTCCTGGTTTCTTCAGAATCTCCTCGGCCAAGGTGCCGGTGTACTCCACATAGGTGTCAATGCTCCCACCAGAAATTGCGCTCCAAACGATGGACGTGTTGCCCATCCCTTGCTTGTGCTCGACGCTAAAGCCCGCATCTTCGAGCACCTTTTTGGCAATTTCGCCAAGCACATACGATTCCGTGAACTTCTTGGAGCCAACCACGGCACTCTCTGCAAAACAAAGGCAGGGAAGCACGAGCATTAGGAGCAACAAGAAAGGTCTCATATCGCCACCACCGTCCTCTGAGCGCGCAAGAACTCGGTCACGAAGGGCTCTGCCGGCTGTTCCTGAAACTCCTTCAAAGTCCCTTGCTGAACGATTTGACCCTCGCGCATCAGCACGATTCGGTCCCCAAGATAGGCCGCTTCGCCCATGTCATGCGTTACCAGCACGACTGTCTGCTTGACCCGCGCAAATATCTCTTTGAGATCGCGTTGGAGATCGGCACGAATCAAGGGGTCCAAGGCTCCCAAAGGCTCGTCCAAGAGGAGCGTCGTTGGCTGCAGGGCCAGCGCACGCATCAGTGCTACCCTTTGCCTTTGCCCTCCGCTCAACTCGAGAGGGAAGCGGTCGAGAGCCTCTAAAGGGAACTGAGTCAACGATGCGAGGGCGTCGATGTCGACTTCCTTTTCTCGGCCAAGTTGCTCCGCCATGAGCATCACGTTCTTCCGGGATGTAAGGTGCGGGAAGAGGCCCCCGTCCTGAATGACATAGCCCAATGTTCGTCGCAAATTTCGCTTGCTTTCGGTCACAAGCCGCTCGCCATGGATCCAAATCTCGCCAGAATCAGGCTCTACGAGACCCACGAGAAGCCGTAGCACGGTTGATTTACCACAGCCGCTTGGGCCGATCAGGGCCGTTACCTTGCCTGCTGGCACTTCCAAGTCGAGCGGATGCAGCGCGACCGTCGATTCGTAACGCTTCGACACCCCCGACAACACGATCATCGCAAGAGCATAGTTCATTTGCAAAGACTCGAAGGGAAGCGAAGCGAACTGCGCTGCTTTGAGCGTATAACCAATGTGATGGTGCGTGCCTTGAAGTTGATTTTGCTGTTCAACGCCTTGCTCTTTTCGGTGCTTGCCGGAGCGCAAGACCAAGTCACGTGGGCCGCCAAATTCGAAGGCACGCCAAAGGCCGGAGAGAAGGCGGTCTTGCTCTTGGAAGCCACCATCCAGAAAGACTGGCACCTGTACGCATTGCCGCCAACCACCGCCGCGAATATCCCTACGACCATCGAACCCGTCGCCCCCCTAACCTTGGCGGGAAAGATCGAACAGCCCAAGCCGATCCACGAGATGGACGACAACTTTAACGCGATGGTGGACTACTTCAAGGATTCGGTGGTCTTCCGAGTACCTGTCCAACTCGGCAACTCCTTGGACGGCCAGAAAGTGTCCGTCATGTTTCAGGCTTGTAACGCGACGACTTGCATCCCACCCACGACCGTCGAAGTGGGCATCGGTGCCAAAGCGGTATCGGCGTCAACGGAGGCAGCCGCTGCCACCGCGATGCAGAGCGACGCCGATCGTTTGGCCGCCGCCAAGTCACAGGGCCTTCTTCCTTTCATGCTCTTCGCTTTTGGCGCGGGCTTGCTGGCCCTCCTCACGCCATGCGTGTTTCCGATGGTTCCGATAACGGTCAGCTTCTTCGCGAAGCGCCGGGAGACGGCTGGTTCTCGATCCGGCATTGTGCAGGCGCTCGCCTTTTGCCTTGGCATCATTGGCGCGTTTGCCGGATTTGGCCTCATCGTGACGCTCCTTTTCGGTGCCAGTAGCATCCAACTTTTCGCAACGAACCCCTGGGTCAACATCGCGATCGGCGTACTGTTTGTTGTTCTGGCGTTCAATCTCTTCGGCTTTTATCAAATCAACGTGCCTTCGGGACTGGCTAACAAATTCAATCCTCAAGGCAAGGCCGGTCTGCTCGCCCCGATTCTGATGGGCCTGACCTTTACCATCACGTCCTTTACGTGCACGGTTCCATTTGTGGGCACGATACTCGTGAGTGCATCCCAAGGGGAATGGGTCTATCCGCTCTTTGGCATGCTGGCCTTCGGCACCGCCTTCTCTCTTCCGTTTTTCTTTCTCGCTCTCTTTCCGCAGTTTCTGGCGGGGCTCCCTAAATCGGGCGCATGGCTCGACTCAGTTAAGGGCTACATGGGATTCCTCGAGATTGCGGCAGCGGTCAAGTTTTTCAGCAATGCCGACCTTGTATGGAACACCGGCATCCTCCCTCGAGATCGCTTCCTCTATGTGTGGATCCTTATCGGGGTGGCGACCTTAGCCTTCCTCGTAGGATTGCTCAAGCTCCCGCACGTGCAGATGCCCAAGAAGTTCGGGCGCGGTCGAATGGTGATCACCGCTCTTACCGCGCTCGCAGTCGTGATGCTCGCGCTTGGCGTGGGCCCGAAAGGGCGATCGCTTGGCGAGATGGAAGCGTTCCTCCCTCCAAGCCATTCCGGATGGATCGAAGACTTCTCGACCGCTCAGCGGCTAGCGAGGACGACCGGGAAGCCGATGTTCATCAATTTCACCGGCGTCACCTGCACCAACTGCCGCTGGATGGAAAAGAACATGTTTCCTCGTGAAGATGTTTCGGGGCAGCTTGGTAATTACGTGCCGGTGGAGCTCTTCACCGATCGGCAGACGCCAGGAGATCGGGCGAATCAGGAGTTACAGAAGAGGCTAACCGGAACGGTCACCCTCCCCGTGTATGTCATCGTGACGCCCGATGGGCAAGTCATTCGCAAGTTCGAAAGCTCCACCCGAAACTCCGAAGAGTTTGTGTCCTTTTTGAAGGGAAGTGCTAACAACGTTGCAAGCAACCTGCCATCAGGCAGATAGATGCCGGCTGTCTAGCTATTTGTCCAAGTCGAGCACCTTTTTGGTGCTTGACTTCTCAGCTTCCACCGCGGCAATGTCTTCCTTCGAGCCGGAGATGACATCCGGGCCCTCGCCGGACACCTTTTCCCACACCCCCGTCTCGGTCTTCTTGAACGTTGAGAAGCCGCCCTTCTCCGATCGGGATCCCAGCTTCCCAGAGGAGATCTTGATGCTGGCTTTGCTGATCACGCGGCGAACGTCCATTCCGCAAGTGGGGCAGTATTGGAGCGTCTCTTCGTTCAGCGCCTGAATGACCCCAAAACGCCCCTCGCAAATGAGACAATCGTGGTCCTTCGGCTCGTATTCATAGATCGGCACCCCTCTATTCTATCAATGCTTCCTCTCGAAACCCTCAACACCGAACTCACATCCTGCATTCGCTGCCCTCGATTGGTCGAATGGCGGGAGCAGGTTGCGCGGGAGAAGCGAAAGTCTTTCGCGGATCAAGTGTATTGGGGGCGCCCCGTGCCTTACTTCGGCGATCCTTCCGCGGACCGTTTGATCGTCGGCCTCGCCCCTGCGGCTCATGGGGGAAATCGCACCGGGCGGATGTTCACGGGAGATCGGAGCGGAGATTGGCTCTATCGGGCGCTCCATAAGGCAGGCGTCGCGACACAGGCAACTTCTGAGCATGTGGACGATGGACTGGAGCTGCGAGGAGTCCTCATCGCCGCCACCGCTCATTGCGCACCACCCGGAAACAAGCCCACTCCCGAGGAGGTGATGAACTGCTCGAGCTACCTGCGAGCGCTTCTCCAGCTCGATCGCTGGAAGTCCGTGCTGTGCCTAGGGAGCATCGCGTGGCTGCACGTACACAAGCTGCTCAGCGTCAGGGCAACACCATTCGGCCACGGGGCCGTACACGCCCTGCCTACCGGGATCACCCTTGTCGCTTCTTATCATCCAAGTCAACAGAACACCTTCACCGGCAGGTTGACGGAGCCGATGTTAGACGAAGCCATCGCTAAGTGGCTCCAGGTGGTGTAGTCGGAAGACGAGCACCCTTGAAGAGAGGATGCATTTCATAATAAGTATTATCAGAAAGGCATTCGCGTGCAGAGTGAACTCCATCCTTGCACGGTGAACGCTAATCCCTTAGCTCTTTGATTTGCTCCAATTTCAGCGTTTGCTCTTCCCAAGCAGCCATCGCACCCACCAGATTCTCCTGAGCGTCTCGATAGGCCAGCGTCAGCGAATACACATCTTCCGACGGGCCCACATGGGAGAGCTTTTTCTCGATGGCTTTGATCGATCCCTCGTAGCGGGCGACGGCTGATTCGGCGTCGGATACGACTTTTTCGAGCCGCTGAATCTCTTTGCTCAGTTCGCGGGGCGACATTACCGGGCGAGGTTCCGCCTTGGCTTGCTCCCCCTTCTTCTTCGGAACGTCCGCAGCCTTGCTGCCTCTGGCCAGCCATTGGCGGTATTCGGTGTAAGAGCCTGGGAACACGATTGGACCGGCCCTGCGGATATCAAGCGTGTTGTCCGTGATCTGAGAAAGCAGCCACCGGTCGTGAGAGACGAGCACGAGGGTGCCTTTATAGTCCCTCAGCACCTTTGCCAGCGCTTCCCGGCTAGCCATGTCGAGGTGGTTCGTAGGCTCGTCCAAGATCAGGAGGTTCGGGCTCATGTGAGTGAGCTTGGCGAGAGACAGCTTGTTCTTCTCACCTCCGCTCAAGGTCTTCACTGGGCGATACACGTCGTCCCCCGAAAAGAGGAAGCGGCCCAGAAGGTCTCTTGCCGGCTGCGGTTCCATGTCCAGGTCCCAAACCAGCGCATCGAGGGGCGACATTTCGGGATCCAGATCGCCCGCATCCTGAGAAAAATAGCCCGCCGTGACATTGGCGCCCAACCGGACTCTCCCCGACATCGGGTCGAGGTCACCCAACAGAACCTTGAGCAGCGTTGACTTCCCTGCTCCGTTTTCCCCGATCACGCCCCATCGCTCGCCGATTCGAGCGGTCCAATTGAGGTTCTTGAACAGAACTGCTTCGGGACCGAAGCCTACCGTCAAGGTCTCGGTTTCGATCACCAGATCGCCGGATCGAGCGACCGCCTTGAATCCTCCCTTCATGCCCTTTTCGTTCTTCGGAGCATCCACCTTTTCGGTAAGGAGCCGGTTCATCAGCTTCTGGCGTCCCCTTGCCTGAGCCGTGCGCTGAGAGTTCATAAAGCGGCGGACGAATTCGTCCATCTTCGCGATCTCTTGCTCCTGGCGCTTGGCGACTTCGGCCAATCTCGCTTCTTCGAGAGCCCGAAGCTCCAGATACTTAACGAATGGGCCGGGATAACTTTTAACCGTGCCGTCGCGAAGTTCGAGCACTCTCTCTGCGGTGTTTTCCAAGAACGCCCGGTCGTGAGAGACCAGCAGGACCGCCCCGTGATAGCCCCTGAGCCAGCCTTCTAGCCACTCTGTGGCTTGAAGATCAAGGTGGTTAGTAGGTTCGTCCAGGATCAAGAGATCAGGTTCTTCCAAGAGAAGCCGCGCAATCGCCAAGCGGGTGCGTTCTCCCCCGCTCAGCATCGAGGTCGCTTTCTCGAACTCATCCTCCGTAAAGCCCATCTGCTGAAGAACCACACGGACGTCGGTTTCAACGGAATAGCCTTCAGCTTCCAGGAAGTGCTCGTGGAGGAGCGAATATTCTTCCAATTCATCGGCGCTCGCTTCGCCGTGCTCCATGATCGCCTCGATTTCTTCAAGGCGCACTTTCATCTCGAACTGCCTTTCGACTGCGCCTTGCGCTTCTTCCAGAACCGTGCGCCCAATGTCGACAGGGGCTTCTTGCATGAGGTACCCGACTTTTGCGCCTCTTGCAAGCTGAACACCACCCGAGTCGGGACCGTATTGAGCCGTGATGATTTTCAGGAGGGTGGTTTTCCCGGTCCCATTTCGTCCCACCAGCGCAACTTTCTCACGCGCATCGATGCGAAAGCTCACGCCGGTGAGAATTTGATCCACGCCAAAGGCTTTGGCGACATTAGCTACTGATAGGAGCACGGGAGGCTAGATTATGGCTGTTTCAGGCGAAGTATGTTCTTCAGGTCCCTCGAAGCATGAGGCATCATAAGGCAAATGGATGGAGCGCCCCTTGCGGCACGAATGCGGCCCCGGACGTTCGATGAGTTTATCGGGCAGGGGCATCTAGTGGGTGCGCGAGCTGCATTTCGACTCGCCGCCGAGAGTGGGCGGCTTGGTTCCATCATTCTTTGGGGACCTCCTGGCGTCGGTAAGACCACGTTGGCAGAGATCGTGGCTCGTGCAGGCAAGAAGCACTTCGAGCGAGTCAGTGCGGTTTCGGCTGGAGTGGCAGACTTGCGGCGCGTGGTCGACCAAGCCCAGAAGCGAATTGGTGCTGCTGGCCTCTTTAGCGACACCAACGCAGGCACCGTTCTCTTCATCGACGAGATCCACCGGTTCAACAAGGCTCAGCAAGACGCCATTCTGCCCTACGTCGAGGATGGGACGATCACTCTCATCGGGGCCACCACCGAGAATCCATCGTTCGAGGTGAATTCGGCCCTTCTCTCCCGGGGACGCGTATACGTCCTGAAGCCGCTGTCGGACGAAGACATCGGAAATGTGCTGGAGCGAGCGCTTGGGGATACGACTGAAGGGCTCGGATCATCAGCTATCGTCATCGAAGCAACTGCCCGAGAAGCTCTGGTCAACCTTTCCAACGGCGACGCTCGCGCGGTTTTGAACATGCTGGAGCTATGTGTTGCGGTAGCGGAGGCCGACGCCCAGAATGAGATTTCTCTGGCGGTGGTTGAGTCGGCTATTCAGCGGCGAGTCGGCCAATACGACAAGGGAGGAGAGCAGCATTTCGATATCATCTCCGCGTTGCACAAGAGCGTCCGAGGATCGGACGTAGACGCGTCGCTCTACTGGCTCGCCCGGATGCTCGAGAGTGGCGAAGATCCGCTCTATCTGGCGCGACGAATCGTTAGAATGGCCAGTGAAGACATTGGATTAGCCGATCCCCATGCTTTGACACTCACGATGGCTGCCCAGCAAGCCGTGCACTTTATCGGCATGCCCGAAGGAGCCCTGGCGCTTGCCCAAGCTGTCGCCTACCTGGCCGCCGCACCCAAGAGCAACGCCATTTACAAGGCATACGCCGCCGCCGCCGCCGATGTTCAGAACAGCCGCAACGATCCGGTTCCGCTGCACCTGCGAAACGCCCCCACTAAGCTGATGAAAGAACTCGACTACGGCAAGGGCTACAAGTATGCTCACGACTTCGAAGGCGGCCAGGTCGCCCAACAAAATCTGCCGGAGTCGCTGCAGGGCAGGCGCTACTACTTCCCTACCGATCGCGGCCAGGAAAAGCGGATTGCCGAACGCTTGGATGCGTGGCGAGAAAGGAAAGAGGGAGGGAGCGAGTGAAGCATCGATGGGTTGCTTTCATCGCCATCGGACTCGCGATTCTCCTCTTTGGCGGAGCTTCTGGAGGTGCGTTGTTCCTCCCCGCCGTGTTCTTCGCCTTCTGCCTATTTATGCTCGCACTCGGAGTTTGGTTACACGATCGCAAAGACAAATATGACTTGAACGTCTTGCAGGACGTACATGAGCGCCGGATTGCCAGGGAGCTTGAAATCGAGGAACCCGCAGAATACGACAGCGTCCATTGCCTGTGCTGCGGCAACGTGTACACGATTGATCTTCCGGCATGTCCGGAGTGCGGGCGGCGCTAGTGCTTGCGGCCCTGATCTTTGCGCTGTCGCTGCCTCCTCTGATCGTGAGAGACCTCAAGGAGCGGACCATCATTCTCACTTACCACGACATGGTGCCCGTCCGGAACGAATCCGCCCTCTGGTTCGATTGCACGCCGCGAGAGCTTGAACAACAGCTCGACTGGCTCTCCTCCCGCGGCGCACACTTTGTCTCGGTACAGCAGGTCTACGCACATCTCACGACCGCCTCCCCTCTTCCAGACAAGCCGGTCATGATCACCTTTGCCGACAATTACCTGGGGTTCTACGAAAGAGCCCTGCCGATCTTGCGCAAGCGCAAGGTGCCGGTGGCGATGTTTGTTCACACGGACTTCGTTGGCAGCACGGTAGGCCGCCCCAAGATGACATGGCAGCAGCTCATCGAGTTAGATCGCGAAGGGCTCGTCACAGTGGCCTCCCAGACTCGCAGCCATCCGGCTGACATGCGAACCCTAACGGATCAGACCCTGGCCGAAGAGATGCTCGGCTCGAAAGAGGCTCTCGAGCAGCGGCTCGGACATCCCGTTCAGTTCCTCGCCTATCCAAACGGCAAGTACGACCGCCGAGTCGCTCAAGCAGCCCAGTCCGCCGGCTACTTAATGGCGTTCACCGAGGCGCAGAAGCCAGCCGAATCATCGAGCAGCATCTTTGAAATACCCCGCTACGTGCACACCAAGTTTCGCGAGGCGTGGGACAGAGCGAATCCAGATCGTTAGAAGCTAATTACTGACCGCCGCCCGGTGCGGGCGCGCCTTTATTGCCCAAGACGTCGGAGGCCTTGATACCGTATTGCTGCTCGATCTCCGCGATCTTTTTCTGTTTCTCTACCGCAGGCATAGGGCTACCGTCGTAGTACTTGATCTTATCCTGAGGGCTGAGGTTCGAAGTCAGGAACATTACTGGTGTGGACGAGTGCGCTTTCAGTCACTTTCCCATCCCCAAGTTTGGCTGGCACAAGATAGTCGGGGGGAAGCAGCAAGAGCACTGAGTTGGTATTGCCCGTGCCGTCATCCTCACTCTTCGCCGCAGGATCAGTGACCTATCGCTCGTCGTCCATCACGAACTTATACGTGTGCTTGCCTGGATTGAGCTTAAGAGTGGCAACCCATGAGTGGGTGCCCGGTATCTGCTTCATGCTCTTGGCCGTCTTGTTCCAGCCGTTAAAACTGCCGGCAAGATTCACCCTTTTCACCAGCGCATTGGCATCATAACGAAAGGTGTGGTCTACCTGAGCCTGCGCCTCCACCCTCGACAGGGGAGTCAACAGAAGGAGTGCCATCCAAGCGGTCATCTCTTCCCTCCTGCAACCAGCGGAGCCGGAAAGGGTCGATTGCAAGATCCGCGCTGCACCAGTTGGCAAGAAACGATTTGACGACTCGGCTCGGAGGTGTCCTCGTTCTCGATGATTTCCAGGAGCTTCTGCACAGCGAGATCCACCATGTGATCGATGCCCAAGTCCACACTGGTGAGTCCCTCTTCCAGAAGCTGGCAAAGGCTGGTGTTGTTAAAGCTGACGAGGCCCAAGTGATCAGGAACCTTCAGAAATCGTGCCCGCGCCGCCGTGACCACGCCGAACGTCATGAAGTCATCCAAAACAACCATCGCATCCGGGCGATCGGGCCCATCGAAAATCTCTAAAGCAGCCTTGCGCGCGGATTCGAATCCAAAATCAGAATGCCAGATAAGCGGACTCTGGCCGGTGGCCGAAATCGCCCGGTGATAGCCTTCGATGCGGTCGTTGCTGAAGTTGATCCATCGGGGACCACCGAGGATGCCGACGCTGCGATAACCCTGCTTGATGAGGTGCTTTGTGGCTATTTCGCCCGCATGCACGTTGTCGTTATCAACGCTCGAAATGCCGTCGTTCTTCGGATCGCCGATCATCACGAACGGGAATTTGTCGCTTTGAAGACGGGTAATCCGCTCGTCGAGCGCTTCCGCTTCGACGAGGATCAGCCCATCGACACGGCGAGTGCGAAGCATCTCGTCATAAATGCCCCCCTGAGCGATCTCGTCCGTCACAACATCCACGCAGAGATGGTAGGGCCTGCCGCAAAGATGGTCCATGATCCCCGCAGTCAAGGCGGCAAAAAATGGGTCGTCGGTCAGACCGCCGTAGGGCCGCTTGATGACGAGTCCAATCAGACCCGTTCTCTTCATTCGAAGCGACCGTGCTCGAACGTCGGGCTGGTAATTGTGCTCGTGGATGACCTGAACCACCCGGTCGCGCAGTTCAGGCTCCACGCGGTCATCACCAGAAAGCACCCGCGACACAGTTGCCTGTGATACGTTCGCTAACCTTGCGATATCAAGCTGGGTCACCCTCATTGGCGTTCGCTCTACCGTGAATACGAATTCTCAGAATTCGTATTCACGAGCTATTGTAACGCAAGAATAGGCATTCAGGGAAAAGTTTTTGAAGTTTTTTCAGGAACCGTTCCCTTAGGCCGGTTTCACCGCGCAGAAGGTTGAACTGCTTTCGATCGCAGCATCCAGAATTCGGCAGGCGTCAGCACAGAGTTCCGCGTTCAAGATTCCCCCCGGCTCCCTTCCCTCTCGAATACACGCCAGGAAGTATTCCGCCGGATTGTTGACCGCTAGCTCCGGCACACTCAACGCCGACACCCCGGAAGCGCCGTGCAACTTCATCTCCTTCCCATACACCGCCAGCGTCCCTTCTTTGCCATAGGCCACCGGGTTCGCTCCTTCCTCCCAAGCCCGGGTTGCCCAGGTCCCCTCTAAAAACACATCCAGCTTCGGATACTTCAGGATCATCACCGCATGATCGTCGCTTACGTGATACTCCTTGGTCGTGTTGTGGCGAACACAATACACCGTCTCGGGCATTCCGAACAGCAGCCTCGCCAAGACGGCCCCATAGCTGCCAAAGTCGGCAATCGCACCGCCTCCATTCTTTTTCTCATCATGGAGCCAACCCACAAACCATTCGTCGCAGCCGATTTCCTTCGGGCCGAAATGGCCGTTGCGGAAGCGGAAGTGAAAAACATGCCCGACGGTTCCCGCCTCGATCTGCTTCTTCAGTTCAGGCACCCATGCGCTCCAGGCCAAGGGCCAGTTAATCATGAGCTTCGCCCCAGATTCCTTCGATGCGGCAAGCATCTTGTCGGCATCATCGGCGTTTGCGGCCATCGCTTTCTCCACCATGCAGGGGATGCCTTTCTTCAGTGCCTGAACCGCGATCTCGGCCGACTCTACGTTGTCGCTGGTCACGAGCAGGGCGTCGAATTCGTGTGACGCGAGCATGTTCTGCCAAGACGTATAGCCATTCTCAAAGTCCACGACTGCTTTGTCGAGAAGCGGCGTGGCGTCCGAGACGGCGACGAGCCGCACTCCGGGCACCTTCTTCCAAGCCTCGATCAATCCCCAAACATGCCCGTGCGTAAGACCCGCGACGCCTAACCGAACTTCCTCTGCCATCCCGCAAACCTTACCTGTCGATTACGGGTGGCGAAAGGGTCCAGGCCAAAGGCTTGAAAGAGGTGCCTTAGGTGCAACCCTTCCGAAAGGATTGGAGTAAAATGCTTGTAAGTTGTCAATATGAGCGTATAACACTCAAATTAGTTATACGATTCAGACGCATATAGCTAAAAAAATGGGAAGAACTGTAGGAATTGACTTAGGAACGACCAACTCAGTCGTCGCCGTTATGGAAGGCGGAGAACCCGTCGTCATTGCAAACGCGGAAGGAAGCCGCACCACTCCTAGCGTGGTGGGCTTTAAGTCCAACGGAGAGCGCCTGGTTGGCGTGACCGCAAAGCGCCAAGCGGTCGTAAATCCGGAAAACACGATTTCTTCGATCAAGCGATTCATGGGGCACACGCTGGCCGAAGTCAGCGACGAATCTAAGCGCATCAGCTACAAGATGAAGGCGGGCAAGAACGGCCAAGTGACCGCCGATGTGCCCGCTCTAGGCAAGGAGCTGACGCCGGAAGAAGTTTCTGCGATGATCCTGCAGAAGCTGAAAGCGGATGCTGAGGCATACCTCGGTGACACCGTCGACCAAGCCGTTATCACTGTCCCTGCTTACTTCAACGACGCCCAGCGCACTGCGACAAAAAATGCGGGCGAGATTGCGGGACTGAAAGTGCTCCGAATCATCAACGAACCCACCGCCGCGTCATTGGCTTATGGCCTCGATAAGAAGGCCAACGAAACGATCCTCGTCTTCGACCTTGGTGGCGGAACGTTCGACGTGTCGGTCCTCGACGTCGGCGAAGGAGTTTTCGAGGTTCGCAGCACCGCCGGTGATAGCCATCTCGGCGGAGATGACTATGACAACAAGATCGTGGACTGGCTCGTAAGCGAGTTCAAGAAAGATCAAGGCGTGGATCTTACGAAAGACCGCGCCGCGATTCAGCGACTCCGAGACGCCGCCGAAAGGGCGAAGGTTGAGCTATCGGGCCAGGCCTCGGTGAGCATCAATATTCCGTACGTGACCGCAAACGAGAGCGGACCGCTCCACATGGATTACACCATGACGCGGGCCAAGTTCGAAGAGCTCACGCACGACTTGATGGAGCGGGTTAAAAAGCCGTTCAATCAGGCTCTCGAAGACGCAAAACTCAAGCCCGGCGAGATCGACGAAGTTATCTTGGTGGGTGGTTCCACACGGATGCCGCAGGTTCAAGAGCTTGTAAAGTCGCTTACGGGCAAAGAACCAAACCGCTCGGTCAATCCAGACGAAGTCGTCGCGATTGGCGCAGCGATCCAGGCAGGCGTGCTGGGCGGCGAAGTCAAGAACATCGTTCTCCTAGACGTCACCCCGCTCTCATTGGGAGTCGAGACGCAAGGCGGGATTTTCGACAAGATCATCGACCGCAACACGACCATTCCCACGAAGAAGAGCCGGGTGTACACCACGGCCGCCGATAACCAGCCGGAGGTCGAAATTCACATCCTTCAGGGTGAGCGACCCATGGCTCGGGACAACAAGACCATCGGCAAATTCCACCTTGGCGGCATCCCGCCTGCACCTGCCCGAATCCCGCAGATCGAAGTTACTTTCGATATTGACGCTAACGGTATCTTGCACGTGAGCGCTGTCGAAAAAGCGACCAATCAGAAGCAGTCGATCACGATTACCGGTTCAAGCAATTTGAATCGTGACGAGATCGAGCGGATGGTGAAGGAAGCCGAGCTGAACGCCGAGTCAGATCGCATGGCACAAGAGTTTATCGAGTTGAAAAACAAGGCGGAAAGCCTTGCCAATCAGACTGAAAAGACTCTTCGGGAAGCCGGAGACAAGGTCGACGAAGCCTCGCGTCAAAGTGCCACCGAGAAGATCGAAGCCCTCCGCAAGACCCTCACGGGCGAGGACAAGGATGCCATTCAGGGGGCCTTTAACGATCTCGAGGCAGAGAGCCACGCCATTGCCGAAAAGCTCTACTCAGCAGCCAGCGCCTCGGCCGATGCCAGCGACGGCGGCACCACCCCACCCGAGGACGGCGATGTCATCGACGCCGAGTTCAAGGAAGAAAAATAGGAGAGCATTGAGCATTGACGAACGATTCTCAATGCTCGATGCGCATCGACTTCGTCACGCTCTTCCCCGAAATGCTGCTGCCCAGCTTGAGGCATAGCATTTTGGGGAGGGCGGAGCAGCGGGGCCTGACGCGGTACGGCGCAGTCAACCCCCGCGACTTCACCTACGATCGCCACTCCAAGGTCGATGACACTCCATTCGGTGGCGAGCCAGGAATGCTTATCAAGGCAGAACCCGTCGCCCTAGCCATCAATTCCCTCCTCCTCCCCCCCAACACCCAACACCCAATACCCAACACCCCACTCCTCCCCCCCAACACCCAATACCCAATACCCAATACCCACCACCTCCCCCCCGCCATCATCCTGACCGATCCCGCCGCTCCCCTCTTCACCCAGGCCGACGCCAGAAAGCTAAGCAGGCAAGAACACATCATCTTTCTCTGCGGCCACTACGAAGGCCTCGATCATCGGGTCAAAACTCAGTTGGCCACCCACGCATTTAGCATCGGCGACTACGTTCTCACGAATGGCGAGTTTCCAGCTCTGATCATGGCCGACGCCATCGTCCGCCTAATCCCGGGGGTGCTGGGAAGCGCCGAGAGTCTGGCAGCCGATAGTTTTACCGAGGGCCTGCTAAGCGCCCCAAACTACACGAGGCCCGAAGTCTGGCGCGGCGAAGAAGTCCCCGAAGTCCTGCGCAGCGGCAACCACAAGGCGATTCAGCAATGGCGCAGAGCGCAGGCGCTCCAACTCACGTTAGCCATCCGGCCCGACCTCCTAGCGAAAGCGGACCTCGACAAATCAGATCTAAAGCTCCTGACTGACCAAGAGTGAGCGAATGCGTTGCTGGCCACATGTGCCATAATTTCAAGTCGCGCCTAAGCATGCCGTTCCGTCGTGCCTCTAGGTTCCAACAAGATTTGCCGCCGGCCAAAGCGCTGGCACTTACGGAAAGGAACAGAAATGTCGAAAGCAGCAATTTTAGAAAGCGTGGCGCAGCCGTTTAAGAAGACGGATTTGCCCAAGATTTGGCCCGGAGACACTGTCCGCGCCTCCGTTAAAGTCCGCGAAGCCGGCAAAGAGCGCATCCAGGTGTTCGAAGGTCTTTGCATCGCCGTGAAGAATGGCGGCATCGGCGAAACGATCACTCTTCGTAAGATGTCCAGCGCAATCGGCGTCGAACGAACCTTCCCACTTCATTCGCCGAACGTCGCAAAGTTTGAAGTTCTGAGACGTGGTAAGGTCCGCCGAGCAAAGCTCTATTACCTGCGAGATAAGGTCGGTAAGGACGCAAGAATCAAAGAGCGCCGCTAAGAGCCTTTGGACACGCTTCTCCACACCCTCGCCCAGGCTCAACCACAGAGTACGGCGGATATCATCAACGACCTGGCTCGCACTCCGCTGAGCCAGGTCGTGAAGTTCATCGCGATCCTCTCGATCATAAGGGTCGTTCTGTACCCGCTGCTGAAGAACACGGTCCCGCATAAGCGAGGAGCGCTCTATGGCACGGCTCGTATCATTAACGAGATTCTCGACGCGTTCATTTATGCAGGCGCGTTCGTGTTTCTCATTATTCGTCCGTTCGCATTGCAGACCTTTCGCATTCCAAGCGGTTCGATGTGGCCGACGCTGTATGTCAACGATTTCATCGTGGCGAACAAGGCGATTTATCGCTACACCGATCCGAAGTCAGGCGATATCGTGGTCTTCCGACCGCCGGTCGAGGCAACGGAGCAGAATCCGACTCAGCGAGATGCAAACGGCGAGGTCAACGTCGATTTCATTAAACGCTGTGTAGGTACCCCCGGCCAGGTTGTCGAGCTTCGGGAAGGCGTTTTGTATCGCAATGGCGTTCGTGCAGAGGAGCCTTACAAGCACTTCAGCGCAACCCGCGACAACGTGAACTTCGAAGACCTGCCTGAAGATCAGCTCGCTCACCAGACCAAAGCAAACTTCAAGCTCGTCAAGCACAACGGCGCGATCATTCCGTTCAATTACACCGAGTACGACGGCAATTCGAGTCGGCCGCAGGGCAACGCTTTCGAGCCAGAGCCTTACCTTAGAGTCGCAAGCAAGTTCGTCATCGATGATCACCTGATCTCCAGAGAACTGATGAAGCAAAAGCCGCAACCCATCCCCGCGGGCTACTACCTCATGCTGGGGGACAATCGAAACGGATCCTTAGATGGAAGGGCTTGGGGACTTGTACCGAGAGTGTCCATCATCGGCCGATCGGAATTCATTTGGCTACCCATCAGCCGCTGGAGTAAGACCAAGTAGAAGGGTAATCTCAGCCCCATGCCTCCCCGACTAGGATTCGCAGGCCTCGGGGTCATGGGTGGCCCTATGGCGGGTCATCTCCTTCGCCACTACCGTGCGCTGACCGTTTGGAATCGCACCGCCTCGAAAGCAGACGAGCTACACCAATCGGGCGCAAAAATTGCCGGTTCGCTCGAGGAGCTCGGCAAAGCCAGTGACATCGTCTTTATCTGCGTCAACCGGAGCGAAGACGTGCGCGAAGTGGTAGACAGCCTCATTCAGGGCGCCAGCCCCAACACGCTTTTCGTTGACCACTCAACGATCGCACCAGCCGATGCGGTCTTGCTGGGAAGCGATCTGGAGCAAAGCGGGTTTCGTTTCGTCGATGCGCCCGTGACGGGGGGCAGCATGGGGGCCCAGGCGGGACAGTTGACGCTCTTTTGCGGCGGCCCGGAGGAAGACGTGGCCGAGGCCATCGAAGCGATGGTGCCTTACACCAAACGCGCTGAGCGCATGGGCCCATGCGGCTCGGGTCAGATGGCAAAGATGGCGAATCAGATCGCCGTGGGAGGTGCTCTTTTAGGATTGTGCGAGTCCTTGAGCTTTGCGAAAAAAGCAGGTCTCAATCTCGCACAAATTCGAAATCTGATTGGCGGAGGAGCTGGCGGTAGCTGGGCATTCGAGCACTACGGCCCCAAGATTCTCAACGAAGACTGGGCCCCAGGTTTTAGCATTACCAATCAGCGGAAGGACTTCGGATACTGCATGGATGCCGCCCGATCGCTCGACGCGGCTGTCCCCGGGACCGAGCTCCTCGACGAGCTTCTGAAGCCCCTGGAGGACGAGGGCCACGGCGAGTGGTCAACCGCTGCGCTCTATGTTCACCTGCTGAGACAGAGAGCCTAGTGAACTTCGCGGTTGAGATGCAGGGGATCACCAAGCGATTTGGCGGAGTGACCGCGCTCAACTCGGTAGACCTGCAAGTAGAATCCCAAACTATCCATGCCCTTGTCGGAGAGAACGGCGCTGGCAAGACGACGCTTATGCGAGTGCTCTACGGTGCCTCCCCCGCTGACGAGGGCAGCATCACACTGAAAGGACAACGCGTGCGCCACCTGCGCTCAAAGGATGCGATCGCCGCTGGAATCAGCATGGTGAGCCAGCACTACACCGTCATCCCGGAACTCACCTGCTTGCAGAATTTAATGCTGGGTGCCGAGGACGGCCCCATCATCCATCCCGCAAAGAGTGAAGAAAAGGCTGAAGCGCTTGCCCAGCGAATGGGCTTTTCGTTTGACTGGCATCGACCCGCAGCCGAATTGAGCCCCGCGGGAGCCCAAAAGCTAGAGATTCTGAAGTTGCTTTGGCGTAACGCCGAGCTAATGATTCTCGACGAACCCACCGCGATGCTATCTCCTTCAGACAGCGAGGCGCTGTTTGCGAGCCTTCACAAACTGACTCACGAAGGCGCAACCGTCATCCTGGTGACCCACCGGCTCCCCGAAGTTCTTGAGCACTGTAAAGCGGTCACGGTTCTGCGAGGCGGCATGCTGGTTTCTGAAAAGCAGGTCAGCGAGACTTCGGGTGCAGAGTTGACTCGAATGATTATCGGCGCCGATCTGCCGAGCGCCCGACCCTCTCTCCGCAACGAACCAGGTGAGCTAGTGCTCGAGGTGTCAGAGTTAGCTGTCAAAGGGGATCGACACAACGTTGCCGTTCGCGAAGTTTCGATCGCCATTCGAGCGGGTGAAATTGTGGGAATTGCGGGCGTTGATGGAAATGGGCAGCGAGAACTCTTCCAGGCGCTCGCAGGCGTTCGTAAAGTGGCCAAGAGCCAGATCAGGATCGACGGCCACGAGCTTCAGTCAACCGCAGACGGCTTGAAGAGAGGACTGCGAGTCATCCCCGAAGATCGCCAGGAAGAAGGCGTGATCGAGAGTTGGTCACTTGAGTCCAACGCGGCGCTGGGTCTGCAACGTCTCTCCCCGCTGGCTAAAGGAGCCCTGATTGCTTCCCAGGCCAGGAGGCGCTGGGCCGCGACCGCAGCCGAATTGCTGAACACCAAATACGTCGGATTGTCTCAGCCGATGTCCTCTCTCTCGGGCGGTAACCAGCAGCGTTTTGTGGCGGCAAAGGCCCTGGGGCTCGCGCCCAGGCTCCTGCTCGCATTTCAACCCGCCCGGGGACTCGATATTGGCGGCACACTGGATCTTTACCGGGAAATTCGCAAGGCATGTGACGAAGGAGCGGCGGCTCTGCTGGTGAGTTTTGACCTTGACGAATTGCTAGACCACTGCGACCGCATTTTGGTAATGAACGATGGAACTCTGGTGGACGCGCCGCCCGGAAGCAGTCGCGAGATGATCGGCAGATTGATGGTCGGTGCTGAGTAATGTGGCGTCTAGCAGCCCTCCTCACAGGCGGACTCGCAATGCTGGCTGGCGCAATGTTGATCTCGGACGTGGGTCCGTTACACGCACTTAGAACTCTGTTCGAAGGAAGTCTCGGAAGTCCGGGAGCCGTTGCCGGCACCCTGCGAGAAACCTCGCCCCTATTGTTAGCGGGCGTCGCAGTCTTTCTTGCCCTCCGAGCCGGGCTTTACAACATCGGAGTCGAAGGGCAACTCATCGTTGGAGCGGCTGCAGCGACTGCCATCGCGCTTCAAGTCTCGGGACCCGCAGGCATTCTGCTGGCATCGTTGGGCGGCATGGCCGCCGGTGCCCTGTGGGCGTTTCCGGCAGGGTGGATCAAGGCTTACCGCAATGGGCATGAGGTGATCACCACAATCATGCTCAACAACATCGCGATCTACTTCACCGGGTGGCTACTCTCTAGCCCGATGAAGGACCCGGATCAGCAGAGCCCGACCACGGGCACGATCGATGCCGCCAGTAGATTGCCGCACGTCTTCAGCAATCCACCTCTGATTATCAGCTCGGGCCTGGTCCTAGGAATCGCCGCGGTCATCTTGTTAGCCCTGTGGCTAAAAAAGACGGTCGCTGGCTACGAACTGGAAGCGGTCGGTGCAAATCCGGTTGCAGCAAAGTACGCCGGCATCAATGCTCGAAAATCGACCTTGCTCGCAATGGCTTCTTCCGGGGCCATCGCCGGTCTGGCCGGTGCCGTTCAAGTCCTCGCCTATGAGGGCAGATTCTATACAGGATTCTCGCCCGGCTATGGTTTCGATGCGCTCGGAGTAGCGATTTTGGCCGGCAGTAATGCGCTTGGCGTCATTCCGGCTGGACTGCTCTTTGGGATCCTGGCCAAGGGAGGCACTGCTCTCCAGATCGAGGGAGTGCCCAAAGGAATTACGACGGTCGTGCTAGGGTTTCTGATCCTCTTTGCCGCCGCAGTGCGGTATAGGCAGGTGAAGGCCGTTGCTTAGCATTCTCGTGCTCACGTTAGCAATGGGGGCTCCGCTGGCTCTCGCGGCGATGGGTGGGTACACCAGCGAACGCTCGGGCGTCATCAACATCGGGCTAGAAGGAATGATGCTGATCGCAGCGTGCATGACCGCCGTGGTGGGCGTACCCTACGGAGCCGTTGCTGGCCTCGCCGCCGCCATCGCATCGGCCATCGCCCTCAGCACCCTGCATTGGTTGATGACCCAGAAGTTTTCCGTGAATCATGTGATCTCGGGAATGGGCATCAATGCACTCGCCGCAGGAGGCTCGAGTTTTGTCTTTGCGATCTATGGCGATCCCAAGCACGAAGGCGGAGTGCCGCAGCTTTCGGTTTGGATATTCTTTGTCATCGCGGTCATCTCACCGGCATTGCTGTGGCTCTATGCGGGCCGCACTCGGGGAGGTTTACGGCTAGTTGCGGTGGGTGCCGACCCAGACAAGTCGCGTCTTATGGGACTGCAACCCTTGCAGATTCGCTTCGTCGCGCTGGTTGCAACGGGGCTCTTCTGCGGGCTGGCTGGAGCCCTGCTGGTCAGCTATGTAGGTGTGTACACCAATAACATCACGGCCGGCAAAGGCTACGTGGCTCTCGCGGCCCTGGTAGTCAGCGGCTGGCGACCCATTCCCGCGCTCGCCGTTTGTCTCGCGCTAGGCTTTTTCACTTCCCTGCAGTACCGCTTCCAAGGCACCGGATTCCTCCATTGGATCCCCAGCCAGGCATGGCAATCGCTTCCTTACCTGCTGACTATCATCGCTCTTGCGGGATTCCTAGGCAAGAACCGCACTCCGGCCGGATTGGGCAAGCCCTAGGCGGTAACTTTATGAGCAGATGACTGCCGCCATCGCCACTCTGCTGGTCCTTCAAACCCCAACTTCCCTGTTCGACACCTCAGCCAGAGCACATGGGCAAGTGCGCGAACTCTCTGCCAGCATCGTCCTTTCCGGAGCAACGCAGGGACAGAAGGCAGTTTCAACAATCCGTCTTTACAGCACGCCGACGGTGCTTGTCATGCGCATTCAAGAGCCACCAAGGCCCAACCTCGAACGAACAGACCGAACCTACCGTGTCTCTGGCATTCGCTTCGAAGGCTACGATGCCATAGCGAATGAACGCCTAGGCCGCGATCTTCCCAACATGGGCACCCCCGTCGATAAAATGACGTTTGCGCTAGGTGCCCTCGAGGAAGCTCCCGCGGTGCTCCTCGTCCCCGGTCGAATGAAGAAGCTGTTCGAAGGGCTGAAGGCGATGCCGGGTTGGCAAACGTCACCCGGACCAGGTGTGCTGAAGTTGACCCGCAAGGGAGCGGTAAAGGGACAGAACCTCGGCGAAGCTCGCGTGCTTTTTGGCGCGAAAGACCGGTTACTCCGCGAACTCCTCATGAAGGGGCGCGGGGCAGAGCTTAACTGGAAAATCACCTATGGAGGCGCAAAGGTCGGCTTTGGGCCGACCGCCGACGCTCGCCGCGTCAGCGCATTCACCGTCGCGGAGGCACCCGCGCGTTATGCAACCGCAGAAGCCAGACAAGTCTACGATCGCATGGTGCGCGCCGCATCAGGGATTCGCAGCGGAACCGTTTTGGTTCGTGATCAGGAAGCTTCCGTTCGGCTGGCCTTTCAGGGACGTTCGGTGCGAGAGGGCCGCTCCGGCTTTGTGTGGGTGTTCGACGGCACGTCGCTATTTGTCCACAACTCGATTACCAAGAGGTTCTATCGAGGCAAAGCAAGACGCTCCGATGTGATCGATATTGTCGCGAAACTAGGCGGGCGGGTGGATGTTTGGAGCCGCTACGTACTACTTCGGCGGGTGCCCTTCAAGGATATCGTGGGCAGCGGGGACACGGTGTCGGTGGGCGGCAGCATGAGCATCGGAGGCGTACCCCGAACCATTCTGCGAGCAGTCCGCCCGCGCAAACGTGTGTCGTTCAGTATCCGAACAGATAACCGCTTGCCTGACAGCATTCAGATCGAATTGCTCGACATCGACTCGCGGCTTCTCTCAAGCTCGAAGCGGACTTACGAATACCTGCGCCTCAATCAGCAGCAGCCGGCGGAAGAGTTTCGCTTGCCGGTTCCCAAGGGCACTCGAGTCCAGTCACTCCCTGAAATCAAGATCTTCGGCTGAAGTAAAGCGAACGACGGAATCAAATCGAACCCAAAAGCTGAGCTTGGTGCTCGGAAGGTGCGCAAGGACGTACACGCAGTAGGTTTGTAGAGCAAAAGTTAAAAGTTGCTCCTCATTCCGCAAAAGCTGCTGTACAATAGATATCAAGACCCCTCGCCCCCCCAACGAGGCTTCGTGTGTCAGGAGCATTTCACATGAGCGCAGTTGCGTTACGTCCCCAAACAAGAACATCTGGAGCTAGGCCACCTTGCCTGCCACCCATCACCACCTCTTTCGACCCGGGTGACGAAGGCAATCGAGAGCCCTACTATAAGTTGGTGGCCGAAAGCGTTCGTCAGTTGATGAAAGCTATCAAGAATGCTGAGCTGGATAGCCTGCCGCTGTTGCGCCAACTAATCGGCCAGCGGAAGGAAATGATCGAGGCTGAATTGAGCCTGGAGCGGATGATGCAGCCCGAGCAGCCGATGCCCCCCTTGCTCATGAACATGTACTCTCTCGAGTTTCTTGGGGCCGAGGACGAGCCAGTTCGAACCTATACACGCTTGCTCGACACATTAGATGAAGCGGCTCGCAAGCTCGACCGCATGTTACACGAGCTAAATAAGGACTCTACTGCGTCTCTTAACTAGATGCATGCGCCGGAAGCTGACGAGAAGACCCTAAAGGCTGAACTGGCGCGATTGCGCGTAAAGCGATCGGAGACGAAGGACAAAGACATTCGGGCAGCGCTCGACGTGCGCATTGGCCAGCTCGAAGACCAAATTCGGCCTCCCGAGAAGATCGTGGAGCAAGAGGAGATCGAAATCTCCGTCGAGCCTCCTACGCCGCTGCAGTTGGCTCAAGCGGAGCAGCTCGTTCGGGAGGCTCGCGTCGAGAAGATGCGAGGGAACACTCGCGGTGCCACCGACCTCCTGAAAAGAGCGAGTGAGGCGGCCCCTGGCGCGCCCGCAGTGCTAGAGGTTCTCGGCGATGATCTGGTCGAGCGCAAACAGTACGAGCAAGCCAAGAAGGCCTACAAGCAAGCCTGGAAGCTCGATCCAAAAAATGTCGGTCTCGAGCGGAAGTACGCGGTGATCGTCGCCCAAATGGATTCGCTCGGTAGCATCGACGATCAACTTCGAATGAACCTGAGCGATTCACCCTTTGCAGAAGCCGAGGCAAGGGCTAGTCTGGGAGCGGCCACCCTTTACACTGCGTTACTTCCCGGGTTGGGACACGTAGTTCTCGGGCGTAAGGTCGGGTTTGGGATTATTGGAGCCTGGGTCCTGAGCGGCCTTTGGCTGTTTTCGCGCTACGAGGACCTCGCCAGGACAATGCGCGGAGAGTTGACAACGGGCAGCATGATCGCCTTCTTGCCCCTAGTGCTGATGCTCGGCATCTATTTGGGAGCCCTCTCAAGCCTGAAGAGTGCGAAGAAGCATGTGGTTAGGAAGGTTGTCGACCGCCCCACCCCTCCCGTCGACCTCCCCTTCGAATAGCAACCTAACTTTTCCGTCATCGCGCCAAGGTTGACTCACATGGCCACTTACACAAAGCAGCCGATCGTGCCCTTGGAAACCCCTCGGCTCTGGCTCCGGCCACTAACGGAGGCAGATGCACCGCGAATCCAACTTCTCTTCCCTCATTGGACCATCGTCAAGTATCTTGCGGCGGCAATTCCGTGGCCCTATCCCGCCGATGGTGCGGCCACTTTCGTCGCGGAATCGGTAGCCAGAATGATGAAGCAAGAAGAATATCTTTGGTCTATCGTAAGCAAGGAGTCCGAATCGGAAGGGCTTATGGGCCTGATCGTCTTAACTCCCGCCTCAGATGAAGACTCCCGCGGCTTTTGGATCGGCGAGAAATTCTGGCGGCAAGGCTATGTGAAAGAGGCTTGCGCAGCCGTCACGGACTTCGCCTTTGGTCCGTTGGCGATGTCGGAAATGCACCTCACGAATGCGCAGCCCAACATCGCTTCTCATCGCCTCAAGGAAGCGGCAGGGGCGGAGGTTATTTCAATTGAGGAGCGCGAGTTCGTGGGCGGCAGATTCCCCAGCGTACAATGGAGGCTCACCGCAGAGGCCTGGGCCCTGCATCGGCGAGCCTCTTAGATCAGCGATTCCAGTCGGGAGTTTTGACCCCAAGCAAGTGACGCACAAAGAAGTCCCTCCGCTTGCGTTCTCCATACACGCCGCCACCCGTGTGGCCCTCACCAGGCAGCACAACCAACTCAAACTCCTTTTTGGCCTTGATTAACGCATCCGCAAGGCGGTAAGTGGTTTCTGGCGGCACGTTCTCGTCCATCTCACCGACCATCAGGAGCAGGTTGCCCTTGAGTTTGCCCGCATTCGTGATGTTGGACTGCTCAGCGTAGTGCGGCCCAATCGGACCCATCCACTGCTCGTTCCACCAAACCTTGTCCATCCGGTTATCGTGGCAACCGCAAGACGAGACCGCGACTTTGTAAAAGTCAGGATGAAAGAGCACTCCCGCCGTTGACTCCTGACCTCCCGCCGAGGTCCCATAGATTCCCACTCGCCCGATATCGACGGAGGGATACTTGCTCGCCAGCGCTTTGAGCCACAAAATACGATCGGGAAAACCAGCGTCCGCTATATTGCGAAAAGCTACGTCGTGAAAGGCTTTTCCTCGGTTGCGAGTGCCCATCCCATCGATCCGGACCACGATGAAGCCCAGTTCTGCGACCGCCTGATTGGAGTAGAAGCCTTTCATCGACTTCGGCACAAACGAGTCGTGCGGACCGGCATAGATGTCCTCGATCACTGCATATCGTTTCTTCGGGTCGAAATTGCTGGGGCGAAGAACGATGCCGTGAATGTCGGTCTTGCCGTCACGGCCCTTCGCCACAAATCGCTCGGGCGTCTTGAAATGGACTTGTCTGAGCCGCGAAATGTCCGCCTCTTCCAGCCTAACGATCAGCTTTCCGTCCGAAACCCGGCGTAGTTCATGGACGGGTGCCTTATCGACTCGCGACCAGGTATCGATCAGCACGGACTTGTCTGGTGAAAACACCGCTTCGTGATTCCCGTCTCCCTCTGTGAGCCTCGTAAGCCCCGTGCCGTCAAAGTTAATCCGATAGTAGTGGATGTAGTAAGGGTCCTGGCCACGTTCCATCCCACTGGCCGTGAACAGGATCTGGCGCGCAGGTTCGTCGACGAATGTTACGCCTCGAACGACCCACTCGCCCTTGGTGATCTGATTCTTCACGTTGCCGGATTCCAGATCGACGAGATATAGATGGCCGTATCCGTCCTTCTCGGATCTGTGGATCGCCTCTCGTGTCTTGCTCAGGTAGCTCAAAGAGTGACTTGTCGTGTCGAAAAACGTGTCGGGGTCGTCATCGATGAGTGCCCGAGCATCTCCTGAGAGCGCATCTACCTCCATGAGCCGAAAGCGCCCGTACCCACGGTCAGTTTTCTCATAGGTGTATCGAGTCGTTCCCGGCACCCATCGGAGCCCGGGAAGACCGGAATAGTCGATCGTTCCCGCCTTCGATGGCATCACGCTTCCCTTTTCAACATCGACGATGAAGTGGTCGAAAACATCCACTTTGTCACCTGGCAGGTCGTAAACACGGCTGTGGAGCTTTGCCCTGCCCCCGTCGCTTGGCGAAGATTCAATAAGATGTACTTCGTTCCGGTCACCTGGCGTGACTCGCGTCGCGACCAGTCTTTGCGAATCGGGAGACCACGAGAGACGGGCATAGTAGGCCTTCGCACTGCCGTCCGTGGTGACGCGCCTCTCCTCTTCTCCTTTACGCTTCAAGGACACGTCGAAATCAACAATTCTGGCGATCCAATTTCCGTCAGGAGAAGTCTGGGGCCGGCCGTCCGCCTGGTTCATGTTCTGTCGCCAGGGCCGATTGGGCTCGGGACGCTGCCTGTCCCGCGCCGGCACCTTCGTAAGCTCGCCGGTGCTCTGGCCAAACTCCCACCCGCTATTTCGCGCTTCAAAGTACACCACGTTCTCGTCTCGGAACTCAAACGTCGTAAAGGGCAAGGTCTTTGCCGCAGGTTCGTTTTTCCTCCAAGCGGCGAGGAGCTTGGCATGGTCAAAGGCAAGCTTCTTAGCCCCCGTTGCTATATCGACCAGCATGAATTCGCGCGCTCCGTCTGGACGATCGGCTCGATACCAGAACCGCTTTCCCTGCTCGAGCCAGACGGGTGTGACCTGCATCACAAAGGTGCGGCTGCTGACGCTTTGCACCCATTGGTCGGCGCGAGCATAGGATGCTCTTAATTCCGATTCGGAGGGCACGTAGGCTGGAAGCTGGCGAGGTGGCGAAACGGCGACGAGAGAGAAGAGGATCGATCCAGCGAGCACGATCCTTCAATATTAAGCGATTTTCTGGAGGAACGCTCACCGGACATCAAACTTGATGCGCCAAAGACAGAAATCCCGCTTATTCAGAGGCCATTATCTCGACATTCGCCCTCGGCACCGTTA
The DNA here is from genome assembly GCA_038210535.1 of Fimbriimonadales bacterium. Classification (GTDB taxonomy): domain Bacteria; phylum Armatimonadota; class Fimbriimonadia; order Fimbriimonadales; family Fimbriimonadaceae; genus Fimbriimonas. The sequence goes on along the minus strand of JBBQWO010000015.1, from coordinate 47,212 downwards.
CCTCTTCCCCGTCGTCCAGCTTTGCGTTGAGCACCCGAACCTCAGTGCCCGATTCAAGAGCCACCAATTGGTGCGGTAGCCCCGTGACCTTGCCCAGCCGACCGAAGTAAGGCTCGCGGATGACCCGGATTGGAACGCCCAACTCCAAGAGGAAAGCTTCCTTCTTCGCGCTAGCTAACGCGACATCGGCAGCGATCGGCACGATGATCTCCGGCCGGATGACGCCCGCTCGAATCTGCGTTGCTCCGTTCAAGCTTGCCTCTTGACCCTCCAGCGACTTCAAAAGCTCAAAGGTTCGCTGAGCCATATTGAGGAAGCCAAAGCCTTCTGTCACCAGCAGCGTAAGAGAAATGTTCTCTTGGCCGGTGATCGCAACGCCGATGTCGAATCCTAGAAATTTGATGAGGTCGCTGTCTTTGACGCCCCCGACAATGAGCCCCACCACTCCGTTTTGCGATGCCTTCTGAAGCGCAGCAAACGTGACGCCGGAGCCTCCAATAAGAATTTTGCCCGCATGTTCCGGCTTGATATGCTGGGCATCGAGCACCTCAGATGAGTCCTTGACGACGACTTCAATCTTGCCGTGCCTCTCCCCGCCTACTCCAAAGATGCCTTGCACCATGGCGCATCTGGTTTCAATGATCGCGCCCTCCATGGGGATGACTTCAGCGACAGAGCCGTGAATATAGCCATTGACGTCGACCGGAATCGACGGCTCGCGCACCAAGGCATTGCCTGTAACTTCTGAAATGGATTCGATAATGCCGCTGCAGTCGGACGCGACGGTCGACTTGAACATTCCGAAGAGCCCCTTCGTCTCGGCCACCACCTGCCCCTTCTCGACCTGTTCGCCCGCCTTCAGTCTGAAAATCGCGGGGACATCTCGCGCCTCAACCCCGAGCTTCTCGGCAAGCTTCAACGTTTGCAAAGGTCCTGGAAGCATCGCTCTCGCGAGAACGGTGTCCGGGGAAACACGCTCTCCTTGCTTTACGAGCACTTCGCCCTTAATGGGGAGTCGGCGGATCTTTCTGACGACGATGTCGCCGCTAACGGTCAGTCCAGGTGTATATGCGCTTGCCAAGTCGTGTGTTCTCCGCTACAGGCGCCGATTTTACCAGTCCGCCCGCATGTTAAGGTCGGGGCAAAACCGTTGAGGTTGCGTGCTTATCTGAAAAGCGCTTCAAACGCAACAATCGAGGCAGCCACATGAACGTTGAGCGAGCGGCCCTTGCCAGCCATGGGAATGAAGACGGCCGCATCGCAACGTTGAAGCACGCTATCGTACACCCCGTGCACTTCATTGCCGAGGACGAGACAGAGCTTGCCCGGGTACTCAAACTCGTTGAAGGGCACGGCATCCTCCGCAATCTCGACCGCCACCAGAGAATAACCCTCCTTCTTCAACTGGTCGACGGCTCCGTTGTAACTGTCGATCTGACGCGTACGTACCCGGCGGTGGTTGCCCAGCGATGTAACCGCAATCTGCGGGTGGGGTGGGGCAGGAGTCTTGCCACAGAGGATCACTTCCTTGGCACCACAAGCATCCGCGACTCGAAATAGACCCCCCACGTTATAAGGATCGTCCCAATCCTGAAGAAGAAAGGCGAGTTCGATCTTGAACTCATGGGTCTCGAGATACTCCTTTTGAAGCTTGCGAGCACCGGTCTTGGAGCGAATGGTTTTCATGCCGCCTGCCCCGCACGCGCTAGACATCGGTGCGATGTTACTCACCCGGTTGCGATCGCGAGCACGTCCGAAGAGACTTTCGGTGCTTTAATCTGCCATGGCAACTGTTCGACAAGCCTTGGATGCGCTTGAAGCCATCGCACCGGCGCGATTTGCTTTTCCCTTTGATAAGGTAGGGCTCCAGGTTGGAAGTCCACAGCAAGATATTTCACTTGCAGTGGTGTCGCTCGATCGATCTATTGGCGCTGTCGCATACGCTCGTCAGCACGGGGCGCAATTCCTGCTCGCGCATCACCCGCTCATCTTTCGCCCGATCGAGACGGTGGACACCCAAACCCACGTCGGGACCACCATTTTGGAACTCATTCGCGGAGGCATTACCTTCGCCGCCGCCCACACCAATTGGGATTCTGCCCGAGGAGGGGTGAACGATGCGCTTGCCAATCTCCTGGATCTCTCGAGCGTAGAAGATTTCGGATCGGGCGCGGACGTTTCTCAGTTCAAGGTGGTCACCACCTGCCCTCCCTCGTCAGTAGACGCATTAATCGCCGCTGCTTCTGAAGCTGGTGCGGGAGTTATTGGCAACTATCGCAGCTGCTCGTTTCAGAGTTCTGGCAGTGGAACCTTCGTGCCGGGTCCAGGTTCGTCGCCCGCTATCGGCCAGTTGGGTGCCCACCAACGGGTGGAGGAAATGCGATTGGAAATGGTTGTTCCCGCAGATTCAGCGGCTAGAGTCGTGCGTGCGCTAAGAGAATTCCCGAATCCCTACGAGGAGCCAGTCATAGATTTGTATCCCCTTCGCGCCGAGAAGGAGCAGCGTGCCGGTCGAGTGGGGCTGTTGCCAGCAGAAATGTCACTCGCCGAGCTAGCTTCCTTTGTCGACGAGCGACTGCGGACCCGCTGCTGGACGTGGGGCGAAGCGGACAGAAGAATTCGGAAAGTCGCAGTGGTCGGGGGATCTGCCGATGAAGAGTGGATGAATGCTCAGAATGCCGGGGCCGATGTGCTGATTACGGGTGAGGTGAAGCAACACGTAGCTGTTGAGGCTTCGGAGAAGGGCACCTGCATGATCGCCGCCGGACACTATGCCACGGAACATCCAGGGTGCGCCGCTTTGCGAGACCGAATGGCTGTGGCAATGCCGGAAGTCGAGTGGCTCCTCTTCGAGCCCGCCGCAGGACTGCATGGCAGACCCTTTTAAGCGTAAGTCTCGAAAGGATCAGGCATTTCGATATAGGTGTGGCGGTCCAGCGCTACTCCGTTCCAGTCGAAAAGATAGAAGCGGGGGTTTTTACGCTCCAGCACTTGCTCCACGAGCTTCGCCCGTCCCTTGGCTCTCGTATCTTGGGGAGGGTCGGTCATCGCGGACACGATGTCCAGGTCATCTAAGATTCGGGCGGTCTTCCCCATGTCTTGCCACGCATGAAAAAGGCTCTTCTCTGGATCGATGTTGTGATACTCAAGGTCCACTGAGTGCAGTGAATCATCGTCCCAGCCCAGTCCTTCTGCCGACATGTACTGTTCGACGATCTGGCGCTTGGCTACCCAATCGATCTTGTCGCCGAGCGACAGCGGATCCTTCTCAAGACCGTCCAGGATCTCCTCCCAGTTCTTCAAGACCCAATCGGTTTGATCAGACTCTCCGGCATAGACTTGCGCCGCCGCCAAGTATTGGCGCTGGAGGTCGATCGCGCTGATCGTGCTGCCGTCAGACATGGCAACGATCCACTGGTACGTTGCATCGCGGCTCACGTCCCTGAGGGCGATCAGCGGGTTGGCAAGAGTTATCGTTGCCGGAACCAGGTTATCCTCCAAAAGCCGGATCACGATAGCGGTCGTCCCCACTTTGAGAGCGTAGGCAAACTCATTCTGGTTGCTCTCCCCGAAAAGGAGGTGGAGCCGAGTCATTCCGTCGTGCGAGTAGAAGTGTTCCCACTTCGGGTTGATCAATGCGCGGTTAAAGCGGACGCGGCTGGCGATCGTCTTGATGATATGATCCGCTCGCTGACTGAGTTGGAACTCAACTCGATCATCGGGACTGACGCTGTAGACATGCGAGACCCAGATGTAGTCCACCGGATTCTCCATGACTTCCTCGTAGCTGGGCCGGAGCCCCCCGGCATGCAGAATGTGACCTCCCACTCGCCCGACGCCCGAAAAGATCTGGCGAGTGACAAGAAACGGATAGAGCATCGGGACAGAGATGTTGAGGAAATCATCGGCGGCTCTGACCAGATAGTTCTCATGGCAGCCAAAGGTGTGGCCCCCAAAGTGATCGATTGAGTTGTTGTAGATGTTGACCGCCTCACCCAACCCCAACTCATTGATGGCTCGAACGATCTGGCGTTGGCCCGCCCGGTCGTTGGCAACCAAATCTTTAAGCTGGCGGCACTCCGCCGTTGCGTATTCGAGGTGAGAGCCGACCGCGTCGATGTAGAGGCGCGCGCCGTTCATCAGGAAGCCCCCGGACTGGGCGGGCTCGAAGACGTCGTCTCTAGCGTGAAGGTCAATGGCCCCCAGACGCATTTCGTGGAAGATCGTGTCCTTGATCGCCTCGACTGCGAGTTCAGGAGAGCCGAGCGCGTCATCGGAGACGAGGCATCCGAATTCAGTCTCCACACCAAAAATGCGATCTCCGGGCTTTTGAGGCATTACGATTAGATACTACGCGAGGTCCCCTGCGGTTCGCTGTAAGAGATTCGTCGCAGAAAAATGGAGGCATGGCAGCGACGACCCTGAAACCGCTGGAAGAGGCGGCGAGCACGGAGGAATTTCTCGCGCGAGTCGGTGAGCAAAAAGCCGAGTGGGCTCGTGGTGTGGTCGTTCGCATGAGTCCGGTCAATCGGCAGCATCACCGACTTTCCACCCAAGTCGCTATAGATCCGAATTGGTTTTGGCAAGAGAAGTTGCCCGCAACTCTCAAGATTCTGCGAGAGTGGAATGTTACTTAGTTGCCGTATTTGTTTAGAAAGGGATCGAGACTCTTGATGACCGCGAGGACGAGGTGTCGAATTTGCCCGTCCGGGGAACCCTCTCCCCTCGCGGGAGAGGGCAGGGTGAGGGGGCTTCTGCGGACTCCAAAAATCTGTTCCCCCTCACCCGGAGCACGAACCATCTCCGACCTCTCGCGCGAGGGGAGAGGTAGTTGGAAGTCACCTCCGGGAACCCTCTCGCCCTCGCGGGAGAGGGTAGGGTGAGGGGGCTCCCGCGAACTCAAAAGCTTCTGTTCCCCCTCACCCCGGAGCACAAACATCTCCGACCTCTCGCGCGAGGGGAGAGGTAGTTGAAAGTCACCTCCGGGAACCCTCTCGCCCTCGCGGGAGAGGGCAGGGTGAGGGGGCTTCCGGCGAACATAAAGGCATCCGTTCCCTCTCACCCGGACTCTAAGCAGCCTGCAGGGCATCGCCAATAAGGCTTCGCCCGTGCTGGATATAGTAATCGAACTCTTCCGGGAAGACTCGGATCATGCCCATAATTGGCCACGCAGCCGCGTCGCCAAGAGCGCAAAAGGAGCGTCCGTCTATCTGCGCCGCTACCTGCTTCAGCAATTCGGTGTCGCCCGGAAGACCCCCGCCGTTCACCATCCGTTCCAATATTTGGAAGAGCCACTTGGTGCCTTCGCGACAAGGCGTACACTTACCACAGCTCTCATTGGCATAAAAGAGCGAGGTTCGCCACGCGAACTTGACGATGTCAGAATGCTCGTTTAAGAATATGCACCCGCCGGAGCCGACCATCGACTTCACTTCCGACATTTCTTCATAGCCCAGCACCGCCTTCTCGACCGCCTCCGCGTTCAAAATCGGGACAGAGCTGCCTCCCGGCACGCAAGCCTTCAACCGGCCGCCTTTCATGCCGCCCGCGAGATCGAGAAGCTCGACCAGGGTCGTGCCGAATTCTATTTCGTAGTTTCCGGGGCGATTCACGTGTCCCGAGACGGAAAAAATCTTCGTACCGCGGGAGTTCTTAGTCGATGCTCCCAAGGACGCATACCAAGCGCCACCGTTCTGCATGATCACAGGTGCGCAGCAGTAAGTCTCCACGTTGTTGATGAGGGTCGGTTTGTTCCAAACCCCCTCGACGGTTGGAAGTGGGGCGTGGGGAAATTTGAGACGAGGCATCCCGCGCTCGCCCATAAGCGAGGACATAAGAGCGCTCTCTTCGCCGCACTCATAAGAACCTGCTCCACAATGGATGTGAAGGTCATAGTCAAAGCCTTTCCCAAGGATGTTCTGCCCCAAAAGCCCGGCTGAATAGGCTTCGTCGATGGCTGCCCGAACCGCCTTGGCGCCATCCATATATTCGCCTCGAATATAGATGTATCCGACATCGGCTTGCGTGGCAAAGCCGGCAATCGTCATGCCCTCGATGAGTAGAAAGGGACAGGTTTCGAGCAACTGCTTGTCCTTAAACGTGCCTGGTTCACCCTCATCGGCGTTGCAGAGCACATAATGCGGGCCCTTTTTCTCTTTAGGGAGGCCGTTCCACTTGATCCAAGTGGGAAATCCCGCCCCGCCTCGGCCCCTCAGGCCCGAAGCTTTGATCTCATCCACCACGGCCTGACGCTCGCCTTCAAGAGCTTTGGTGAGGCCCGTGTAGCCGCCGGTGCGCCGGTAGCCCTCGAGGGTTCGAAAGGCAGGGTCTTGAGAGTGCTCGAGCAGGAGCTTGCGTTCGGCCATGGACGTCCTGAATGTTACTCGCTCTCCTACTGGCTACGTGCGAACTTCGTAGTGGTCGCTCTCTGGAAAGCCCGCAAGCGTGGGCATAAACCCTTGAGAGGCAAAAGAAGCGCTAAAGAGCTTGCTCGACCGAGTAGGCGATTTGAAGCAGCCGCTCGTCGTGCAGGGCCGGAGCCATAATTTGCAATCCGACGGGCAGGCCTTCGGTGAAGCCGCAGTTCAAAGAGATTGCGGGAAAACCCCCGAGGTTTGCCGGAATCGTGCAGTAGTCCAGGAGCTTGAGCGCCAAAGGGTCACCGATCAGCTCGCCGAGCTTGAAAGCCGGAACGGGACTCGTCGGAGAAAGGACGGCATCGCAGGACGTAAAGACCTGATCAAACTCGTCCGTCATCTTTGCGCGAACCTGACTGGCTTTCAGATAAAACGCGTCATAGTAGCCGGCCGACAAAGCGTACGTTCCCATCATAATCCGGGATTTCACTTCGTGCCCAAAGCCCTCAGCTCTCGTGCGTTCCACCATCCCGATATGCCCCTCTCCGTCGCTACGGCTCCCGTAGCGGATTCCATCAAATCGGGCAAGATTGCTGCTCGCCTCTGCTGGTGCAATGAGGTAGTAGGTGGTGACGCCGACCGCAATCGCGGGGATGGAAACTGAATGGAACTCGACTCCCTCACTCGTCAGAACGCGGATCGCGTCGTCGATCGCTTGCCGCACCCCTGGGTGCAGAGCGTCATTGAAAAGCTCCTTAGGCAAGGCGATCTTCAAACCCCGGAGGCTTCCGCTCTTGAGGTCCCTTGCGGATATCGGCGGAGCGTTTAGAGAAGTGCTGTCCAAAGAATCGTGGCCCGTAATGATCTCGGCCAGCAGCGCTGCATCCTCGACCGTTTGACCGAATGGGCCGACCTGATCCAATGAAGAGGCGAAGGCAATCAGTCCATACCGTGAGCACCGGCCGTAGGTAGGTTTAAAGCCCACAATGCCGCAGAAACTTGCGGGTTGGCGAATCGAGCCCCCGGTGTCCGATCCAAGGCTAAGTGGTGCCAATAGGCCCGCGACCGCCGCTGCCGAACCGCCAGAGCTGCCTCCTGGCGAGCGTTCGGGATCCAGAGGATTTCGGGTGAGCTGAAAAGCCGACGTTTCTGTGGAAGTGCCCATGGCAAACTCATCCATGTTGGTTTTTCCCAAAATGGGCAAGCCGGCTAGTTTAAGCTTCCCCACGACGGTTGCGTCGAAAGGCGGCACATAGCCCTTTAAAATCTTGGACGCACAAGTCGTTTCCAATGCATCCGTCGAAAGGTTGTCCTTGAGCGCGATCGGAACCCCGGTCAGCGAACCGCCCTGGCCCTTATCGATCAGATGTTGAGCAGCTTTCGCCTGCGCGATCGTGGATTCTGGGTCGAGCGCAAGGAAACAACCGAGGGCACCATCTCTCTCGCCAATGGCGTCGAGAGACTCCTGAGCGGCTTCCACACAAGAGATTTCCCGTCTGGCTATTCGGCCGGCGAGGTCGGCGGCAGTCACCGCTTAGTCCTCAATGATCTGGGGAACCACGAAGAGGCCGGCTCGTGACAACGAAGCGTTCCGAAGGGCCCTATCGCGAGGCAAGGACTCCCAAATCTGATCATCGGCCCAAACATTCTGCAGCGAAACGGCGTGAGACACGGGTTCGATCCCAGAAACATCCACGGACTGGATGTCGGCGAAATGTCCGAGCAGAGCGTTCAGCTCGGATTGGAAGGAGAGAATCTCGCTTTCCTCTAGATCAAGCCGTGCCAATTTAGCGACGTGCCTGACCTCATCGATAGAGATCGACATACTTGGCGGATTGTAGCACAGTGAGCGTATCCGTGCCAGGAGTGATACACTCCGTACTGCGAATGGCTGGTGGCATTAGGATCCTTAGCGCGATCCCCGGTTCGACGAGCCTCGAGCCCATCCTCAAAGACTTCATCCGTCGAGGCGAGGGGATCGTCACCGCGTTCTCAGACTCCTTGCTCGTCACATGTCGAGAGCAGGTGCCCGAAGACGTGCCCGTGGAAGTGGTGCCGTTTGGCAAACTGGTGCGCGATCTGTTGGCGATGTGCGGTGAGGCGACCCCCTTCATCGCTTCATCCGGCCACGCCGGAGCCGCCATCGCCCAGGCATGCGCCGCCCTACCGACCGACTCCCCTTTTGCCGCCGCCTCCCGCTTCTCGGGAACCCATGTGGCGCTTGAGCGCACCCTCGATGAACTAAGGGACTGGGGCATTGGAGCCCTCGAAATGAAGGAGCTGGCCAATCGCGCGAGTCCAAGGCTGGCATCTAAGCTGATCTCGTTGGCCGCCATCGATACAGAGTCGCGTTCCTTAATGGAGATCCTGGGGCGGGCAACCTCCGACGTCCTTCTAAACGCCTGCCTCGACTCCGTACCCGAGCGTGATGGAGCAATCCAGCGCATCCTCCTTTTTGCACAAAGCGATGTGCCCCCAATCAAGTTGCAGTGGCTCCGCTGGGCCGCGAGACATGGAATGGATGTGACCGTCGTGCTGGACCGACACGCGACCGGCACTTCCCTCTTTGCCGGTGCCGATCGAGCGTCTAGGGCACTCGATTGTGCAGTTGAAGTGCATGGCGCGGGTAACGCATTGCTCAACAATCTCTTTTCGGTGGACGAGCATCGTGGCCCACCAATCACGGTCCAGGTAGCAAGTGCGGCTGATCCGCTTGCGGAGGCGGAATGGGCGATTCGAGGCTGCTTGCTTCAGCCTGACAGCTCAGCGATTTATGTGCGTGATCTTCAGTCGTACGCGCCATTGATCGAAGCCGCGGCCAAGCGGCTGGGGGTGCCCGTTCGTATCCATCGAAGGGCACCGCTCCTCACGAATTCTTATGCTCGGCTCACGCTTGCTGCTCTGGACTTTGCTGCCTCAAAGGATGTGCGAACCCTAGGGCCGATCGCAAACAGCAGCTATCTCCGCCTCGACGGCGAGCATCAGTCACTCCTGAATCAGGGCCTGCGCGAAGCCTATCGCATGCGCGCGCTCCAGTGGGATGTGCTCCACAACTGGGCCATCGCCCACGAAGACTCGTTCCCATGGCTGCCGCTCCTGCTCGATTGGCGACGAAGAGCTAAGGCAGGACCGTTCATCTGGCGGGAGTGGCTGACGTTACTCGGCGATCTTGTGCGCGCCGATCAGCGCATTCCTTGGTCGACATCGGCAATGGAAGGAGATTTGCGGATGAGGGCCCGGGACACGCGCGCACGCAACCGAATCGAACAGCTCATTGGCGACTATGTATCCGTCCAGCACTCGCTGGGCCCAAAGCTGGTCGCCTTGGGCGAAGTGGTGGAAGTCTGCCGGGCGATGATGATGAACGCAGATGTAAGCATTCCGGCTGCAGACATCGGAGTCCTCGTAACCAATAACGCTGACTCCATAGGCGGTGCCGACACGCTCTTCGTTCTGGGCATGCTCGAAGGTATCTTCCCGCGTCGCCGAACCGAAGACCCCGTGCTCACCGATAGGGAACGCGCTGAGATCTCCTCGCTTCGTCCAGATCAGCCGGGCCTTAAAGACTCCCATGATCGGGCTCAGGAGGAACGGGACGAATTCTATCGGGTGTGTGCTGCTGCAAAAAACCAGCTGATTTTCAGTTATCCCGCAGCCGACGATGATCGAGACAATATTCCCGCCTTCTATTTGGATGAGGTGCAACGATGCATCGACGAGAAGAATTACTTCAGCCAGGAGCATCCGCGATCAGAGCTTGCGCCCGCCACGGAATTTTGCAAAAGCGAAGCGGATCTGAAATTGCGCCAAGCCTTAGATGCACCTTCAGAGCTTCCCTCGCCCGTGGAATTGCTCACGACTCACGCGAAAGAAGCCCTCACTCCGGATCTCGACGCCCGCTTTTCGCCCAGCGAGCTTACGGATGCGCTTCAATGCCCTTTTCGGTTTGTCGCACGACACCGACTCAGGCTCAAGCCAAAACGGCACCAGGCAAGGTGGTCCTCATTGCAAAGGCTTCCTCAGGCGGCAAAGATGGCGGCCGCGCCCACCCCTTCGGATGCCAAACGCTCTCTAGAGCTAGCCTTGGAAAGTGCGCTCGATGAAATGGTCTCCGACCTCCCACACTGGGAGCTGCAGCTTCTCCGCTCTGGTGGCCGCAGGCTAATCCAAGAGTGGGTTCGCCGAGAAATGCTGTCACGTGAGAAATGGTCGAAGGATGAAAACAGCCTCAAAACCGACGTTAGTTTCGGCGCAGGGCTTAACGACCAGATGCCGAAGAAGCTGGTCAAGCTATCAGGGACAATGCCTGCCGTCTCAGACTTACAGGGTTACAAAGTCGGGCATCTCTACGTTTCCAGAGCACCTGAAAATCGTGAGCTGTCCGATACCGACAGGCTCTTTTACGGCCTTCACTTCCTCTCGCTGCATGAGAAAGGCACGGAGCCGGCGCTGGAAATCGAAACCATGGCCGGCGAGCGCCAGATGCTTCTGCTCAGCCGAAAGCCTCGCCCGTTCCTTTCAAGCGGTTTGCCCCACATCAAGACCCTCGATTTGGCAATGATCGATGAGCCCGCGCTTTGGAAGGAAACGTTCTATCGAGGGGTCATTCAGTTGTTGGAAACGGCGGTAGGCAACATACGCTCCGGCTCAATCGAGCCCAAAAAGGGAGAACATTGCACTTGGTGCGATTACGGAGAACTTTGCCGACGATCGGCGCAATTCTCCGAGACCGATTCGCCGTTCGGCGAAGATCAGGTGCAGGATGGAGAATAGTCCTTCCCCAGAACAGCAGAGTGTCATCGGAGCCACTCAACCGAAATTTGTCGTCACCGCCTCCGCCGGCGCAGGCAAGACTCGTGTGCTCGTCGAACGCTACTTGAGGCACGTACAAGATGACGGACTCCGCCCAGATCAAATCTTGACCATCACCTTTACAAAGAAGGCTGCGGTCGAAATGAAGAAGAAGATCGTCAGGACACTTCGTGAAAACAACCTGGCGGTCGAGGCGCAGATCGCGGAGACGGGCCCGATCCAAACGATCCACTCGTTTTGCGAGCGACTCTTGCGCGAGAACGCCTTGGAAGCCGGCCTAGATACCGCCTTCGACATTCTGACCGAAGCCCAATCCAACCGGGTCGCTCTCGAATGCATTCGCACCGCTCTCTCTTCCGACCTGAACAACGCGCCCGAAGCCGAAGCGTTGATCGCATTTCTCGCGGGCAAGCGGCAGAACCCACGCGAGAGCCGATCTCCCTACAGTGCGCTGGAAGAGGCGATCTTGGAGGTGTTGCGCGAGTTTCGATCCAGCCGAATGGACTACGAGACCCTGCGCCATCGCCACGAAAACCCGGAGCGGCTCCAAGCCTATTGGGATGCCACTTTTGTCGCAGCGTTAGCCGATGAGATTCAGGAAGCTCTAAGCCTTAGAGAAGATCTGAGTTTAAAGGAGCGAATACAGCAGGTCTGCAAAGAGCTTGGCTACAAGCAGCCCGGTTGGGCGAGAGGAAAATTCGATGCCGAAGCCGAGCAGGAGTCGCTGGTCCATACCGTGGGGCTGGTTCATCTTGCCTGCGAGGCATGGACCCGGCTCTATGCAGAAATGAACCGCCTACAGGCACTCGACTTCTCAGAATTAGAGTCTAGAGCGGTTCGCTTGTTATCGAGTTCTGAGCCGACGAGACTAAGGGTGCGAGACCAATACCGAGTCGTGATGGTCGATGAAGCACAGGATTTGAACCCTAAGCAATATCGCCTTCTTGAACTACTCGGCATCGAGCGCGAGATGCTCGTGGGCGATCCGCAACAGTCAATCTACGGATTTCGGCAGACCGACGTGGGGCTCTTTCACCAGCACGTAGAACAAACCAACGAAATCAAGCTCACCAAGAACTACCGCTCGGGGGCGGGAATTCTCACGTTTGTCGACACGCTCTTCCGTCCTCTCTGGAGCAACTACAACCCAATGGGCGTCGAGCCAGTTTTCAAGCTGGACGAGGTAACCAGCATCGACTGCACCGGCATAGAGCTTTGGCGGCAACCGGCGAGCGACACGTCAATGACTGCGGCAAGCATCAAGGAGATGATCGAGGAGGGTATCCCCCCTGGGCACATTGCCGTCCTTGTGCGCCACGCGGCCCACGCGATCGACTTGAAGGCGCGGCTGGATGGCTTCGGCGTCGAATCGAGAATCGCGGGAGGCTCAGAGCGATTCTATGCGCGCCTCGAAGTCCGAGACCTAGCCAATGCTCTCAGAGCGGTCGCAGACCCCTACGACGACTTTTCACTGTTGGCCTGCCTTCGAAGTCCGGTAGTCGGTCTCTCCCTCGACTCTGTCTTGTTGCTGGGCCAAGAGCCCAGGGTCGTCGAACGACTGTTTACGTTTGCGCCGCCTGTTGAAGACGATATTGCCAAGCTTGCCGCGTTCCTTACCTGGTATCTCCCCCTCAAAGGCATTGGCGACCGCCTTTCAGCCTGGGAGGTGCTCTCCGACATCTTTGCCCGCTCGGAATACCTTCAGGCACTGGCCAAGCGTCCCGAAGGCGATCAGCAGCTTGCAAATGTCCGAAAATTGCTGGCGCTGGCCGCCCGGGAGCCCGAGCTTGGGCCATTGGAGTATGCCGAGCGGATCCGGGAAATTCAAGACCTTCGGCATCGGGAAGGTGATGCTCCTTCGGGAGACGAGGACGAGAAGGTCGTCATGCTGATGACGATTCACAAATCAAAGGGTCTCGAGTATCCCGTCGTAGTCGTCCCACAGACGGACTTGAGGCTGGCCGGCAAAACGAAAGAGCTTGCGATCGACGCAAGGACCGGGCTTGTCGCAACCAAATTCGGAAAGGTGCCCGCAATGATGCATGCATATCTGTCCGAGTTGCGCAAAGCGCGGGAGGAGGAGGAAGAGCTGCGAGTGCTCTACGTAGCTCTCACCAGGGCAAAGGAAAGACTCTGCATCTGCCTCTATCCTGATCGCGGACATAAGACGCTCTCTAAAATTATCGGCGATGCGGTCGGCCAGGTGCCGCCCCCCGGCGTCCGAGTTCGTGATCCTGGAAACCCCGAAGCTATTCCCAGGTAGCAAGCGGCTGAGATCGAATCAGATGGTGAGCGCACGCCGGACACAGACCCGATGCGCGATTGCGGTTATCGTCCGAGCTGCCATAAGAAGCGCCTTGCTCAAGCTCCTCCTCCAGTTGCAGATGCATTCCGAACCAGGGCACAACCTTGTGAAAGGGATTGTTCGGACATTTCAGCACCACCTGCTTCCAGTAGTGACTCAAGTGCGTACACTGTGCCGCCACGCTCTCGGGCTTTGCGGCTCGCCGCAACTCACCTGCTTTGAAGATGAGCCAAGCTGAAATGAGCGGCTTTGCTTGTTGATCAGGATAAATCTTCTCCCTATCTTCGGGCAATTCAAAGCGGCGTGCGGGAACGTCGCGTATCTCGGTGCACTCCTTGCAAACCACCGTCTGAATATAAACTTCCAGGCCGCGATCCTCGCCGCCAGAAACTTCTGCGCGAAAGTCGCAGTTCGGGCAGCGGAATTGTCTGATTTGAGCCATGTCGAGTGGTGAGCGTGCCTGGTAATGATGTCAGGCAAGCAACCTTCCAATTGTCGGCTGTGCCAAACTCCTACCGTACGCGCAAAGGAGCGACAAACAGCACAAATGCCACTCGTCTCACTTCGAATTCCTCAAATCGGCGAAGGCTTGCAAGAAGCTCGCCTGGTTGCCTTCCTGAAAAAGCCTGGCGACCATGTCAAGCGGGACGACCCCATCTATCAGATGGAGACCGACAAGGCCGTCATGGATGTCGAGTCGCCGTTTGAAGGCACTCTCATAGAATGGCTTGCCGAAGAAGATCAGATATTGGCCATTGGGGCAGAAGTGGGCCGGATCGACGCTGAAGGCGAAGTTCAGGAAATGGTCATTCATGGGGCTCCCTCATCTTCAGCCGCCCCTGCACCGGCAGAAGTCGAGTCGGGTCCAGCGTCTGCTCGACTGGGCGGAATTCCTCCGAGGAGCCGCGCCTATGCCAAAGAAAAGGGGGTTAGCGACGAAGTTCTTGCAAAGATCCCCGCCGCCGGCTCGAAGCTGATGCCATCGGACATCGATGTACATCTGGCTGGAGCAACCCAAGATGCTGGCAAGGGCTTCACGGAAACGCCTCTGTCCCAGAAACAGCGCCTGCTTAACTCCAGGCTCGTCCGTGGCTCGCAGCTTGTCGTGCCCGGAACCATGTCCATGGTTGTCGAGTGGGAGCCGATCGAACGCATGCGGGAACGGACCAAGGCTGCCGGAGGCGACTTCCAGCCAAGCATCTTTACGATGCTCGCCTACTGTGTAGCGCTCTCGCTAAGGGATTTCCCAATGTTCCGCTCCAGCCTCGTCGGCGACGACAAGCTGCGAACCTATTCAAACGCTTCTCTCGGCATCGCGGTCAGTCTTCCCGGCGATGAGCTGGTCTTAGCGGTCGTCGAGAAGGCGGACACTCTTGACTGGCGAAGCTTCGCGCAGGCAAGCCGCGAGCGTATTGATCTTGCCCGAACCGGGAAAGACCAAGCGAACGAAGCCGTCACGATCTCCCTCACGAATATGCAGAACTTTGGGATTCGTGATGCGATTCCCGTGGTCGTTCCGCCCGCCGTGGCCACCCTCTTTCTGGGCGAGGTCTATCACACGTTCGACACCGACGCCTCCGACCCGAAGATCAGACGATGCGCAAACATCGCGCTCACGTTCGATCACCGGGTCGCGAATGGCGTTGGCGCGGCCGAGTTTATGAAGGCGATCAAGCTCAAGATAGAGACGATTGGGTCGATCATAGACAAATGAAGCCGATTATCGCGATCACCGTCGATTGCAACTTCCAAAATGCTAACGACCGAAACAGGGGTCGCCTCGAACTTAACTGGAACTACGCCCAGGCCGTAGCGGATGCTGGCGGCACGCCGATCCTGATCGCGCCTCAGGCCGAGCCGTCCGAGGTCGCTCGCCTGATCGATGGCTGGCTCATACCCGGTGGCAACGACATCGACGCTGGCAACTGGGGCGAGCAGAATCATCCCGAGGTCAAGCCTATCGAGCAAGCGCGATTTGATGCCGAGAAGGCGCTATACCAGGCGATCGATCCCGCTATGCCCGTGCTGGGCATCTGCTACGGGTGTCAGTTCATCAACGTGGCGCAAGGGGGCAGCCTCGAACAGCACCTTCCGGACCTAGTCGGGCACGACGATCACCGAGGTGGAACGCTTCAATGCTATAACGTCGATGCCGATTCGAAGCTAGCCGCTGCTATACAGGGAAGCAGAATTCAGGGCAAGAGCTATCACCATCAAGCAATCCACCGTGCCGGCCGCGATATCCGGGTTGTCGGAAAGGATGAAGAGGGGGTCGTCGAAGCCATAGAGGCTACGAACCGCCCATGGATGATCGGGGTGCAATGGCACCCGGAGAGAACCCCCGAAGACCCTGCTACCCAAAGGCTTTTCAAAACATTCGTCGCGGCCGCTGCGGAGTACCGGCGGTCGAAAACCCAATGAAACGATTCGTCAACGGTGAGGAGGTGGAACTGCACGAAGAGGCCGTAGTGACGCGCCTTTCCGACCGGCTCATCGTCCACACATCAGAAGGTGCCTTTTCAGCGGTTGCCGTTCGTCAAGGGGACGCAGTTCTGATCTCGTATAAGGGCCATCAGTACAAGTTGGAAAAGAAGCAAGCACGAGCGCGACATCATGGCGCGGCTTCCTCGGGCGAGCTTCGCGCGCCGATGCCCGGCCTGATTGTGGACGTCCGCGTCAAGGTAGGAGACCCCGTCGAAAGAGGGGACACGATCTTGGTCCTCGAAGCCATGAAAACCCAACAACCGTTCACGGCAGCGTTCAACGGAATCGTGAAGGAACTGAACATAGCCGCCGGCGACCAAGTGAAGGATGGCCAACTCTTGGCCCTGATCGAGGAAGCATGAGCATCCGAATCGTGGAAGTTGGCCCCCGTGACGGCTTGCAGAACGAAAAGACGCCGATCTCAACAACCGAAAAGCTCGCCTTCATTCAGAGGCTCGCCGCCGCCGGACTCCGAGACATTGAAGCCACCAGCTTCGTTTCTGCCAAGTGGATTCCCCAACTTGGTGACGCCGCAGATCTCTGGCGGCAACTTCCCTCCGGCCCCGATTTCAGCGCCCTCGTGCCAAACGCCAAAGGGCTAGAGCGAGCAATCGAAGTGGGCGTTCAGAGGATCGCGCTCTTCACCGCCGCGAGCGACGCGTTTACTCAGAAAAACATCAATATGACCGTGTCAGAGTCGCTGGACGCCTTTCGTCAGGTGGTCGAGGTTTTTCGTGAGCAAGTTCCCGACGGCTGGATCCGAGGTTATGTCAGCACTGCCTTCGAGTGCCCGTACGCGGGCCGTGTGGATGGCACCGACGTTCTGCGGGTCTGCAAGGCATTGCTGGCAATGGGCGTCGACGAGATCAGCATCGGGGATACGGTCGGAGTCGCCGTCCCCGCAGAAGTTGGCATTCTGACCGAGACACTCCTTCAAGAAATCCCCATCGACATGTTCGCGTATCATTTTCACGACACGCGTGGCACTGCAATCGCGAATGTCGCGGAAGCGCTCGAGCACGATATCACCATCTTCGACTGCAGTGCGGGCGGCCTTGGAGGTTGTCCGTACGCGCCTGGCGCGGGTGGCAATCTCGCCACTGACGACTTAGTCTATTTCCTTGAAAGAAACGGCATCAGAACCGGGATCGACCCGATGGCTCTGGCACACTCCACCCTGCCGGTATTAGACCTCTTAGGTCGCGCTCCGGCATCGAAGGCTCAACTTGCGGTTCTGGCGCGCTGTTAGAAACAATTAATCGCCAGGTAACCAAGCCGGTGCCGATGACCAAGACCGCAATGGTGGATGCCAGCTCATCCTTTGTCAGCTTGAACTCGCGCCAGTTCACTGCCAAAATCACCGCCCCAATCGGCAAAAGAGCCGGCAACGCCGCCAGCCGAAACGGCCCCAGCATCGTATCTCGAAAAACAAGCACCACCAACAGGTAGGCGGCCAAGGTGGGCACGAGCGCCAGAAAGGTGGCCCGTGTTCGCATCTTGAACTTAAAAAGCGCCACAAAGAACATGGCGATAAAGAGGAAATCGGCTGGCCCCACATAAGCCATCGGCCGGGCAAATCCGCCCAGCGCAGGCACCTGATAAGACAACCCCTGCATCATCTGCTGCAACTCTGGCCGCTTCCCACTCACCGCCTGAGAGGCCACCCCTTCGGGCGCAAACACGAGCCAAATATCGAAGAGAGCCAGAAAGATCGAGACCGGGAGGATCACATTCTTGTCTTTCAGGATAGAAGCGAGCAATGCTCCTAGCCCAAAACACCACAGCAGCAATCCCGTTTGGGAAAAGGCGAGAAGACTCACGCTCAGAAACGGCACCTTGACCGCTCCCGCCCCCATCGCAAAGAGAAACTGGATCAGCGCTCCAGCGACGACCGCCAAGGTTGCCTCTCTCCACGTCCAGGGAAAGCTCGCACCTCGATAGAACCCAAGAATCGGAATGGCGATGAACAGCACCGAGACCACGACACTCGCAAAGGCAAGCACCGCGAATGGGAGCTGAGCGAAGCCAGTGACCAGCCGCAAAACGACGATAGCCAGCAACGCCCCAAGAAAAACCTTCAGGCCGGAACGATTCTCGATAGTCTCAGATGCGTTAGCCAGAATGATGCTCCACAGTTAAACGTGATACCAACCAGTGGCTGGTATCACGTTAACCCGATCCTACTTGAGCGTAGCTTTCGTGTGCGGCAAGTGTCCAAAGATAGAGTCTCGCAGGCCGCTCAGACGGCTGCTCTGAAGCTCGGCTGCCTTTTCATAGTAGATCGGCACGAACGGAGCATCGTCGAGCGCGATGTCCTCGGCCTGTCTGTACAGCCGAATTCGCTCTGCCTCGTTTCCGATCAACGTGTCGGCCGTCGAGCAAAGTCTGTCGTAGACGGGATTCGCATAACCGACCTTGTTCTCATTGCCATAGCTCGCAAGAAGCGTGCTCAGATAGTTTTCAGCATCGAGGTAGTCCGCTCCCCAGCGCATGTGGAACAGCGGCAAATCCTTCGCATTGTGCCGCTCGAGATACGTGGTCCAAGGGATCATCTTGGTCGTTGCCTTGATCCCAAGATTTTGTCGAAGCTGGGTAACCAACATCTCAGCGACCAGCTTCACGTCTGGCTGCCCGTCCCGGTGAGACATCTCAACCGAAGGGAATCCCTTTCCGCCTGGATAGCCGGCTTGGGCCAGTAGTTGCTTAGCCTTTGCAGGATTGAAAGGAAGCGCCGGAGCATCGTCTCGGTGAGCTTCGATACCGGGAGGGACGATGGCCCGCGCCGGCTTGTTGATGCCGCCCAGGACTCCCGAACAGATTGCATCACGGTCCACCGCCATCGCGAACGCCTGCCGAACTAGTTTGTTGTCGAAAGGCTTGGTGGTCACGTTCATGCCCATGTAGTACATGCTCGGACGGTCGTAGAGCTTCAGCAAATCCTTGAGCTCGGCGTCATTTTGGATGCCAGCGATATCTGCGCGCTCGACGCGGGTCATATCCACTTCCCCGCTCTTAAACTTGTTCAGCCGCGTCAAGCCGTCCTTGAACGTTGGTCGCTCGATCTTGTCGACAAGGGGGGCGCCCGTTCGATACTCCTTGTTTGCCGCGAGGATCATGAGCTGATCAGGCTCGAATCGCTCCGCCTTAAAGGGTCCGGTTCCGATCATGCTCTTGACATCCGTGATCTCGGAGCCCATTCCCGCAACCTCTTTCGCAACGACAAAGGAAGCTGGGTAGGTGAGCCGACCAAGGAAATAAGGTCTCGGCTTGTCGATAGTGATGGCGAGCGTGTAATCGTCGATCACCTTGACTCCGCCGACCTCCTTGGCCCTTCCTTCCATCTTATCCACAACCCCCACGATGTCCCCAAGGTAGGTAAGCACCGTCGTAGACTTCAGAGCCGGATCAGCCACTCGCTCAAGCGTGTATTTGAAATCGTCCGCCTTCACTTCCCTGCCGTTATGGAACTTCACGCCCTTTCTGATGTGGAAAGTGTACGTGCGGCCATCGTCAGAAACGTCCCAGCTCTCGGCAAGGTTCGGGGTGACTTTGTTGTCCTCGCCCCAAGTCGTCAAGCCCTCAAAGACTTGCTGTATCACATCGATGGTGTCGCCATCCTGCACCAATGCTGGGTCGAGCTTGGTGAGAGTCTCGATCGGATAGCGCAAGATATTCTCCTTGCCTGCCGATGCTCGATCAGAAAAGCCGCCGCTGCTGCCACTGCCCTTGCCACAACCTGCCAAAACGCCGAGTGACGCCAGTGCCGCCACGATGGAAAGCCATCTCATATACATCGAATTGTACTACGGGCCGTCTACTGCGCCCTGAACCGCGGGCGAGGGCTTGGGCGGATCTAACTTGCGGGAACCTAAGAGCGTTGCTAAGATGACTACAAAGCAGCACATGACGACCAACACCCCAATGCCGAGTTGGCCCCCTTTTGCGAAGTTGAGAATGAGCGCAGATCCAACTCCAAAGGCGAGGCCACAAAGAGCGAGCACGTAAGCGCCACCTTTCCTACCGATGCTCGGATCAGCCCAAGCCCAAACAGCTAGGATGCCCGCAATGAGCACCGTCGTCCAGTTCGGTATTTTCATGCCCATTAGAGTCAAATTCCCGTTCCAACCGGTTAGCGTCATATTCGTTTGCAAAAACGGAAGGCCCGCGCTGGTGGGTAGCTCCATTCCGCCGACCGTGAGATTTCCCTTGATCTGACCCCAAGGCATAAATGCCGCCACAAGGACGACGGCAGCGGCTACGGAGATCGTTAGGGCACCTGTTTTCACAGGCGCATTGTACAAGAGTGAATCCCCGAGGCTAGCCCTTTACGAGTTTGGCTTCTTCCCAGAGCTGATCCCATTCTGCGGGCGAGAGGTTTCGAAGGTCCTGTCCAGCCGCCTCTTCCATATGCATGAAACGTGCCGTAAACCGGTTGAGCATCTTGCGCAGAGCCTCTTCTGGCTCCACCTTCAACCACCGGGCGATATTGACGACCGTAAAGAGCAAGTCCCCAATCTCGGACTCCACCCGCTCTTGACTGCCTGTCGAAAGAGCCTCCCGCAACTCGCTCTCTTCCTCTCGCAGCTTATGAAACACCGCTTCCAAGTTCGGCCACTCAAAGCCCACCCGAACGGCCCGCTTACTGACTTCGTGTGCCCGCAGAAGGGAGGCCATCCCTCTCGGAACGCCGGCTAAGATCGACTGGGGCTCGCCACCCTTCTCACCCTGCTTGATCTTGTCCCAGTTCCGCAGAACTTCATCCGCATCCTCAACGGAGAGATCGCCAAAGACGTGCGGGTGCCTCCGCACGAGCTTTTCCGTAATGCCGCGAGCGACCTCGTCGATATCAAATTCCCCTGCCAGCTTCCGCATCTGGGCGTGCATCATCGGCTGAAGCAACAGGTCCCCAAGCTCCTCCCGAAGGCTGTCCGAGGAGCCGCTGTCGATTGCATCCAAGGTCTCATATGCCTCCTCCAGCAGATACTTTTTCAAGCTCTCGTGCGTTTGAGCCTGATCCCAAGGACAGCCACCGGGGCCGAGCAACCGGTCTACGACACCCGCAAGTTCATCCAGGGGCCTCATGGGGAGAACGAGAATAGAGCCGTCGCCAACTTGCTCGCCGGCAAGCTCGAAGGGGATCCCATGGGCGTCCAGTTCGCGCACCGCGCCCGGTTCGGCGCTGGAAAGCACAACTGGCCCAGAGCGCAGCACCCCCAAAGCCTCGGGTGAGAGAGGGCCTGGCTGGAGCCTGAAGATACGCATTTCAAGAGTATGCAGAAGACTCTAGACACAACACAAAGAGACCCGGCGCGACCGCCGAGTCTCTGTCTTCTTTAATTAACCAGGGAGGCTGGGTTCATGACGAACTCGGTCCTACGTGTAGTTGCGGGTTTAGTTAAAACCCACAACCTCCCTGGTGCGTCGTTTCATCTATCATCGTTTCAGCACCACCTTCTCTCTTTGAGAGTAGCTTTCATACGCGCCTCGAACTTGAAATGTTCTTCAGGTCTTGGCCGAATTTGCGCCGGCCTCTCGTCCCTGCATGATCTTGTCTGCTTCGATCTGGTCGGTCCGGGCCTGCGCCGAACTCATGCCGAGACCGTCCATCACTTTCTCGTCGCCGATCGCGGTGGTCAAAAATACACTACTCGGACCTGTTTGAAACACCATGATCATCATCCGTTGCCGCCCTTCCAGAACACCCTCAGCGTTGGTTACGTCAACATTCCAGAAGTAGTAAGTGACTTTGTCGCCCGAAATGATCTCAGGCTGCAACTCCTTCATAAGCTCCTGGTGCGCCTGCCTCACCTCGTTGGCTCGATCCTGGGTCGCACGGGTTTCTTGATACATTGCGCAGACCACTTTCCCGCTAAAAGCAACTAGGCCAAAGCCATCGTCCGCACCTTCCCAGGCTCGTACCACATAAGGAGTCTCGAACCCCGCAGGCAGTCGCTCAGAGGTAAATCCCCCGCTCCGGCCGTCAAGGAGCAGTTGAAACGCCTCATCCGGCTTGTCTCCAACAGACACCTTCCGTCCCTTGCGAACCAAAGCGATCTCAGTCGGAAACATCGTCCGAGGACTCTCGACCTTGGCGACGGCCGTCGTCTGCGTCTTGTCCGGCTCGCTCGCCTCGTTCGATGCGCCGCACCCGGCCAACACCAGAACCAGGACCGGCAAAAGGAGCTTCATAGCTTTACTCTATCGCAAGAACCCGGTACCGGGTTTTCCCACCTGGGGCAATCACTTCGACTTCATCGCCGGCTGCACTGCCCATCAGCGCCTCCCCCAGCGGTGAGCTGATGGAGATCAGGTCCCGCTTAGGATCCGCTTCAAACGATCCCACCAGCTTGATCGTAAGCTCGTCGTCAAAGTCGATCTCGAGCAGCTTCAATGTCGAGCCCATCTTGGCCCCGCCGGTATCGGCCTGATTCTCCACGATCTTTGCAAGCTGAAACATTTTCTCAAGCTCTGCGATACGCGACTCCAAGCGGGTTTGGTTCAGCTTGGCCTCATGGTAGGCGGCGTTCTCTTTGAGGTCTCCGTGGGCCTTGGCCTCGCGGATCGCCTGCGCAATCCTCATGCGCGTTGGCCCCTTCATCTCTTCGATCTCCGCCTTCAGCCTTTCATAGCCTTCCCGACTCAAGTGATTTTCATTGGCCATGCAAGCAGATTGTACACGCGCCTCCGCTGCGATGAAGGATCGGGCCCTTTTGCGCCACCTAAGGAAACCAGCTTCATGAGCTTCGAACGACCACCCTTGCAATCTCAAAGGTGCCATGCCATAATTCAAGACCGTTCGCGGGTGTAGCTCAGTGGTTAGAGCGCCGGCCTGTCACGCCGGAGGCCGCGGGTTCAAGTCCCGTCATCCGCGCCACGAACGCAACACTGCCGCGATAGCTCAGTTGGTAGAGCATAGCACTGAAAATTCTAGGGTCCCCGGTTCAAGTCCGGGTTGCGGCACCACTCAGCTTGTGTCTATGCCGTGTCCGTGCCGGACACATTGGTTTTGAAGAACTTTTTTCCATCAAGTTGACAAACGCCCTCCTTGGCCGCATATAAGTAGGAGCAAACGTTCAGTCTTCTTCAGAATCCGCCCACGAAGCCCCTCAACAAAATCCCAACTCAGAACTCTCCACCCCCAGGGAAGGAAACGGGAAGGATTCGGGAACGCCGCCGCATCTCAAGGTACAACGCGATGCCATGCAGATCAGCATCGCCTCATTTTCCTTTCACGGCGCACTCGCAGACGGCACCCTGGACGTCTTCGGCTACCTAGAGGCGTGCCGCTACCGCTACCACCTCTCTACCGCAGACATCTGGAACGGCCTCCTCGGGCCCGATGTCGAAGTGCAGCTCGACCACGATCGACTCCGCAAAGTGCGCCGGGCAATGGATGAGCGAGACCTTACATGCGTCAACTACCACGCCGACGGCTGCCACCCCTGGGAGGACGAACCAGAAGCCAGGGCGCGACACAAAGATCTAGCCTATCGCCACCTCAAGGCCGCGGAAATCTTGGGCGCACAGACCGTGAGAATCGATACTGGCGGCCAAGATCGGGAGTGGACGAGCGAGCAATTTGAATTCATTACTCGGTCCTTCAAGGAATTCGCGGACTATGCAGGTTCTGCAGGCTTCAA
This sequence comes from Fimbriimonadales bacterium, assembly GCA_038210535.1. Lineage (GTDB taxonomy): Bacteria > Armatimonadota > Fimbriimonadia > Fimbriimonadales > Fimbriimonadaceae > Fimbriimonas. The sequence continues at coordinate 23,615 of JBBQWO010000015.1, read as the reverse complement.
AGTCGGGCCGGAAACACATTGGGGAGCAACCAACTACCCCGACAACATGCTCAAGCTTCACGCCGCAGTGAACTCGCCGCACTATGGAATCCTGCTCCACATGGGCAAAGACACCTGGAACAGCCCCGGCGATTACGACCGAGCCCTCGCACCCATCGCCATTCATACTCACTTCGATCAGAAGACTTGTTATGAACGGCCAGACGAAGCCCTGTCGATCCTCAGCGAGGCTGGCTATCGAGGCGCAATCGGAGTGGAGCATCATTCGGCAAAGAACGAATTGGCGGAAGTTGAAGCGCAAATCGCCTGTATCCGTCGCGCAATGTCTCATCGTCGCTCGGGTCGCGGAGAGCACTACATGGGCAATCCGCTCTTGGACCCCTTGAACGAACGTGCGCACAACTGAGGACACGCTTAACCAAATTTGCTCGCGCGGTGTTAAACTGTCGTTCCGCGCATCGAATCCTTACATGCGCCCGTCCTTCCTATGCCGAATGATGCGCTCACAGACTCACTGGCGGAAAAGCGCTGGATCATTGCCCTTGCTGAGGGTGATCGATCTGCGCTTGGAGGCCTGTACGAGTTGTATGGTGAAAGAATTTTTCGCTTCACCTACCGGATGCTCGGAAACCGATCCGACGCCGAAGATGCAACTGCGGAAACCTTTCTTAGAGTCCTGCGACGCTCGAGCGAACTTCGGGCGGACGGTGCTTTTAGAACCTGGCTCTTTCGTATCGCGCGAAATTTGTGTATCGACAAGTTGCGACAGCACAAACTCATGGAGCTGCCGCCTGACGCACAGTATGCGGGCGCTGAGGAAAAGACGACTCTTCGAGTCGCCGTCCACCAGGCGCTCAACGAACTACCCATTGAATATAAGGACCCGCTAGTGCTTTGCGATCTGGAAGACATGAGCGCCAAGGAAGCAGCCGCCGTGCTCCAGATCAGCGTCCCAGCGCTGAAATCTCGGCTCTACAGGGGACGCCGGGCCTTACGAGACAAGCTAGGAAGCGCAATTGAGAGGACGTCGTGAACAACGAACTTTATAAAAAACTCGTCGATTTGTACGCTGGCAGAGAGTTGCCGGCAGAACTTGAAGATCAGCTCGAAATGGCCGCATTTAACGATCCGGAACTCAGCCATGACATGTCTACATTGAGAAAGACCGTAGAGATGGTACAGAGCACGCCCACCGCAGACTTCACCGAAGAGTCTTATCAGAGGGTGCTGATGAAGTTGTACAGCCGGGGCGTAGAAGTCCAAGTCCAAAACCAGGCTCCCGCACATATGCAGCTGTTTCTACCAATGCAAGGATGAGGGAAATTTCGAGATCCGAGCTTCGAGTTTAACCGCTCGAGGCTCAGAACTCGAAATTCGAAACGAACATGAGTGTCGCCACACCACACGCGAAGACCAGTATGAAGATCGATTGTCCACGTAAGGAGTTCTTTGATGCAGTAACTGCCGCCGCAGCCGCGGCAAGCGTTCGCACCTCCGTCAATATCCTTCAAAATTTGAAGATTGAGGGCACCTCCGCGGGCATTCGCGTTCTTGGGTGCGACGGCGAAATGTGGGTGGAGCGTGAAGTCGCCTGCATGGTGTCTGACAACGGCGCAATTTGCCTGCAAGCACGGTTACTGCACGATTTGATCAGCGCCATGCCCGATGGCGACATCCAGGTTCGGACCCTCGAAGGAAACGGGGTCATGCTCCAGCAGGGAGCATCGGAATACCGCATGCTCTCCCTCGACGCAGAGGATTTTCCAGAGCCGCCAGAATTTACCGGAGAGTCGGAATTGCGCCTTAAAATGGGCGTCCTGAGGAGCGCTGTGGACTCCGTCGCGTTCGCCGTCTCAGCCGATCAACACCGACAAGTCCTTACGGGCGTTCTCTTTTCCTACAACGGCGAAACGCTCACTCTAGTCGCAACCGACACCCACCGATTGGCCGTCAGGAAGCTCGAGCAGCCTGGCATCGGCACGAGCATCAACGCGGTCGTGCCCGAAAAGGCCATCAAAGCAATCAAAGCCTTGCCTATCGGCGATGATGAAGATATAGTTCTCCGGTTTGGAGGCGGACGCATTGGTGTCGAAGCGAATGGCGCAAAGGTCATTTCCCAGCTTCTCGCAGGCACCTATCCCAATTGGGAGCGAGTGGTCCCAACAGAAAGCACCCGTACATGGAGCGTCGAAGCAGATCAACTGGAAGAAAAGGTCCGACGCACCATGATTCTCGCCAAGGACAACGCTAATCGAGTCCGCTTCAAAGGCAACGGCGACCAGATCGTCATCGCCGCTCGAAGCGAGGAAAAGGGCGAGGCGAAGGAAGAAGTGGCGATGGTGCCTTCCAACGGCGAAGTTGAAATCGCCTTCAACGGTCGGTATGTTCAGGATGCGCTAGGACCCATAGAAGGCCCCGGCGTACGCATTGAAATGACCGAATCGAGCAGGCCCGCAATCTTCAGAGCCGCAGATGGCGACAGCGGATACTTCTGCGTGATCATGCCCATGGCCCTGGCTTAGTCCTTCTTCCCGAAGGACTAAGCCTCGAACCTAAAAGAAGTCGGTGGCTTTGCTCGAGCTTGCTTCGGCTCGACGTGCAGTTGCCGACACGAGGTCGGCGGACTTCAGATACGATGGCTGCGGAGACGGCCGCTCTCCTCGCGCAAGCGCCATCTCGCTATCCTGCGCGAAGGCGATCGCTGCCAATCGGTGCTCGTCCCGAATAACCCGAGCGAGCTCGGCAGGACTTCCCTGCACCATCGCGATTACAGGCCGTGCCTCTGCTTGAGCATTCTTGGAAAGGTGGGGCCAACAATCTTGCAGTTGATTCAATAGCCGCTTTTGAATGCTTCCCACGACCGACGTCGCAGTAGCGTCCGAGTAGCGCAGAGGCTGCAAGACTTTGATGCCCAAAGCTAACTCTTGCGCGGCTAGGTTGAACTGTTTTTCTTTGATCGCGGCACCGGCGGATTTTCCGAGAGCTGACGAGAGGCCCCGCGCGCTCCGCAGGATCTGGCCTTTGACTCCATTTACAAAGGTGTCCTCCGTTCCTTGGGCCGGCAACGGCCTTAGCAAGCCTTGTTCTGCCTGAGAGGCCCACATAGTGGCGACTTTCCGCACCGCAAGGCGATCAGGGGGTAGTGAGTCGAGAGCCTTTTCGGCCTCCCCGACTACACCCACATAGTTCGTAATTCGGGCATCGACCTCTTTGCTCGAGATCATATCGTCGTAGTCCATAAATGAGGGACTCGGTTGCATAGCCAACCCCAACATCATAAAGGAAGGCGCGATCAAAATTCCTTTTAGCGCGTTCCTACGAGTCGGGGTCGCCAGCCATCCTTGCATGGGCACGTTAGCGACTCGCATTGTTTGTTTACTCTCCAACCCGTTGGAGGGACGGCGGGTGGTCGATGTTCCTGTCGATTCGCAATGCCTTGCGGAGCAACGCAAGGCAAAACCACCCCCCTAAACAGGTCTACAACGGACTTTTGACCTAAAGCAAATATCGGCACTTGTTTAGAAAACTTAAAGCGTGTATTATATTTATTGAAGCCGCCCACGGAGGTGGCAAAGAAACATGAAGAAAATCGTTAGTTGGGAGTCGCATTTGATTATCCGCGCAGCCGCCGGAGACGAGATTGCCTTTGAGTTGCTTTCCGACATGTATCGGCCCGTGCTGATGAGCCTCGCACTGCGTATGCTTCGCAATGCAGACGACGCTCACGACGTAGTTCAGGACACCCTGGTGAAAGCGTTGCGTGCGATCAAGGACTTCGATTCTGATCGCCCTCTAAAGCCTTGGCTCTGCCGCATCTGCCAGAACTGCTGCGTGGATGCCGTGCGTCTCCGCCGCCGCGACGGAGATTCGTTGGATCAGCACGAGTACATGCTGGCCGACGAGAGCTCGGATGTAAATGAATCTGCGACTGGCGCCATACGCGAGGGGCAGGTCAAAGAGGCAATAGAGCGCCTGCCCGAGAAGTACCGCAGCATTATCGTGATGCGACACTTCCGCCACATGGATGTCAACGAGATCGCCCAAGCCCTCGATCGTCCGGAGGGAACGATCAAGAGTTGGCTCTTCAGAGCGAGGGCACTCCTCAAGAAGGATCTTCAGCTTGCGCTAGGCTAACCAATAGCTGATCTCTTCCCCCCGGAGTGGCCATAAGGCTCGCTCCGGGGATTTAACTCACAACGACAATACACACAGGCTTATCGACCTTGACACTCTTGCCGGTCGGCCTCAGAGCGCCGGTGGCCTGATCAATCTGAAGCGCCGTCAGCTCGCCGCTAGATTGACCGCCTACAACTAGCCACTTTCCAGTCGGATCCAGGGCAAATCCTCGGGGATTCTTTACCCCTGCCCTTTCAATCTCGATCAGAGTCAGCGTTCCATCCGCGCCCACGGCAAAGGAGGCGATGCTGTCGTGGCCCCGGTTTGAGACATAAAGCCACTTACCGTTTGGATGGATATGGATTTCGGCGGTCGACTTCCCTTGCGCAGGCTCCCCCTCCGGCAAGGTGGCGAGAGTTTGCTTGAGGTTCAGTGCGCCCGTGTGAGCATCCACGCGATAGGCACACACGCTGTTCGTCATCTCGTTATTCGCATAAAGATGTCTGCCGTTTGGATGAAGCACCCCGTGGCGCGGCCCTCCCCCGGCCGGAGTTTTTGTACGCAAAGGGGCGCCCAAATCTCCCGCCTTTGGTGTGAACGTCAGGATCTCATCCGTGCCAAGATCGCACGCATAGACCCGGCCCTTCGTGTCGGCAAGGACGGAATGCATATGAGGAGCTTCCTGGCGACCCTTGTCGGGACCAAAGCCTTGATTCTTGAAGGTGGACGCGACGCCGGCGAGCGAGCCATCGCTAGAAATTGGAAATGCCCCTACGCTTCCACCTCCGTAAGCAGCCACAAAGAGATACTCACCTTTCGGATCGACAGCAAGGTGGCATGGCCCCGAACCTTTGAAGGCTTGCGTATTGAGCTTGAGTAACTTCTTGTCGCCGCCAATCTTGTATGCGCTGACCTCTCCCTGGGTTGACTCGTGAACGGCGTAGAGAAAACCGCCGTGTATCGCAAGAAAGCTTGGCCCCTGCGCTTCTGCGGCAAGTTCCGGAACTGACACTTCCCCCGTAGCGGTGTTTAGGGTTGCGTGGTAAATGCCTTTGCTCCCATCGCTCGAAGTATAGGTTCCGATGTAGAGGTCGACTTGCTGCTGCGTGGAGATCATCATAAGGAGGGGTAAGAACATGAGTTGGGGACCTCCCAAATTGTAGCTTGCGCGGCCCTGAGGCTCCGTCCACGCCTGGACGAGTGAACAATCTTCAGAAGAAGCACCTTCCGAACGAACACGATGGCCTCACCTTCGTCTCAAAAGGCAGCTTGAAGCTTTATGCATAGGAATTCAATTCCTGCACAGCTTCAGCAAGAAGGACGCTGCTTGGCTCTTACGGCTCGATTTCAGGGAAGAACAACGGGCTTTCTCGGACAACTGCTGATTGATTCAGCGGTGATTGATTCCGATAAAGTTGCCCTGGCCCTTGAACGTCAAAGGCGAACCGGAGAATTCCTTGGAGAGGCCCTCGTCCAAGCTGGCTATGTCACCCTTGCCCAGCTAAAACCGCATCTAGAGAAGGTCTCCGGCTTCACTGTCGTGGACATCTCCGCGCAGGAGATCGACGCTGCCATCGCAGGCTTGGTCCCGGAGTCTTTCGCCGCCAGTCGCAAGGTTCTGCCTTACGCGCAGGAAAATGGCCGCGTGCTTCTGGCAATGGCCGATCCGCTGAATGTTGCGACGATCGACGAGACAAAAGCACTCCTCGGCAGACCTGTGGAGCCCCGCCTGGCTCTCACGAAGGATTTAGTAGAAGCCACTCGGCGCGCGTTCGATGTCAAGCAGAAGACCCGCACCGTTCTAGAAGAGATCGGGATCGATGATCGCGGATTGCTGGACGACAGCATGGCCGAACTGCTGAGGCAGACCGACGACGCGCCTCTCGTCAGGCTTGTCAATGGCATCATGTCCGGAGCCTTTGCAGCTCACGCGAGCGACGTCCACATCGAACCGGGCGAAGACATCATTCGAGTGCGCTACCGCATCGACGGCATTCTGTATGAGCAGATGACCCTGCCCGTGAACCACCTCGCTCCTTGCATTTCGCGGATGAAGGTTATGGCGGGGCTGGACATTGCCGAAAAGAGACGCCCCCAGGATGGGCGCTTCGGATCGAAAGACGAGCATGGCCAGGAGTTCGATATCCGGCTCAGCATCATGCCAACCGTCTATGGTGAAAAGGCTTGCCTGAGGCTCCTAGAGAAGTCGGCTTCCCTTCCCGACCTCGAGGATCTGGGGCTCTACTCCGAGCAGATGCTCATTCTTGAGAAGCTCGTCAAAGCACCCCATGGCTTGATCCTCGTAACCGGACCCACCGGATCGGGCAAAACCACCACACTCTACTCAGCCCTTCAGCGGATCAGCAATCCTGGCCTCAACATCAACACGATCGAGGACCCGGTGGAATACCGCTTGCGCGGCGCGAATCAGGTCCAGGTCAATCCCAAAATCGGCCTCACGTTCGCTTCCGGTCTGCGAACGCTCGTCCGTCAAGACCCAGACGTGATTCTGGTCGGTGAGATTCGCGACAAGGAGACGGCTGAAGTTGCCGTCCAGGCATCGCTTACCGGTCACCTCGTCCTGAGCACCCTGCACACAAACGACGCCCCCTCCGCTTTAGTCCGCCTGCGGAATATGGGCATCGAGCCCTACCTCATCAGCTCGGCAGTAACGGGGCTGGTGGGGCAAAGACTGCTGCGAAAGGTGTGCAAACACTGTGTCCAGCAAGTAGAGATGTCAAACGAAACCATGGATGCCTTCGAGATTTCACCTGTGAATGGGGTGGTTCCGAAGGTGGCGAAGACGGTCGGCTGCTGGAGATGCGGCGACCGTGGAACACGAGGACGTGCGGCGGCATTCGAAGTAACGCCGATGTCCGAAGAGTTGCGAGCGATGGTCGTCCGAGGAGACGCCTCTTCGCACCTCATGAGACAAGCGAGAGAAGAAGGGATGGCGACTATGCGAGAGTCGGCCATTCGAAAGGTGCTGGACCTATCGACCACTCCGGAAGAGGTTCTTCGCGTCTTTGCATCGGAAGAGTAAGGGAGAGACAACATGCCAGAGTTCAAATATCTAGCTAAGGATCAGCTGGGGCGTTCGGCCACGGGAGTTCTTGAGGCCACGGATGAAATGGAGCTTCGCTATCTATTGCGAGCCAACGACCTATTCCTAACGAAAGCGCATGGCGGCGGCGGAAAAGACGAGGAAGGCACCAAGCTAGACAGTTGGGCGCCCTGGGCTCAACCAAACCTGCAAGACCTGACGATCGCAACGCGGCAGTTGGCCTCGCTTACTCATGCTGGCCTATCACTGCCCGAAGCGCTAGACATCGTAAAGGCACAGACCACCAAGCCCGCCCTCCAAAATGCCTTCGAGGACATTAACCGCGGTGTGATGGGCGGTCGGTCACTATCGCAGATGATGCGCTGTCATCCAAAACTGTTTAGCCCCCTCGTCGTGGCGTTGATTGAATCCGGCGAGACGGCTGGAACGCTCGATGCATCTCTCGATGTCATTGCGGATCAATTCGATAAAGAAGCGGTTCTGAGGAAGCGAATAAAGTTGGCCATGGCGTATCCCAAGATCGTCATCGCAGCGGCCATCGGCTGTGTGGCTGGCATGTTGCTGCTCGTTGTGCCCGTCTTCTCGCAGGTCTATGGACAGTTCAAAGGCGAACTGCCCGCCCCTACACGAGCGCTCATCGCAATGAGCGATATCCTCGCCCAGACCTGGTGGCTGATGATCGTCATCGCCGCATTGATCTCGTTCGGGGTGAAGCATATGAAGTCCACGGAAGACGGCCGGCGCTTCATCGACCACAATATTCTCAAAGTACCTCTTTTTGGGCCGCTTCTCAGAAAGCTGATCATTGCCCGTTTCGTTCATACCCTGGCGAACAGCTTAAGAGGGGGTGTTCCGGTGCTCACCGCGCTCTATGTTTCAGCGAGCACAGCAGGCAATAAGCGCATCGAAGATGCGGTCGTGCAGGCGACACAAAACGTCCGGGACGGCTCGTCGATGGCCGCAGAGCTCACTCGTACAGGAGAATTTCCCTTGATGGTCACCCGCATGCTTGCGGCAGGCGAAGCCAGCGGCAACGTCGACCACATGCTGGAGGAGATCAATCGCTTCTACGAAAGAGATGTCTCGTACGCAGTGGAAACCCTGACCCGCATGATGGAGCCCATCATGACAGTCATCCTCGGCACACTCGTACTCCTCATCCTGGTCGCACTCTACATGCCGATCTTCAGCCTCGCTAAGGTTATAAAATAGAGAAAGACTAACCTGAAAGGGCCCCTTGCGAACCTATCGCAAGGGGCCCTTTTTGTTTGTTGAAATTGCCATCTCTAAACGAAAGCTATCACGATCATGCCGTGCCTACTACTGCATCAAACTCCACATGCCCATACCTGCTTGTCACCTGGTAATTTTACTAGCTACTTGACTGCTGAAAAATTATCAGTTCTATAGCAAAAATAGCGAACACGACGCGAATTGCTGTAGTCGCATATGCAGGCAACCACTTCGAGAATCAAACTAAAGGCCCAGGCAAAGATGCCAGCATTAACAACATTTTAGCAGTGAGCAGCCGTGCGAGTTTCGCCTTACAGGAGAGCATGAAAATGAACAGGAGAACAGTCCTAACCAACAAGAAAGCAAGAGCTTTCACCCTCGTCGAACTACTAGTCGTCGTTCTTATTCTCGGTATTCTGACCGCTATTGCCTTACCCTCATACATCAGCTCGGTTCAGACCTCTAAGCTAGCAACCGGTGCCGCAAACGCCCGAGCTATCGCTGCGTCGGTCCAAGCTGATTACGTCCGCAACGGTGGAGCTAGCTACTCCAACTATTCGGGTTCCAAGCTTCCAACCTTGACCAACATCATGGCTGACCTCGGCGGCACGGTTCCCAATAACCCATGCAGCGCAACCGAGGGAGCAGATGGATACACCTTCACCGCCGAAGGTTCGAAATGGACCATCACTCCAAAGGTCGACAACTGTGCCAATGCCGGAACCCCTCTGACAATCAAGCTTGGCAACTAACAGAGTAGAGCGATGAACGCCCTCACCTTGTCAAACCATCTGCGGAAGTCCCTAGGGCTTCCGCAGGCTCGTTCATTCGGTGGCCGCCGAAGCCGGGGAGCCACCCTCATTACCGCAATCTTTGCGACATTCGGTCTCTCCCTATTCGTGGGCTCGACCGTCATGTTCGTATCATCCACCTATTCCCTAGCCTGGTCTCGCGCCAACAGCGAGTCAGCTCTACTTCTTGCAGAAGGGGGAGTCAACCGTGAGCTTCAATACATTAGCAAACAGATGCAGGCAGGAAGCTCGCAGAAGAGCCACTCCTACAAGACACTGCCCGGCGAACCATACCCAGGCGAGCCGATGGACATTGAAGGCATGCCCGGTAAGGTATGGGTTTACACCACCCAGCCCGGATCGACAAATCCTTGGAGGGGCCACGGACCTGCTCAAGTCACATGCACTGCAGAAGTGGGAGGCAAACGCTTCGCCGACTCCGACTCCGGCCCTACGGTCACCCGAAAGCTGACGATTCAATTGACTCCGAGCAGCATTTTTAAGGGCTTTGCACTTTTCGGCCTTCACGCAGCTGGGAACGGCGATCAACCCTCGATTGGTATCACCGGCGGCTCGAATGTGATCATCGAAGGCAACGTTGGAACCAACGGCCGTGTACAAGGCGGAGCAGGGGAGATCAACTTCGACCGAGCTTACAACTACAACGCACGAAATGGCGACAGTGGCCAATTCAAAGGAGATGAAACGTTCTCCTATCCCACTCCCCTCGTCATGCCCACCGTCACCGAAATCTTGGACAACATCCTTGTGAACATGAATAATGGTTACAGCGAGGGAGGAGACGCTTGGGCCCGACTTGGCAAACATAACGACAACGATCAAATTCGCCAGTTCAAGCTCGTCGGCGGTAGCCTGACTAGCAGTGGCACCCAGAAAGCTGGAACCAAGAGCCCGCCGTTTACTCTGTCCGATAGCTCCTTTTTAGGAGTCAACCCGCGGCCTCTAAGCGTCAAGCGGACGCTCATCTTCCCGCCCGGTGACTACTACCTCACGGGCCTCGACTTGAAGTGGGATGGAACAACCGAAATCCTTATCGACAATGCAGGCTTAACAACCTCCAGTGGAAATAACTACAATAACCAGCAGGTCCGAATTTGGGTCAATGGCGCGAGTCAGCAAAACTATCTGAATATTCCCGTTCGGCTCACGAACGAGAATGACCTCAGCACATTCAGGCTCTATTACGCTAATGACGGATCCGTGCTCAACGTCGAGCTAACCTCCCAGTTCCCAAGCGCAGAGCTTTACGTCGCAGGGTGCATCTATGCGGTTACAAGCAAACTGAACCCAACAACGAATCAGCCTGTGGACTCCTCGATGAAGGGGACCCAGATCGACTTCAAAGGAGGCTCGGCAAATTCTAATCAGCGGATCGTCATCTACGGATCGTTGATCGCAGATCGTGTCGCCTTCCATGGCCTCTGTAAATTGGTTTTCCCTTCTGTCCCTATGAATCACGTGGACGATCCCATGCTTGGGGTTGGCTACTCGTCCAACTGCGGAGCGGAGCCGTGCTATTCCGACTAGGACCATGAAAGGCAATAGAATCCGCCGAGGTGGGTATGCGTTGATCGACGTGCTCGTATCAACAGTACTCTTAAGTATCTGTATAAGTGCGCTCATGAGCCTATGGGTCTTCTGCCTCACAAGAGTGCAGCAGTCCCGAGAACTCACCCTGGCGGGTCAGATCGCACGAGCTGAAGTCGAGCAGGCGAAGGTTTACGGTTTTCCAAATCTGCCCAAAGGCGGTTATCGGGCAGATCGTGGAGATTCCCTTTGGACAGGAACCTATAACCGAAGGGGCAACGAAGGCCGCGGCGGATGGAGCCAGAGCAATGAAGCCTACTACGATGTAAACGGACTACCTTGCGACGGCACAAATGCAAACGCCATGTTCATCACGACATCTGAGCTGCGGGATACAGACATCGCGGTCAATGAGGAAGAAACGGACTACGATCTGGCCCTGACCTCCAGAAGAACCTTGATCGTAACCGTTGCAAAGCTTAGTTCGCGTAAGCCGATCTTGAAGATGAGTACTGACTTTGTGAAGGGTGGACTATGAAACATCGAGGCATCACAACCATCGAGCTTCTCGTCGCAGCAGTTCTCGCATCGGTCGTCATGGGAGGCTTGTTCCAAGCGATGGTGAGCATGAGAAATTCATTTTCCCGCGTCTCAGGAATCACTCAGACCGTAGTCGCCGCCAGCGACACAGCCAACACGATTGCCGGCGCGATTCGGAGGTCCTCCTCGTGCCGGCTAACGTCCGGCTGCAACGTCAATCCAGGATCGGCAATCGCCGAGGGAACACCGTTACAAATCGTACTTTTTACGGACACAAGGGGAAATGTCGTCAAATATTCAAACGAACTTGGCGGCATCGTTTCCACGGTGGCAGGCAAGCAAAACGTTCTTGCAGAAGACGGTGAGTTACGCCTCAAGTATTTTAGGGCTTCGAAATACAACGTGAGTGAACTCCAGGAGTTTACGCCTACGTTCGCAACGTTGAAAAACGTCATTGCAGTTGAAGTTTCGATCAGTGTTAGTCGCCACGGCGTTACGGATAGTCATCCGACCATTGTGCGACTTCGAAATAGCCCGTACATCATGTAAATCAAGAACAATTCGAGGGAGAAACAAATGCCAAGGGAGAGATACACAACCGGAATAGAAATTCACGACGACGAGCTACGCGTCGTTCAAGTTAGGCAAAAGGGTGCGCTGCAGTTGCCGACAGCCGCATTCTTTGAGCCACTACCTCACGGAGCCGTGATGAATGGCGTGGTGCAACAGCCGGCGATCGTGGCTGTCGCACTGCAAAAGGCAGTCGATCGCGCCCCCCACGCGAATACAGCGCAAGTCGTATTGGGCCTATCGGGTTCGGGCACGACCGCCCGCAGCCTCTCGCTCCCGCCTTGCACCGACGAAGAGTTTCGGTCGTTGCTCTCATCAGAAGTACAGTTTCAAAGAGTTCTGCAAGCCCCCGGTGGAGGCTTCGGCAGCGTCGAATTGTCGGGAGTGGGCGAGGAGTTTAGGCAGGCCGCGGTGATCGCGGTCGAGCAGGGCATCTTGGCCACTTACGAGGATGCCATCGAGCGCTCAATGCTCGACATCCTGGCTCTGGAGCCAATTCAGTTCGCCGTCTTAAGAGCTTTCGAAGAAAGTGTCGACCCGAAGAAGCCCAACCTCTTACTGATCGTTAGCCCAATCGCGACGGATCTCGTCTTCTTCATCCAAGGGAAGCCCGCATTCTTCCGGAGAATCGACATCGGCTCCAAGTCGCTGGCTCAGGACGCGGAACAGCTCGGCACAGGCTTTTATCCCAAGCTCCACGCCCTCGAGCACCTCTGCACTGAGGTTCGACGATCACTCGACTTCCTCGGCCGCGAGACCGAAGAAGTTGCTCTGATCGAACGCGTAGTCCTCTCACTCGATCATATGGCACTCGTGCCGCTTCACAACTTCTTTGAAGAGCGGCTCGGCTTGCCAGTCGAGCTGCTACGACCCAAGTGCGAGCAGTTCCAGAAGAAAGAACTTCGCTACGAACTTTGCGATTCTCCAGAATCGATGCGCTACGTGGCAGCATTCGGCTTATCGCTCTTCCTTTCCGATGCACTGGCAACGGTAACCCCAAGAGTGGATCTGTCTGGAAAATTTGGAGCTCCGCCAACGTTGAAGGAGCACGTTCAAGCGCTCTCGATCCCCATAGCGGTAACGGCAGCTTTTCTCTTGGTCGGCGCCTTTATCGGAACGCAGTACAGCAACCGGACCAGCCTCATCGAAGGGCAAGCCGCAGACACAACGAAAATGGCCGGCCAAGTTCGCGCCGAGGCTGACCTGGTCATGGGCGAGCAGGCTAGGCTATTGAGACAGTTCGACCTCCTTAGACGGGAGGGCATACCCCTACCAAGAATCATCGACGACCTGACGAGCAATCTCAGCGAAGGGGTCGGGCTCGTAAGCGTTGCCGTCAGCGATCAGCAAGTAACAATCGACGGAGAGGCAACAAATGAAGCCGCTATGCTCCGCACCCTAGACAACCTGCGAAGCAGCTCGGTCCTTAATGGCCTTGCCGTCAGCTCTTTCGGGAGAGACGCCGCAACCGACCAAGGTATCCGATTCCAACTCAGTGGAACCACCGTGACTATGGGGGATATCCGCGTAGCTTCCCTGGAGAACAACCAGCCATGAAACCGAAAGTCTTACGAGCCATTCGATGGATCATGCCCTCAGCCGGGGTGATCATCTCCACGATCGTTCTCTGCAACTCGCAACTCAAACTTGACGAGGCCAAGGCCAAAAAGGACGGAGCCGAAAAGGCCCTTGCGGCTGCCGAGCAAGCGCGCGAGCAGGCGTTGAACATGGGCAACCGCAGCCGATTTGCCGCGGAAGCCGTGACCCCGAACGAAGAGGCCAAGTTCCTCGACGGCCTCAAACGCCACGTCAATGCAAGCGGCGCGTCGATCATTAAGTGGACCTCCAAGACGGACACCTATATGCCCGCACTAGAGAATGAAAGCAAGCCAGGCGCGGACCCCGTCCTCGTCGGATTGACCCGAGTGACCAGCCAACTCAGCCTTTCGGGAGAATACGAAACGCTGCGGGCGTTCCTGCATGCGATTTCCAAATCGCACCGGCTCTACACGTTCCAGGACATTCGCTGGAATCGCGAACGAGGCGCATGCCTGCTGTCGCTGAGCCTTTCACGTTATGTCGCCCCGCCGGCGGAAGATTCGTCGGCCCTGACAGTTGCCAGCGCTCGCAACGGAAGCATCGAGGTCGTGAAATGAAATTGAAAGATTCTGAAAAGCCGAAAGCCCTGTTGTTGGTCTGTGGAATTGCAGGAGTATTCGGACTCGTCGTCGTGCGAATGAACTCACTAAACGCGCCTCAAGCTCTTCCTGTACAAATGCAGGAAGCGTCCCCCCAGGTAAGCGAGAGACCGCAAACCATATTCGCCTCGAACGAAAACTCAATGATCGTCTTGCCTCCGGAATCGCCGGTCACGCTCATCAATCCGTTCCGGCGTATCCTGCCGGATCCAGACGGCACTCCCTTTAAGGCAAAGCCAACGGTGACCGTCACCTCCCAGCCTGATCCGGTCAATTACATGCCACGGCCGACGCGCGAGATTAGCTCCGCCAGTGCCGTCCAACCTGTCCGGCTCACCTCCAACGAGTTCGCAGTCGAACAGGCGAGACCCGATTTCAAGCTCGACGGCTTGCTCACCGGCGCGGATCCAGTTGCCGTCATAAAGATCGGTTCAACCACCTACGTGGTTGGCAAGGGTCAGACGGTCGAAGGTTACATCGTGAAGACGATCGAAGAATCCGCTGTCAAGCTTCAGCGCGGCAAGGAAGTCATCCTGCTAAAACTCGACGGATCCTAGATCTCGGGAGCAATAACGGCCGTCTAGGCGTTCAAAGAGTTAGGAGCGTTCTCGCTCCTAACTCGGAAGGCAAGGAATGACCATTGGACGGCAGCATCTCTCAGTCGAAAAGGCCCTACGCAGACCTGTCCTGCCCGAAACGGCTCTCTTTGCGATGATCTGTGTCGTCGACATGGCGCTCACGATCGTGCTGATCCTCATGGGGGTTGCCAAGGAAGCCAACCCTTTGCTTGCGTCCTTGGTTTCGATCGGACTGTGGGCCTTTACGGCAGTCAAGACTGCATCCTTCCTGGTTCCGCTCGCGATCATCGAATACATTCGACCCATATCCCCAACATTTATCGAGCGAGCCCTCCAAATCGGGCTAGTAGGCTATTTGGTGGCGTATGGAATTGGAGTGGTGACGGTCAACCGGGCATTCATTCCTTTCTTGGGCTAGCCGGGTACAATACCTCTCGCACAACTTTGGGGAATTAGCTCAGCTGGGAGAGCGCTTCCATGGCATGGAAGAGGTCAGGGGTTCGAGCCCCCTATTCTCCACTTCTTAAGGTTTTTCGCTGGTAAAAACTTTTATCAGCCTAACCATCACCGTCGCCCCTCAAGCGCCGGTTCTCTGTCTCCAGTCAAGTCGAGTATTCATGCGTAACAACAATTCAAAAGCCTCCGATGCGTCACCCAAAAAGGGTTTCGCAAGTCCTAAAAAAACCTTCTCCAAAGCCAAACCCGCCGCCGCCAAAGAACTGCCAGATTGGGTCAAAGCGAAAAAGGGATTGAAGGGCGACGGTGCCGAGCGAGGATATCCAGCGAAGAAGCGAGACGAGCCTCAAGCCTCCGCTGAGGCGCCCAAGAAGTCTTATCCAAAGAAGAAGGCCGAAGCACCAAAGAAGGTTCAAGAGCCTGAAGTAGTGGTTGAGCCGGAAATCGAAGTGCCGATGGATCTGCCTACCTTCGCGGAGCTCGGCCTGTCAGAACCCATCATCAAGGCCATTGCAGAAATGGGCTTTGAGAGCCCCACCCCTATTCAGGCTCGCGCAATTCCCGTGCTGCTGCAAGGCGGCGACTTGATTGGTCAGGCCCAGACCGGCACCGGCAAGACCGCTGCATTTGCCCTTCCGATTCTCGAGATGCTCAACCGCTCTCGGCCCGCGACTCAGGCTCTGATTCTGGTCCCGACCCGCGAACTCGCGATTCAGGTTGCCGGCGGAATCTGGGACCTCGCAAAGCACACGGGGCTCAAAGTCGTCCCGGTCTACGGCGGCCAGCCCATCGATCGTCAGTTCCGCGCCCTGAGAGCGGGAGCGCACATCGTAGTCGGCACCCCTGGTAGAGTCCTCGACCATCTCCGCAGAGGCTCACTTTCGCTGAAAGAAGTCATCCACTGCACCTTGGACGAGGCGGACGAAATGCTTGCGTTAGGCTTTGCCGAAGACATGGAATCGATCCTCGGCGAGCTGCCCGAGCAGCGCCAGGTTGCCTGCTTCTCGGCAACGATGCCCCCCCGCATCGTCGACCTCACCAAGCGCTTCCTCAACAATCCGACGCGGGTCTCCATCGAGACCAAGCGCCGAACGTTAGCCACGACCAACCAGACGTACTACGAGGTTCCCAAAGGCAAAAAGCTCGAAGCATTGGGACGCGTCTTAGACATGGAGAGCCCAGGACCCACGATCGTTTTCTGCCGAACGCGACAAGAAACGAGCGACCTAAGCGACGCACTGAGGCTGCGCGGATACAACACGGAAGCGATGCACGGAGACATGAGCCAGCAAGAGCGCGACCGTGTGATGCGGCGCTTCCGAGACGGCCATGCGGACCTCTTGATCGCCACCGACGTCGCCGCCCGCGGACTCGACATCGAGACCGTAACCCACGTTATCAACTACGATATCCCCTGGGATGTCGAGCAATACATCCACCGGATCGGCCGCACCGGCCGCGCGGGCCGCACCGGCGATGCAATTACACTGGTCGAAGGTAAGCAGCGCCGACAGCTTGAAGTCATCGAGCGCGTAATCGGCTCCAAAATCAAGCCTGCTCACATCCCCACTGCCGCTGACATCTCAGCAAAGCGTCGGGATCAATTCAAGCAGACCTTGCGAGAAACGCTTGAAGCAGGCACATTCGATGGGCATCTGGCCACTGTCGAGGATCTACAAGAGGACTTCGACGCCGCACAGATTGCTGCCGCTGCCCTTCACATGCTCTGGCAAAGCCAGCATGCTGCGCCTGAAGCCGCCGTGCAGCCAATGGACGCTGACTTCGAGCAGCCCGAAGCAGGAATGACCCGTCTCTTCATCAGCATCGGGCGTCAAGACAACTTGCGTCCCGCAGACGTAGTAGGCGCGATTGCTGGCGAAGCCGGTATCCCCGGCAAGTCCATTGGCGTGATCGACATTCTCGACCGAGGAACATTCGTTGAAGTGCCCTCAGGCGATGCCGATCGTGTGATCCAGGCGCTCTCGAATGCCACGATTCGCAACAAGAACGTACGCATTCAGCTTGCAAGGCCTGATGAGGGCCAGAAGGGCAAGAAGCGGTAGGGCCTAAAGGGGTGAGTGAATCTCACCCCTTTAACGTTGAGAATCTCTTAAGTGTGCGTGAGCCCGAGTTCGTCCAGAAAATCAGGCGTCACATAGAGCCTTCCTTCCTCGACAAAAGGAACCGACGTCAGCGTGCGCTCTTGCCCGTCAACGGTCACAAACTGGTCGACGAGATCCACTTCCGCGGTTCGTCCACGAACGCTTAAGCTGGCCTTTTTGGCATCGTTATCCCAGGAGATCGTTCCCCCGAGTTGTTGAACGATCGTCGCGAGAGGCACGTAATTCACTCCGTTTCGCTCGATAGAAGAAACGTTCACCTGACCGCCAGGGTTGTTAGTCGCATTATTCATATTTGTTGCCTGTCCCGTAGGACGCTCCTAAGACTGCACCCCCGCCCCCGAAGTTTTCCCCCGCGCCAACAGCCCCACGTGGACCTCTAAAAAGGCCCGTGTCGCGCAAGGTCAAAGGCGAAGTTGTAGTACGCAAGGAGATCCGTACCTTCATCCGACCCTTCGAGCTATTCCCGGATACCGACCTCTGAGAAGTCGATCTGTAAGCCCCGGCCCGAAGACCCCGTCATGCAGCGTGTTACACCCAGTCAAATCACGAACCGCCTCAATCAGCCCGGACCCCGATCTCAAAGAGGTCGCAGAGCTTAGCCGCTTGGTCGAAGACCCGTGGTACCTGCCACCAAAAACACGCACCCTGAAGGGGTGCCAGATCCGGCCCGAGCGTCAATCCCAAAACCTCGCATTTGTGGAACGCGCGTGGAGATCACTCTGAACCTACGTGCCACACCCTGTCACAATATGAACGTAGAAGCGTGTATCGCATGAGTCTCGACATCACCTATCCTCGGCGACAAACCACTCCTTGTCGAATTGGCCAGCTCACCATCGGCTCCAGCCATCCCGTCATGGTCCAATCCATGATCACCGAGGAAACTCGCAATGTGGACGCCTGCGTCGAGCAGATCATTGGGCTGCACCGCGAGGGCTGCGAACTCGTTCGTGTAACCACTCCCTCCCTAGGCGAAGCCGAATGCCTGGAAGCAATCCGCGCCAAAGTTTCGGAACGCTATCGCTACGTGCCCCTGACCGCCGACGTGCATCACCAGGGAACCGCGATCGCCATAGAAGCAGCCAAGCACGTCGACGAAGTCAGAGTTAATCCCGGCCTCTTCGTGTTTCGCAAGCATCGCAATGCCCTCGAATACACCGAGCGGGACCACCTCGACGAGCGGCTTGCGATCGAGGACAGCTTCGTTCCGGTCGTCGAAGCCTGCAAGCACCACGGGTGCGCCATGCGGGTCGGAGTCAATCACGGCTCGCTCTCAGAGCGGATGCTCGTTACCTACGGTGACACCCCTGAAGGCATGGTGCAAAGCGCGCTCGAATATCTGCGAATCTGCGAAAAGTACGGCTACACGAACCTCAACATTTCTTGCAAAGCTTCTCGCGTACAGGTCGTCGTTGCCGCCAACCGACTGATGGTCCAGCGGATGAACGAAGAAGGGATGGCATATCCCCTGCACCTCGGAGTGACCGAAGCAGGAGACGGGGAATATGCCCGCATCAAGTCAACCGCCGGCATTGCCACGCTGCTTATGGAAGGCATCGGCGACACCATCCGAGTCTCACTCTCCGAAGACCCCAAGGCGGAAATCCCCGTCTGCTATGACATCCTCCAATCCGTGGGGCTTAGAAAGACTAAAGTCGAATACATCGCCTGCCCAAGCTGCGGCCGAACCAAATTCGATCTCCCAACGGTTCTTCGCCAAGTCCGAGACGCCACGAAGCACCTCGTGGGACTCGACATTGCCGTCATGGGCTGCATCGTAAACGGCCCTGGAGAAATGGCGGACGCCGACTACGGCTACGTAGGCGCAGCCGGCGGAAAGATCACCCTCTACCGCAAGCGAGAAATCGTTAAGAACGGTATCCCACAGGAACGCGGGGTGGAAGAGTTGATCGACATCCTAAAGGCGGACGGAAAGTGGGTCGAGCCGGCCCTCGCAACCCCCACAACCGAACGGGTGCTTCTCCCGATGGTTGGTTAAAGCGCGCAATGATGCTCGCACCGTAGCGGGGTAGCTTCCAGAGCATGAACAAGTCAACCGTCGAAGAGATTCGGACTCGATTTGATAACGATGTCGAGCGATTCTCAGACCTGTCCGTTGCCCAGGTATCCGCTGTCGATTCAAAGCTGTGCCTCGACCTTTTAACCGATGCCGCCGCGACGACCCATCCGAACCCTGCCGAGATTCTCGACATAGGTTGCGGAGCCGGAAACTTCACCCTTCAACTCCTGGCGAAGCTGGCAACGCCGCCAATGCGAATTCGATTCGTCGACATCAGCAAGCCAATGCTCGAGCGGGCAGCCGAACGAATCCTCGAGACGGGCTTTACCGGGGAGATTACAACCCTTCAAGAAGACGTCCGAGATGCCGATCTAGGGACACCCGATATCATTCTCGCCGCAGCCGTCCTCCATCACCTCCGCACGCCAGAAGAGTGGGAATCGGTCTTTACGAGCCTGCAGCAGACCGGTGCAAGCCTGTGGGTCTACGACATGGTAGACGCCGAAATACGGGCGATTCGGCATCAACAGAAGCAGCGGTATGGCGACTATTTGATGGGAATCAAAGACGCTGCCTACCGTGACCACGTCTTTGCCTACATCGAGAAAGAAGACACCCCGAGTTCACTCACCTTTCAACTCGACCTTCTACGGAAAGTCGGATTTGCAAAGATCGACGTACTCCATGCCTCCACCGGCTTTGCAGCGTACGCAGCCGTATAGCCTACGGCCTTCGCTTGAAAATCAGAATCGCGTCGGGCGAGGTCAGTTTCTGGTCCTTCAGCGTTCCAGAAACGACAGAGGCGGTTGACTTAACCATCTCCCCCTTTTCCAGGTCGACCACGGTGAGATCATAAGCGCCATCCATCAACGAAACTCCCCCTAGAGTCGCAGTTGGTAGCGGCTCCACGCCACCTGCACGGGTAAGTCGCACCATCATCCAGTCCGTCTCGCCAAGTGCCATCGCAGAGACCTGTGGCGCAAGGTCTGTGAACTCGAATGACTGCATATTGGCCCAATCAGGACCGCTGTTCTCGACACGAATCACGCTCGCTCCAGCGCCGAAGGCCGCCTCAAGCACGTCCTGAACATTCGTTTCCTTCTCCGCTCCTGGCCAGGTCTTACTCGCTGCTTCCTGATCGTTGACAAACACCTTGACCGCGGCTCCGCCTTTCGATATCTGCTGGATTCGCAGCCGAAAGATGCCTGGCTTGGCAGCAGTAAACTTGAATGTCAATGGGTCTGGAAAGAGCGCCCTGTTATTGCCGGTCGTGCTTTGCAAGAAGGCGGGCAGCTTCGCTAACTCCGTCGCATTCGCATCCCGAGGAAGCTCGAACGACATCTTCTCCGCCTTCTCCCATCCTCGCCCCGGGCCGAAGCTAAGTGAAGCCGTGCCGGGAGTCGACACGCTCAGCGAAGTGGGACGCGCAAGCGGTCTCGTAGCCAGCCCACTTTCCTGCAACACCAGGGCCGCCGTCTTGTAGATGGGATACAGATCACGCTTCTCCACGAGATCCCAATACCAATAGGCCGCAGCCCCGGCGTGGTTGTTAAGCATTCCCGCATAGATGCCATCCTTAACCCCGCGAGCTAATGCCGCGTCAGACTGGTCCGGTGGGCCGAATTCGCCGAAGAACCCCGGCTTATCCTTGGGCATCTCGAACCCACCGATTGCCGCCGTAACGTTGGACGGATAAGTGTGAGGCTGAACATAGTCCATGGACGTCCAAAGCGCAGGTCTATCCATTGCCGAGCTGGTCGTCACGAGATGCTTGTACGGGTCGATCGAGCGCAGGTAGTCGGCCATCTCCTTGTGCCAGGCCTCGATGTCTGGCCATCGGTTGGCATACCGCGCATCCACCCACTCAACCTCGTTGAATAGCTCCCAGGCCATCAGGCTCTGCGAATGGCCGTATCGGGCGACGGCGTAGCGCAACCACATTTTCGCCCGCCGCTTCGCTTCTTTGTCCGTGAAGAAGTCGGCCGCATCCTTCAGGAACCCTCCCTTCGCCGCATTGAAAGGATGATCAGGCCAGTTGGGATTGACCGTGCTGCTAAACGAGCCATGGTTGAACAGCACCATTTGAAAAGGCACGTTCATGAGGTCACACGTCTGGGCAAGGTTCTCCCAGATCACGAGTGCCTTGGGCCAGAGCTCCTCTTTGCCCGCCGCGGGCTCGCCATTGGACCACCAGGGGTTCTTATTGTCCCAGTTGCTCGACCAAATGCGCGTCCAATTCACCCCGTTCGCGCTCATCTTGGCAATCTGCTCGGCAAGCGGGAGAATGTCTCCGTTCTGCCAACCTAAGTTGAAGCCCAGCGGATAATAGGGCTCGCCATTGTCCCATTTGAATCGGTTGTTCGCTGCGGGATTTCGCCTGATAAATCCTCTGGGCAAAGGCTTGTTCACACTCACCAACCCACCCTCAGGTTCCGAAAGCATCTGCTTGCCATTGCGGAAAAGCACGGCCCGGAACCGCGCCGGGTTCTGCGTCACGAGCGTCGCACAAACCGTGCCGTCAAGATCCACATAAGCCAGCCGCTCCTCAATCGGCCCCTTGTCAGGCATAAACTTGACCACCAAGTTATTCTGCTCGGGGTCATAGGGGTTGCCGACAACAACGGTATTGAACGAGACCGTCACGGGCCCGTACCATTTGGCCGGAGTCACTTGGGCAACAAAAAGCGAGGCGATCAAGAGCAACATAGGGCTTACTCTTAGAATAGCGCACGAATGAACCCTCCATCAGCCTGTAGTCGCATGATGGCTCCTATCTGCACGCAGGTCACGGTCCAAAGGATCCTCCCATGAGAGGGGGCGGGTACGATCCGGAGACTCGCAAATGGAACTGAAGAGCAAGTTGATTGGTCAAACCTTAAGCCGCAGCCTTGACGAGAAGGCGCTCGTGGGGTTGTACTCTCGTGAGTCGGATCCTGAGAAGTTCACGGTTGGCTGCGTGCTCGCGCTTTCAAGTGAGATCTACATTGTAGCGACCGTAGACGACCTCGGCCGAACAGACGAGTTTCAGGCAGGCTACTTGGACAACCTGTTTCTTGTTGTCTCCGGCGGAGACTACCTGGATGCGGTTTCGGGCATGATGGTGGAGCATCTCGCTCAATGGCCGGGTGCCCTCCTTGCTGATGACATGGAGGAGGTCCTTTCTTTGGCACGAGACCGAAAAGTCTTTGTATCCCTGATGCACCGGAACGAGATATCTTACCATGGGTATATCGTGGAGCTAGACGACACCACCTTAGGGGTTCAGGTCTACTCTTCGACTGGCGTCGACGAGGGATACCATGTCGTTAGAAGGGAGGACATCCATCGTGTAGCATACGGCGGACCAGAGCAGCGCGCAATCGCCAGCTTGGTCGCGAGCCGTGAAGGCATGTCATAAAACGGCTTGATGCAATTGACGAACCGGTAAGGATGCTAGGACGGGCCTTAATCGGTTCGGGAGGGCTCGGTGGCTCGACGACGAAGACGCGGAACTTCTGGGCCTATAATGCAGCCAATATCCACCGACTACTAAGTGGACTTCCCGAGCTTTCATCAGCTGCGGCAGGTGCCCTTCAATCCAAGTTGGTAGAGGCGATTAGTTTGCAAATTGACAAAGTGAGATTAGGGGAGCCACGGGCGAACCAATCCCTGGAAGAATGGGACTACATGTGGGACGCCCTTGCATGGGAGGATCAATTGTTCACCACAATGTCTCTCCAATCTTGGGCGGAAAGTGTAGGGGAGAGCTACGGATATGACACGTCGGGACGCACCACTTCTGTGGCGACGAGCGCGGGAACGACTACGCTCGCGTATGACTATGAAGGCCGCGTGAGCGGGATCACCTATCCGAGCAGCACCACGAACAGCTTCACCTATAACGGCCTCGACACCAGGGTTGGCAAAACCGACAGCAATGGAACGAACACGTTCCGGCGCGATGGCGTTGGAGTAACTGCCCCGGTGCTAGCGGATGGCTCCACGACTTACACCCCTGGCATCCACCCGCACGGGCACGACGAGCAAGTTCCAGCACATGGACCGGCTCGGCAGCGCGATTCGCCAGACAGACTCGGTTAACGTGGTAACTAGCTTGAAGAAGTGGGATGCCTTCGGTCTTCAGGTGACCTCTAGGAGCGTGTTTACCAAGGCCGAATTCTGGCAGTGAGTGAGGTTTTGGGTCAAGGGATTGGTGGGTTTGTGGAATCGGTTGCTCGTCGGAGAGTCGGTTTTGGCCCTGAAGACCGCCTCTTGCACCGTTTGGCACCCGGCTGAGGTCCTGTTTGGACCGTTTCGCCTATGCTAGAGCCATTCTTCTGAGGTTATAGGCAAGGCAGTACAGGTGGAACTCCCATCCAACCTTCTCGGTGCCTCTGAG